>JANQHB010000071.1 GCA_028277225.1 Chlorobium sp.
AGGTCTTATAGGTCCCATGAGACCTATAGGACTTATAATATTATCGGCAATCAATAACCAGCGAAGTTGTTTGAAAAACTCCACATCCCACATTCTTCCTTCCATTCACGATTTACTATTCACGAATCACTATCACTTCCTTCTCTTTTCCCTTCGATTGTGTACATTTTTTTTCAGCAGCATCATATCTAAGAAAAATATACCATGCAGCAAACTCCTGTACTTTCTGTTATCGTGCCGTTCTTCAATGAAGAGGAATCCCTTCCTCTGCTGCTCGATCAGCTCTATGAGGCTTTGTCGGAGAGGGATTTCCGCGCTTTGTTCGAGTCTCCGTTTTCTTTCGAGTTGCTTATGATCGATGACGGTTCCACTGATACTTCGGCAGATATTGTCCGCGAACATATTGAGCTCAGACCTGAAGTCAAGCTTGTTTCATTCCAGAAGAACTTCGGTAAAACGGCAGCGCTTGCAGCAGGTTTCAACTATGCCTCAGGTGATTATGTCGTAACGCTCGATGCCGATCTGCAGGACGATCCTTGTGCTGTTAAAGAACTTATAGAGAAACTGCAGGAAGGCTACGACCTTGTCAGCGGCTGGAAACAGCATCGACAGGATCCGTGGTCGAAAACCTTTCCTTCCAGGATTTTCAACATGACCACCAGGGTTTTTACCGGCATCGATCTTCATGATTTCAACTGCGGTCTGAAAGCCTATAGGAGAAACGTTGTCAAGTCCCTCGAACTTCATGGAGAGATGCACCGTTATATTCCCGTGCTTGCGCAATGGAAGGGATTCCGGGTGACGGAAATTCCCGTGAAGCACAACTCACGCAAGCATGGAAGAACCAAGTTCGGAGCATCGAGATTTTTCCCCGGTCTTTTTGATTTCTTTACGGTCCTTTTCATCACCCGGTACCTGCGTCAGCCGATGCACTTTTTCGGTATGCTGAGCCTGTTGAGTTTTGTCGCCGGGTTCGGGATCAGTCTCTACGTGACTATCGGAAAGATCTTTTTCAACGAAGCTGTCGTCAACAGGCCGATCCTGTTTCTGGGTATCCTCCTGATCATCATTGCCGTTCAGTTTTTCTCTCTGGGGCTCCTCGGAGAAATGCTGACCAGAGATACATCGACAACGTCACATTTTATTGTCAGGGAGACGGTGAATGTGGAGGAAGAACGTGATTCGTAAATTGTGAATGGTGACGCTCCGCGTCACCATTCACGATTCACGACCCTATACTCCCCTCATGTCCGGGGGCCAGATGTATTTGTGCTGCTGGAGCTGGAGTTTGACGTGGAGGTGGTCTTCGAGGATCCATGCGGCAAGGTCGGATGGAGGAAGTGCGTCGAATACCGTTCCCATCAATACCGTGCAGCAGGAGGTCAGGTCCCATCTGTCGAGCATCTCCCTTGCCCATTCATAATCCCGTCGGGAAGCGATGACCATTTTGAACTCGACGTTTTCCCGGGGCCGGTCGCTGTTTGCGACGGTCCTTTCGATGTTTTCGATACAGTTTTTTTCACTGACTCCCGATGAGGGTGTCTTGATATCGATGATGATGTGCACTCTCGGGTCGACCTTTTGTACCGGGAGAAATCCGCCGGTTTCGACCAGGACGGTATAACCCGTGTCACAAAGCCGGCCCATGAGCGTATAGACGCTCTCCTGCTGCAGCGGTTCACCTCCCGTTATTTCGACAAGCGGTGTTTTCATGGCCTCGACACAGGCAGCTGTTTCGGTGATCGTCATTGTACGGCCTTCTTCATCTGCCGCATAACGGGTATCGCACCAGTTGCAGGTGCTGTCGCAGCCGGCAAGGCGGACAAACGTACATGGCCAACCTGCAAACGTTGATTCTCCCTGGATCGAGAGGAAGATTTCGCTGACAAGAAGGCTGCCGGTCATGATTCGCTTCCGAGAAGGAGCTTTTCAAGTGCGTCGGGGTAGAGCTCGTGTTCGCATGCAAGGACTCTTTCGGCGAGGGATTCGGGCGTGTCGTCCGGCATGACTTCGACTTTTTTCTGTAGGAGGATGGGGCCTTTGTCGTATTCGGGATCGACATAGTGCACCGTCGCTCCCGATTCCCTGCAGCCGGCCTCGAGTACCGCCTTGTGAACGTTGATGCCATACATTCCCTCCCCGCCGAAATTCGGCAGGAGAGCCGGATGAATGTTGAGGATACGGAATGTATAGGCATCGACAACAGATTCGGGTATTTTTCTCAGATAGCCCGCAAGCAGGATGTAGTCGACACTGTGATCTTCCAGCGTCTTGAGCATTGCCCCGGAAAACTCCTCATGCGTATCGTACTGTTTTTCAGAAAGGTGGATCGTCGGTATGCCGTGCTGTCGGGCAAAGATAATTGCACCGCTTTCAGAACGGTTTGAAAGACAGAGGACAAATTCTGCAGGAAGCGCACGTTCATCGATAGCGTTGTAGAGTGACTGAAAGTTCGTTCCTGTTCCGGAGCAGAAGACCGCCAGACGGGTTTTATGGTTGGCCATTTCGTGAATTATTAATTACTTTTACGACTCACAGAGATTTTACCATTCCAAAGCAATCTACAAATGTCTGATCCTGTTATCAAGCGTGCGTTAGTGTCAGTGTCCGATAAAACCGGCATTGTGGAGTTCTGCAGTGAACTTTCAGCCATGGGTGTGGCAATTTTTTCGACCGGAGGAACCCTGAAGAAACTTCAGGAGGCCGGTATCGAAGCCGCGTCAATTTCTACCATCACCGGGTTTCCGGAAATCATGGACGGCCGGGTAAAGACGCTGCACCCCAAAATCCATGGGGGTCTGCTCGCAGTACGCGGCAATGCCGACCACGAGGCGCAAGCCGAGGAAAACGGTATCGGATTCATCGATATGGTCGTTGTCAATCTCTACCCGTTTGAAGAGACGGTGGCCAAACCGGATGTGACCTTTGAGGACGCGATCGAGAATATCGATATCGGCGGCCCGTCGATGCTCCGCAGCGCCGCCAAGAACAACGAGTCGGTGACTGTCGTGACCGACAGCACGGACTATGCCGTGGTTCTTGACGAAATGCGCTCAAACGGTGGGGCGACAACCCGGTCGACACGCCTCAGACTTGCAGGAAAAGTGTTTGCGCTGACATCAAGGTATGACCGCGCGATCACCGACTACCTCGTCGGAGCAGGGGCCGGAAGTGGTGAGCCGGCTGAGGGGACAATTTCTCTCAAACTCGAACGCGAACTTGACATGCGCTATGGCGAGAACCCGCATCAGAGCGCCGGATTCTATCGAATGGATGACGCGAACGGTTCACGTTCCTTTAAAGACTATTTCGATAAACTGCATGGCAAGGATCTCTCCTACAACAATATGCTCGATACCGCAGCGGCAACCGGCCTGATTGAAGAGTTCAGCGGTGAGGAGCCGGCAGTTGTTATCATCAAGCATACCAATCCCTGCGGGGTTGCACAGGCAGATACACTCGTCGAAGCCTACAGGAAAGCGTTCTCTACCGATACCCAGTCACCCTTCGGCGGTATTATTGCGTTCAACAGGCCGCTTGACATGGAGACGGCACAGGCGGTAGACGAGATATTTACAGAGATTCTCATCGCGCCCTCCTTCGAGGACGGCGTGCTGGATCTTCTGATGAAAAAGAAGAACAGGAGGCTTCTTGTGCAGAAGCAGCCGCTGCCGAAAGAGGTTATGGAGTACAAGTCCACCCAGTTCGGCATGCTCGTTCAGGGCCGGGACAGCAAGCTTGTGACAAGGGAGGAGTTGAAAGTTGTCACGAAGCGTCAGCCAAGCGATGCAGAACTCGACGATCTGATGTTTGCCTGGAAAATCTGCAAGCATGTCAAGTCCAACACCATTGTCTACGTCAAGAACCGCCAGACCGTTGGTGTCGGTGCCGGTCAGATGTCCCGGGTCGATTCGGCCAGGATCGCGCGATCGAAAGCGGCAGAAGCAGGGCTCGATCTCAACGGATCGGCAGTTGCTTCAGATGCGTTTTTCCCGTTTGCCGACGGCCTGCTTGCCGCAGCCGAAGCCGGAGCGAGCGCAGTCATCCAGCCCGGAGGTTCCATCCGCGACGAAGAGGTCATAGCCGCTGCCGACGAGAACAACCTGGCGATGGTATTCACCTCGATGAGGCACTTCAAGCACTGAGGGTGCGCTGAAAACCTGTTGCGCCTTCAGATAGCTGCGTTGGGCGGTGCTCGGGATCCTCATGTACTTCATGTACACTCCGGTTCCTGTGCTCCGTCCGCCTTGCTCTCTGAAGGCTCACGACGGTTTTCAAAGCACCCTTTGCATTTTTCCTTTTGACTTATTCTATTTTTCCCTCTTGCCTAATACAATCCCTCACTCACCATTCACTAATCACTATTCACTATCATCTTCTTTCTTCCTACATCCCACAATCTTCACTCAGCACTCGTTGCTCAACACTTAATTCATACTCCGGCGAAACGAAGTGAGCTACTCCTGCGCACAACGTGCGCTATTCCTTTCCAGGTTTTCAATAACAGCTTTTGCGTTTCTTTTCAGGCGTTTGAGGCCGGTGCGCCAGATCGGGGTTCCGGCAAAGAGGGTTCTGAAGCGTGAACGGGTCAGGGCAAGGATCTCTTCGGGTGTTATGCCTGCAAGGTCTTTTCGCGGCAGAAGACCGTTTGTTGTCCGGGCGGTATGCTGAAGGGCGTTGTGGGGGCAGACTTCCTGGCAGATGTCGCATCCGAAGAGCCACTCTCCCGTCATGGCGGCTTCTTCGGGGGTAAAATCCCGTTTGAGTTCTACAGTCAGGTAGGAGATGCATTTTCTCGCGTCGAGTTTCCCCGGTTCAAGGAGCGCGCCTGTCGGGCAGCGTTGAAGACATTGATCGCACGTTTTGCAGGGATCTTCAAGGATGTTCACGGGATCGGGAAGTTCGATGTCAAGGATGATCTCACCGAGAAACACAAATGATCCTGTTCCAGGTACGATCAGCATGGTGTTTTTGCCTTTCTTTCCCAGCCCAGCTTTTTCTGCCCAGCTTTTCTCGAAAACCGGAAGGCTGTCGACGCACACTTTTCCGCTGACCGGACCGGGACAGACCGCTCTGATAAAGTCTAGGAGCACGCCGAGCCTTACACGGAGTTCCCTGTGATAGTCCGGGACCAGCGCATACCGGGATATCTTTGCCGCTCCCTCGTTTCTTTCGAGAGGGAAGCTGTAGGCAATGGCGGCAGAGAGTACGGTTTTCGCTCCGGGCAAAAGGTTTTCGGGATCGGTTCTTTCGTCAAGATGCTCCTGCATGTAAGCCATCTCGCCGTGGCGATTTTCCCGGATCATTTCCCGGAGCCTTTTTGTTTCTTCCCGGCATCTTGATACGGAGGCGAATCCTGCGGCACTGAAGCCGATTTCCCGGGCCTTGTGCAGAATTGTTGTTGCCAGTTCGTCTTTATCCACCCGAAAATGATCTTCAGGGTACAATTGTGAAGCACCTTGCAGAGAATCCTGAAGGCTTTGTTTAGGGTAAAGGTATTTATTCGTAAACTATATGGCCCTCTTTTGGATAACTTTTTTCCTGTTCGACTATGCAACGCCGGGATTTTCTGAAAAAGCTGCTGTCACGTACCGGTGCTGCCGCCGGTGTAGCTGCAGTCGGGACGGCCGGTCTGCTCGGATATTATCAGCCGCGAAAAGAGCTCTATGACGAAGGGAGGGTAAGAGAGGTTGGCCGGGTTGCCGATATGCTGGAACGACAGAAAAAAGCGGTTGTGATCGGCGGAGGGCTTGCCGGGATCACTGCAGCAAAGGAGCTTGCAGCGCGGAATTTCGATGTGACGCTCATCGAGGCTTCAGCCGACCTGGGGGGCAAGCTGACCGGGTGGGATGTCGAGGCCCTGGGCCGGATCTTTCCTGTCGAGCACGGCTTCCACGGGTATTTCAACCAGTACTACAACCTCAACGAGTTGTTTGCCGAATCGAACGTCGGTGACGTCTTCATGCCGGCTCCGGGTTATCCGGTGCTCTTCAGGGACCAGCCTCTCGAAGTGTTCGGCAACACGCCGAAACTGTTTCCGTTCAACCTTTTTTCGGTCCTGCAGCAGTCGGACTCGCTCGACATGCTGCCGATTCTCAAGGATTTCCGGCAGATGCTGCCTGTTCTGGACATGTTCCGCTATGAGTACGAGCGGACATTCGAGCGTTACGACGGGATGGACTTCATGACTTTCTGCCGGGAGCAGGATATCTATGAACCGTTTTTGAGGACGGTTCTGCATCCTTTTTCCGACGCGACCATGAACCGGATGGAAGTGCTCTCGGCAGCAGAGGCAATACGCTATTTCCATTTTTACTTTATGGGCAGTCCGGAAGCTTTGGGTTACCGGATAACAACCCGGAACTGCATGGACGCTCTTGTTCGCCCTATGGAGCGTCTTTTGAGGGGCCTCGGTGTCAGGATCCTTTCCGGCAAGAAGGTCAGGAAGCTCGTAATCGAGGATTCCAGGGTGACTGGTGTCGATATCGGGTCCGGAACAGAGGCTCGGGTTATTCTGAAAACAGATCGTTCTGCAGCAAGGGAGGGTGAGTGGAGCATTCTCGATGCAGAGGATGGCCGAAAGGTGCTGCTTTCGGTTCGAAACGGTGTGTATAAGGCCTTTGATGCTGCCTGTACCCATATGGGGTGTCCGGTTGTCGTGGACGAAAAAAACGGCGGTTTTTTCTGTCCCTGCCATGCAGGTGTTTTCGACCAGGACGGTAATGCGATAGACGGCCCCCCGGAGAGGCCGCTGGAACGGCTGAGCGTAACGGAATCGGGGGATGACCTGCTTGTATCCAGCACCGGAAACGGAACTTCAGATGTCCTGGAGTGCGACTACTGTGTTCTTGCCGCCGATATCACCGGTACCCGGACTATCATAGAGCGCTCTGAAACAGGTCATCCGGAGTTCGAGCGGAGTATTGCCGCCCTAGGCACGGCTGATCCTTACGTGGTCTGGAGGCTCTGGCTCGACAAACCGCTCACTTCTGCCGGCTATCCTTTCTATACCGTTGCCGGGTTTGCCTATACCGATTCGGTGTCGTTGTTTTCCCGTTTCCAAGAGCCTTTTATTACGTGGGCGAAACAGGAAGGAGGAAGTGTTGTAGAACTGCACGCCTACGCGATCGCACCGGAGGATGTCGGCCCGGACGAACACATCAGAAAGACAATGCTCGGGGAACTGCATGCCATGTTTCCCGAATCGGCCGATGCCCGCATACTTCACGATGTCTATATGCGCCAGCAAAACTTCACCCGGTGGGCACCCGGTGACCACGCCGGACGCCCTCTTTCTGAAACACCTCTTGACAACCTCTATCTTGCCGGAGACTGGGTAAGGGTCGATGCCCCGGTCTTTCTCATGGAAGCCGCCGTCTTCACCGGCAGGCTTGCAGTCAATGCAATATCCCGCAAGGAAAACCTGAAGCCGACGCCTCTCCCCATAGTACCCATGGACGGAATATTTGCGTGAATCGTAAATCGTGAATGGGGGAAGATAGGAAAGTCAAAATTCAAAAGGCAAAAGGCACAAGGGAATGGGTAATCGGTAATGGGAAAGATAGCAGTTGAATCGTTGATTTGTTGAACTGTTGAGTTGTTTGAATGCGGGCAGCCACAGGGGGCTGTCCCTACTCATTGCTCAGCACTCCCATACAACCGGCTCTTTACTCCTGCGCACAAAGTGCGCTCCACCCATTCCCTACTACCTAATACCCATTACCTAAATAATCCATTCACGATTCACTCCAACCCCAGGCATTCAATGACCGTGTCGTGGAGTTTGGGGCGGAATTTCCGGATTTTTATGTTTTCCGATGTCGGGTGGACGCGGTTGGTGAGGGTTATGACGGCGAGATCCCTTTTTGGGTCTATCCAGATGCTGGTTCCCGTATAGCCGAGATGACCGAACGAGTCGTCGGAAAAATACTGACCGGCTGATGACGGGCCGTCGATGGTTCGGAGGTCCCATCCCAGGGCTCGCTTGCCGTCGCCTTTCCTTCGGGTAAAATGTCGTATTGTTGAAGATTTGAAGTACCTTGTGCCGCTTTGCTTTCCTTCATGCATGATCATCTGTATAAATCGAATGAGGTCGCCGGTTGTTGAAAAAAGCCCGGCATGGCCTGCAGTCCCGCCAAGCAGTGCTGCGTTGTGGTCATGAACGAGGGGCCTTTTGCGGGAGAGAGTCCAGCGACTGTCCTCTTCTGTCGGTGCGATGTCTGGGAGAAGCGAGTCCGGAGGATTGAACATGGTGTTGTGCATACCCAGAGGTTCGGAAAATCGTGCCTGGAAATTATCTTCGAGGGTTCTGCCGGTTATTCGTTCGATAATTCTGGCCAGGGTGATGAATCCGAGGTCGCTGTAGCGTGTCTGTGTACCGGTCGGGTAGGAGAGTGCTTCGTTATCTATTGCCTGAAAGACCTCCCATGGCGTCCTGCAGTTCTCTATGAAAAACCGGTGAGGGATCAGTCCTGAATTGTGCAGCATCAGGTTCTCGATCGTGATGTTTTTTTTGCCGTTCCGTCCGAATTCCGGAATGTAGAGGGATACGCGGTCATCGAGGTCGAGGGAATCCCTTTCTGTCAGCTGCATGATGATCGATGTCGTGACGATCGGTTTGGTCAGCGATGCGGTATCGTAGATGGTTTCGAGGTTAATGCGCGGCGATCCCGGATAGTACGTGAGTCTGCCGAACGGCTTGTGGTAGACAAGCTTGTTCTTGTACAGGATCGCTATGGATGCTCCCGGAAAAACTCCGTTGGCAACAGATCGTTCTACAAGGGCATCGACCGCTTTGAACCTTTCGGCAGCTTTTGCCGCAGGATGAAGAGGGCCAAGGAGAAAGACGACCGCAAGAACGGTGAGCAGGGGGGTGAGTGGTGTCATCGTTCGGTGATTGTGGTTGTTTCGAGCTTCAGAAAAGCGAAAAGCGAACGTAGCGTTTCGGGTTTTCTTTCAGGTCGATGAGCAGCGAATCGAGATCGGCCATGCTGTCATTCAGATTCGAGTAAAGCGCCGGATTGGAGTGGAGCTGGCCGATGGTTCCTTCTTCACTGTTGAGTTTCTGGAGAAGTGAATCGGTTCGTACCGCAACCTGTTTGATGCTTGTTATGGTCTGTTCCGTTTCGTTGGCAAACGACTTGTCATTGATGAGCCTTGGCAGCAGACCCTCGCCATCCTGCATTTCCCGGGTGAACAGCGTGAGTTCCGCCGAGGCATTTTCAAGGTTGCCGATGGTTTTTTCCAGATCTGCGGCCATCTTTTCCGATGCGAGAAGTTTGGCCAGCGGTCCCTTGCCGTTGTTGATATTGTCAAGCAGGGTATTGATTTTTCCTATTGCTTCTCCAACGGTGACAGTCAGGTTGTCGAGTCCGGTTTTACTTTCGTCGAGTGCGATGATATCGCCTTCTTCAACCGGTTTGCCTCTGCCGGTCGTAATGTCGACATACTTGTCACCAAGGATACCCAGGGCCAGAATGCGTGCTCTGGAATCTTTCGTGACAATAGAGGCGAAATCCTCCTCCAGCCGCATCTCGACAACAACGAGCAGCGAATCGTTCCGGTTGAGGAAATCGATGTTTGAGACGATGCCGATTTTTTTGCCTGAAACCGATACGAAGTTGTTTTTCTGCAGGCTTCCGATATTCGTGGCGACCATTTTGATGCTGGTGACCTCTCTGAACAGGCTCGAATTTTTTCCGACAACCAGACCGATGTATGCAGCAAAACCGAGCCCGATTACAAAGAATATGCCGGTTTTCAGGTCGTTCCATTTGAGTGTGTTAGGATTTCTCATTACTGACGTTTCTTGGTGATGTTATTGTTCGAGGATCTTGTCGGATAAAATTGACTCGATGAAAGGATGGGTCGAGTCGTGCAGCTTTGTTGTCCGGTCGTCAAAGATAATCTTTCCCTGGTAGAGAACAGCGACCGTGTCTGCCACCTGGAAGACATCGTCGATAATATGGGTGACAATGACGGCGCCGAGGTTGTTTTTGTGGCGCAATGAACTGATGAGTCCGAGAATTTTTTTCGAACTGAGAGGATCGAGTCCTGCAGTGGGTTCATCGAACAGGATCATGGCCGGGTTGAAAATCAACGCTCTTCCGATTGCCACCCTTTTTTTCATGCCGCCGCTGAGATTTTCAGGCAGTGCGTCCTCGTAGCCTTCGAGTCCTGCAAAAACAATTTGGTCCTGTACTCTCTTTTCGGTTTCCTGTTCTGTCAGTCTGAGATTTTCCCGGAGGAAAAAGCCCAGGTTTTCGCTTATGGTCATCGAGTCGAACAAGGCGTTGCCCTGGAAGACGATCCCCATCTTGCGGCGGATCGGGTAGAGTTTCGATTCTTTCAGTGGCGTGATATCGACGCCATCTATAAATATCTTGCCTGAATTTGGTTTGATCAGCCCGAGAATAAGTTTCAGGATGGTGCTCTTGCCGACGCCGCTTGGGCCAAGAATCGCCTTGATCTTGTTATCCTTGATGGAAAGGGAAACCTTATCGAGAATTTTTCTTTCCCCATAACTCAGTGAAACCTCCTGCAGCTCTATCATGGCGCAAACACTATATCTTTCCTGAATTGAGTGATTGTCGAGCATGCCACAGATGCAAGGCACAGGGAATGCCGCTGTAGTGCTCTACCGCAAGTTCCCTGTAACGAAGCAGATGTGCCCCTGTGAAATATCCGGTCCGATTTCACGGGGTCGGCAATCCCGGAAGGGTTTCAATAAATGCGGCTCTTTATCAGTTTTCATGCTTACCTGACAGGTGAGAGATAACCTCTCTACAAATACAGTAGAACTGATTGTTTTTAAAAAACTTACTATTATGGAGCATTTGTTGAAACGCTCAGTTTAGGT
>JANQHB010000047.1 GCA_028277225.1 Chlorobium sp.
GCGATTGTCGAGCATGCCGGAGATGCAAGGCACAGGGAACGCCGCTGTAGTGATCTACCGCAAGTTCCCTGTAACGAAGCAGATCCGGTATGATCGGCATTTCCCGACTTGTCGGGATTTCAAAAAATGTGGCTCTACATAAGTTATGACGTACACCTGGCAGGTGAGAGATAATTACTATACAAACTCAACATAACTGACTGTCATTAATAAACTTACAATTCTGGAGCATTTTTTGAAACGCTCAGTTCAGGTAACTATTAACAGCCTGAATTCGTTATAAAAAGTGTTGGCAAGATAAAATAATGCCTATAATATAGCAATAATCAGGAAGAGGGGCTCCAGCGCTCTCTTCATGTACGGTTTAACTCCTTTCACGCTCAACTTTACTTTGGATAGACAGCCTTTCGAAGACAACGCAAAAGAACGGGCATTGCTGGTTGGAATATCTTCCCGGCAGGATCGTTCACGTCCCCATGTCGATGAATATCTGAATGAACTCGAGTTCCTTGCCGATACCGCCGGTGCAGAGGTCGTTTCACGTGTGGTTCAGGAACGGGACCATAAGGATCCCGCATGGTTTCTCGGGAGCGGCAAGGTCAGGGAAATCGAGCAGATTGTCAAGGGGGGACTGATCGATCTCGTCATTTTCGATGATGAACTCTCGCCTGTTCAGGCAAGAAACCTCGAAAGATCGATCGAATGCAAGGTGATTGACCGGACAGAGCTGATTCTGCAGATTTTTGCGCTGAGGGCACAGTCGGCACAGGCGAAAACCCAGGTGGAACTGGCACAGCTCGAGTATCTTCTTCCTCGCCTGACTCGTTTGTGGACCCATCTTTCCAAGCAGAAAGGCGGGATCGGGACAAAAGGTCCGGGTGAAACACAGATAGAAACAGACCGCCGTCTTGTCAGAAAAAGGATTGCATTTCTGAAAAGAAAGCTCAGGGAGATCGCCCTTCAGCATGAGACGCAGACAAAAGATCGTGATGCTGTTCCGAGGCTTGCTCTTGTCGGCTATACCAATGCAGGCAAGTCGACGCTGATGAACCAGCTTTGTCCCGAAGCGGAGGCGTATGCAGAAGACCGCCTTTTTGCAACCCTGGACACAAAAACACGCCGTATGGCACTCAACGCACAAGAGGTGGTGCTGCTTTCCGACACGGTCGGTTTCATACGGAAACTCCCTCACAGGCTTGTCGAGAGTTTCCGATCGACGCTCGATGAAGTGCGTCAGGCAGATTTTCTTCTGCATGTGATTGACGCCAGTCATGAGGGATATGAAGAGCAGATGAAGGTAGTGGCCGCAACGCTTCATGAAATCGGGGTCAAGCATGACAACATTATCAATGTCTTCAACAAGATCGATGCAGTCGGGGAGAGGGGTATGTTGCGGTCGATGCAAAGGAAATATCCGCAATCGCTTTTTGTTTCGGCAAAACGAGGGATCAATCTTGGTGCTCTCAGGGAAGCTGTCACAAAGCATCTCGACCGTGATTACCGGCGTTGTTCCCTCAGGACCCACATGGCAAACTACAAGCTTGTCGGGTATCTCTACAAGCATGCCGAAATTCTCGATAAACAGTATATCGATGAAGATATTGTCATCGAGTACAAAGCTCATGTCCGGGATCTGAGTCAGATCGATGCCCGGATAGCAGCACTTGAAAAGAAAAAGAGTCATGTCGCTTGAACTTTACAATACCACGCGAAGGGACATTCCGCAGAGAGAGCTTGAAGCGATCATAGAAAGTGTGATTGAGGCGGAGGGTTGTGCCGTAGGAACGGTTACCGCTGTCTATTGTGGAGACAGGATGATAAGGCGGATCAACAGGGAGTTTCTCGGGCACGATTATCCTACCGATACCATAACGTTCAGGTACAGTTCAGGGAACGATATTGACGGTGAGTTTTACATATCTCTGGATGTCATCGGAAAAAACGCCAGACGCTTCGGAGCCGGTTTCGAAAACGAGCTGTTTCGTGTGACCATTCATTCCGCATTGCATTTGACCGGCTACGACGACGGCAATGATGATTCCAGGGCGGTCATGAAAGAAAAGGAAGATGCATATCTTTCTCGATTGAGTTTTTAAAAAAGATATCCTGTTAAAACTATTTTTACTGTCATGTCATCGTCCAGATTCAGCAATGTTCCTGAAGAAACCGGAGTTACGATTATTGTTGTCAATGACGGTATTGCTGAAATGAGTGATCGTCAGCTTGAAGAACTTGTGCGGTTTTCTCCTGTGATGCAGTAAGAAATCAAAAACTCACTGAAACGTTTAGAAAGTTTCACCGGTATCAACTTCAAGATGAGAAAGGTATAAAAGAAGGCGCACGGAGCGATCTTCAAACAATGGTTGTCGGGGCTGAAAAGCTGTATCCTGAACCATGAACGGTTTTAACAGGGAGCCTGTAGTTTGCCCCGCCTTTTTGGCGGAGGCGATGAATCAGCGCGTCAAGTGAGCGATTGCCGTATTTATTGTCTTTGTAATCGAGTGTTTTTAAAATATCCTGCCGGGAAACAACCGTTTTGGGGGACGAGGCCAGCATTTCAATCAAATCAAATTCTTTCAGGGAAAGCTTTATTGTATCGTTTTTCGGGGTGCGGAGGGTCATGTCACTCCGGATAAGAGTCCAGCGTGCTTTTTCCTGCTTTGCGGTCGGTTCTGCTTTTTTCTTTTCATGCTTTTTGGACAGTTTTTGATCCAGACGCCCCAGAATACTGTCTATGGATGCCTCCAGTTCGGAGAAATCGATCGGTTTGAGCAGGTAATTATCCGCTCCTGACTGATAGGCGGTAATCCTGCTATCCAGAGATGATTGTGCTGTAAGCACAATGATGCGCATGTCAGTGTTGTTGCGAATGTATTCGGCCAGCACAAAGCCGCTCTGGTCAGGCAGGCCCAGATCGAGAATTGCCAGTAGATAATCCTGCATGGCAATGTTTTGGTAAAATTCCAATGCGGATGCTACCCCGGTAACATTAAATCCGGCCAGCAAAAGTGATTCTACCAGGCTTTCACGAAAGTCACGATCATCTTCAACAAGGATAATACGTTTGCTTTTATGCAAAGGGACAGAAGGGGGTGTTTTCATATCATTGAGCGGACTATAAGTATTCACAAAATTGTCTAACTATGTTTTTGCACTTGAACTGTTTTTTGATACGATAGGAAGGCGGATTGTTGCCTCGACACCTGATGTTATGCCTTTCAGCGTGACTTTTCCGCCATGCTGATTGATGATATTTCTCACCAACCACAACCCGAGACCTGCACCGGCAGTGTTGGCTGAGTTGCTTCCGCGGTGGTACTTTTCAAAAAATGCTTCGGCCTCATTACGGGTAATGCTTTTACAGCGGTTTCGTATTTTGATAACGGCATCGTTATTTTCTGTGCAGCATTTTACTTCAATCGGCGAATTCGTTGAAGAATATTTCCTGGCATTATCGAGAAGATTGAAAATTGCAAATTTAATTTGAGACGGCTCGCCAAAAACTTTATATCTGCCAAGGTTTTCGGAATAACTGATGACGTGTTCCGCCCAGATTTTACGGAATATCTCGACCTGCGAGGTAATAGCCGGAGCAATCTGGAACGGTATCGATGTCGAGGCATTCTGTGGTTCAGAAATGCGGCTGTCCTGAATGGATACTTCCAGAACTTCAACAAGGCGGTCGATAGCACGGTTTATCTTAAGCAGTTCCTGTTTATTTGAAAAGTTTCCCATTTTGTGTTTTATCCCGAGGAGATCGAGATTGGTGCGGATGATTGCCAGAGGAGTACGGTATTCATGAGAAATCATGCTTAAAAAGCGCTGCAGACGTTTGACCTCTTCCTGCAGTTTTTTTGTGCGGTCTGCAACCGCTTTTTCAAGTTGGTTGATGTTCTTTTGTTGTGTTTTTTGCAACGTAATATCTGTCATCATCACAAGAAGAACCGGCTTGCCTTTCAGTGTAATAAACTCTGAGAAATAAAGTGCGTTGACAAGCTCGCCAGACTTTTTTCGCAGCCGGATCGGTTTGTTGATTACCTTGTCATGCTCATTGAGTGAACGTGAAATGCTTTCATACTCGTTGCTATCTGCATAGAGTTCGAGATCTGATACAGACTTGCCCATGACTTCTTCTCTGTTATACCCCAGGAGCTTCAGCCATGATGTGTTGATATCAATCAGCCGTCGGCTCTGAATATCTTCGATGCTTATGGCAAGAGGAGCATGATCAAAGATGCTTCGGAATTTCGTTTCATTTTCCTTGAGTGCAATATCGGTCTTTTTGCGCTCATTAATATCCATAACTGTTCCAATATAGCAGGTCATTCCATCATCGGTTTCGTGCAAAGGCATGCCTCGACACATGAGCCAGTGAATGGAACCGTCTTGGTGACAGACGCGATATTCTACATTGATCTCGATTTCCTTGCTTGCTGCAGCCATAATAGTCTGGAAGGTTTTCTCCCGGTCGTCAGGATGAACAGTGCTTTCGCAGAGTTTATGGGAGGGTGGTAAACTATTCGGTTCCAACCCGTATAATGTCCATATCCTGTCTGACCAGATAACCTCATCGGTTTTCATATCCCATTCCCAAACACCGGCATTTGTTGCTTCCAGTGCGAAAGTAAGTCTTTTTTTGCTTTCTGTGAGTTCTTCCTCCAATCGCTTTTGTTCATTGATATCCATGCCGACAGCCACGACGCATCGTTGTCCATCAATAATAATCCGCCTTCCACGTGTGGCAACCCATTGTGCTTTATTGTTGCCAGGAGGGTGAATTTGAACTTCACTGCAATCGTCGGCACCGGAATTCAGGATGTCCAGGAATTTTTGCTTTACAGGGAAAAAGTCATCGGCTGAAATGATTTTTTTGTGATCAATGCTCTGGCTTTGATTTTCTTTTTTTCCAAGAACGAGCTGGCGGGCGTACTTGTTCCACAAGATCAAACGTCCATCAGCATCCAGGACAGCCGCACAGCCGGGCATCTCGTCAAGAACAGCAGTTTTCAATGCACACTCTTTTTCCAGTTCACTTTCAGCTCGTTTCTTGTCAGAGATGTCTTCAGTGATAACGAGTAGCCGTGTGATTTTTTTTTCTGATGAGTGGACCGGATTGATGGTGACCTTCCAGGTCCTGCCTGTTATTTCAACTTCAAAAACTTCTCTTTTGCCGGTTTGAAGAATTTCCCGAATCTTGTTCTTGTGCTGTTCAGCAAGTTCCGGCATTTGCAAATCCACAGCAATAAGATCAAGCACATTGGTCCCAGTGCAATTATGCGTATGCTTGCTGTATATGTCAGCAAAGACGGAGTTTGCAACAAGGATGACGCCTTCTGTATTTATAAGAGCGACAGCGTCCGCAAAAGAGTCCAGGATCGGAAACACCGCCTCTTCGAATCGGGGAGCGCCTGCAGTAATATTATTCATGAGTTCTTACAGTTGTCAGGATCATTTGGTGGTAAGCTATGCATTTTATAAGGACCTAAATTGAGCGATTGTCGAGCATGCCACAGATGCAAGGCACAGGGGATGCTGTTGTAGCCCGACGTGTCGGGACGCAAGTTCCCTGTAACGAAGCAGATCCGGCCCTGTGAAATATCCGGTCTGATTTCACGGGGTCGGCATTTCCCGACTTGTCGGGATTTCAACACATGCGGTTCTTTATGGGTTTTTTCTTGCACCCGACAGGTGACGAACAATCATGCCTTTTGAACAGTATAAAAGACTTTTTTATAAACTTACTCTTATTGAGCATCCCGACTTGTCGGGACGCTCAGTTTAGGAAGGAATCAGACAAGCCTGGTGCAGGGCACAAATCATATGCTGCCGGTTTACAGGTACTTCAGCCCGATCATGGTAGCTGCTGTAAACTGGTTGATGAGGAAAAGGATATTGTTTACGACCTGAAAGCGCAGGAACGCATTATGTGCGTGAACCTCGCTTTTACCTATGGCGTTCCCGAACCCGTCATTCACGGCATTTTGCATGAACGAGGCGCCTGTTTTCGGGTCACGGTAAATCGGAATCTGAATAAAAATGTTCACAGCGAGTGATGCAAGTACGATATATACCAGGATCTGGAAACCCCATATCCAGGCAAGAGCAGCAAAGACAGCGAATACAAGGTCGATGATAAGAAAAGCGACCAGAAAAGTGTTCCTTGAACCGATCATGACCGTAAGCGATTTCATTCCGCCTTTGGCATCGCCATCCTCCGATTTGAAATCATTCATGATGATAAGCGCAATGGCCATAAAAAAGTTCAGTCCTGCAAGTCCGATGACCTCAGGCCGTATTTCACTGAACAGTGCATTGGCAGAAAGGTATGTAACGAAGCCGTAACAAAGCCCTACAACCGGAGCTGAAAAGAAAATGTTTTTTTTCAGTTTGAGAGGAGGGGCGGAGTAGATGTAGCCGAAAATGAGGGCTATGAAAAGGCAGGAGCTGAAAATCAGGCCGCGCTGTCCCCCAATGTAGATGCCGATCCATGCGCCGGCCAGAATAGCTGTGATAAGTGCAATACTCCAGTTCCATATTGCTTCCTTTTCCGTCAGACGTCCTGAAGGGATAGGACGGGTAGGCTCGTTGACCCTGTCGAGTTCGAGATCGAAATAGTCGTTGACCGACTGGCTGAAGCCAATGCCGAGAGGTCCCCAGATTACAAAAAGAGCAAACAGGAGCAGATAGTCATGTGTGCTTGATTGCATGGCTCCCGAGGCCATGACTCCGCCGGCCAGACAGGGGAAAGCGCTGATCCAGGTGACCGGATCCAGAAGCTCAAGATGGGCTCTGATTTTGCCGATAAAACCTAAACGTGTTGTTGCTGTCATGATATTAATGATTTTGAGAAGGTGGCTGCAACTTTAGTTTGTTGTGATTGCGCTTTTTAGAGATAGGTCTCAGGTCTGAGCTTGCTGGTGAAACGGTTCATTTTGTAATTGGCCAGCCAGACCCAGTTGAACGGCTTGCCCTGCATGCGCTTCATGATTGCCTTGCCTTTGTAGACCTCTTTTTGCAGCTTGATGAAATTTTCGAGCAGTTTCTCGCCGCTCATACCGTAAGGCTCGAACATATAGTGGTACGTGTCGTATTTGTCCCAGTCGAAGTGGCGCAGTCGCGGCTTCATCTCTTCGTAGTAGGGGGTGCCTGGAAATGGCGTTACCAGCGAAAAAACCGGGAATTCAATCTGGTTATCCATGATGAAATCATAGGTTAACTGGAAACTTTCTTCACTGTCGTTGTCGAAGCCAAACATGAAATAGCCCTGGATTGCAATTCCGTTCCTGTGCAGGTTGTTCACCGCTGTTTCATAATTATCGAGTCTGTTCGATCCTTTATGGACGCTTTTCAGGGTTTCGGGATTAAGTGACTCAAACCCGATGCTCATCAGGTCGCATCCTGACCATCCTGCAAGCTCTGCGATTTCCGGTTTGTGCAAGAAGTTCATTGAGATATTTGCATTCCATCGTACCCCGAGCTTTGCCATTTCTTCAAGGAGATCAGTAAAATAGGAGGGCCTGAAGCTGATGTTGTCATCCATGAAGGAAAAGTGGACCTTTTCTTTGCCAAGACGGTCTTGGTGGTAGCGCATTTCGTCAAGCACAAAATCAATGTTGCGGTAACGGTAGTTTTTTCCGTATATCGTCGGGGTGGTACAGAAATTACAACCGACGGGGCATCCTTTCGTGGCGAGGATAGGTATGCGTGAGCTGTATTTTTTTTTGTTTCTGCCTTTCAGGGCATAGCTGAAATCCGGACCCTGCATTGAAGTCATCGGCTTGAGTGCTGTTGCGCGGTAAACCGGTTTCATTTTTTGCAGGATCAGGTCCGTTGCAAGTTCAGTCCATACCGACTCGATTTCCCCATAGACAACGCATGTAGAGTATTTCAAGGCTTCATCTTGCAGCATGGTAGGGTGTACGCCACCCAGAATTACAGTCTTCCCCTGTTTTTTTGCCCTTTTCCCTATTGCATAAGCTTTTGAGGCATTCAGGGTACGTGAGGTTACTGCAACAACATCATAAGGTGACAGATCTTCAGGAACCTTGTCTCCTATTCTCTCGTCAATAAAGCTCACATCGAAAAGTTCTCCTGCAAGCGTTGCAACCATCAACAGATTCAGCGGCATACTTACGCTGCCGGAATCAACCATCATGCTGGTATTGCTGACAGGCTGCACCACCAGCCACTTTTTGCGTGATTTATATCTGGCGGCAAGCCTCTCGAGTGATTTTTCCTCAAGGTTCTTGTCGAGGTGAGATGTTGTTGTTGCTGTGGAAAGCGGTGTATTTTCCGTCATGTCAGTCAACTTTCCAAAGGACGATTACTTCTGATACTTCTCTGGGTAAGTATGGTTTACTTCCGAACCAGCAAACAGCACTACTGGTATTTTTCTTGGTCAGATTACTTCTCAAGCAGTTTCGGTTTCATTCCGGAAAGTTGTTTTCCCACAAGGAGAAATTGTATCCAGTATCCGGATTTTCTTTTTTAATGTATTTGTCAAGTGTCATTTTGAGCTCAGATATTGAGCAATCAAATCCTTTGGCTTCGATTATTACCAGGCACTCAAGAAGGTTGCTCGACGAAAGAACTCTTTCACGAAATGGTGCATCTGAATGGAGCGTTTCAAACAAGAGTTTGGATTGTGCTATCGTCATATCACGTTGATTATTTGCTTGATTACCGGGCTTGGTTCAATTTCCTGTACTAAATCCACAGCGTCCTCCTGTTTTTTTGTTTTCGAGCCCTTTGTCGGAATCACTGTTTTCCGTTTTCAGTTTCAGTTCTTCTGCTTGCTGACTGTCGATTCCTTTCGCTGGGGTACCGGCTGGTTCATAATCTTGACGGTCGATAACCTGAATTTTTATGTGCGGTATCGAGGGAGTTTTGTTTGTTTGTTCTGCCAGCGGAAAAACATCATAAATGCCCCTTGCTATCGGAGTGATAATTGCAATAAATGCTCCAAGCTTTTCACCTCTGGGAGTTGGGTGTTCCCGGAACAAAAAGAATCTTGTGACAAAGAGGATTTTAACTTACAAAAATTATGTTATTTTTATTCATAATAATCATAATAATTGTGGTTTTTTATCGGATTTTTTTCGATTGTTAATTTTTGTAAGTGTTTTTACTAAAGTGTTTAAGCGTTAATATTCCATATTTCGTTTGGGTTTTGGGCGTCACGGTAGGGGGGAGGTATTTGCTTGCGTGAAAGTGAGGTGAGATTTGTGGTGTTTTGTGGAAGGTTTTGCTGACTATTTGCCGTGCTGCCTGTGAGGATGCTTCCTGACAAAGTTCATCGCATCTGTATGGGATAATGTGTATGAGTGTCCCCTTGGATTTTTTTGCAGTCTCATTATGATCTTTTCAAATAAAAACAAACAGTTATGGCAAACGAAACAGCAAATGAGTTCACGAGCGCAATCAACAATCTTATGGAAACCGCTGGAAAACTGGGCCAAATGCAGGTTGAATTGGTTTCCAGTGTTGCCAAGGCTTTTACCGAGGTATTGGAGCCGTTGAGTAAAACCTCTACCGAACTTGTCGGGAATGTTGTTAATAACGCTACACAGCTGCTACAAGATGTCTCGGCAGCAGTTACTTCGAAAAAATAAGCCGTTTTTCATGGGAGCACTTCATACTCCGGTATGAAGTGCTTTCCTGATTCCTTTCGCCATTCGTCTGTCACTATCAATGTCCGGTACTGGTAACTTACCGATGCAGTTTTGTTTTGATGGCGTAGATGGTTTGGTGAGGAGCCGCTCCTTGTTTGCTTGAACTTCTTTATGCGGCATCAATTGGAGGGATGTTATCAATAATCAAAAAACACACGCCCATGAAGATAAGACAATTATGGCTGCAGGCGGTCAGGTCGGCATGGACTTCATACATCGGAAGGATAAGCAAGTGCACGGAAACGAAGAATGTGCATAGCTACCTCGGCCAGAAAACCGATATGGACATGACGCTTGAGGAGTTTGGAGAAATGGTCTTTATCGAAGGTTTTGTTGCCGGGGAAAAATATGCCAAAAGGTTAATGGTTGGAAATGAAAAAACAGAGGTCAGGCTCAACTGACCACGATTGAAATCCATCAATACACCAAAGCCAAATTCGGAGATTCAAAAGGTTTTCTGAGTATTTCGCTGCTACTGATCATAGTCGAGCAAAGGATACAATTACATTGTCCGTACAAGAGCCGCTTCCTTTAAGCTGGGCAAGATCCAGTGTGCCCGATCCGGTTTACAGAAACATTTTCCTGCCTCTGAGCGGTATTACCTGGATTACCTATGCCGACTTGCCATACAGTTACATATTTGCCTCTGTACAAGAGGATCTCGAAAAGCTTTTTCCGGAAGGTTTTCTTGTCAGGGGTTGTTCGGATAAAACAGTCGGCTTGCTTGGGCGGCAGGGGGGCTTGCTGCCGTAATGGTATCGGAACGGGGTAATCATGCGGCCCACACTGAACTCATGCTGAAGCAGGAGAATGCACCGTCAGGGGTCATGGAAATGCTGCTGGCCGGAATTTTCAGGACTCTTCGTGACGAGGGGTATGCCGAGTGGAGCCTTGGCGAAGTTCCATTTTTTCATCTTGTCAACACCAAGGGTGAAAAACACAGCTTCGAAGAACATGTTGTAGCTCTGACGGCAGGCATGTCACGGTATGCATACGATTTCGAGGGCCTTTATTCCTTTAAAAACAAGTTCGGACCTGAATGGCGCGATGTTTATCTTTATTCAAAAACGGATGTTAGCCTTCTTACGTTTGCTGATTTGGCCGTAAAAAGCCGATATCTGAAGCTTCTGGCACACACAATGTTCGATAGATTCTGTAAACTGTTTTCATGATATGGCTGACAGCTCTCTTCTCCTTCTGATTCTTGGTGTACTCTTTGTTCTTGCAGGGATTACCGGGCTTATACTTCCGGCTCTCCCCGGAATGGCACTGGTATTTGCCGGTCTTGTTCTTGCAGCGTGGGCCGAGAATTTTGTGTATATCGGTCAGGGGACGATTCTTGTTTTGTTTCTGCTTTGCCTTCTGGGTTACGGGATTGATTTTCTTGCAGCTGCTCTCGGTGCAAGCCGCTATGGGGCAGGCAGGAATGCTGTTATCGGTGCCGCGGCAGGTGCAGTTGTGGGGTTGTTTTTCGGTTTGCCGGGTATACTTCTCGGTCCGTTCATCGGAGCGGTTGCAGGAGAGCTGATGGCCAGAAAAGGGGTTCGACAGGCAGGCCTTGCCGGTTTTGGCGCATGGGTCGGTATGGCTATCGGTATCGCCGGAAAATTTGCGGTTGCGGCAGTGATGATCGGTATCTTTTTTTTTAAGAGATTCTTTTAGTAACCCGTATTGAGCGTTTCCTCAAATGCTCGATCCGGAAATCAGGAACTGTTTTCCATGAGCCTTACGCTAAGCGATCGGTGTGACTGCTCGATGCAGTCTGAAATTCGGATGATGTCTGTTGAATGCGCTCGTCACGACGGGATCAACCTTTCACAGGGCGTCTGTGACATCCCGATACCCAAGGCCGTCCGGACGGGTGCCGTCGAGGCGATTGAATCCGGGCGCAACATTTACACCCATTTCACAGGGATCAGCAGTCTCAAAGCGGCCATTGCAGATAAATATCGCCGTTTTTACGGGATGGAGGTTGATCCAAAGAGCGAAATCATCGTGAGTGCAGGGGCAACCGGTGCTCTTAACTGTGTGTTTCAGGCAATTTTGAATCCGGGTGATGAAGTCATTGTTTTTGAACCATACTATGGATATCACGTCAGTATTCTTCGTGCGGTCGGAGCAGAACCTGTGTTTGTACCTCTTCATTCTCCTGATTGGGTGTTTGATGCAGATGATCTGGAGCGAGCCGTATCCTCCCGCTTGAAAGCCATTATTATCAATACTCCCGGAAACCCGACCGGCAAAGTCTATACAAAAGAAGAACTTGCCATGATCGCTTCATTTGCTGAAGCGCACGATCTTTTTGTTTTTACCGATGAAATCTATGAGCATTTTCTTTACGACGGCAATCAGCATGTGTCGCCTGCAATGCTTGACGGAATGCGCCATCGTACTATCGTTGTGTCAGGATTTTCAAAGACCTTTAGTGTTACAGGATGGAGGATAGGCTATGCGATCTGTGATCCAAAGTGGGCCAGTGCCATCGGTTATTTCAATGATCTTTTTTACGTTTGTGCCCCAGCACCTTTCCAGGTTGGGATTTCCAAAGGAATTAAAGGGCTTGATGATGGATATTATCGAGGGCTTTCGGAAGAGTTCGAAGTGAAACGTGACAGGTTTTGTAAGGTGCTCGATGGCATCGGAATGAAACCTTCCATTCCTGAGGGCGCTTACTATGTGCTTGCCGATACAAGCGGTATAAGTGGAAAGACGAGTCTTGAAAAAGCGATGTATATCCTTGAGAAAACTAACGTTGCATGTGTCCCCGGAAAATCATTCTATCATGATGGAGGAGGGGAAAACCTGGTACGTTTCTGCTATGCAAAAGATGACGATGTACTTGATGAAGCGTGCAGACGTCTTGAATTACTGGGTTGAGATGCCTGAGAAAAAAAGAAACTGAAACCGGAGCTGTAAGCCGAATTCTGTTCCTTGCCCGGAGGCAAGACTGCAGTCATTTATCTTATGCGGCTCACCCGGAAACTCATGAATTGAGCGGACCACTCTTCTTCCTTTCGGAAAAGTTTCCCTATTCAGCCTTGCATCGGGGAGGTTTTCATAGCACATGCCATCACTGGCATGCCTGGTGGTCTCTTACACCGCCTTTTCACCCTTACCCCGGCAAACCGGGGCGGTATGCTTTCTGTTGCACTCTCTGTAACAGTCGGCTTGCACCACTGCTCCCGGTCTTGAACCGGAGTTCTCGACCGGCACCCTGTCCTGTGATGTTCGGACTTTCCTCCGCCTGTCCACAATGACAAACGGCGACTGCACGCTCCGGTTTCAGAAAACGCGGATCGAATATTCTACAAAGTACGATTTTTAACGCTTTACCGTTCAGAATACCGATACCTGAAACATTAAGCGCCAGGAAACCGGGCGGTGTGGTCAGGCCTTTGATCGAACCGTCGTTCAGACAGGCTTGGTTTCAGCAGTGAAGGTCGGCATCATCTATGCGTCCTCAGCCTTCGCTTCATCGAAAAGTTTTTCATGAACAACGATACGCCCGCAGGATTCGCAAAGGTAGAATCCTCCCTGCACAATGATGGTGTGGCGGTTGGTCGGAACCCTGGTATTGCAACCTGAACAGGCTTGCCGGTGAAGTTTGACAAGCGCATCGCGGATCCTGCCTCGTTTCAGGTGATCGTATTTTGAAAGAAGGCGTTTGGCATCCTTTTCGACGATTTTTCTCTGATCTTCGATCTGATTTTTCAGCGTGCTGACTTCTTCTGATGTTTCGACTATGATGCTCTGAAGTTCTTCTTTTTTTTGTTCGACCTGTGACGTGAGGTCTTTCAACTGCTGGGCAAGAATATCGTCAGGCATCATCTCTTCAGATATCTCGTCATACCGGTTCTCTTCGATCAGCTGCCGTCCCTGTTCCTGCATTTCCTGTATTTTCTCTTCATGCTGCCGGATATCCTGAAGACGGATTTCAGCCTGGGCGATCTCTTTTTCTTCGTATTCAATCTGTTTGGACAGAGCATCGTATTCCTTGTTGTTTCTTGCAAGAGTCTGCTTTTCCTTGAAGCTTTTGATCTTCGAACGGCAGTTGTCAATTGTCTCGTTATAGCTTTGGCGGTTTTTTTCTCTTTCCGCGGCAGCTTTTTCCCGGATGTCAATCTGACGGGACGTAAATGCTATATCATCCTCAAGAGCCGAAATTTCCTCGGGCAGCCCTTTCTGAAGGCTTTCAAGTTTTTCTATCTTGTTGTCGAGATGTTGCAGGCGAACGATCAGATTGATTTTTGTATGATCCACTACAGCTCATATTTAAGTATTATGGAAAAATAAAAATGCACCCCGCTGAGAGGGTGCATTCTATCTGCTTGACAGGGTATGATAAGGTCACAGAAGAAGTAATGTTGTTATCTCCAGGTACCGTCTTGAGCATAGTCAGTCTTTTCAGCTTTTTTCAGTGCCCGAAAGGAGATTCGAACTCCTACACCTTGCGGCGCTCGCCCCTGAAACGAGTGCGTCTACCAATTCCGCCATTCGGGCAAGAGAGCATGGCAAACCACATAAATATTAAATAAATCATTTTGTGGATTTTGCCAAAAATCAGCTTACTTGATTTCCTTGTGCGGCGTATGTCTTTTGAGGTTCGGGTTATATTTTTTCAGAACAAGGCGCTCCGTGTTGTTCTTTTTGTTCTTGGTCGTCGTATACCTCGACGGTGATGCCCCCTCTTTTCTTGCTTCCGTACACTCAAGGGTTATGATAATCCTGTTTTCTTTTTTTGCCATCGTATCTGAAAAATTGTTATTTATGACGAGCTTACAATATAAGTGTTTGGCTCTGATTTACAAAGGCAATATGGGCCATGCATAACGGTATTTGCTTGCTTGCACGATAACCGCTATACTTGGGCTTGTTTACTGAGTGATCAGCAGTGGTATCCGGAGACAGGATATCGTTTTTTGAAAACAGGAATAACCAGATCGTGTTAGACAGTACTTTATTTCCCTGCCGTGACGGTGTGCTTTGCTGCGAAAATATTTCTCTCGTTTCGCTGGCAGAAGAATACGGCACACCGCTTTTTGTAACCAGCCGCAACAGTCTTCTGAATCAGTACAGAAGATTCGAGGATGCGTTTGCCGGTCTGCAGCATTTTACCTGTTATTCGGTCAAGGCCAATTTTAACGTTCATGTCATTCGTACACTTGCCGAAGAGGGGTGCGGATGCGATGTTAATTCAGGAGGAGAACTCTACAGGGCTCTTCAGGCCAGGGTCGATCCAGGCAAAATCATCATGGCCGGAGTAGGCAAGAGTCAGGCAGATATAGAGTATGCCATTGCATCCGGTATCCTTCTGCTCAAAGCTGAGTCTTTATCTGAATTGCGGTTGATCGATATGATTGCCGGACGTCTCGGACGCAAGGTCTCTGTAGGGATTCGAGTCAATCCGAATGTGACGGCTGAAACCCATCCCTATATCACAACCGGTGACAGCAAGGAAAAATTCGGCATAGAAGAAGCTGATCTGGGTAATGTGTTCGACGTGTTGAGGCAACTCGAGCATGTCGAGTTGAACTGTCTCGATATGCATATCGGTTCTCAGATATTTGATGCTGGATTTTATCATGCAGCACTTGAAATGCTTCTCGACGTTCTCGCCACGGCTCGTTCTGCCGGATTCGATATTCGGTATTTCGATATCGGCGGCGGTTTTCCGGTGACGTACGATCCGCAGAAACCTGCAACACCGATCGAACATTTTGCTGAAAAGCTGATTCCGCAGCTTGAAACAGCCGGAGCGACCATCATTTTCGAGCCCGGCAGGTTCCTGACAGCCAATTCGACGATCCTCCTTACCAGGGTACTGTACAGAAAACATAATCATGCCGGTAAGGAATTTGTCATTGTTGACGCCGGAATGACCGATCTCATCCGTCCGGCGCTCTATCAGTCGCATCATGAGATCCTGGCCGTACGTCAGCAAGACGAGACGATTGTCGCCGATATTGTGGGGCCTGTTTGCGAGTCAGGTGATTTTTTTGCCAGAGAGAGGACCGTGGACAGTGTTGGAGAGGGAGACCTCCTTGCCGTGTTGTCAGCGGGTGCCTACAGCGCCGTGATGAGCAGCAACTACAACGGCAGGCTCCGACCGGCCGAGGTGATGGTTGATGGGGAAACCGCGAAGCTTATACGCAGGCGGGATACGTATGAACAGCTCATCCAGAACGAGATGGAGTGAGGATTGTTGAGTTGTTTGATATCAGGTGTTGGGTAGTGGGTATTAGGTAGTGGGAAGAGAGGCGAAAGACTTTTCGCCCCACAGGTCATTCAATCCGTTATCTTCTTCACTGAGAACTGAGAACTGAGAACTGAGAACTCAGCACTCAGCACTGCCTACTTCATTACCCAGCCGTTCCACTCATTGAAATGTTCTGAAATATCGTGCGGGTTGCTTCGGCGTTGTTGAGGGTATAGAAATGAATGCCCTTGATGTGGTTGTCGATCAGGTTCTTTACCTGTTCGGTTGCCCATGCGATACCGATTTTTGCTACTTCGCTATCGTCTGCAGCTTCAAGAACCTGTTTCAGCAGCGGGGCAGGGATGCGTGCTCCCAGCGCAAGCTCTGACATCCTGATCAGCCCTTTTCTGGTCGTTACCGGCATGATACCGGGAATAATGGGTACATCGATACCGGCAAGCGAACATCTTCCCACAAAGTCGTAGAAATCCCTGTTGTCGAAAAACAGCTGTGTGACAATGTAGTCCGCTCCCTGATCGATTTTTTCCTTGAGATACTCGATTTCCTTCAGCCTGTTCGGTGTCTGAGGGTGACCTTCGGGGAATCCTGCTACCCCGATTCCTATTTCGGGGAAGTTATCGGAGATGAAGCGGACAAGGTCCATGGCATGACGGAAATCTTTTGTCGCGTCTTCATAGCTGAGGGTACCCGGCGGAAGATCGCCGCGCAGGGCAAGCACGTTGGTGATGCCCTGTTCTCTGTAATCT
>JANQHB010000033.1 GCA_028277225.1 Chlorobium sp.
TCTGTTATGCTGTGTTTGTAAAAGGATTATCCATCACCTGTCGGGTGAGTGTGAAAACTGATAAAGAGCCGCATTTTTTGAAATCCCGACAAGTCGGGAAATGCCGACCCTGTGAAATATACGATCTTGATTTCACGGGGCTCAACAATCGCTCAATTCAGGTGAGAAGGGGGTAGTCTGTAAGCAGGAAAAGCGGCTTCATCAAGATTGACGAGGCCGCTTTTGCTGTGGAGAAAATGATCCGCAGGGCAGTTTATTCTTCGTCCTTGACAAAGAAACTTTTGTCTACGCCGCATACCGGGCACACCCAGTCATCGGGAATGTCCTCAAAAGGCGTTCCGGGTTCTATGCCGCTGTCAGGATCACCGTAGTCCGGATCGTAGACATAACCGCATGGTTCGCATTTCCATTTATCCATGGCTGATTCTCCTTTTCTTGATGTTTACGAGAGTAATTTGTGTAAAGAACACCCGCCGAAACCGGTGGGTAATCATGGTTCATCTTTTTTCACAAGACAGTGATGTAAAAGATTTTAACCTCTAAAAAGTTCATTGTCAGTCAAGAATCTTTCTGAATACGGTCATATCGGAGCGGGTAAAACCGTTTTTCCGGTAAAACTCGTGAGCCCTCCTGTTGTCGCCATCGGTCAGAAGGGTGATGCGGCCCAGTCCTTTTTTTTCTGCAAGGTCGAGGGCGTAGCGCAGCATAGCGCTGCCTATCCCGAGCGATCGGCAGGATGGATCGACGATCATATCTTCGAGAATGGCCACCTTTTTGCCCAGTGCCGTACTGACCGTGAAGAGCAGCACGGTCATCGCCGGTATGGAGTGGTTTGATGTGTCTTCGCATACGATGACGATGCCGGTAGACGGATTGTCGAGGATCATGCCGAGTCCCCGTCTTTGTCGTTCCTTCTCGGAGGTGAACTCATGTTCTTTTGCAAACAGCATTGCAAGCAGTTCACAGCAGTTGTCGATATCGGCATGTTCAGCGGAGCGAATTACAAGGCCAGGTTGTTTACAACCGTACGAACCTGCTGAGATAGTGTCATGTGTTCTCGGCATATGACGGGTGATATCGATTACAGGAAAAACTGTCTGTGATATGAACCGGTCTGGTGGTTCAAGGCCTTAAAAGAAGACGCATTCACTTATATTAAAAAGAAATACACCGTTATGTCCAAAAAATATTCCCGCAAAAAAAGTCCTGCCCGGGAGCCGGAAACCGTCCCATCGGTAGATGTCGGCCGGTATTGCGGTACCTGGTACGAGATTGCGTCGTTCGCTCCAAAGGAGGAACGAAAATGTGTTAAGATAAAAGCCGAATACACGCTCAACAGCGCCGGTTATGTTGATGTCAGAAACTCCTGCCGGAGGAAAGGCCGTGAAAAATCCATAAGGGCAAAAGCCTTCGTTGTTCCTGATACCGGTGGCGCAAAGCTTACGGTGCGCTTTTTCAGATTTATCAAAGGGGACTACTGGATTGTGGATCTTGCTGAAGATTATTCCTGGGCGGTTGTTTCCGGCCCTACGATGAGAAGTCTCTGGATATTGAGCCGTACACCATATCTGGATGACAGCTTATACAGCAGTATTGTCGAAAAGCTCAGGGAAAGGGGGTTCGATACCGAACGATTGGTGAAGACCATGCAGCGTGAGTGAGTCATCCGGATGTTATAAAGGTCAGGGAGGGCAAAATAACATTGTGACAATCGCTCAATTCAGGATTGTATAAAGAGTCTAAACCAGATATCTTCTTACTGGCTACTGGCTACTGGCTACTGGCTACTGGCTACTGGCTACTTCCTGAACGCCTCGACAACGGTTTTTTTCTGAACGGCTCCATTTTCGGTAGTGCATTCCCAGAAAGGAAGCCACGCAATGCTGACTGAATGCAGGGAGATATCGGTTCTGCGCGGCGACAGTTCCTGATATCGTATGGAATCAGCAGCATTTTCCCAATGCGACGTGATCGTTTCAGCTTCAGCTTCCAGTTCTTCCTCAAGTTCTCTGATATCCTTTTCGAGATCATCGATTTCCTCGAGCGACTCCTCGATATCTGCTTTTGCCTTTGCCGTCATACGGCGTTTGTTCAGGGCCGTCCCTATTCTCGAAGTGCTTCGACGTCCCATGAAAAAACCGAGAACGGTCTCTCCGATACTCGCAAGTTCCTGCCGCTTCCGGTTTTCGTGTTCCATTTCGTCTTCGGCAAGTTCCCTCTGTTCCTTGCGCAGTTTCTTTTCGAGGCGATCGATTCGAATTTCGAATTTTTTTTCAAGGGTGCCGATCTTCCGATCGCGTTCTTCGCGTGCAGTGTGTGAGATCCGGATCATGAACTCTTTCTCGGCTTCTGCGGGGTGCTGGAACAGGTTCAGGTCGTCATGAACGGCCACAGAGGATCTTGCATTGTAGTAAAGCCAGTCTTCAAATGCCCGGGAAAGTGATCTGATTTTATTTTTAGAATTTACAGTTGCTGATACAGGAGCGAAAAGCGGGCTGTGGCTGTCGCTGACAGGTTCGCGTTCAAGGCTTGTGATCCCGATATCCAGTTCTTCTGCATCGTCCCAGTCGGGAGTGGTTGCGGCATCTGACAGAAAGAGAAGGTAGTTCTTTTCGGATTTGTCGGTAATGCCTCTCCGTTTATCGACAAAGTGGACATCGGCAAGACCAAGAAGTGCAGGACGGTAAACAAGTGATACGGCAGTTGAAATGGTGTTTGAACCTTCAATCGATCGAAGTGCTTCGTCGCGGTTGAGCAAGAGAGGCAGGAAGACCTGTGATATAGAAGGCTCGAGTGAAGGCGGGCTCTGAAGATAACCCTCTTTCAGGGGATCGGTTACTGCAGGCCGGGACGTTTCTTTTTTGAGTTGATCGGAGATGGCCGGAGTCTTATCGGTTTCAAGGGATGCTGCCCGTTTGGTTCGAGCCTCCATCAAAACCTTTACCTGCGGTTTTGTCAAAGGGCCTCTGAGATAGCTCATTGCCCAGCGGGTATGAAACACGACAGGGTTCTTTTCGTGGACGTTGTGCATCAGAAATACACGGCTTCCGAGCCGGGTGACGATCTCATCGTAATCGATGGCGGAGGAACTGCCACCAGCCTCGGATATTGCATTTTTCAGGCCTTCAAGAACACGGGTCTTGTCTCTTTCGGCCTGAAGTTTGCCGATAAACCATGTTCCTGCATTGGTAAGCCCCTTGTAATCGATGTCAACGGGATTCTGGGTTACGAGAACGCAGCCGACACCAAAAGCACGTGCCTGTTTGAGCATTGTCATCAAGGGGCGCTTCGAGGGCGGTTCTGCAACAGGCGGAAGAAAGCCGAAGACCTCATCAAAATATAGCAGAGCCCTGAGGCTTGTTGTTCCCGGCTGTGATCGTGTCCATGTAAGGATATTTTCGAGAAGCAGGGTGACAAAAAACATCCTTTCGCTTTCGGAGAGATGGGCGAGGTAGAAAATGCTTTGCCGCGGTTTTCCTTTTCCGTTATACAGCAGGGATTCAATATCCAGCGGATCGCCTTCGAGCCAGCCCTGAAATCCCGGAGACGCCAGCAGGTTGTTGAAAAGGAGGGAGAGTTCAAAACGGTCCTGCTGCGGAAAAAAAGTCTCAATGTCGAAGACGCCCATCTGGCGCATAGGCGGGTTCTGTATCGACAGGATGAGCGTCCCGAGATCGAGGTTCCTGCCTTCTTTCCAGAAATGCTCGAAAATCCCCGAAAGCAGAATGGCCTCGCGGCTTTTCATCCTGTCGGCATCGATGCCGGCAAGACCGAGCAGTGCGTTGACTGTACCGTTGATACGTTCGAGAACGGCCTCCCGATCGGCAGTAAAATCGAGTCGGGGTGCAGCGAGACTCCCAAGAATGTTTAGCTGGACACCGGCGTTCGAACCGGGGGTGTAGATGGTATATTCAGCAGCCTCACTGAGAGCCCTCATGCGTTCTGAATCAATTCCGCATTCTGCAAGACCATTTTTCCATTTTTGCGCTGTTGCCTCTGCGTATTCTTCAAGGGTCATGTCTTTTCGCCTGGCATCATCGGGATTGATCCACGGTTTAAAATCATTGGTGGCAAGGTCGGGAAACTGCAGGAGCAGGTTGGTGATGTCTCCTTTCGGATCGATCATGATCGTCGGCACGTTGTCTAACGCTGCTTCTTCGAGCAAACCGACGCAGAGGCCGGTTTTGCCGCTTCCGGTCATGCCGACACACACGGCATGAGTGGTCAGATCGCGGGCGTCATAGTGCAAAGGTATGTCGAGTGTCTTACCGGTTGATATATCGAACTCCCTGCCGAGAAAAAATGAGCCGAGTTTTTCTGCTGGTACTTTCATAAGTTTTACAATTACAAGAGGATGTTGAAATCTCTGATACCTGAATGATCGTTTCAACAAATGCGGCTTTTGCTCCATTTTTTTTTCCACCCGACAGATGAAGGAAAATCCAATGACGAGTGCATTATAAAAGACTTTATTTCAATAAAGTTACATGATTGAGCATTTGTTTAAACGATTAATTTAGGTAAAAATATGTCACGATTACCGTCCGGCTTCAAGTCCCGGGCAAACGGTTTATACATACATATCTTTTTTGAGTATCTTGTTCGCGGAGGTTCAAAACAGGGCTGTTTTGCCTGTTCCCGATGATACTCTATTTCAAGAAGAACACTGCATGGCTGCTATCCTGGAAACAGAAGCGCTCGGTTTTTCTTATGCTTATGCGAGCCGACCCGTGTTCAACGAACTTGATCTTGTCGTCAGAGAGGGGGAGTTTGTTCTTGTAACGGGTGTATCCGGATCGGGAAAATCCACCCTTTTGCGTCTTTTCTGCAGGCTCGAAGCATACAATAGCGGCAGAATCCTTTTCAAGGGTAAAGCCATTGAAACGTATTGCCCGTCAGAACTTCGCCGCTTCATTATCTATGTTCCCCAGATCCCGTCGATGATCGAAGGTTCCGTTGAAGAAAACCTGGTCTTTCCCTTTTCATTCAGAGCGAACAGCGATCTGGAAAAGCCGTCTGAAAAACAGCTTTCGGAAATGCTCGAAGCTTTTTATCTGAGTGATGTAAGCCTTCGGTACCAGGCAAAAAAACTCTCTGTCGGACAACAGCAGCGACTGGCTCTCATGCGGGCTTTACTGCTCGAACCTGAGATCCTGCTTCTCGACGAACCGACCTCCGCCCTGGATGCGGAAAGTAGTGCCATGGTCTTTTCAATTATCGAAGAACTCAATGCTTCCAGAGCGAAAACCGTTGTCATGGTGACTCACGGCACATTTGTTCCCGCTCGAGTCAAACCGGTGGTCTATAGCGTTGAAAACATGAAACTCAGAAGCCTATGAGCCCGGTTGTCGAAATAAGTTTCTGGCAGCTTCTCCTGGCGCTCCTGTTTATCCTGGTAGCACAAATAGCGTCGTTTGTCTATCATCTCGGTCTCAACAAGGATATAAGCATCGGGACGGTAAGGACATTTGCCCAGCTTTTTCTAATGGGCTATGTCCTGACGTTCATATTCAGTATCGAAAATCTCTGGCTGACAGTGGGGATTTTCGTGATTATGGCGATATCTGCATCCTTTATCATTCGGGGAAGAGTCAGGGAAAAAGATGTCCCGTATATGCTGCCGACATTCCTGACGATGTTCGTAAGCTATTTTATAACTGCTGTTTTTGTTACCGGGTTGATAATCGGTGTGGCGCCCTGGTGGGAACCGCGATATTTTCTGCCGATAGGCGGCATGGTTATCGGTAATTCGATGTCTGCTCTTGCCATCGCCCTCGAACGCCTTTTCAGGGAGATGAGACAGCAGAAAGGGCTGATCGAGACAAGACTCTGCCTCGGAGCGAACTACAGGGAGGCAAGTTCGGAAATGTTCCGCAACGCTGTCTCGGCAGGGATGATCCCATCGATCAACGCCATGATGGGAGTCGGGCTGGTGTTTATTCCCGGTATGATGTCCGGGCAAATCCTTGCCGGAGCTGATCCCCTGCAGGCGATCCGCTACCAGATCATCATCATGCTCATGCTGGTCGGTTCAACCGCAACGACCTCCATCATCACCATCCTCATCGTCAGAAAGCGCTGTTTCGGCAAAGGAGAAGAGCTGCTCTTGGGGGAGAAATGAGGTCGTGAATGGTGAATTGTAAATCGTAAATGGTGAAAAGACATATCTTACCACGATTCACGATTCACGATTCACGATTCACGAGCCCCTGTCCCCTTACCGACCATCATCACCGCTATACCTGCCGCTATCATGGCTAGGCAGAGTAGCTGGCCCATGGATAACTGCATAAAAACAAATCCCAGATGAGCATCCGGTTCGCGGTAGAACTCTATAAAGAATCGGACAATGCCGTAACCCAGGAGATATATCCCCGACAGAAAGCCCGGGAAGGGAACTTTTTTGCGGATCATCCACAGGATGGCGAAGAGAAATATTCCTTCGAAAAATGCTTCGTAAAGCTGTGATGGGTGTCGCAGCGAATCACCGGGAGCCATGGGAAAAAACATGCCGATCGGTGCCGTGGTGATCCGGCCGTACAGCTCGCCGTTGATGAAATTGCCAAGGCGGCCGAACGTGTAGCCGAGAGGTATGGCGACGATGAACAGGTCGATTGTCTTCAGGAACGGTTTCTGCTGGCTTTTCGTATAGAGCCATACTGCGAGCATGACGCCTATGGCGCCTCCATGGTAGGACATGCCCGATATTCCGGAAAAGCTGCAACTCCCCCCGGTAAAGCTGAATGGAATGAATGCGCCAAGAGGATTGGAGATGAATTCGGGAAAACTGTAAAACAGCAGATAGCCGAACCTGCCTCCAAGGAGAACACCCAGTATTGCCCATGTCAGCAGATCGCCGACAAAGGTGTTCGTATAGGGAAGCTTTTCACTTTTGATCCTGTAACTGGTGACAAGGTAGACAATACCGAAGGCGACAATATACATCATACCATACCAGCGGACAGGAAAATTGCCGACTGTGAAAATAACCGGATCCATCCGTGAAGGAAGAGTCTGCCACCAGTAAATGAAAGTGTCCATGATACGGTATTTGTCAGTATGGTTTATTGATGAAAATCGTGTGGCGGCGCCTGTATTTAAAGGGAAAACCACATAAATGTAGAGCTGCCTGTTTGCGGGCTCTAAAAGACACGAGATTGTTCGTCAGGACGACAAAAATGCTTGAAACATCAGGAAATATAGCTATATTTAAACTTTGCGCGTTTTTAATATCTCGTTTTCGTACCGTTAATCACAAAAATACGAATAGAATGGCAAAGATACTCGAAGGTTCGGCTATGAAGTTTTTCGACAAGTGGGGCATTCCGGTGCCGAACTATGTTGTTGTCATGGATCCGGACAGACTTGCTCAGCTGGGTGAAGCAAACAAATGGCTGAGGGAATCAAAGCTTGTCGTGAAGGCTCACGAGGCGATCGGCGGAAGGTTCAAGCTGGGGCTCGTCAAGCTCGGACTCAACCTTGACGAGGCTGTGGAAGCTGCTCGTGAAATGATTGGAAAAAAGGTTGGCACCGCAGAGGTCCGGCAGGTCATTGTTGCAGAAATGCTTGATCATGACGCAGAATTTTACATGTCTATTGCCGGTAACAAGGATGGAGCTGAACTTCTTGTCTCCAAACACGGTGGTGTTGACATTGAAGACAACTGGGATACGGTCAGACGTGTTCAGATTCCCGTTGAAAAGCATCCTTCGATTGAAGAATTGACGGCATTGGCCGAAGAAGCCGGTTTTGAAGGTGAAATTGCCCAGCGTGTCGGCAAGATCGCTTCCAGGCTGGTTCTCTGTTTCGACAACGAAGATGCACAGTCCATCGAGATCAATCCGCTTGTCATTCGTAAAAGCGATATGCGTTTTGCTGCACTCGACGCTGTCATGAACGTCGACTGGGACGCAAGGTTCCGCCACCCTGACTGGGATTTCAAACCTGTTTCGGAGATCGGACGTCCTTACACCGATGCCGAGCAGCAGATGATGGATCTTGATTCGAGGATCAAGGGATCGGTCAAATTCGTCGAAGTTCCCGGTGGGGAAGTCGCTCTTCTGACGGCAGGCGGAGGTGCTTCGGTGTTCTATGCTGACGCAGTTGTCGCCCGAGGCGGTACGATCGCAAACTATGCTGAATATTCCGGCGCACCTCCGGACTGGGCTGTAGAAGCGCTGACCGAAACGCTTGCGCAGCTTCCCAATATCAAACACATCATTGTCGGCGGTGCTATTGCAAACTTCACCGATGTCAAGGCTACCTTCGGGGGGATCATCAACGGTCTTCGTGAAAGCAAGGCAAACGGTTTCCTCAAAGGCGTCAAGATCTGGGTTCGCCGCGGCGGACCGAACGAGGCTGAAGGCCTTGCTGCAATCAGCAAGCTCAAGGACGAAGGTTTCGACATTCATGTTTACGACAGAAATATGCCTATGACCGATATCGTTGATCTTGCCCTCAATTCCTGAGAGGCGGTATTGCAATAACAAGTATTGAATATATAACCAATTAAACCGGATAATAACTGTGAGCATTGTAATCAATAAAGAGACACGCGCTGTTATCATTGGTGGTGCAGCCGGCGTGAACGCGGCAAGGAAAATGGCCGAATTCGACTTTCTCGTCAAACGTCCCCTTACTGTACAGGCATTTGTCTATCCGCCGGAAGAGGGTCAGCAGAAAGAAATATTCCTTGGCGGCGAACTGAAAAACATCAAGGTATACTCTACACTTGAACAGGCACTTGCCGAAAATCCTCAGATCAACACCGCTCTTGTCTATCTTGGAGCATCACGCGCAACAAAAGCGACAGAGGACGCTCTTCAATCTGAAAACATAAATCTTGTTTCGGTCATTACTGAAGGTGTGCCGGAAAAAGATGCCAAGAAACTTCGTATTCTTGCAGAGAGCAAAGGAAAGATCCTCAACGGACCTTCCTCCATCGGTATCATGTCGGCAGGCAAGTGTCGTCTCGGCGTTATCGGCGGCGAATACAAAAACCTCAAGCTTTGTAACCTGTACAGGCCGGGCTCGTTCGGTGTTCTTACCAAGTCGGGCGGTCTTTCCAACGAAGCGATGTGGCTTTGCGCCCAGAACGGAAACGGTGTGACATCGGCAGTCGCCGTCGGTGGTGACGCCTATCCCGGCACCGATTTTGTTACATATCTCGAAATGTTCGAAAAAGATCCTGAAACGAAAGCAGTCGTCATTATCGGCGAAGTAGGCGGATCGCTCGAAGAAGAAGCCGCTGGCTGGCTGGCTGCAGAAAAGCGTCGTATCAGGGTTATCGCTGCTATCGGTGGAACCTGCCAGGAAGTGCTGCCGCAGGGTATGAAATTCGGCCATGCCGGTGCCAAGGAAGGCAAGAAAGGTGCAGGATCTGCCCGTTCCAAAATGAATATTCTCCGCGAGGCCGGTGCAGTTGTTCCGGATACCTTCGGCGGCCTGAGCAAGGCTATCAAACAGGTTTATGACGAACTTCTCACCGATGGTACTATTGCCCCTGAAGAACCGATTGCAGACGAACTGCTGCCCGATCTTCCGCCCAAGGTGCAGAAGATCATCAAGAAAGGCGAGGTTGTCGTCGAACCGCTTATTCGCACCACAGTTTCCGATGACCGCGGTGAAGAACCCCGATACAGGGGCTATGCTGCTTCGGAACTCTGTGAGAAAGGCTATGGCATGGAAGATGTTATCGGTCTGCTCTGGAACAAGAAACTTCCGACACGTGAAGAGTCAGAGATCATCAAGCGCATCATCATGATTTCCGCCGACCACGGTCCGGCTGTTTCGGGGGCCTACGGTGCCATTCTCGGTGCCTGTGCAGGAATAGACATGCCCCAGGCTGTTTCAGCAGGTATGACTATGATCGGCCCTCGTTTTGGAGGTGCTGTTACCAATGCAGGCAAGTATTTCCAGATGGGTGTGAAGGACTTTCCGAACGACATACCCGGCTTTCTTGCCTGGATGAAGAAAAATGTCGGTCCTGTACCGGGTATCGGCCACCGCGTCAAGAGCCTGAAAAACCCTGACAAACGAGTCAAATACCTGATTTCCTATGTGAAGAACGAGACCTCGCTGCATACGCCTTGTCTTGACTTTGCAATGGAAGTCGAAAAAGTGACGACGGCCAAGAAGGATAACCTTATCCTGAACGTCGACGGTACCATGGGCGCGATCCTGATGGACCTCGGATTCCCGATCCAGTCGCTCAACGGGTTCTTCGTGCTCGCACGTACTATCGGCATGATCGGACACTGGATAGACCAGAACGAGCAGAACTCCAGGCTGATCAGGCTGTACGATTACCTCATCAACTACGCAGTAGAAGACGAGAGGGAAGTGCCTGATAAGAAGTAAACGCCTTTACCTGAGTCGTTTTATCCTGATGAAAAGCATGGTTGTCTGTTGACGGCCATGCTTTTTTTGGGTCTCTGTCATATAATTACAGAAAACAAAACCCCCGCTATCATGATAAAACTGCTTGAGATATTGCGATTCATCGGCTGCGGCCTCGGTGTGTTTCTTGCTTACTATTTTGGAAATACGCCCGAAGAAATCCTTCGAATAATGACGCCATGGTTTATCGGTTCAGTTGCAGGGTTATCGGGAATTGAAGGATTGTTTTTCTCTGAAAAAGCGGCTCAGGAAAAGGGATTCGAGAAGGGAAGCAACTACCAGCGACAAAACGCCTTCTGGTTTCTTTCGATAACCTTAATTGCTTTTATTGCATATATTTATTGGTGGAATAGCTATGCAAACATAGCCCTTGTGCTTGTCTTCTGCCTCTTCCTTATCCTCTCAGCTATCAATCACGCGTATACCATTTATTCCGAAAAAAACCGGACATGGCAAAACGTTATTCGTCCTGTATTAACGGCGCTTCTTACGATTGTTTTCTGGCATCCCGTTACGTCCATACTGTTTCATTGAAAACGATGTAACGGGATTATTCCTGAATAATTCATTCATGATAAGCTGGAAGAATGCCCGAAATACGTCTGTATTGAAAAAGAATGAGACTGATTTGCAACCTGAAGAAGAGAGCTGTCTGCAGAGTGATTCGTGTGAGGGTTTAGGATGAAAGGAAAGTGTTTTTGATATCGTTATGAAATCATAACGAAATCAGAATAGTGTTGAATTCGTGCTCGTATATTCATCCTGAAGGCTTATCGGTGAATCCGGATAGCGTCGTTCAGGCCATGAGCATGTTTTAAGAGCTAGGCCTGTTGCTTTTCAGGCGCGTTTTTCTCGCCAAACAGTACAGTAATGGTCAAAACCACGAGCACAATGACCATGAGTACGATTTCAATGACATAATTTGACGGTTCGATCCATATTTCTGTGAAGAGGTTCCAGCGGCCAAGGATCTCGATAAAATTCCAGAAAATGATCACCGTCGGGATAGCATAACGGATAGCATAGGCTAACTGGTTTATTTTAATGAGTTTAAAAAAAAGAATGAGTGACCATAGAGCAGAAGCAAATGCTATGAAATATGTGACCGGGTGTCTGTCGCCTGCAAAATTCTGATCGTAAGCAAGCAGCAGAAGAAGATAAAATGCCCATAAAAGGATATTGAATTCCATAAATGTGACCATTGCCGTGTTTCGGGTCGATTTTGCAAAGTCGGTCATTTTTTCGATCCTGAATGTTTTCTGCAGCCACAGAAAAAAACGGCATCCTGTACGCACACCAAAGAGATAATAGAGCATGATAACGGCAAAAAAACCCAGCGATGATGGCATGATAAGGTATTCGGCTTTGGTGATTATTTCACCGTTTTCCATCAGCGACTCGACACCTGTTCTATTGGCATAGTAGGAAAAGCCGAACTCTATCCAGCCTGTCCAGACAAACAGAGCGCCAAACAAGCCAAGAAACGTTGCCGGCAGTGCTTTAGCCATAGTCATGCCAGCCAGAAGCAGCCCGACACCGATCAAGCCAAGGATCACCGCAGCAAGATAGACGTTTTCGAGACCCAGGTTCTTTTCCATAAGGATCATTGCTGCATGTCCCAGAGGCATGGTCAACAGAACGATTATGAACGCTGCGATACCGGTAAACGGTTTTTTCATTTTCATAGTGATCGTGTTTATATCCAAGGCAAACAAACGAAGCTCCCGCTAAGAAAGCATGCCATCCAGGTCTACAGGTCTTTAGCCCAAGTCCATAGGTTGACAGGACGAGAATAATGTACTCATATTTAACGCTTCACACCATAACCGTTCGATGAATGCCGTATCAATAGCCCGGCTTTGATGTCCAAGCAAAGTTTTGTAACGATTTCTTCGCACTCACCGTCACACCTTTTAAACGGTACGATAGGTCAAAAAGCATGACTGCCTCTTCGACAGTCATGCTTTTTTGTTGAGAGGACATTTCATCTGGTTGTCTACAGGCTGGGAGTTGAAACAGGTTGGTAAGGAAAGAGCTGGTTGTCAGGTTCCAGTAGGCCCAAGAACGTCTGTCAAAAATGCCGGGAGGAGCGTTTTCTAAAACCTCATGGAATTCATCGGATCCCATACCACTATGCCTTTCAGAGCTTTTAGATATTCTACGGTGCCGTATGTCATCGCATACGCGAGGAAATGCACCGGATCGGCAAGCGCTTCCTCTGGTTCCATGAACCAAACGACGCGGCGAGCCACATTCAAAGTTTCAGACGTAACAGGTAAAGATTTCATGGCATATATCCGTTTTCATCCTTCCGCTGGGCATAGGGTGTTAACACCGGCAGATTGGTAGGATCGACAATCTCAACAGCTGAAAGTAAGCGCTTGCGCACATCTTCGGGCAAGCCTGGAAGATAATCAAAAAAGGATAAGGCCTTTAAGGAAATCAAAGGATTGAAACTGTGACCATATACGACACGTCCGGCAGGCCAATCCAATGCGTCAATGTTCTGATAGTCTTTTGCCTCGGTTCGTTTTTGAATGACAGCAACTTTTGTTCTTGCAATATCCAGCAATGATGCTACATGGAACGAACGCCTTTCAACCTTTTCGCGCGGTGCAGCTTGCCCAAGACCAAGTGCACTAAAAAAGGAGAATAAAACAGGGCCATTCCGTTCAACACGGCAAGTCAACATATTAGGGGGGAAACCTCTGTATACGCTCTGCTCCTTTGAGATAGGGAATAAGCAAAAACTTCAATATTCGCTATTTGACATAATATTTAGGTCGTCCCCATATTGCATTACGTATTTGCTGTTGCATTACAGCCCTGTTCCAAGAATCTTGGAATGTTTCGGGCTTTTCTTTATTCATAGTATTTTGATAAGAAGTGCTACAACCATTGAAGAAAAAGAGTACACATGAAAAGATAATTATTACTAATACAGGCTTCGATGTTGCATTTGAATATTTTTTTCCATTCTGCCAATGGCATAGAATTCTTACGAGTGAAACCAATAAAACCACCGATAGCCATACCAGGAAGACATCCTAATATAGCATTACCATTGTCTTTAACCCCTATAAAACGACTCAATTTCGGGATTTTTTTGCTTGTCACCTAACAAAACCCCACATCATCGAATTTGTTTATTATGAATGAAAGATGGTAAATTTTTCAATGATTTATCAGCATTATTCTGTCCAGAAACAAAAATTGAAAAACCAATAATTATAAACACAATACCCACAACAAGCAAAAAATTTTGTTTCACATTTGCTTCCCTCATCATTACCCTCTTCTATTAAAGATTGAAGAAAATGCCTCACCGGAAAGACAGTTAAAAACATCGTATTTGATCGTCGCTTGTTGTATAATATATATTATGTGATAGTTGTGTTACTACACACGTACACCCACCTTTTGACTCATAACAGATTCTGCAATTATAGTGCCAACAGGATTTATTGAAGGGGACGCCAAACAAAAAAACTAAAAAAGGAGGCCATTATGGGATGTTTACTCAGCTTCTTGAGCAAAAGAGCTCGAGAGCGGGGCTATGTTAAATGCTTGTTGCAGCATGAATCTCTACAAAAAGAGGCAGAGCAGGCAATGAGGATAAATCCGAAGATCTCGTTAATCGTGACATTTGTAATGCTGTTCTGTATTGCTTTTGCAAATGACGCTGAGGCTAAGAAATTACAGGTCGATATAGGTACCGAGGTAGTTATTAGCTCTGATTACAAAGATATGCTTGAAGATTATTATGACGACGTTGGGGGCGGCTGGGGATGGTGGGGTTTTCATCTTGGTTTACGTTACAATGTCAACGAACAATTTTCTGTTACTCCGACTATTGGTGTTTTACTGAATCATATTGAAGTGCTTGGGTGGGGGGATGATTCCTATTTCAACTCCATTGTTGTGCCCTCTATTGTTTTGCGTTACGCATTCAAACAGGCACCATCTTTATTCATCAGTGGTGAGGTCAACTACAATTTCCCCAACAGTGGAAGTGACCTTCACGAGTTTGACTCAGGTGACATCGGGTTTGGAGGCACTCTTGGCTATGTGTTTAGTGGTGATTTGTCAATCGAAGCAGGATACACATACATACCGGTTGAGGTTGAGGCGGAAAGTGAAAACATAGGTGGCGGCATAGTTTTTCGACTGGGAACATCACTTTAGATTTGCAAAAAGAGATAATATAAATCCAAACATAAAATGAAAAATCAAATGAAAAAGAAGCTTTTAACAGTATTAATACTTATCCCTCTATGTGCATCGTTTACCGGTTGTGCAACAATAATGGATGGTAGCACACAAACAATTGGCTTTTCAAGCAGCCCAACAAATGCCTTAGTAACAATTAATGGTAAAGTAATTGGAAATACCCCCTTAACAGAAGATTTAAAAAGGAAAGAAAAACATAATGTCATAATGACTCTAGAAGGATATCAGCCCTATGAAATTACCCTCACAAAAAAATCAAATGGTTGGGTATGGGGGAATATCATATTTGGAGGACTAATAGGTTTGGTTGTTGACGCCTCAACAGGAGCTATGTATAAACTTACACCTGAGCAAGTTGAGGCAAATCTCAAAAGCAATGATACAGCTTCAATCATCACAGAAGGAAACACTCTTTATGTTGCAGTAACCCTGAAACCTGTTGCGTCATGGAAAAAGATTGGTAACATGAAGCAGCTATAAAGTCAACTTCATATGCCAATAGCTTAAAGGATCACTTGAAAGGGTGGTCCTTTAGGCGTTATTGAGTACCTTTATGAAGAATGGCTGTTTACACAGTTTTCTGAATAGACTCTTAATGCTGAAAGGTCAACCAATGAAAAAAGTCACTCTTTCAATTCTTTTAACCATTTTCTGTCTCTTTCCAACATTCTGTTTGGCTGAAACAGAAAAGGTATATTATATGAAATCCGATGCTGGTTATTGGAAAAAAATTAGTCCTCCGCCAAACCACCCCGAATGTGAATGTCAAATTTATACAAAAGACAAGTGGGAGTGTGTTACTGAGGAGGAAGCTAAAAACACTAGTGCACCAGTTATCTGCGGACAATACGCCAGAAATATTATGATTCAATTAAGAGTAAAATAATTTATATACTCTAAACACATATTTAATATATGCTGATAGTAGTAATACAAAAAATTATGATCTCGGAAAATCTTATAAATGGTTATATAAATCAGTAATAAATAAAAACACAAAAGCAAAATCAAGAATTGATTCTTTTTAAAAAAATCATCGGCAAAAGTTATCAGGGAGGTATTATTGGATATATATTTTACTCAGAGCAGATTTCAAACTATACGATTGCAGATGAGTCTGAGATTAATTCTTGGGGGCCAATGAATGGAAAAGGAAGGCATATAAGGGGCGTTCTCAAAAGTCTCAAGCTACCGATGGAAATGATAGTATTTCACGCAAAATCAGAACCAACTCCATTTGTTATTGTGCAGGTTTCTGCTCAAGAAGAAAGGCATCTTGTTGTTGATGGATTTGTTTTGATCAAATCTGCTTTTAAAAAAGTAGATTAAAAATGCGTTTACTTTACATAATATATATTATACAACAAAATTAGTGTTGATGCAAAAAAAATTAAAGAGAAAAACCGTTCGGGCTCTGCTCTACCTTGCGCATCCGATTGTGCGTTGCAGGTCATCCATGGTTTTTCCTCTTGATATATACTGACAAACTCGGTGTTCTCCGGGCCTGCTTACCTGACTTTCTCAGTTTTGAAATAAGATCGGGCCGGCTTTTGTGAACGGCGGCAACTCGGCATGCATCTCCTTCTGAAAGGGCTTTGGAGGCGGATTCTGCAGCGTAGAGACCGCTTTTCAGGGCGGTATAGATGCCTTCCTTCCCCGGTCAGTGGATCGACAAAACTCGCGGCATCCGCGTCGAACTGTTGCATTACTGGTATTCTGAAATTATCTCATCGAACAAACCGCTTTCCTATAAATAGAGAAATAAAGCAGGTGGCTTATCCCGTTGCAGGTAAGGTTTTCGTTGAAAATCATGGGGTTTAACTGGAAATAATGTCGATAAAGAAGACTGTAAATACAATCGTAACAGATTGTTATCCTTGTTCATCCTGAATAACAGAATTGGTTTTCAGCCAGCGGGAAAAACTGGCCTCATCAATTTCACCTGCAGCCAACGACAGTACCATATTTACCGCTTCGGCTTCTGACGACGTCAACTGCCAACCGTTAATATTCAGGAACACATAGGCAGCCAGAAAACCGGTGCGCTTGTTGCCGTCAACAAACGGATGGTTACGTATAATGCCATAAGCATAGGATGCGGCGAGGTCAAAAATTGACGGTTCGTTGCCATAATGCGCCTGGTTTTGTGGTCGCGCCAGTGCTGATGATAAAAGGCCTGCATCACGAATGCCTGTGTCTCCGCCATGCTCGGCAATTTGTTCATCATGTATTGCCAGAACCACTCCTTCAAGGAGCCATCGCCAGTTCATTTGGCAAGCTCATGGAGAGCGTTCCGGTATTCAGACATTCCCTGACGTGCGGCCTCAATTTGTTCGGCAAATTCAGGATCGTAGGGTGTCACGATATATCCCGCAGGGGTTTCGGTCAAATACACAATGTCCCCTTGCTTGACTTTCAGGCGCTCAGTTGCAGCCTTTGGCAGGATAACTCCTGTAGAATTACCTATTTTTGTTACTGTTGCACGCATAGGAACACCTTTATTATGTTATACCATATGTTATAACAAAACGCGGGCATAGTCAAGAAAGTTTTTTCTCTGCACTATTTCACCATTTTGCCTGATGAACAACGAAAACAACTTCATTCACTTTCTCCACAGCCTGCACCTGCATCGCAGGCAGTCGCACAGCAAGCATACGCATGTGCAGGAGCATGACCATCATAGGGCCTATGAGATATTTCAGGTTTCGACGCTGAACGCATTGGTCGAAGGGCTGTATGAAGGGGAAATAACCTATGGTGAACTCAAAGAACACGGGGACTTTGGAATCGGGACTTTCAATGCGCTTGACGGTGAAATGATTGCTTTCGACGGGCAGTTCTACCAGATCAGGGGCGACGGCAGCATAAGCACAGTTAGTGATGATCAGAAAACGCCATTTGCCGTTGTCCAGTATTTCAATCCCGCACTCTCCTTTCACCTTGATGAGAGCAAGACTTTTGACGGACTGAAACAGGAGTGCGACAGGCTTTCCGAGGGAAAAAACTGTTTTTATTCCGTGAGGATCGACGGTTTTTTCAGCTCAATGAAAACCCGCAGCGTTGAGCGTCAGGAAAAGCCGTACCGTCCACTGAACGAAGTAACCCGCAGCCAGAAAGAGTTCGAGTGTCACGATATCGAAGGGACAATTGCCGGATTCTGTTTTCCGGATTTTACGCAGGGACTCAATGTTCCCGGCTATCACCTTCATTTTCTCTCGCGTGATCGAACGACAGGCGGCCATATCCTCGATTGTACCATGACCTGCGGAACGCTTTTTCTCGACCACACCTCAAACTTTCATATGGAACTGCCGAAAAGAAAGGAATTCCTCGACGCAGATCTTGCAAAAGACACCGGGAAAGCCGTAAAAGAGGCGGAAACATCCAGGGATAAGAGGTCTTCATGAAAGCTCAGGGAGCTTCTCCCCTGTTTATATGCTGTTTTCCAGACCTGGAATTAATCCTAAAGCATGGAACAGACCGGTAACAACTGCCCCAAACAATCCCAGGAGAATAAAGAGTATAAAGATAGCCGGAATTGAAGCTATTGTCCATTTGATCATGAATACGACCATTGACCAGAATGGCATCTGGATGTCGGTTACGATTACTTTCTGTTTTTCCATAGCGCTTTTCCTGATATGTTTTTCGGTTTCCGGTATTTACTCCTGTGGCGTGAGCTTGAGCAGCCGCCCCCCGTTACCATCCTCAAGAACCCATATTGCACCGTCAGGCCCCTGCTCCACCTCCCGTATTCTCTTGCCCATGAAGAAACGTTCGACCTCTTCGGCCTGGTCACCATCGATACCGATCCTTACCAGGGACTGCGATCTGAGCCCTCCGATAAAGGCGTTGCCCTGCCACTCAGGAAACATCAGGCCATCGTAGAGTATCATGCCTGAGGGTGCAATGGTAGGCACCCAGTAGACTTCTGGTGCATTGAATTCAGGACGGGTATCATGATCGGGAATGGGAAAGCCGGAGTAGTGATCTCCCCACGAGACGACAGGCCAGCCGTAATTGTCTCCGGAAACGGTTAGATTGAGTTCATCGCCATCCCTTGGACCCATTTCGTGCGTCCAGAGTCGTCCATTTTTATCGAATGCAATACCGAGAAGATTTCTGTGCCCGAGGGACCAGAAGGTTTTTGCGAGTTCTCCCTTGTCCTGAAAGGGATTGTCAGGTGGTACAGACCCGTCCGCATTCAGCCTGATCACCTTGCCGAGGTTTTGAGCCCAGCTTTGTGCAGGCGTCTGTTTTTGCCGGTCACCGGACGTGATAAAGAGATAGCCGTCAGGGCTGAATGCCAGCCGGTGCGAGTAATGTCCGGAGCCGGACGTCTTGGGTTCCTGCCGCCAAATGATTTCAAGGTTCTCCAGTTTTGGGGCGGCCGATCCGGGGCGCAACAGGGCCCGGACGACGACTGCTCCCCTCTTGCCTGATGCATCTTCTTCGGCATACGAGAGGTATATCTGGTTGTTGTCCCTGTATCGGGGATGGAGAATGATATCTCCAAGGCCGCCCTGACCGCCATATGCCACATCTGGTATACCCGCGACCGAAACTCTGGAACGGTCATCCAGCCGGAACAGGAGCAATGTTCCTCCTTTTTCGGTGACAAGGAGATCGCCATCCGGAAGAAAGGTCATGGCCCAGGGTTCATAGAACGTTCCAAAACTCTCGTACCGGATTATTGAACCCACATTTCCTTCAAGGGCATTGCCCGTTGGAAGAGTGCCCGCAGGCTGAGCGCAGGCATTGAAGGAAAACAGGGTAACTACAAGAGAAACACAGATTGTCAGAGGTTCTCGCCGCATCATTCACTCCTTGTCTTTCACAGCGCATGTTACAAAGTGACAGGTGAAACATACCCGTCAGGTTTCAGCGCGAGCAATGTGCATGAAGTGCGTTCAAAGATATTTTCAGCGGTATTGCCGATCAAAAAGCCCGGAATGCCGGTCCTGGCAACACTGCCCATGATAAGAATGTCTGTGGAACGCTGCTCCAGAAATGAAGGTATCATATCTTCCGCCCTGCCCCGCATGTGATGGACGTGATGCTTGCAGCCTATACCGCTCTCTTCAATCAGCGAATCCAGCCGTTCTTTGTGCGATATTCTGAATGTTTCGATATTTGCCTGTATTTCCTGCTCGGGAACATTGACCCAGGCCTTATATCGAAGCAGTTTCTCGAATTCGTATTCCCAGCATGAAACGACATCGAGCGTTCCGTTGAATATCCCGACAAGGGCTGACGCCTCCCTGAGCAGTTTGAGAGAGAGATCATGCTCCCCTGCCTCTTTGATTTCGGGATCTATGGCAACAGTGATCATGCCTTCCCTCCTCGGAGGGGAGGACGGACGGGCAAGCCAGACCGGTGCAGGACATTTTCTGAGGAGCGTCATATCCATACCCTTGAAGCCTTTACCGCCGGTTACCGGTTCGGCATCCTTGATAACCAGATCATATCCGGTACGGATGACTTCCCTGATAATGCTTATTGGGGGAGGGATTTGTTCAGTATCACGCACAATGACAGAGTAGTCAGGGCAGTTTTCTGCAATACCGAGATCAGAACGCACTGCATCGAAGCTCTTCTTTATGACGGTTTCAAGAAAATCTTCGAACCTTTGCTGGAGATACAGATATTGTTCAGGAAGGTCAGGATAAAAAGACAGTATCGTAAGGGTTGCATTTTCGGCTTCAGCCAGAAGTATAGCCTGGCGAAGACCTGGGCTGCCGTTTTCTTCCTCGCCGTTGCTGATAAAGAGTATTCGTCCGGATTTTTTCATGATATATACGTATTTGCCATTCTTGCGATCAACATGTTCTACAGGATCAGATTCTCTTTAAATATACAGTTTCGTAGAGACAGGTGATGTCTGCCGATACTCTTAAAACTGCAGAACCATACAAGACAATATATCGCACGGCACGTTGCCTGAAGAGCTTTCTTTTTGAGGGTACGCCCGTTCTGTTTCGTCGTTTTGGGATCGTATACCGGCACAAAAGAGGTTACAATGCATATAATGACATTGTACAGACAATATAGGATTTACCCATTTACATCAGGAGGCGGTTATGGATATGAAGAATAACAGGGTTGCCATGATTACCGGTGCAGCAGGGGCTCTTGGCGTCAGCACGGCGGACAGATTTCATGATGCCGGTTACCGGCTTGTTCTTCTGGACAGGAATGTAGACTCGTTTGAAGAGCGCTGGAAAGAAAAGGAAAATGTAACATGGATGCAATGCGAACTCACTGATACAAAGGATATTGAAAAGGCTGTCGATACAGCTCTCTTCGCATACGGTTCGATCGATGCATTGCTCACGATCGCCGGTGGATTTGCCATGGGACCTCCGGTGCATGAACTCGATGAGGATACATGGGATACGCTCCAGAATATGAATGTCAGAACCGTTTTTCTTGCTTCAAGAGCGGTGATACCGCACATGCGAAAACAACGCCGCGGAAGTATCGTTACCATCGGGGCGCAAACCGCCTTTCACGGCGCAGCGAATCTGGCGCCATACGTTGTATCCAAAATGTCGGTCATAAGGCTGACGGAATGCATGGCGAAAGAAAACAGCAAGGCAGGTGTACGAGTTAATTGTGTTCTGCCTGCCGTTATCGATACTCCAGCCAACAGAAGGGACATGCCGGACGCCGATTTTTCACAATGGACCCGCCCTGAAGCGATTGCCGATGTACTTTTGTTTCTTGCCTCTGATGCGTCAGCTGCTGTAAACGGGGCATTGATCCCGGTATGAAACGGCAAAAGTGACATTATATTGATATCATTACGGTGTTGCTATGGATTTATAATGATATCAATATGATTCTTTTGCGATGCTATTCCGATAGCTCTTTGGCATACTTGATCATGGCGAAGCGAAGGAGGTTTTTCTCGCTTCTCCCGCTTTTGCGGCATGCTTCTGCCAGAGTCTGGTACTCGTATTCATTCATGGGAAGCGAAATCGTTTTGAACTTTCTCGGGGCGTTTTTGTCGAGAGCCTTGAGAACACTTGGTTCGGGTTCCCTGATGAAATCGTCAATCGACGGTTTTGTGTCTTCCTGGTATCGTGAACGTGGTTTAGGCATGAAGCAATAAAACCTCCTTGGTAAGTAAACGGATTGAACCGGCAGCCTTGGGATCCTTCCATTCCAGCGTGCTTCTTCCTTCGGAGATGGAATCGCGATAAGCTTTTCGATCGTTGATCAATGTTTCGGCAAGAACAAATTCAGGAAATTCCTCCAGATACGTCCGCGCTTCATCGGCTTCCCTGATAACGGGATTTGTCGGGCAGAGGTTCAGGACGAGAGTTGCTTTCAGTTTTTCGTTGAAGTCCTTTGCCATTGAATAGACCTCGGCAAGATGCGGCAGTGTATCGAGATCGTACTGAGATGGTCGCAACGGGCTGAGGAGTACATCGGCAACAGACAATCCCGAGCGCAGTTCGCTTGAATCTTTACCGGCAACATCGACGACAAGGTGATCGTATCTTCCGGCAAGGTCTTTGAGGTTTTTCCTGACATCACCGGAAATCTGGACACAGGGAATGTCTTTGAGCCCCTGCCTGTTCTGGCGGTCCTGAACCCATCGGGCAACAGATCGCTGTGAATCGGCATCGACAAGCAGGACGTCAGCGTCATGATCAAGCGCTAGCGAAGAAGCAATATTGACCGCTATGGTCGATTTGCCGCACCCGCCTTTCTGGCTTCCGATGAGAATGATCATAAGTACGATGCTGGATTGATATTGTTGAAGGATTGTTACAAAATTAAAGTATGATTGCTTTAGTATCAAAACAAGTTAGTGATTCGTAAATCGTGAATAGTGAATGGAAAGAGAAAAAGAAAGAATTTGGCTGGAAGGTGGTGAACTTGCTACCTGGATACGTGGAAGAAGTCCGAGGATGACATGAAAACGGTAATTCCGGAAATCACGCGGGCAGACACACTGCTCTGCCCCTGCATGTTATTCCCCTAACACGTAACGCATAGCACTTAGCACACTCTTCACTATTCACGAATCACGATTTACGAAATAATGTCGTCAAAGTTGAAACATTTCCAGGTACTCATGCGTAGAAACTATAAAAGGAGCCGATGAAAGGTATCGATCAGGACAGCGCAAAGAGATTTCATGACGGAGACTTCGAGGCTCTTCGGTTTGTGATTGAACGTTACCAGGGTTCTGTATTCGGGATCGGATTGAAGCTGCTAGGATCAGTTGACGATGCAAAGGATTTCAGCCAGGATGTTTTTCTCCATGCGTTTGAAAAAAGAGACAGGTATGATCCCGAAAGACCCTTTGAACCCTGGTTTTTTAAACTGGCCATGAATCTCGGCCGCCAGAAGCTGAGAATGAGGCGTGAAATACCAGGAAGCGACAACATGCCGATAGAGGTTACCGAAGAAACAGCGTATAGAGGCGTTATAGAAGGCGAACGGAAAGAGCGGGTGCAACATGCGCTGACAACGTTAAAACCGATATATCGCGAGTGTCTTGCATTACGATTCGAAGCCGATCTGAAGCTGCATGAAATTGCCGAAGTGCTCGGTATATCACCGGAAACCGTGAAAACACGTCTGAGGCGCGGTTTGATGGTTTTTAAAGAGTGTTATATAAAAGCAGGAGATTACAGTGAACTGCAAAAATGCTGAAGAACTGATTGCTGACAGAGAGCTGGGCTTGCTCGATGCCGATCAGGTGAACGAACTGGAAGAGCATCTTTCAGAATGCGATGATTGCCGAAAGCTTGTCAGTGAGTATGCGCTTGCGACTCTGGCCCTAAAGGAAAGCAGGACTGATTCGGTTCCTTTTGTCCTTGCCGACGATGTGCTTGCCTTTGCCGGAAAGCATCAGGGTAAACGGGCAAGACTGTTCAGGCTGGCAGTGCCGGCGCTGGCTGCTGCAGCCGTATTGCTTGCGGTTGTTTTTTCGCCGGTGTTTTTCACAAAAGACAGCAGCGATATGACGACACTGCAGGTTCTGGAGGCATATGCCGATGATTTTGAGGCAATTGGCATGGAAGATGGATTCGATGATTACGATACCGGTTTCAGATATGAAGACTTTGGTATCGTCGACACGCTTACGACCTCTATCAATCAATAATTTCCAGTAACAATGAAAAAAAGGAGTACCTCAATGATTGCGAATGTGAAGAAAACGATGATTATTGCGCTTTTTGCGTTAATGATGGTTCCTGCATCAATTCTGCAGGCTGATGCGAAGCCCTGGAAAGGGCCGGAATCCATGAAAGGCAGGCCAGGCATGTTCATCGGTCTCGATCTGACGGAAAACCAGATCGATTTGCTCAAGGCCGACAGGATGAGCAGGCACAAGAGAGTGGTCAGACTTAAGGGTGATCTGGAGACGCTTCGACTCGATCTTGCCGAAGCGGCGAGCGTCAAATCACCGAACATGCAGAAGATCGACCGTCTGTCAAATAAAATCGGCAATGTAAAAGGCCGGATAACTGCAGAGCGCACTAAAGGCATTATTTACCTGCGCAGTATTCTTACTCCTGAGCAGAAACGGAAAATGGATACCCGCAGGTTGATAATGGGCATGATGAAAGAGCGCAAAGGCGGACGGTTCGGCCGATAACATAGAATCGGGCAGAGCAGCACGTCCCCATTCGGGAGCGCCTTTAAAGGCCACGATCACACACCGGATGGGGACGATGTCCTGATTTCCCCGCAACGAAAGCTTGAGGTCTTTATATCATTCATCTGCTTGAGGTAAAACGTTTTCAGGGAGATCACAATTCTGGAAAAGTACCGGAAAAAGGTTTGTTCTTCATTATATTCATTGTCATCAGGAGACGAATTGAATGAAGAGCGAATTAAGAAAACCGGAGTGGCTGAAAACGCAGTTTGGCGGACTGTCTCATAATTTTGCGGCCACAAAAAAGCAGGTGTCTGACAACGGGCTCAATACCGTCTGCAGGTCAGCACAATGTCCGAACCTTCATGAGTGCTGGTCTGCAGGCACGGCTACGTTTCTGCTTCTCGGCAACAGTTGTACAAGGAGTTGCCGGTTTTGCGCCGTAACAACATCGGCTTCTCCCCCCCTTCCTCTACCTGATGAGCCTGAACGAATAGCCCGAGCGGTAAAAAGTATGCGTCTCGGCCATGTTGTGCTGACAAGCGTAACTCGCGATGATCTCGATGATGGCGGCTCTTCTGCATGGGCTGAAACCGTCGAAGCCGTCAGGAGAGAAAATCCTCAAACGACCGTTGAATGCCTTATTCCTGATTTCAGGGGCGAGCGGACGGCTCTGGAAAGAGTTATGAGCAGGAGACCGGATATCCTGAACCATAATGTTGAAACCGTTCCTTACCTTTATGAGACTGTCAGGCCCCAGGCTGACTACAGGCGATCCCTCGATGTTCTTCGCATGGCCGGCATCGAATTCGGTCTTATCGCAAAATCCGGACTGATGGTGGGGATGGGCGAAACCGAAGATCAGATAATGTGCGTTCTCGATGATCTTGCGGAAACGGGTTGCAGGCACGTGACAATCGGGCAGTATCTCCAGCCGTCTTTTCGACATTATCCTGTCCATAGCTATGTTACTCCGGAATGTTTCGAGCGGTACCGTCAGTATGCCGAAGGTCTCGGCTTCAGGAACGTGCAGTCCGGACCATATGTCAGGAGTTCGTATCATGCGGCAGAAACTCTTTATCGAAAAATCAATCTCTAAACATTTAAAAAACAAATTCTTATGGAGTGGTCAATCCCAGCTAAAGTCTTTACGTACTGGTTTATCGCCGTTGTGATCGGTCTGGCTTTTTTCCGGAAGGAAACCTTCAGCTTCAACACGAGTTTTGATCGTCGCCGCATTATTCTGCTTGGCGTCTCTCTTCTGATCGTAATCTTCAACGCAGTCATTTATACGAATTCGACGTTTGACGGCGGGAGACCGCTCGACATTGCAACGGTCATTGTTTTCACGGTGGGGAACGGTATTGCTGAAACGTTTATGTTTTATGCGGCTTTTGTCATTGGAGAAAAGCTGGCCGGAATGGTCACAAAGAATGCGTGGGTACTGTTTACAGCAGGTTTTGTCGGTTTCATGATCTATAGCGGTTTTATACACGCCCTGTTCTGGCTGGACTTTTTGCCGGAACATATCAACCAGTCAAGCCCGTTCAAGCCGTTATTCATGCCGACGCAGATAATGATTGCCGGAAGCTGGGCATTGAGCTTTTTCTGGTATCGCGATCTTCCTTCTGTTTTCGTGCTGCACGGTCTGGTGGATCTGACTATGGTGCTGAACGTGAAGTTTTCACTATTTGGGTAAAAAACGCCGTGAGTGCCCCAATAGCTTCGTTGAGCGGTGTTCGGAATCCTCATGTCCCGACCTGTCGGGACACTCCGGTTTCTGTGCTCCGTTCGTCTTGCTCTTGTAACACTCACGGCGTTTTTCAGGGTTTTATTGTGAATCTGTATCTGAACGTGTTTCCTTTCCCTTTTTCCTTTTGACTTTCTTAATTCTTGATTTTGAGCTTATGCGATACAATGGAACGGTTCTGGTTGCGGGGGCTACCGGCCGTACCGGCCAATGGGTTGTCAGGCGCCTTCAGCACTATGGTGTCGACTTCCGGCTTTTTGTTCGGTCGGGTGAAAAGGCTCTTGAAACATTCGGCCCGGAGTATGTCGACCGTTTGAGTATCGGCAGTGTTGAAAACGAGGCAGAGATTGATGCTGCCGTGAAACACGCTGATGCTGTTATCTCTGCTGTCGGCGGTAACGTTATGGATCCTGAAGCGCCGCCACCATCCGCAATCGACCGGGACGGGGTCAAAAGGCTTGCCGCAAGGGCAAGATCCAACGGAGCATCGCGATTTATTCTTGTCAGTTCCCTTGCGGTCACCAAACCCGACCATCCGCTCAACAAGTACGGCAACGTTCTTCTTATGAAGCTCGAGGGCGAAGACGAAGTGCGAAGGCTTTACGATAAAGAAGGTTTCAGCTATACCATCCTCAGGCCGGGAGGCCTGATCGATGAAGATCCTCCGCTATCCCATGCAATGCTTTTCGATACCGGCGACCGGATTGAAACAGGAACCATAAATCGTTGTGATGTTGCCGAGGCCGCAGTCGAGGCATTATGGACTCCAGAGGCCCGCAATCTCACCTTTGAGCTTATTCAGCAGGAGAAAGAACCCCAGGAATCGTTCGAGAAATATTTCAGAATCGTAAATCGTGATTCGTAAATCGTGAATCGATGTACATTTTTGGTCATGTTTTTTTTCTTTCCATTCACGATTCACGATTCACGACCAACATCTTGGCGACGATCCTCAGTACTGTCATCGGGATCGAGCGGTAGCGGATCTGTTTACCTGTTCCTTCAACAGTTCTGATTATCGGTACCAGTTTTGCGGCTACAGTTTCGGGTGTTTCGGCAATTGCTTCGAGGAATCTTCTTGTTTTTCCTGACGTATCCCGCATAAGCAGACCGGTTTTCACCAGGCCGGGACTGATCTCGTGAACACCAATGTTCCGGGTTCCTTCTTTTTCAAGTTCCTTTACAAGGAAACGGCTTGCTGCCGCTACACCAAGTTTTGAGGCCTTGTGAGGGATGTTTGATCGGGAGAACAATGCGCCGAAATGAGTGAAACCCATGTTGCAGATATGGTATGAGTATTGTTCTTTTGCCAGTTGTTTTTTCATTATGGTCATTGCTGCTTTTGTCATCAGCAGTGTGCCGGTCAGGTTTGTTGCACATGTTTCGACTATATCTGACGCATCGAGTTTCCATATGGGAGCCTTCAGGGATCCGGCAGTACCTGCGTTGTTGATCCATATATCTATCGTGCCGAGTTTTTCTGCAACCGAAGAACAGAAACGATCGAGCCTCTCCGGTTCCGCAGCGTCGTGACGGATGCTGAAAAGATTGTTATTGCCTGTTTCTTTTTTTAGCGCTGTGACCGATTCCTTCAGGCGATCAGGATCCCTGCCGGTGATCAGTACATGATCACCCGCAATTAAAAATTCCCGGGATAACGCATAACCAAGTCCCCTGCTCCCACCGGTTATGACAACGTTGCGGTTAAAGTGTCTGCTCATGGTAAGGAAAAAGTGCTGTTGTTATAAACTTCTTTTTTTTGAATCTCTAAAGTACTTTATTTATTAAAGAACTTTATACAAAAACAAAAATGTACTATCGAGGCTCTCTTCTTTTTTGTCTTTTTCAATACGATATCTGTCGAGGCAGTTCCTTTGCTGCAGCTATCCAGGTTGTCACATCCTCCAGTGAAGGCGCTTGCTCGACCAGCTTCTCTACTCTGTTGACTTCAGAGAGCTTTTTATGGAGATTACCCGGATTACGATGCGAAAGTTCCGGAACGGTATCGACCCCGGCCATCTCCAGCAGACGGGCAAGATACACATCGATCCCTCCTACCCGGCAAAGATCGGCATAGTTCACCATCGTCAAAACCTCCTGAACGCTGAGCCCGCATTCATCGGCCAGATCTTTTCTGCCGGCAGGCATTTTACCTCGCTGCAGAACCTGGGATAACGAGGAAAAACCTGCCTTTTCAAGTTTGCCCGAAAGCCTTGAGCCGAGAGCAGAAAAAACGGATGCTGCAGGCTCGCTTTTTTGCTCTTTCCTGCCTCCAATCCTGACAACCACACGCACCAGACTCTCCCCGGGTGCATCCGGTGCAACATCATCCGAAAACGGAAGCATTTTCCGGCAGAAGTCAACCATGACGTTTATCTGCTCCTTGAAAGGAATCGACGCTCTGGCACTGTCGATACTGCTCTGCAATGCCTCTCCCATTCCGGAAAAAGCTTCGTCAAGGGCTTCCTGTCCCTGATTCTGGACCTCTCCCTTCTGTATCCGGTCTATGACATTGGTTACTCCAGGAACAAAACGCTCTGCTGCCGACTTCCCCATATCAACACTATAGCTGAAAAGTGAAAGAGGATTGCTGAGTAACAAACGCCGAACCTCCTCCGGACGGGAAAGAAGACGAATCGTCCCTTCTTTTTCAATCGTAGCCTGGCATGCCAGCCTGCCCCCCTCATCCACCTGTTTTTGGGATAAAAAGGCCGTTTCAACATCACTGAAAGGAGCAAGACAATCGCCTCCCTCAAGCACCGTGACATAACAAGTCTGACAGATACCCAGCCCACCGCAGACATGGCCAACATGGGATTTGCACTCCATCGCAACCCTTAAAAGCTTATCGCCGACCGAACCGGCGAAAGGTTTATCGTTGATGATGATATTCATCATGGCTGGATCCCGGATATTTTTACTGGCGACTCTGTTCCGTTTCAATTTATTGTCTTAAAAATAACAAAAAATAACAGCCTCTCCTTTTCATCATAGGGGACTCACGTGTATTTTGCAGGGCAGGAACTGCTCTGGAGTCCAGAAAAAAGCTATGACAATCGATGGGCCGATTTGAGCGGCTGTCAGGTCGGGACGTTCGGCCAAGAAAGAATAATCAGTTACTACATGTCCGTCAATTCATCGAAACGCCGTCAGGAAAAGTGGGTTTTTGCCGTTGACCGGGGTGGTACGTTTACCGACATTGTCGGCTTTGAACCGTCCGGAACATTACATACCCGGAAACTCCTGTCCGTATCAGACGCTTATGATGACGCCGGTATAGAAGGCATCCGCTCTATTCTCGGAATTCAGCCGCAAACGCCCCTCGATCCTGAACGGATAGGTTGTATCCGTATCGGTACCACTGTAGCCACAAACGCTCTTCTGGAAAGAAAAGGTGCTTTTTCCGCCCTGTTTACAACCGAAGGTTTCGAAGATCTGCTTTCAATCGGTAATGGAACACGACCCGACCTGTTCAACATTAAAACAAAAAAGCCCCATCCCATCTATGACTCCGTTCATGGATTCCCGGAAGAGGTCGACGCATCCGGTACGGTAAAAAAAATACTCGATCAGGATGCGGCAGAACGAATGCTTCGAAATATTCGTGAATCCGGTTATGACAACATTGCCATTGTCCTGAAACACTCCTGGATCAATCCAGTTCACGAAAAGATCGTCGCCCGTATCGCACGTGAACTGATCGGTATCCGGCACGTTGTCGCATCACATGAGGTGATGCCCCTCATCAACTTCCTCAAAAGGGGGCAGACAACAATGCTGGAAGCCTATCTCGGACCGGTTCTCTTCAGCTATGCCGATACCCTGACAAAACTTGCAGGACCAGTCAGGATCGAGTTCATGCAGAGTTCCGGAGGATTGATCAGCTCCGGAAACCTTCGCGCAAAGGATACGATCCTTTCAGGTCCTGCAGGCGGAGTTATCGGTTCCGGGAATCTCTCGGAAAAACTCGGCATCAGGCAGTCGATCGGATTCGACATGGGTGGAACATCAACCGATGTCTCCCGGTTTGACGGCGATTTTCACCATGTTTTCGAAAATACCGTTGCCGGTGTTCCTTTCCATACCGATATGCTCGATGTCGAAACTGTCGCTGCCGGCGGTGGCTCCATCCTCTCTTTTGACGGAGAAAGGTTGCTTGTCGGACCTGAATCTGCAGGCTCAAACCCCGGACCTGCCTGTTACGGCCTCGGGGGTCCGCTTACCGTAACCGATGCCAACCTGTTGCTCGGGAGGATCATACCAGATGTCATGCCCAGTACGTTCGGCCCGGAACATCAAAACGCCCTGGACATCTCTGCAACGAGGATGCTTTTCACCGATCTGGCCAACAAGGTCAATCGCGCAACCGGAAATACCTACACGCCTGAAGCCCTTGCCGAAGGTTATCTCAAAATAGCGAACGAGATCATGTGCAGGGCGATGAAAAAAATATCCGTGTCGCGGGGTTATGACATACGCCACCATGCCCTGATCTGTTTTGGTGGTGCCGCGCCGCAGCACGCCTGCGACATCGCACGCATCCTCGGGATTGAAAGGATCATCATCCACCCGCTTTCAAGCGTTCTTTCTGCATACGGAATTGCCGTTGCAGACCGTCGTGAACGCACTGCTTACGCAGTTATGGAGCCTCTCGACAAAGAACTTCCCGGAAAACTGAAAGAGAAAGCCGGAAAAGCAGCAGAACGGCTTGCGCAAAGAGTACACACGAAAGGAGAGATTGCCGACATAACCATTCGGATATTCCTCGATCTAAGGCCCCAGGGGACCGATACCTGGCTCTCCATTCCTGCAGGAGAAGGAACAGGACACGTCTCTTTCGATCCTGTCGACCGGATACTCGAGCGTTTCAGAAAAGACTATTATGAAAGATTCGGTTTCCGGCCGGAAAATGAAACAACCGAGACAGTGAACATACGGATAGACGTCTCTCAGTCTTCACCACTTCCCGACCTGGCCGTTGCTGCCCCTTCCGATACGATTTCCCGGACACCCCTCCCTGTCTCCTCCCAGTCTGTCTGGATATCGGGAGCACTGAGAAACATCCCTGTCTTTGACCGCACAGGACTTATACCCGGCCAGAGGCTCGATGGACCAGCAATGGTCACCAACAGCCAGTTGACCCTGTTTATCCAGGAAGGGTTCACCTCCAGGGTGGATGGAATGAACAACCTTTTGCTGACCGATATCTCCGGTGGAACATCCACAGCGCAAAAATCAGAAACGGATATCTCCAGGCCGGACCCTGTAATGCTCGAGGTGTTCAACAACCTGTTTATGAACATAGCCGAACAGATGGGCCATACGCTCTCCAATACCGCACATTCGGTCAATATGAAAGAACGGCATGATTTTTCATGTGCCCTTTTCGATGAAGAAGGCCGGCTCATTGCTCATGCGCCTCACATTCCGGTACATCTTGGTGCCATGGAAGCAACGGTCCGCCATATTATCGAAGAGAACCGGGAGACAATGCGAAATGGTGATATGTATCTTGCCAACAATCCGCATCAGGGCGGTTCACACCTGCCCGACATGACGATTGTCACACCGGTCTTCTGCCGGGAAGAAAAACCCTCCTACTATCTCGCAAACCGCGGTCATCATGCCGATATCGGAGGAATCACGCCCGGCTCCATGCCTCCCTCGAGCAAAACTATTTATGACGAGGGAATCGTTATAGGCAATTTCCTTCTGGTCCGGGACGGCCGTTTCCGCGAAAAGGAAGTCACGGGCCTGCTTTCTTCGGGAAACTATCCTGCAAGAAACATTCCCGAGAGACTATCAGATCTCAGGGCCCAGATTGCCGCCAACAACAAGGGCCTCATCGAACTCCTGCGCATGAATGAAACATATGGTACCACAACTGTGCAACGGTATATGACATTCATCAGAAACAATGCACGGCATGCCATGGAACACGCAATTAAAAAGCTTGTTGCAGATGCCGGTAAACATGAGTTCTCCTACAGCGATCGCATGGACAACGGGGCGGTACTGTCCGTTTCCCTTCGTGCCGGCATGACCGGCCAAAAACCAGAGCTGATTGCAGACTTTACCGGAACCGGCCCTCAGGATCCCGGAAACATTAACGCTCCAAGAGCGGTCGCGACCGCTGCTGTTCTCTATTCCCTGCGGTGTCTTATCGATGAGAACATACCCCTCAATGCCGGCTGCCTCGATCCCGTCACCATCATCATTCCCGAACCATCGCTGCTCAATCCGTCCAAAGAGGCCGCTGTTGCTGTCGGCAATGTCGAAACGTCACAGCGGATCGTCGATATCCTTCTCGGAGCCCTCTCTAAAGCGGCAGCATCCCAGGGCACCATGAACAACCTGCTTTTCGGAAAACCGGATAACAGCGGCGCACAATACTATGAAACCATTCCCGGCGGCGCAGGAGCTGCCGAGGGATGCCATGGTGCTTCGGCGCTGCAGGTTCATATGACAAATACAAGAATTACCGATCCCGAAATTCTTGAACATCGTTTTCCTGCGGTTCGCATCACACGTTTTTCTGTCCGCAGGAATTCCGGAGGATCAGGAAAATGGAACGGGGGAAACGGCGTCACCAGAGTCTTCCTGTTCAACGAGCCCATGCAGGTCAGCGTCATTTCCGAAAGAAGAAACACAGTGCCTTTCGGGCTCAACGGCGGAAAAAACGGATCAAGCGGAAAAAATCTTCTCATCCTGGCAGACGGCACCGAAGCCTCTCTCGGCTATAGAGTCGACAGGATATTCATGCCGGGAGAAAGCCTTTCGATCAATACTCCGGGAGGCGGCGGATTCGGCAGTTGAATCAGGATTCCTGCAACAATGAACACGAGAGACGCACGATAAGCACTCCAAGCGCTATTGCAGCAAGTGCAAGAAGTAACGCAAACCGTCTGTCAGCGGGAACCAGGAAAAACGGATGAACCATCAGCAAAGTCTGCATCTTCTGACTTCATATATACATTCTTCTCCCTATAGACAATCCCGTTTCAAAATACAGAACGATGGTGGATAAATATGATTGACGATCATGTATATTGCATGAAAGACATTGCCCGCAAGAATCCATGAAAACACTTCTCCATAAAACGCGCAGTGCCCTCCTTCCTGCTTCTGTCATCGGTATCCTGATCTTTCTCAGCCTCGGCCTTGTTTTTTCAGGTTACAGCTCCGAACCCGAACCTGCAGACGTGATAATCATTCTTGGCGGAGATGACGGACCGAGAGTCAGGAAGGGAGGAGAACTTTATCATGCAGGCTATGCTGAAAATATCCTTGTAACGGGAATCGACAGTAAATACTATAGCCCTGAACGGCTGGACTGGAGACAGAAACGGCTGATCGATCTTGGTGTGTCAGCAAAGGCGATACTCGTCGATACAAAGTCTGAAACCACATGGGAAGAAGCTGTAAACTCAATAGCGGTAATGCAGGAAAATGGCTGGAAAAGAGCCGTCATAGTAAGCGATCCCCCACACATGCTCCGATTGCATCTTTCCTGGAAAAAGGCGGCGACAGACACCCCGATAAGCTTCACACTTGTTGCAACAAAACCTGAATGGTGGAATCCCCTTTTCTGGTGGAGCAACCGGACAGGACTCAGGTTCGTGATCAGCGAAGTCCAGAAAACGCTCTATTACTCGGTCAGGTACTTCTGACCAGCATCCTTGTTCCATTGAAAAAAAACAGCTGTCACTACTGTCAGAACATTGCATGATCGCCCAGTTCCTGCCCGGCAAGGCCTTCCCTGATCACACGGAGGTAAAAATCACGCAGGGTATCCTGACCATATGAAGGTGTCTTTTCAGCACTGTATCGTCCCGTTTCAGGATCGAGCACCAGCATGGACTCCGAACAGTAGTACTTTCCTATCCTGGCAAATTCCGCCTTGTCCTGAAGCTTCGGAAACACTTTCCCCAACACGCTCAGCACAGGAATAATGAGGTCGAACATCCCTATCGGCATTTTTTTAAACTTCGGTTCCCGGCCAAGAAGCTCGAAAATCATTTCTCCCTGCTCTCTCACAGAGATGGCCTTGCCTGGACCGCCGACGGGCAGGATTGCATTCTGTTTTGAAGGATCCTCCAGGCAATCAGCCATGAAACGTGCAAGATCAGCTTCACTGATCGGTTTACACGAAGTCAGTTCTCCGTTGCCGAACATGACAAACGGTTTACCTTTTTTGACAGCTTCAACCTGACCTGCAATGGACTTGAAAAATGCCGTGGGGCGAACGATCGAATAGGTCAGCCCCGATTCGATCAGCTCTTTTTCGAATTTCAGCTTTGCTCTCTGAAACTCGAGCATCGGTTTCTGCACACAGATGGCAGAAAGCAGGAGAAACTGTTTCGCTCCGGCTTTTTTCGCTGCATCGAGCGTGTTTCCGGTTGCCTTGTAGTCGATATCCCACGCGTCTTTGATCCCGCCGGTACGTGACGTCAGGCATGAAACAACAATATCGAAATGCTCTCCACCGATACCCTCGTTCTCAAGAGATTCGGGGCTGCAGACGTCGCCGAAACGCACCTCGGAGCCGTCAAGTTCGTCACGTGTTTTCTCAGGTGTCGCCAACGCACCGACACCCGACTTTTCGCGGACAAAGCTGACCACCTCGTAACCCCTCGACACCAGTTCCCTGACAACGTATTTGCCGATATATCCTGTTGCACCGACGACGAAGACACGTTGACCTTTTTTCTCCCCTGATGTGCCTGAAGCTTTATTCGATAGAGACGACATTTCAAAAAACTCTATTTCCAGGTTGGCATTTTATCCGAAGAATATCACAGTTTTGCACCTGAATTCCGGCATAATTGACGAATATAGCAAAAAAAGGAGATGCCCCGCTTTCCACTCTCCGGGCAAACGGGGCAAAAGAAGGGTTTTAAAATAGTTTTAAAAGACAATCATTTCATATCGGTCCGGTCCTTACCGCCGACCCCGATGCGCTGAAGCGATTTGATCGTTTTCTGTCGTTTGTCTCCACCCGGATTCTTTACTTCGAAACTCTTCATATACGGAAACAGGGCCTTCGGCTGTTTCAGAAGCGGGACATAAAAGTCAACCGGGATTTGCACCATACCTTCGTTGCCGGGCCCTTCGTAGAATGCCTCTGCCACAACATGGACCGCAGGTTCTATTCTCCCCATCCCGTCGTCGTACAAAACCTGTTTTGACTTCTGTACCCTTACATCACGAGCTTCTCCCGCCAGCTTTCGAAGCCTCTCCTGCTTCTCTTCCTCAAGGGCGGCATCATTTTTCAACTCAGATGCTGAAATACCGACCGCCTTGACTTCGGACCAGTTTCTGATCATGCCGGCCATTGTACCGTTCTCACCAAGATGAACGATGATTCTCGATCCCGGACCTTGTACCTGCATACCGTTCAGAACACGGCTGAACTCGACGGTTACAAGCTTTTTATAGGTACCCATCGGCCGGCCGTCTTTTGCTGCAGCCATGTTCAGCCCTCCAACATGAGCAACAACCAGTTCCCGTTCGTTTTTCGGCAGATAACCGGTTCCGGCAAGATGTTTGCGAGCCTGGGCATTAGCCGGCAGGCCTTTTGTTGTTCCTTTTTTCGCATACTTTTTCAGGCCGTAATTCAACAGAAAACTTCCGGTTTTCTGATCGATATCGAAAACAGCAGACGGATCGCCGCCCGATGTAAACAAAAGCCTGCCTTTACGATTGCGTACCTTTTGAAACTTCAAATCCAAAGAAGAAGCAGATGAAAGGCGCGCCAATGACTCTCTCGCATTTTTCTGTGTTATTCTTTCAATTGGCAATGCCTCGTAAGCCATGACCCTCTGCTTCATCACCAGAGGCTTGACCTGTATGGGACGAAGAATCTTCTGTGGCTGGAGAACCTTGTTTTGCGACAGAAGAACATTCGTACCGCACGGTACGAGGAACAACGCCATAAACAAAAGCGTGACGATGGTTATCATCTTTTTCATGATTTATCTCCTGTCAATGTTTAGTATTGATACCAGATTCTGAGCCAGCTGTGATCCTCCGGAGGATCGGCACTGAAACTTGCATATGAATCACCGTCGCAGGGCGGATACATAACCGCTGCGCCTCGCTCACTACCGTTTCCCTTGAGCCAGATCGCATCAAACCATGCCTGCCAGACAGCGGCTCCTGACTCGATCCTGTCACCGAAATAATTCGATATATCCTGATCGCAGGACATTGAAGCCGTAGTCCTGAACCCACAGACCTGGTGAACACCGTCAAACACGGCTCCGGCTCCCGTCCATGCCGAATACCAATCCGCAACTTCAAGGGGGCTGGCGACCACGTTACAGGCATGAAGTGCTACAAACTCAGAATTATAATCGCCCCAACCGTCGTCCGAAGAGCTTCCGGCCGTCCTCAGATCAAGCCAGGTAGACTGGCATTTTATGTTCCAGGGACTGCCATGGCCGACGAAATAGGAAAAATCCATTTTGTCAACCCGCTCGTCATTATACGAGTCGAACTGAAATGTTTCAGCCCAGTAATACTGATTGTAGCTGAAATTCTTGATGAAATTCCAGACCGGTGTCGTTGCATCGCCTTCAGTTTTGCTGCCGACATATCCGCCTTCCCAGCGGTCCACGGCAAACGAACATGGACCGTAAAAGCCGAAAAACAAAAGGAAAAACAGGGATAAGACAATCCTTGTCCCGCCGTTAGCAAGCTTTTCTTTACCCATAATAGTTCTCCCATTTAAGTATTGAACATCAACTTCCCATAGACCTGACGACGGTCAAAAAAAATTCTGCGGTCATGATCTCCTGCCAAACGGCGCTCCCGTATATGAGGAAAAAAGTTTGGCACCGAGGGATATACGGGGGAGCATTCCATAGGATAATGTAAGGAAATTCAGGCGTACAGTTCATGGATGTTCATACAACTGCAACATTTCCGACTCATTGTGAGGTAAATAAATCAGGCAAGAGGCTTGTGACGAAACGGAATGGCCGCAATCAGATCATGAAAACGAAAGGCCGTATCCCGTAAATGCAAGGTATGATACAGTACAGTACCGGTCAAATACACAATAGCCCAGGCCCAGAGTGTGTCGCTGGCAAAGTGCCCGCCCTGGGCCATTCTGCCCACCCCCATCAGAAACCCGAAACAGCTTCCACCCAGGAGCCACGCAAAGGCTACGATTCTGTTTCTGTGCCTGTATATGAAATAGGGGAACATCATAAAAAAACCTGCCGACGCATGTCCGTTCGGGAACGAGTTGTACTTTCCCTTGAGGCTGTACATGTTTCTGAGAATATCCCATTCAACTGCTCCCCGGCTTGACTCGAGCATTTTTCCGTTCCCCTCCATTGCTACAAATTCACCCATGACAAGCGGGGGAACATGCTCCCGCTGCCCTCCGAACTCTATGGTTTGTCTTGGCCTCGGTCGGCCCCAGTACTCCTTGAACAAGGCATTGACAACCAGGCCGGGACCGAATATCATCAGAAGAGCAATGAATGCAAAAATCCGTCTGTTGCATCTCTGATAACCCGTAAACGTCGCTATGAACCAGAGAAGCATGGCAAGGACAGAAATAATCATTGCCGGTGCAGGACCATAATCATAGAGAAAAAGCCAGAACGAATGATTGCTCCATTCACCATCGACAAAAAACATCCTCTGCAGGAATATATCGATATCCCACAACCAGAAAGGAATGGTCAGGAGCAGAAAAAATGAAAGGGAAACAAGAAAATCCCTGATGAAAGTCTTCTGCATTTCAGTATGCGCTCCAACACGTGATTTTGCCATACTATTCAATCTCGGACAACAGTTAGTCCGGAGTTGCATCCATATACGGCAGTTTACACTGCATCGCTTCGGCCAGCCGTTCAGCTGCTCTTTCAGCAGCATCATAAAACGGAAGAAAAACAACATCGGCCCCCTTATGCTTGAGTGTATCGTACTCATCGATTTTCTGGGTCGACACCGCTATTTTTCCCTTGTAATCCAACTGTCTCAGCGCATCGATCAATGCGATGCGCGGGTCTTCATGCGTCAATCCCATAATATCATGCTGCGCAACCGACGAAACAACCCATTGAACCCCTTCGAGCGGCAGTGATGCTATGAACTCCTGGTCTGAAGCATCACCAAAAACCACATTGAATCCCAGTTTTTTCCACCGTCGAACTTCATCAGGATTGAAATCCACACCGAGAATCCGATAGCCGTTATTCTTCAGATAATCGGCAACAGCAGCCCCATATCGCCCCAGCCCAAAAAGGACAATGTCATAGTTCCCTTTTTCTGACAGGCTTTTGCCCTCTGTATGTTCAACCGATGTTCTGCGTTTTTCGAAAATTTGCAGAAGAGGCTCAAGAAAATCATAGAGCATATGAGAATAGGTTATCATATAGACCGACAAGGCAATGGTAATCAATCCAACCAGCGTAACAAGACCAAGTGTTTCCGGAGAAACATGCCCCAGTTCGAGACCCATTGCAATAAAAATCAATGAGAACTCGCTGATCTGGGCGACTGTCAGCCCTGCAAGAAACGAGGTCCGTTTTCTATAGCCCAGTATTCCCATAATGATCATGACAATAAGCGGATTGCCGATGAGAACAAAAAGGGAAAACAGAATAGCCGGATAAATCTGGCTGCCGAGCAGTTCCAGATCGATATGCATCCCGAGAGCGATGAAAAAGAACAGGAGAAGAAAATCGCGTACTGTCGCCAGCCGGGAAAGAATGGTCTCGCGAAATGGCGTAGAAGCAAGTGAAACACCGGCCAGGAGCCCTCCAAGTTCCTTGCTGAAGCCCAGATAACTGCCAAGAGATGCAAGGAGGGCGGCCCATCCAATGGCAAACGTGATAAGCAGTTCTGGAGAATGAACGATCCGGCTTACAATGGGAGTTGCCAGAAATCGGACGAAAACAATGACAAAGAACAACATGATAATCCCATAGAAAACTACGGTTCCCACACGCATGAAAGCATTGGTATCGATACCCGCCTGCGAATCCACCCCGAAAGCCGACATTATCATCATTGCCAGCACAACAACCAGATCCTGAACAATGAGAAAACCAATGGCTATTCTGCCATGTAACGAATCGACTTCTTTCTTGTCTGAAAGCAGCTTGACGATGATGATCGTACTGGAAAACGTCAATGCAACGGCAACATACAGCGCCGTAACGGCATCGAATCCGATTAAAAGACCGATGATATAACCGGCAATCGAGGTAAACAACACCTGGCCGAGCCCGGTTGCAAGAGACACAAGGCCCATCGATCGAACGAGCTTGAGATCGAGTTTCAGCCCGACAAGAAACAAAAGAAGCGCAATACCGAGGTCTGCAAGAAGCTGTACTTTTTCTGTCGAATGGACGATATCGAAAACGGATGGACCTGCAAGCACACCCACAGCTATAAAGCTCACGATCATCGGCTGTCGAAGCAAAAGGCTTACCGCACCGACAGCGGCTGCCAGCACAAGAAGCGCCGTGATCTCGTAAAAGGGTACAGAATGAATGATACTTATATCAGGCATAAAAGCTCGTACTTGTTATCAAGAGGCTACATTCTCCTAACACATAAACCATACCATATATAACCCATTCATAACAGAAAAGTTCATACTGAAAAAGCCGTCAGACATTCTATCTTTGACGGCTTTTTCCATGACGTATATCAAACCGGGTTTACCTTCCTCCGGACAGGGTTGCTTACGTTCTTCACTGCAGCTCAAATGCACCCGATGCACCCAGAGACATTTCCACCCTCAATCCAAAGGCTTTTCAAGTGAACTAACATTTACAGAGACACTGAGCCTTTTTTGAAACGCTCAATTCAAGTGAATAAAAAAGGGGGGGGATATATGTTACAGCCTCGCGCCTCCTGATATTTCCAGGATCTGACCGGTAATAAACGACGCATCATCAGATGCCAGAAAAAGAGCAGCCCTGGCCACATCATCGGGAGTTGCAATTCTCTGCAGAGGATAGCGTGCCGCAGCATCTTCAGCCAAAGCCTTCCAGCGTTCTTCTCCCAAAACCCTCTTGAAAACCGGAACATCCACAAGAGCCGGCGCAAGAGCATTGACTGTTATATTATAAGAACCCATTGCCATTGCAAGAGATCGTGTAAACGAAAAAATGCCGCCCTTTGCCGCTGAATAGGAAAACTGACCCTGACTGCCACGATAGACAAGGGAACTCATGTTGACAATCCTGCCATAATTCCCGGGGCGCATGATCCTGCAGGCCTCCCTGCAACTCAGCATACAGGATTTAAGGTTCAGGTCGATGTTTCCACTCATGCCTTCATAACCGAGGTCGTTTATATCCCTGACAGGTTCGATATCACCTCCTGCAATATTCACAACCACATCCAGCGTCGCATGAACCTTTTTTATCTTCTCATACAGCCCTCGAATCTCATCTTCAATCGTTACATCTGCAGCAACAACCATCGGATCTGAGCCGCAGTTCCTTATTGCTTCAGCCACCGGTGTACAAAGAGAAGGCTGTCTGTCACTCAGAATCAGCTCTGCTCCTTCAGATGCAAAACAACGTGCAACTGCACTGCCGATACCGCCGCCGGCACCGGTCAGAAGTGCCTTCTTGCCTTTCAGTCTCATAGTGCAAACGATCAACCCGGGCAGGTATTACCAATAATATTGAGATGTCACAGTTTACAGATAGAAAAACTTGCTGAATAATCCAATCGTTCCCTATTCAGCCTGTTCAGACAAATACATTCAACAACCTTGAAAAAACAGGTTTTACAGTACCGGCTGAAGAATCTGGCACAAAAAATGGAGATCTGTTTCAAGAGAAACAGGAAGCATGTACCCATCTGCAACAGAATGAAACAGTCAGAGGATCAGAAAGGGGTATAGAGATAAAGCCGTCCTTTTTGAGTCAGACGGCTTTGTAATCCTGATTAAGAAGGAGTATTGTGCTCCTTAATATTGCTGAAAACGACGGTTGGGACGTTCTTCGCGCGGCCTTGCCTGGTTCACCCTCATCGGACGACCGTTGAGTTCCGCATCGTTCAGGGCATCAATAGCAGCGTTGGCTTCTTCATCATTAGGCATTTCCACAAAACCGAATCCCTTGGAACGGCCAGTAAACTTGTCGGTAATGATGTTCGAACTGGAAACTTCTCCGAATTCTCCGAATGTTTCACGCAATTGATCTTCGGTTACGCCGTATTCCAGATTGCCTATGTAAATATTCATGTTCTTACCTCATGGTAATATGTGCTTTGGTAAAAAGAGAGACGCCATCAAATAATCAAAAGCACAACTCACCTGAAAGCGTTCAACCAACCATTGGTTGACGATCAAATATACTTTATTAGTAAAATGAAATCAAAAGGAAAAACCGGCCCCTCCCGGATAATACGTCAGGAAAGACCAACATTCCGATCTTTCGTGACCGGCTTTATCAACAATCATGATGCTTCTGCAGTATGCTCTTCAACAAGTTTCCTGCGCAACACCTTTCCTATCGAAGATTTGGGAAGAACGTCAACGAATACAATCTGCTTTGGAACTTTATATGCAGCCAATTCTTTTTTACAAAAACTGCGAAGCTCATCGGCGTCCAGTTCTGCCCCCTGGCGAAGAACGACCCAGGCTTTTACAGCTTCTCCCTGGTATTCATCCGGCACACCTGCAACACCGGCCTCCGAAACATCAGGATGCGATACGATAACCTCTTCGACTTCCCGCGGCCAGACCTGAAAGCCGCTCTGCTTTATCACATCTTTCTTCCGATCCATAATAAATAAATACCCGTCCTCGTCCAGATATCCAAGGTCGCCGGTTTGCAGCCAGCCATTACGAATGATTTTTTCGGTTTCATCGGGACGGTTCCAGTACCCTTTCATCAATTGAGGTGCACGCATTGTCACCTCACCGATCTCACCTGGTTGCAGAACACTGTCTGCGTTGTCCTGATCGACAATCCGAACCTCGATATCGGGTGCAGGAATACCTACAGACCCTTCCTTGTATGTGCCGTAAACCGGCGTCAGCACCGAAGCGATCATCGATTCGGTAAGAGCGTATGCATCGATAATCCTGCCTCCGGTCATTTCTTCAAAACGTTTTTTTGTTTTGAGCAGCAAAGGGGCCGAACCGGATATACAGAGTTTCAGAGATGAAAGGACTTTGCTGTCACGTATCACTGCCGGATGCCTTGCCAGTGCGTTGAACAGGGTCGGCACACCCGGCAGTATCGATGGCCTGTATTTTTTGAGCGTACTGATCAGATCATCGATGTCACGAGGGTTGGGCACAAGAACAAACGGCAGATTGTCCACAAATGCAGCTCCCAGAATCCCGACCTGTGCATAGACATGAAAAAGAGGCATATTCAGCACAACGACCTCGTTATCCTGGTCAACAACAACCCCGAACCATTTTGCAATCTGCACACCGCTGATCATAATTGAACGGTGCGTACATACAGCACATTTTGGCATACCGGTCGTCCCTCCGGAAAAGAGAAACAACGCGGTATCATCAGAACCTACATCAACGTCAGGTCTTGATTCTCCGCTGGACGAGCGCATCATGGTATCGAGAAACCGGTCACCCTCATCAAGAGTAACGAAATGACCCTCTTTTTTTTCTTTTATAAGTGTAAACAGCAGTTTTTTCAGCGGTGGAAGATACTCTTTGATATTGCTGACAATCACTTTTAGCTTTTTCCGCGAAGCCATTGCGCTTTTGATTTTTCTGTAGAACGGGCTCAGCACGATAACAAGTGCCGCGCCGCTTTCATCAAGCGCGTAACCGAGTTCATGTTCGGTATAGAGAGGATTGACCGGCACTGCGACAGCACCGATTTTCCAGATAGCGGCCTGACAGACGATCATCTGGGGAGAATTGGGCAATACCAGAACAACACGGTCCCCCTTTGCAATGCCTTCTTCAAGAAGAGCATGAGCCAAAGCATTGCTTTGGCGATCAAGGTCGCTCCATGTCATCGATGCGCCTTTGAAATGCATAACCTTGCCGTCCGGACTTTCAACGGCTCTCCGGGAGATAATATCGATCAGCGTGTAATCGGGATAGGGATGAAGCGAGGAAGGAACGCCCTTATCGTAATGTTGTATCCACGGAGCAGAAGACATAAACGTAATGCAGGAAAAAGCTTGATGGGTATAACATTAAATATAACAAAAACAATCATTTCTTGCGCATAAAAGTCTCTCTATCAACCGGTTCCCCGGCTTCCGGTCAGATCAGCAAATCTTTTGTCAAGATTCAATACCTGATGCAGAATAACCGCAAGAATCGTTGTTGTGGGAAGCGGATCAGTGAAAAATATTTTTACAAGATGAGGAGTGCGGGCATAGAGATCGGGAAGAAACGCTGTACTCAGCCCAAACATCAGGGCTATACCGACGACAAAGGTTTTCCTCTGGTCCCATTCATCTTTGAACAGTTCGAGAAAACCGGTACAAATCATATAACATCCCGCAAAAATAAACGATGCGCCTAGAACAGGTTTGGGCATCAGGGTCAGGGCAACGGTAAGTTTAGGGCAAAAAGCAAGGATAATGAAAAGGATTCCCGCGACAACGCTCAACCATCTGCTCAGCACTTTTGTTGAACCTGCCAGCCCAACATTGCTGGACGATGTATCCACAGCCATGCCCCCCAGAACACCGGAAAGAACCGTTGAAAATCCGTCAGCCAGAAGCCCTTTCTTTATCGGTACAAAATCGACCGTTTCACGATCCGGCTCCGATATTTTCTGTGCCGCCAGAAGATTGCCGAACGATTTCAATGAGCCGCTTATCGATATGATCACAAATGGCACCATGAGACTCATATCGACTGAAACATTGAATAAATCTGTCCCTATGGCAGGAACTGCCAGAAGCGGCTTCTCATCAAGAACCGTCAGCAGATAAAAATACTCCGGTTGCAGTACACAGGCAAAAATCCAGCCGGCGACCATCCCGATAAGGAGACAGTATACTTTCACCCATCCTTTCCCCCATATATTACAAAGCACCATTATCATCAGCGATACCATACCAATAACGATATCCGGACTCCTGACAGCATCATCTTTATACTCTATACCGAAAAGTGAATTCACGGCCATATTGATGATACTGATCCCGACCATGGCAACGACCAGACCGACAATAAAACGCGGAAAAACACTTTTCAACTTCTGTACTACAGGTGCAAGTGCCATCTCGACAAGACCTGCAACGATAATCATACCCCGCATAAGCGGCATGCCTCCCATCCATGCTGCCGATAATGAAAGGCTGAAATATGATGGGCCGCAGACGTTCGGACAAAGGTATCCTGAGCCGATAAAAGGGAGACCGACCGACTGGATTATCGAGCCGATACCTGCAGCAATCATAGACAATGAAACAAGTCTTGCTGCGAACTCGTTTGATTCGCCTATCTGAGAAGTAAAAATTATAGGTAAGGCTACAGAGACAAACATCAGCATAACATGCTGCAGCGAAAGAACGAAGAGATGCCCGGCCGGAGGAACATCATTGACAGCATACTCCAGAGTTCTGTTGTTATCAGTCTTCATCTGTCATTCTTTTGAATACCCTTTACAAAAACATCGCTTTGCCACTGAATCCTGTAATTATCCTGTACCCAATACCCTCAGGCAGATCTGCTATGGCGGCTGAGGAAGATCTGTTACCGCTCCGACATACACAGTCTTACCTGAGAGCTGTGCTTTTCGAAGATAGAGGCTTTTTTTGATCAGTCCTCTCTGATATCGGCTTTTACTGAGAAAGACCTCCCAGGTATACTCTCTTTCTTTCAACCTTTCGAGTGCTTTCCGAAAAGGCTTATGCCCTCCCTCATCGACACAGTCTATGATACTGGTCAGCTGAAAATAATCGCTGGTGGCAGGTGAAACCAGTATTGTACCGTTTTCATAAAAAACAAAGACCCTTTCGTTCCTGTAATTGTATTGCGATACAGGATCGGCTATAGCGGCAATAGCCTGTTTTCCTTCATTTTCAATACGGTTTACAGCATCATCGACAACAATCCTGATGAATTCCTTCTCATCATGCGGATAATCTATCCCTCCGCCGATAAAAAATTGATTTCCATCAGAAGCAGTAACCTTGAAATGGCATGATGATTTGGGAACAGGATAGAATTTTCCCGGTTCAACCCATGTATAGTGAACCCATCCGTGAGGATTGACAGGATTATCGATTGCATTCAGGATCAGTTTTGAGATATACTTGCCGTTTTTATCCCTGATGTTCATGAGGTTTTGGCCTTCCATCTCAGGAATACCCGCGTGAAAAAGGTTTGTGGCATCCATTGAATAAACATACAGATAATAATCCGGTGTCCTGTACTGAGAGATGTTCTGCCGGAATTCCTCAATCGCTGTCATTCCCTTTTTTTCAAGAATTTTTGATGCATCATAGACAAAACGCACAAGGTCTTTGGTGTCCCTGTACAGATACATGCTGAGATCTATATCTCTTTTTTTACGCTCACACCCGGAGAGCGGAAACAGAACGAAAAGCACCAGGAAAACAACGAGCGGCCGAAAACCCGTTCTTATCATATAAGATGTTTCATCATTAATGGTTACGGGAGTATACTGTACACTTTCAGCAATATAGGCAATGACCGCATCATATCATTGCAACCGCAAAGGTATACGATACTGACAAAATTTTCCGGAAACCGTTGTAAGATATGCCTGTCGTAGCCCTTGTAAAACAGTCTGTTCCGGCACGAACTTGGTTTATTGGCGATATAATTGTAAATAAGGGGACAATTTTTCAGCTTCTTCAGAGGCCATATTTATCATGTTAAAGGTTAGAGCTAGCTTATAAAACTTCACTATGCTCTGCCGATATTTTAGCAACTGTTAAACGTCGTTGTTATGCTGAAATATCGCTCCTATACAGCAGACAATCTTCATACCCTTCCTCAATACCGGAAGGTAAGTGAAGATCAGCGTCATATCATCAAAACGGTAGCGTCCGTTTACCCATTCAGGGTCAACAGCTATGTGGCTGATCATCTTATAGACTGGTCCAACGTACCGCAAGACCCCCTCTTCAGGTTGAGCTTTCCCCAGGAGAAAATGCTTGAATCCGAAGATTTTGAACGCATTTCCGGCCTTGTCCAGGATGATGCTCCACGCGAGCAGCTCCTTCAGGCCGCCAGAGAAATTCAACTGCTTCAAAATCCGAATCCGGCCGGGCAAATGGAACTCAACACACCGCGAATCGGTGATGATGTTCTTCACGGTGTGCAGCATAAATACAGAGAAAGCGTTCTGTTTTTTCCATCCGAAGCACAAGTATGTCATGCATACTGCACATACTGTTTCCGGTGGCCTCAATTTTCAGGACTTGAAAACCTCAAGTTCGCCAACAATGACATATCGATACTTGTCGGCTACCTGAAACATCATCCTGAAGTCAGGGATATTATTTTTACCGGCGGTGACCCAATGGTCATGAATACAAAAACCCTGAAAAAATATATCAGACCCTTACTGACCATTCCCACGATCAGAACTATCAGAATCGGCACAAAAGCGCTGAGCTGGTGGCCATATCGCTTCACATCCGAGCATGATGCCGATGAATTGCTGAGTTTCTTCGAGCAGATCATCGAGTCAGACAAACATCTCGCCATCATGGCACACATCAGTCACCCGAGAGAAATCGAAACACCTGTAGCCATAGAGGCAATTCACCGTATTCGCTCTACCGGGGCAGTCATTCGCAGCCAGTCGCCCATTGTACGGTATGTCAACGATTGTGCAAACGTTTGGGAGACAATGTGGCAGAAACAGATTCAACTGGGCATCGTTCCCTACTACATGTTCCTCGAAAGAGACACCGGACCCAAACACTACTTCGGCATCCCCCTGGCAAAAGCAATAGAAATATATAACAAGGCCTATCAGAAAATGTCCGGTCTTGGCAGAACAGTTCGCGGACCCTCGATGTCCTGCTCTCCAGGGAAAATTATTGTCGAAGACATCACTGAAATCAATGGCGAGAGGGTATTTGCCCTGAAATTCACCCAAAGCAGAAACCCTGAATGGACAAACAGACTGTTCTTTGCGGAATATGATGACTCCGCAAAATGGATAGATGACCTCAGGCCTGCATTTGGCCAGCAGGAATTCTTCTATGAAGCAGAAATGGAAGAATACTACAGCTACACGTAAAACCATCATCACACCACATAAAAAGCCAATCAAGCAAAACACAACACGCTTGATTGGCTTTTTTATTCCATACAATACATGACTTTCAGATGCATTTTACAGGAATAAAAAAACCAATTAATAATGATTTTTTCTAAAGAAAAAAAGAAAAATAAAAACCATTAATCAAAAAAACATATAATAAATATATTTTATAATAAAGATAACATGTTGCTTCATTAAAAGCATTTACAACATATAACACAACGTTAAAAATATCTAAAAATAACCAATTATGATGCACAGAAAGAATCATAAAAATGATGATCACATACTTTTTTTAGAAGACATTAACAATATTAAAATTGATCATACGTTGTTGAGTGGTCAAAGTTTTATGTGGCATTATGATCAAGATTGTGATGGGTTATTAGCGGGTGTTATTGATGGCGATCTGTACATCATCCAGAACATGAGTGATGGTAGCGATATGGTCGTACACACCAGCAGGCAGTATGAGAACATGGCCGCGTTCAGGCGTTTTATCAGCCACTACTTCTCTCTTGACATAAACACCGGGGCTCTGTTTCCCGAGGAATTCAAAGCCCGCTTCCCTGAGATTTGGAGTATGATCCAGCCCTATATGACAACCAAAGTCCTTCGGCAACCCCCTTTTGAGGTCCTCATCACCTTTATGTGCGCTCAGGGGCTGGGAATGTCTGTGATAAGAAGACAGATAAAGTCGCTCACAAGGGAGAACGGTGTCCTGCACCAAACAAATCTCGCCGGAAGGTCATTCACATACCACTCCTTTCCTACCCCGGAAGCATTAGCTGCATCATCACCGGAACACCTGAAATTATGCACGAACAACAACTGCGTACGTGCAAGAAATATCATTAATGCCGCACAGGAGGTCGTATCCGGTTCTCTTGATCTCGAGGGCCTCAAAGACCCGGATATGCCTCTTGTCGAAGCCAGGAGCCGCTTATGCTCACTGCCGGGAATCGGCTATAAAATCGCCGATTGCGTTCTTCTTTTCGGTTTGAACCGCTTTGATGCCTTTCCAATCGACACACATGTAAGACAATACCTTGCGGCATGGTTTTCTATCGGTAAGAATATCCATTCATTGTCACAAAAAAATTATCTTTCACTTCAAGCCGGGGCTCACACTATTCTCTCTCCTGAATTTGCCGGCTTTGCCGGGCATATTCTTTTTCACTGCTGGAGAAAAGAGATAAAAAAGCTCAATACCTTTTAGTTCTCATTTGAATCCTGTATTGTCATGAAAAACAATTACATGCCTCTTCACAAAAGCCTTCTGGCCCTTGTTCTACCCTTGTTCTTCCTTGTTTCGTGCGCGACCGTTCCGATAACGGGTCGCTCACAGCTCAACCTGGTATCATCCTCTTCGATGTTATCAATGAGTAACGCTCAGTACAACACCTTTCTCAGAAACAACAAGCTGAGCTCAAACAGAACTGAAACCGCCCGAGTCAAAAGGGTTGGAAAAAAGCTTGAGCGAGCCGTCGAACAGTATTTCAGACAACGCGGTCTTGGTTCGGAACTCCGTCAATACAGGTGGGAATACAACCTTATCAAGAACAAGTCACCAAACGCCTGGTGTATGCCCGGTGGTAAAATTGCCGTCTATACCGGCATTCTTCCCTACACCAGAACAGACGCCGGACTCGCTGTCGTCATGGCCCACGAAATCGCTCATGCCGTCGCCAAACACGGCAACGAGCGCATGAGTCAGATGCTCCTCACAGAGATGGGTGGTGCCGCTCTCAGCTCGGCCCTGAACTCCTATCCAACGAAAACCCGCAAACTCTGGCTATCCGCTTTCGGGGTCGGCTCTAAAGTCGGCATCCTTCTCCCCTACAGCCGCATCCAGGAATACGAAGCTGACAGGATAGGACTGATCTTCATGGCAATTGCCGGATACAACCCCAACGAAGCCATTGGATTCTGGAAAAGGATGTCAAAAGGTTCAAAAGGCGGAAAACCACCGGAATTCCTGAGCACCCATCCTGCAGATGCGTCAAGAATCCGTCAGATCAGAAACGCGATACCGGATGCGATGAAATACTACAGGAAATGAAGGGAACAGGTGTTAGGTGTTGAGACTGAAAACTCCCGGAAAAGGGTTTGTGTTTTGAGGCAGAACGTCTATTCCGGGTTATCCCGAACCACTCGTTTTTCGGTTTCGACCAGTTCGACACCGATTCTTTCCCGTATTGTCAATACATATTCTCCCGCTTCCTCATACTCCTTTATTATCTGTTTGACAAGGACCGGTTTCTGCCTGAAAAACCGATACACATTCGTTCCCTCCCGTGCTGCTCCGTCGCTCCAGTGCGACCGGATTTCTTTTTTTTGCCCGTCGATCTCAGGTGACGTAATTGTTTCAAGAATCCTGTTGCGCCTGAAACGCTTCTGACCGGGATCGTATGTCCAGTAGAGATAAGGAATGTTCGGACCAGGCGGGCGAAACTGCATCAGACGAATATCGTTGTATCCGTCAAAATTCACATCCTGAAGAACAAATCCCGGGAATGTCTCGCCTCTGGACGTCTCTGTATCGAGATTCCCGATAACCTGAAACGGATGCAACTCGTCACCTCGCCTGACCTCTATCTCTCTGACGTTGAATACATCGGGTTTCTGATCGCCTCCGAGCAGACTGAACTCGTATTCAGGCTGCCGGGGCTCAACAATGCCTTTGACGACCCAATGTTTCTGTTCAGATACCGGATTTGATACTTCATGATCCTGTGATCTGCTTTCAGACAGCATCTTCTGGTGATCACGATCTCCCTGGCAACCGGATGCGATAATGAAGAAAAGCGTTACAATGATCAGTCTTGTCGGCATACTCATCCCCGCAGAGCTTGCCAGGTCTTCTTTCCGACAATACCGTCGGCATCGAGCCTCTTACTGTTCTGGAAATGCAGCACTGCTGTTTCGGTCGCCGGTCCAAAATCATTATCAACTGTCAGACTGTAGCCTTTCTCCTTTAGCAGAAGCTGCAGTTGACCAACTGCGTCACCAAACGAACCACGGCGCAAGACAATTGTATTACCGCCCTCTCCGGCTGCGGTCACGATACCGCCTATTGCGGCCAGAGCCTCTTTTGCCCTGCGTAAATACTTTCGACGGTCCTCGAGACCGTTCAAACCCCCATTTACGAGTTTGGTAACCCGTATAAGATCGTCGCGTCCGGCAGGATCGTTTATCTTGCGGCTTTTCCAGTACTCACAGGCAATTTTAAGCGATGTGGCGGGCTCTGCTGCAATCACCGGCTCATCCTCCAGTGGGAGACCAAGTTTTTCACCGATCACCCGGTAATTGGCTCGTCCGGTGAGTTGAATCAGCCCGCGTCCCTTGTACTTTCTGCCGTCACCCGGATGAATATTGCCAAGATCGTTGCGTCCTTCATAAGCGGCACCAGATGCAAATTCCTCTGTCGTACGGAATCCGGCACATTCATGCGTAACCTGACCCATAAAGTGGGCGATTCTCAGTGTCGTATTTATCCCGTATCCATCCAGCGTCGGCGCAAAAACGTCAGACAATGCACCGACAATGCGAGACTGACTCGCAGCTTTGCTTCCGGAAAAACGGGGAGCGACCTGAAGTATAAAATCTCCATCAACAGGGATCATTTTCAACCTCCTTGTGATACATGGTTCCAGGGGAAGGAGCGATCACAAACATCTTGTCATCAGATTCATCTGTGGCGAAATGATCGCTCAACACTTAAAAATACCTATCACGTATTTCTTTCACACATAAAAAACATTATATGGGTGTCACCGTCAAAGAACTGCACCATACTCTTTTCAGCAAGGCAACAACCGAACAATTAGCCGAAGACATATGTTAGCCTTACAAGTATCGACTGTTAACATTTATTTCCGATCATCATGAAAAAAGTACTTGTCGCCGGAGCTTCGGGTTATCTTGGCCGTCATGCAGCAAAGGAATTCAAGCACAGGGGATACTCTGTAAGAGTATTGGTCCGGAATCCCGAAAAGATAAAGGTAAAAGGGGAACATGGCGAACCGGTCATCTATGATCTGGTCGATGATGTTGTTACGGGAGATGTCACACAACCCGAAACGCTCAAAGATATATGTACCGATATGGATATCGTCTTTTCTTCTCTCGGTATGACCCGACCGGATTTCAAACACTCCAGTTTCGACATCGACTGCATGGGCAACAGAATAATCCTGGAGAGAGCCCTTGAAGCAGATGTAAAAAAATTCATATACATCTCTGTCTTCAATGCCGAAAAGATGCTCGACATCGAGAACATCCGGGCTCATGAACAGTTTGCCGGAGAACTGAGAAAATCAGGACTGGACTATACCGTTGTCCGTCCAACCGGTTATTTCTCGGATATGATCCAGTTTATGAATCTGGCAAGAATGGGAATCATGCCGATCCTCGGCGAGGGAGACAAACGATCCAATCCGATCCATGCCGCTGACCTTGCCAAAATCTGCGTGGACGCGGTCGATATGGATAAAACCGATATCGATGCCGGCGGACCTGATATATTCTCTTACAGAGAAGTTGGCGAACTTGCCGCCCGAATTGCCGGAACAAGTCCGTTCTATCTGAATATACCGCTCTTCATAGGTGAGGGACTGCTTGCCTTGTCACGATTTATCAACCCTGATATAGCCGATATTGTCTCGTTTGCCCTTGCGGTAAGTAAAATTGACAGCGTGGCCCCGACATATGGTACACACCGGCTCGAAGACTATTTCACGGCTCATGTCTGATCGGGCATGAAAAAAAATTTCCGACCTGCTCCCTGTAGCGGATAAATTCCTCTTTCCCTCTTGCAGTCAACCTGTAAAGGGAAAGAGGCACACGCTTACTATAGGTTTTATCGCAGAAAACATACCCGGCATCCTCGAGTTTTCGAAGATGGACACTCAGGTTTCCATCGGTAGCTCTGATTGTATCCCTGATATCGATAAACGATGCCTGGTCAACTTTTTCGAGATAACAAAGCGCCGCAAAACGTATCCTGGAATGGATAACCCTGTCGAGAAGTTTATAATCGAGCTTTTTTTCTTCTTTGCCTTTCTCCATGCGTTTTTCCTGTCTTGTATCGACAAACATTGCTATTATTGCATAAACTTTAAAAAACAAAGTACACAAAAGAAAGAAGAGCATAAAACAAAGGATATCCAGCTCTTTTTACCATATTTGAAAAAGATGACGTATTCCCGTGGAACAAAAGAACAACATCAAGTCATATTCCCTTTCCGAGCTGCAGCAGATCATGAAGGAGATGGGCGAACCGAAATACCGCGCCGGTCAGATTCGCCGCTGGCTCTACAATGATCGCGCGTCTTCATTCGAGACCATGTCAAATCTCGGATCGAAGCTCAGGACGGTTTTATCGTCAAGATATTCCATACCTTCCTGCAAGACGGCTGAACAACAGCATGAATTTCCCGCTGATACCATCGATGGAACAACAAAATACCTTGTGTCACTGCACGACGATATGGAAGTGGAGACAGTTCTCATCCCGTCAGTCGACAGGAATACAGTCTGTGTTTCATCCCAGGTGGGCTGTCCTCTCCGCTGCACCTTCTGTGCAACAGGATACATGGGGTTTTCACGAAACCTCAACGCTGCCGAGATTGTCGAGCAGGTATATCTTGCCGGTGGCAAAAATCCGGCACGTGACATCTCCAACGTGGTTTTCATGGGAATGGGTGAACCGCTTCTGAACATCCCGAATGTTCTTGAAGCCGTCGATATTCTGTCAGACAAGCGTTTCGATTTTTCGATCCCGCAAAGAAAAATCACCATCTCGACTGTAGGCCTTGTTGACGGGATTGACCATATAGCCCGTTCGGGCCTGAAAACCAGGCTTGCAATTTCTCTTCATGCCGCAACTCAGAAAAAACGGGAACAGCTCATACCTGTATCAAAAGAACATACACTCGAACGGCTGCACAAATCGCTGACCGGCTATACAGACAATACCGGCGAACCGGTAACCCTCGTCTACATGCTGCTTGAAGGAATCAACGACACCTCCGGGGATGCAAGAAGACTTGCGAAATACAGCCGCAGTTTTTTATGTAAAATTAACTTGATAGATTATAATTCTATCGTTAATATGGATTTCAAGCATGTAAACTCAGAAAAGCAGGATAAATTCATCGAAATTCTTGTCGATGCAGGCCTGCAAGTAACGGTACGCAGAAGCCATGGGGCCTCGATAAATGCAGCATGCGGTCAACTGGCTTTATCTGAAAAGAAAGCTGTGCCTTCTGCTCGTTATCATTCATAAAGCAGAGAACAATCATGGATTTACTGGATTTCATTCCCTTCCGAAACGAATTCAACAAAGCATACCACGGTCTGACAGGCAATGCCAATCAGACTTCTGAAAGCCCCCTGTTCGATGAACTTAAGGTAAGACGCTTTTCAAAATCGGCCGCAGTTCTTTCACGATATATCATCGACAAAATCGAACACTGGGTCGCCTGGAATCTGAAAAGCAAAAAAACCTCGGTCGGCGGCATGACAATGATTCGTGCAGAGGTTTCGTCCTTCGCATTACTTGGCACAAAAATAGTTGTCACGTTCGGTCTGTCTGAGGAAAGTGACCGGAACGGCGATCCGATAACCACTATAAATGCCAAAGCTGAAACCGAAATTCAGTCACGCGGTGATCTTGGAGAAAGCCGTAGAGTCATCAGGATGGTGCTTTCCGCACTCGATTTCGAATTCAGGAAATCCCATGTAAAGGAAGACGAATACCTTTTCCTGTCGCTCAATCCCAAAGGCCAGACACAGGCAATGCAGGAACTGTTCGATAAATCCGATTTCCAGACAAAACCTGCAGAAGAAAAAAGAAAACCCGCCAAACAGGCTATCCCATTCAAATCTTCCTCCAAATCAAACGGTTCAGCATCAAAGGCTTCCACCGCTGCACCAAAACAGGCCGAACCGACTGCGGGCTCGAACGGCGAAAGTCCTCCCATCCCTGAAAAACCGCCAAAAAAGAGCATCAAAGTCATCAAGCTGAAAAAATAACAATAACACCCTGATACTGATATAATGAGAGTTATTCTCCTGGGAGCTCCGGGTGCCGGTAAAGGTACCCAGGCACAATTCATTTCCACGACCTACAACATACCACAGATTTCAACAGGCGACATGCTCCGTTCAGCTATCAAGGCTGAATCCCCTCTCGGGATCAGGGCAAAAAAAGTAATGGACGAAGGGAAGCTGGTTTCAGATGAGATCATCCTCTCCCTTGTACAGGAGAGACTCAACAATGACGATTGTTCGAACGGCTGCCTTTTTGACGGGTTTCCACGGACACTTGCTCAGGCCGAGGCATTGAAAGACGGTGGCATAGAAATCGATCATGTCATCAATATTGATGTTGACGATGAAGAAATCATCAAACGCATGAGCGGCCGGCGAGTTCATCCTGCATCAGGCAGAACATATCATATCCTGTTCAATCCGCCGGCACAGGAAGGTATTGACGATGTTACCGGCGAACCGCTTGTTCAGCGGGAAGACGATAATCGGGAGACGGTCAGAAAACGTCTTGAAATCTATCATAGCGAAACATCGCCGCTCATTGAATATTACCGTAACTTGGCGGCAAAGAAAAACGGTTCGGCACTCAGGTTCAAGAATATCAAAGGAACCGGACGCGTTGAGGAAATCAGGGAAAACATCCTGAACGCCCTCAACTCCTGACCTGCAATTGCCGGAATACTTCTTCAAGAGACAGTCTCATAAGCACTGTTCGACTTTGGCCATTCACCATTCTTTTCCGGAAGTGCGTCGTTTCAGAGAGACAACCGTCCAATGTCTCGTTCCCTGAAACTGTGTCCCGAAAGAAAGCTCGAGGATACTCTTGCAATCACAACATTGCGAGATGCATGAGCAATTTTCTCCTGTTTTCATTTCCGAATGATCATGACAATGCATGCCCTGCTGCATACCCCTTATTTCCAGCGACACGATCCTGTTACAGCCGCAATAGATGAGGAATTTTCCGGAGAAATCAAGGCTGGCTGTCAGGTGCTTTTTGTGCCTTCAATAAATCCACGTCGCAGCGTCATCGGTTATGTCGTCGATGTAACCCAGAATCCTGAAAGTCGGCCTGAAGGCATTGTTACAGATATCCTCAATGGCGGAACACCTGTACTTACAAGGGTAACACTTGCACTTTCGTCATGGATGGCGGGATATTACATGACCCGTCCGATAGAAACCATCCAGGCAATCCTGCCTGCACCGCTCAAGCTGAAAGTAAGCGAAACGATACATCTCACTGAGTTTCAACTCTTGAACGCTGATCAAAAGAAAGTTGTCTCCACCCGTCTCAGAAAAACCATTATGATGCAGCTGCAGTCCGGAAAGAAAATAACGGTCAAACAGCTTGAAAAACGACTTGGCAAAAAGAACCTGTACCGGACTCTGATCGCGATGGAAAAAGGCGGGCTCATCTCCCTGAAAAAATCATTCAACGCCTTGAAACCTAAAACAAGGACTGCATACAGGCTCAGTACATCACTCCCCGATCCTCTTCGGTCATCTCTGTCCCGGGCTCCGAAACAGGCCGCTGCCATTAGAAACCTTTCCGAACTGAACGCTTCGTGGGCATTTCCTGAACAAATCGGCGCGACCTCATCCATCGTGAAGGAATTGGTCAAAAAAGGGTATTTCGAACCGGTAACCGTTGAAACAGAAACAGGTTTTTCAGACGACATCGGAGAGGCGGCAAAGAGCATCGAACACCTTTCCGCCGACCAGCAGCTTGCGCTCGACACGTTGCTTGCGGGATTCCGAAAAGGTGTTTTCGGCACGTACCTTTTGCACGGTGTTACCGGTTCAGGTAAAACGATACTTTATATAGAGCTTTTGAAAGAGGTTCTCGCCGCCGGCAAAAATGCCATCGTCCTTGTTCCTGAAATATCACTTACTCCACAGACCGCCTCACGTTTCCGTCAGCATTTCGGCAATGACATTCAGATACTGCATAGCGCCATGAGCAACCAGGAAAAATATGATGCCTGGCAGAAACTCCGACACTCAAAAGCGAGGATCGCGCTCGGTGCCCGTTCAACAGTCTTCGCACCACTGGAAAACATCGGCGCCATCATTGTCGATGAAGAACATGATACAGCCTACAAACAGGACCGGACGCCCAGATACCATGGCAGGGACACTGCTGTAATGCGTGCCAAACTCGAAGGAGCAATGTGCGTTCTGGGATCCGCAACACCGTCCTTCGAGTCCTACAGGAATGCCTTAACCGGCAAGTATCACCTGCTGAAACTTCCCGAACGGGTTGACGGAGCAAAGATGCCGGAGATCAAACTCATTCCAATGCGGAACAATTCCAAAGTTTCGTTTTCGATCTCCGAAATACTCTTCCAGCAAATCCGTCAGCGCATGGAAAGAGACGAACAAGTTATCCTCCTGCAAAACAGGAGAGGTTTTGCAGGAAGCATACTCTGTCTTGATTGCGGCCGGATACCCGCCTGCAGCTACTGCAACATACCCATGGTATATCATGCGGCAAACAAGCAGCTTCGTTGCCACTACTGCGGAAAGACAACTATCTTCAACGATCAATGTGATAATTGTTCATCGAATAATATCCTCTACAAAAGCAGCGGCACCGAACGTATTGAAGATGAACTCCGCAAGCTGTTTCCGGAAGAAAAAATTCTGCGCATGGATGTAGACACCACCGGCATAAAGGGCGCTCATGCCATGATCCTGAATGAGTTCCGCCTCAGGAAATCCAGAATTCTTCTTGGAACACAGATGGTCGCCAAAGGACTTGATTTCCCTGATGTCAGTCTTGTCGGTGTTCTGATGGCCGATATCGGACTCAACATACCGGACTTCAGAGCTGGAGAGAGACTTTTCTCCCTTCTTCTGCAGGTTGCCGGGCGGGCGGGCCGGTCAAAGCTCCCCGGAGAGGTCTTTCTTCAGGCATACAATACTGACAACGACGTTTTCAGATATCTCCTTCAAGGCAGCTATGAGAACTATTTCAATCATGATCTGCAGACAAGAAAGGCACTTTTGTATCCCCCGTTCACCAAACTTGTCTCATGCGAGTTCAGTTCACCGGACGAACATACCGCCGAAAAGGCAGCAGCAACGTTTGCCGACGCCCTGAAACCATATGCAGCAGGAGATTCGTGCATTGTTCTCGGTCCGGCCCCTGCAGTCATTTCCCGTATACGGGGACGACACAGGTTCCAGATACTGCTGAAACTTCCCGGAAAAAAAATCTCCTCTGCCCTGCTTGCAGATCTGAAAGACAGAATTCTGAAAAAATTCAGCCGTAACGTCCTGTCCGTCACCATAGATGTCGATCCTCAAACAATGATCTGAATACGATTTTATGCTGAACAAAATCACAATATGTATATTTTGTTCGCATTGAGAAGCAAATGACAAAACTTCAAGCCCGTAAGCCTCTTTTCAGAATAACAAGCAATACACTATGTCAGCATTGAACTGGTCTTCGGATTCTTTCAGGCAACGTCCCTTTCAAATGATCGGCATCATTCTCTTCCTTATCGGGCGCTACCTTTTTGCGGCATTCTTTCTCTACGGTTTCTGGCACAAATTTGTCGGAGGCTGGCTCTGGACCGATCATATGCTCAATGTCTTCACCGAAAGACTCGGTGAAATCACGCCCGGCTCGTTTCAGGCCCTTTATCTTGAGTACTTCGCCATTCCGATGGCAATGCCGATCGCCTGGACTGTCACTGTCGGTGAACTTATCATCGGCATTGGCCTTGTTCTTGGGCTTGCTGTCCGCATAAACGCGGCCTTCGCCCTTTTCATGGTTTTGAACTTCGCCGCTGGTGCGTTCTATAACCTCACGCTCCCACCATTTATGATCTTTTCAGTACTTATGATGCTTCTGCCCTCAGGACACTGGCTCGGTCTCGATGGCCGTTTACACAAAACGCACCCTGGATCATTGCTGTTCAGGTAAGGGCATTGGTAATCGTGAATCGGATGAAAATAGCTGCTTCGGCCGAAAAGCAATACCGGAGCTGATAATGGATGTTGTGTCAGATTGAGTAGAAACAGATAGGTCCTACAGGATGCGGAAGACCTGCAGGACCTGTAACAGATGGAGATGTTTTATTCCTGAAGCGATCATGAGCCCCGACTGTATCGGGATTCAGGACAATATACCTCCGGAATGTCAACCGGTTATTTTTGTGCTTTAGAAATTCACTTTCAGCCCGAACATGACATTATGACTTGAGATATCGAGTTCAACTTCGTCACCGGCCTCTTCGAAGTTTGCATTGTCGGTAGAGAAATAACGGTACATTGCATTGATCGTAACGGTTTCGGATACTCTGAAACCCATACCTGCTCCGACCTGATAGGCAAGAACAATATCGTCTTCACTGAAATCTACCGATTTATCTTCGTATTCCACATTTGCCGCACCAATACCGGCACTGAGAATGGGAACCACCGAACTGTCACCGATCTCGCAATAGTAGTAGCCGTTTGCAAGGAGGGAAAGAATTGACAGATCGCCATTACCGACGACTCCTCCGGGATTGAAAGTATCAAAATCATTTTTCTGATAACCGATTTCTCCCTCGATCCTGACACAGCCGAAATCAAGACCATGGGCATAACTGTATGCCTCACCGTCATCGTAGCTGAGATCACCGCTTTTGGAGCCTTTCAGGCTGGAATCATTCAAATAAGCCAGACCGACCGTCAATCCGGCATAAGGGGAACCTGCCAGGGCAGGTGAAGAAAAGGAAAGAACAACAATCGTACAACACAGGAAAAACGCGAGTCGTCTTCTGATCATTTGACCTCCTGAGTAAAATAGATATACCATGTTGCCTTCCCTTGGAAGACAAAAAGAGGCATATGCGTTACTCTCCGTTCATAGTGCAACCATATACAACCTGCCGCAATTTAAAAAATGTACATTTTTTTTTGTAAAGAACCATACGATCAGCAAAATATTTCATCTCTTCTCCAGCATCCCCAAGATGCCACGCACACCCAGATGATAACTGTGTGAGCCGAATCCGCTGATCACTCCGGCACATACCTCCGAAATGACTGAGACCCTGCGAAACTCTTCACGGGCATAGATATTCGAAAGATGAACCTCGATGACCGGAATAGTGATCGCACTGATTGCATCCCTCAGCGCTATCGAATAATGGGTAAGTGCACCGGCATTGAGAATAACACCGCTGTAACCGCCCTCGTCTTCACAATGGAAAAGCTTTTCGAGAAGCTCTCCTTCCTCCTCTGACTGGAAAAACTCAAAGGTGAGACCTGGAAACGCCTCTGCAATCTCCTTGTTGATATCATCAAGTGTTCGGCTTCCGTAAATTTCGGGCTCACGCTTGCCAAGCCTGGAGAGATTGGGCCCGTTCATGACCAGAATCGATACTATATCCATCATTCGTCGCGAGCAACTCCGAGAAAACGAAGCAGCATAAGAAAGAGGTTGATAAAATTGAGATAGAGTGACAAGGCTCCCATTACAGAGACTTTGGCTTCGGATTCGCCGTCTGTAACCATGGCCGCCATCTGTTTGATCCGCTGGGCGTCATAGGCCGTCAGCCCTGTAAAGAGCAGGACACCGATGACGCTTATGGCCAGCTCGAGCATTGAGTTCTGCATAAACATATTGACAAGCGAAGCAATGATCACACCGATCAGGGCCATAAATGCAATGTTGCCGAGTTTTGTCAGGTCCCGTTTCGTTGTATGACCGTAAAGACTCATGGCCGCGAACGTTCCGGAGGTGACAAAAAAAGTGCTTGCTATGGAGCTTGCCGTGTATACCAGAAATATCGTTGAAAATGTCAGCCCCGTCAGCGCCGAATAGAGAATGAAAAGTCCTGTTGCGGTGGAACCTGACATACGGTTGATGCCGGCGCTCAGTCCAATCACAATACCGAGCTGCGCCAGAACAAGGCCAATGACAATCATGCCGTTAGAGAAAATAAGAGATCTGATCGCCTCACTTTCAGACACATACCAGCCGACTGTTGCAGTCAATGCAAGCCCGAGCGTCATCCATGTGTATACCTGATTGACGACTCGCGCCTGTACGTCAACAGGGACTTTCTGTATCGCAGCTGCAGCCCCTGTCTGAATCATAGAGTTTCGTTCGATCATAATTCTGGTGATTCGTGAATAGTGAATAGTGAATAGTGAATCCCGTCATTTACCATTCACCAATCACTATTTACGATTCACTGTTATTAAAGAATATACTGGCTCAGGTCCCTGTCCCTGACGATGGTGCTGAGTTTGCTGCCAACCATCTCCTTGTCTACCACGATATCCTCGTCACTGTGCTTCTCGGGTATATCGAACATCAACTCCTCAAGAAGGTTTGTCATGATGGTGTGCAGTCGTCGGGCACCGATATTTTCTACTGAATCATTGACTTGTGCAGCTATCTCAGCAATCTCCCGTATTGCCTTGTCTGTCATATCAAGCCGCACACCTTCAGTTTCAAGAAGGGCCTTGTACTGCTTGATCAGTGCATTTTTAGGCTGGGTGAGAATTTTATAGAAATCCTCTTCAGTCAGGCTTTTAAGCTCGACGCGTATAGGAAACCGGCCCTGCAGTTCCGGGATCAGATCTGAAGGTTTGGCGACATGAAATGCCCCGGAAGCAATAAAGAGAACATGATCGGTTCTGACCATACCGTGCTTTGTCGCCACATTCGAACCTTCAACGATCGGCAGCAGATCCCGCTGGACGCCTTCGCGGCTCACATCCGGGCCTTTACCCCCTGCTCCGGTCGTCGGTGCCGCAATCTTGTCTATCTCATCAATAAATACAATGCCCGACTCTTCTACCTTGCGCACTGCTTCCTTTACTACGGCATCCATGTCGATCAGCTTCTGTACTTCTTCCTGCTCGAGCAGTTTTCGAGCCTCGGCTATGGAAACCCTTCTTTTTTTCCGTTTTTTCGGCAGTCCGCTCATAAGATCCTGCATGATCCCTCCCAGTTCTTCCATCTGACCGAGAGGACCGAAGATCTGCATCATACCACCCTGGGAGTCGCCGCTCAACTCCATTTCTATCTGACGGTCCTCCATCCTGCCGGAACGAAGCCTTTCAAGCATTTTCTCACGGCTTTTCTTGTTGACCGCGTCAAGATCGGCTCCCGACACGTCCCCACTCTCCTCGTCTGCTTCATCACTCTCATAGCTATTGGCAGGCACAGTCGGAAGAAGAATATCGAGCAGCCGTTCTTCAACAAGTTCAGCCGCTTTTTCTTTCACTTCTTCGGATTTTTCGTTTCTGACCATGTTGACTGCCTGATCGGTCAGATCGCGTATCATCGACTCGACATCGCGCCCGACATAACCGACTTCAGTGAATTTGGATGCCTCGACCTTGACAAAAGGAGCATTGGCCAGTTTTGCAAGACGACGGGCGATCTCTGTTTTACCGACTCCGGTTGGCCCGATCATTATAATGTTGTTCGGCATGATTTCATCGCGCAGTTCATCGCTGACATTCTGACGGCGAAGCCGGTTTCGCAGTGCTATGGCAACTGCCTTTTTAGCCTCCTGCTGACCGATAATGTATTTATCAAGACGTTCGACTATCTGGGAAGGGGTAAGAAAATCCTTGCTAATGGAAGTTGTATTCACGATTTACAGGTTCATATTTTTTATAAAAACGTTAAACAAACACACAGTATATACATATACCTGCAGCTTTCTTTTTATCTGTCTCTGGAAACACAAAAACAGCGTGATGGCCCTAAAGTTCTTCGAGAACGATGTGAGCATTCGTATAAATGCAGATATCTGCGGCTATTTTAAGGCTTTCCCTGACAATTTCCGACGCATCGAGTTCCGTATGCGTCAACAGCGATCTGGCAGCCGCAAGAGCAAACATGCTCCCGCTCCCTATAGCCACAATACCGTCTTCGGGTTCGATAACATCTCCGGTTCCCGAGATAATAAGCGCTTTATCGGTGCTCACAACGGCGAGCATGGCTTCAAGCCTGCGCAGATATTTATCGGTCCGCCAATCCCTTGCCAGATCGACAGCAGCCCTCTCCAGTTTCCCTCCGCAAGCCTCCAGTTTTTCCTCAAAACGGTCAAGAAGCGTCACAGCATCTGCTGTTGCTCCGGCAAAACCGGTGATCAGTTCTGCATTGCGAAGTCGTCTTATTTTTTTTGTACTGTGCTTGATAACCGTATTACCAAGTGTCATCTGTCCGTCACTGCCAAGAGCAGCCTTGCCGTTTTTCAGAACACCAAGAACTGTCGTCGATCTGATAACCGGCCTTTCATGGCTCTCCATTATCACTCCTTGTCAAACATACCCCCCAACCCTGATTAGAGACCGGAAAGGACATTAACATATTTTTTTTCTTAATCTTGCTACTGGAATTTGCATTTGTTCACGATATTTTGCAACCGTCCTTCTTGCAATCTTTATTCCTTTTTTTTCAAGCATCCCTGCCAGTTTGTCATCATTGAAGGGATGGGTCTGATCCTCGCCATCGATCATCTCCTTAATGTACTGTTTGATGATCTTGGTTGAAAGATCCTCTCCTTCTGCCGTGGGCAGGCTGCCGCTGAAAAAATATTTCAGTTCAAAAGTGCCGAAACGTGTCTGCACGTATTTGCCATTGACTGCACGGCTGATGGTTGACAGATCGAATCCGGTCTTTTCGGCAACATCTTTCATGACCAGAGGCACAAGTTTTTCAGGCCCGCTGACAAAAAAGTCGTACTGAAACGTCATCAAAGCCTCGATAACTTTTATAAGCGTGTTTCTTCTTTGCGCAATTGCGCTGGCAAATTCTTTGGCACGATTGAGTTTCTGCCTCATGTATTTCCGATCCTCTGCAGGAACTGCCTTTTTTTTCAACACCCCCTGATACGCATGGGAAACATGAACAGTCATGTTACTCCTGTCGTTGAGCACAGCAGAAAGCCTCCCGTTCTCATAGGTTACTATGAAATCCGGAATAATATATTCATCAGCCCCAACTGCCGCCTGGAAAGGATGCGGATCAAGCGTTGCAATTACCGAAATGGCATTTCTCAGATCCTGGGAAGACATCCGGGTTCGTTTAAGGATTTTCTCGTAACGGTTGTTGAGAAAATCGGAAAAATGATGTCTGAGAAGTTTACCGGCATTTTTTTCGGAAGATGAAGGTTTGAAACCGCTTTTTACCTGAAGTTGTACAAGAAGCCTTTCGCGAAGATCACGGACTGCAATGCCGGGAGGCTCGAGCAGTTGAATTTTTTTCAGCACAGTTGAAACTTCACTTTCATCGGCATCGACATCGTTTTTTTCAAGACTGTCAAGAACAACCTCCAGCTCTTCAGCCAGGTAACCGTCATCATCGAGATTACCGAGAATTTCAGACGCAATCATCAGCTCGCGCGTACCAATTCCTTCCTGCAGTGAAAGATCCTTCAGCAGCCTTTCCTCACATGAATCATGCTGTACTGCCTGAATGAAACTCTCTTTCGGACGATTATCGACGGTAAACTGCGGAAGACTCTCGGATTCTTCTTTTTTCTTCTTGTCCTCCTGATCCCGGCCATCTGTCTCGAACCTGTCCACAGAATCGAACATCCCCCCGTCAACCTCCGCTTCTGCCTGTACTCCCGTGTCGTCTATTGACTCACTCTTGCTCTCGTCGAGTTCGAGCATGGGATTATCCTGTAATTCATCATAGATCCTCTGCTCAAGATGCATCAGCGGCAACTGAAGCAGTTGACTCGTCATTATCTGCTGTGTTGACAGCTGCGTACGCTGACTTTGACGAATTTTGATATCAAGCATGATCCAAGGAAGAATCTGATAACAAGTCCTGCAGCCGGCTGAACCATGTTGCGCCGTATTTTTCGATCAATGATTCCGCAACATAGTCAACAAGAAAAACCATTTTTTCTTTACCCTTTTTCCGGGCCTCACGACACATCGTGTGCTGCTCATAAACAAGATAATCCATACCGAACTTTTTTCTTATCCTGACGGGAAACAACCTGCACGACAACGGCTTGCGGCTTTCAATGGCGCATAAGGTAACACCATTCTTTCTCAATGCGAAAACGCATTCACGATCGTCTATTGTACGGGTATAGAGTTCTCCCTGATACTCTTCGACAATACCGTTCCTGCCAATGAAGCGGCGACTCCTTTCAGGAAGTTTCATCATAGCATTACCGGTATGCGCTTCCAGGGCTTCAACCTCCTCTTTCATGACCGGCGCACCCAGTTCACCTTCCACGCAACATGCCCCTCTGCACCCTGCAAGGTCACAACAGAACATCCCCCCCCGGATACCGTCATCTATAAGGACATCATCGACGGCAAGCATGGTTTTCAGGTTTTGGTCTCTGAAGACTGGATTACGGGAGCAGCACAACAATGACAGTTTTTTTGCATAACGGTCTTTAAACATCCGTATCACGATTTTCACTCATTTTTCGAAGAAAAACGTCGCGTGATGCCATGCAGTTCCTGCCGTCACTTGCACATCCCGGCGTTTCGAAAAAGAGCGGCACACAGACACTTCCCTGCATCTTCATCACATTCTGCAGTCACCACATTTCACCTGAATTGAGCGTTTCAATAAATGCTCCAAAATAATAAGTTCATTAAAAACGATCTGATACACTGTGTTTGTATCGAGATTGTCCTCCACCTGTCAGGTGAGAGTAGAAGCTGATAAAGAGCCGCATTTATTGAAACGCTCAATTCAGGTTTCAGAATCCTGTATTTTTTGCTGTTTGACAGAGCATCGATTGTTATTTTCTTGTAACATACAGTCACAGCTTAACCATACAAATCCAGAATGTACAATTATGATCATCATTGACGGAAAAAAGATCTCCAGCGACATCAAACAGGAACTGAAACAATCCGTTGAAACCTGTCGGCAGAAATACAATGCCGTTCCGGGACTTGCCGTGATCATTGTCGGCGAAGATCCCGCTTCACAGGTTTATGTGAGAAACAAAGCCAAAAGCTGCAAGGAGACAGGCATGAATTCGGAAGTGATTGAACTTGCTGCGGAAACCTCGCAGCAAGAGCTCCTGTCAAGAATTGATGCGCTTAACAACGATCCTGAAGTTCACGGCATTCTTGTCCAACAGCCTCTCCCCTCTCATATCGATGACTATGCCGTCACCATGGCTATTTCTCCATTAAAAGATGTCGACGGATTTCATCCGGAAAATGTGGGGCAGATGGTGCTCGGCAATATTGACAAATGCTATTTAAGCTGCACGCCATATGGCATCCTCGAACTTCTTTCCAGATACGATATCGAGACGAAGGGAAAACACTGTGTCGTCATAGGGAGAAGCAACATCGTAGGAAAACCGATGGCAAATCTGATGCTGCAGAAACTCAAGGAAACAAACTGCACGGTTACCGTCTGCCACTCCGCGACACAGAACATGCCCGAATTAACCCGGCAGGCTGACATTTTGATCGCCGCTATAGGCAGGGCAAACCTCATTACCAAAGAAATGGTCAAACCGGGTGCGGTCATTATAGATGTCGGCATGAACCGGATCGAAGATGCCTCACGCAAATCAGGCTATCGTCTTGTCGGTGACGTGGATTATGAACATGTTTCCAAAACAGCTTCGGCCATCACACCTGTCCCCGGCGGGGTCGGCCCGATGACCATTGCCATGCTCCTCAAAAATACGCTACAGTCGTTCATGCAGGCTCAGAGCGCCGCTCAATCCCTGTAACATCACCTATGGCGAAACCGGCAGTCCGATATGTCTGCACCCATTGTGGAGCAACAAGCCTCAAATATTCCGGCAAATGCTTCACCTGCAACAACTGGGGAACCATCGAGGAAGAACCGGCGGCGTGCGATTCCTCTCCCCTATCGCCGACTGCCGGTCCTCTGCCCTCCGTCGAATGCCTTTCAGAAACCGCAGCATCGGTTGATCATGAACGTATTTCCACAGGCATGCAGGAACTTGACCGTGTACTCGGAGGAGGCCTCATGCCCGCATCGGCAGTACTTCTGGGCGGTGAACCCGGCATTGGAAAATCCACATTGATGCTCCAGCTCGCACGGCACACTTCTGCCCGCAGACTCCTGTATATTTCGGGTGAAGAATCAACATCGCAAATCAGGGACAGGGCCAGGCGCCTTTCTATTCGATCCGATCACGTCCTGCTTGTTTCCGAAGTCGACCTGAACAAGATCATCGGTATCATCGAACGGGATAAACCCGACATCATCATTATCGATTCCATTCAAACGCTCCACACCGGGGATTTCCGAAGTTCTGCAGGAACCGTAACCCAGATCCGCGAATGCTGTTCCGCCCTTTTGCGGGAGACAAAACAACGAAACATCGTTCTGCTCGTTATAGGACATATCACCAAATCGGGCAATCTGGCGGGCCCGAAAACGCTCGAACATATGGTCGATACAGTCCTTCAGTTCGAGGGAGAAAGCTTCCAGCGCCACAGGATCATTCGTACGATGAAAAACCGTTTCGGACCGACAAATGAAATCGGTGTTTTCAGAATGGATGAACATGGGCTCAAAGAAGTCACCAATCCATCGGAACTGTTCATAGCCGGAAGAACAAGCGGTGTGCCGGGTAACGCCATCCTTGCCGCAATCGAAGGGACAAGGGCTCTGCTTGTCGAAGTCCAGGCACTGGTGAGCAAGACAAATTTTCCGGTAGCTCAGCGAATCTGCACAGGAATAGACAGTAAACGTATTTCCATTCTGCTTGCCGTTCTCGAAAAAAGACTCGGTTTCGGCACATGGGGACAAGACGTTTTCATCAAGGTTGCCGGCGGCCTCAAACTCGCCGAACCGGCTTCCGATCTTGCGGTTGCGTCTGCTATCGCATCAGGACTTAACAACACGGCCTTGTCACCGGGCATGGTATGCGCAGGTGAAATCGGACTTTCAGGCGAAATAAGGGCGATATCCAACGGGGAAAGAAGAATTCGTGAAGCTGCACATCTCGGTTTCGACACGATCATCCTCCCGAAAGAAAACACCCGGGAACTGAAACCTGCCATCAGAAAACTACCGTTAAAAATTATCGGCTGCAGTTCCCTGCAGAAGGCTCTGGAAGAAATGAAGCTGTCCGCCTGATCACTATTTACGATTCACTATTTACGATTCACTATTTAAGCCTTACATTTCTTCAAACCCGGCACGTCCTTTGACAGCCGATCATACCGGCCAAACCGAACGATCATCTGAAATCAGATATGACTCATCTACTGATCATGTGGCTCATCAATGCTGCGGCAGTCTATACAACTGCAAGCCTGCTTGGAGGCATTTACGTCAAGAGTTTCTGGTCGGCTCTTCTTGTCGCCCTTGTTCTCGGTCTTATCAATGCGATCATAAAACCCGTACTGATATTTTTCTCGATCCCTTTTATCGTCGTGACACTGGGACTCTTTCTTCTCATCATCAACGCCCTGATGCTCATGCTTGCCGCAGCTCTTGTAAACGGTTTTGCCGTAAGCAGTTTCGGATGGGCCATTCTTGGATCGCTTTTTATAAGCCTTGTTTCATGGATGCTCAGTTCCATATTCAACGTGTAAACCGTCAATTTCGACCAGTCACATCCCATATCAGTTTCCAGGCTCATCATGAAAGGTTTGACAAATGCAATCATTCTCCCGAAAGCCAACAAACTCAAACTGAGCGAAGTTTCTTTCGACGCCGGTCATCCTAACGATGTCATTGTCAAGACAATTGCAACAACGATCACTCCCGGGCTCGACCGACTTTTGTTGACCAACAAACCTGTCTCGAAAAAAGTACTTGACTACCCTATCGTTCTCGGCAGCGAAATGATAGGACAGGTTACCGAAACCGGGAGTACTGTCAGTTCTGTCAAGCCCGGCGATTTTGTCTACACATACAACGGCAGCCGATGGAAAGAAGCAGAGGCCTATTATGGTTGTCATGCAGAAATTGTACCGACTTCGGAGGAATATATCCTTCCTCTGGGACGTAAACCGATCCACCGCGACCTGCTGACCGGACTGCTCGCCTACGTGATTTCCGCGATCGAAAAAGCCAGACCTGAACGATCTGACAGAATTCTCATTCTCGGCCTCGGTTCAGTCGGGCTCATGGCGGCTGAATACCTTCGCACTATGGGAATTGAATCGATTGACGCCCTCGAAAATTTCGGCATACGCGGTCAAGTTTCCTCTGCCAGCAACATTGCAATGCAGATCAATGATTTCACCGGGGAGTTCGATGATTCATATGATATCGTTATCGAAGCGACAGGACGTATACTGCTCGTCGAAAAGGCCATACGTCTTCTCAAGCCACGGGGTAAAGTTCTGCTCATGGGAAATTATGAAGTTCTCGGCTACGACTATCGTCTGATCCAGCACAAGGAGCCGGTCATCATCTGCTCAAACATAACGTCCGCCGATAACCTTCAGGCTTCAAGGACACTTCTTGAAGAAGAACGTTTCGATAACGAAAAATTCTTCACCAACGTTTTCCCGGTCAATCAGTTCGAACTTGCCTACAGGATCGCTCTTGACAGCAAAGAGGCCATAAAAACCGTCATAAGCTGGATATAGGGGCATGAACAGGAGTGTCCTCAGCGTTTCAGGCCTCTCGAAGAAATTCGGGACATTCTGGGCAAACCGGAACATCTCGCTTGAGATCGAAAACGGCTCGATTCACGCCATTGTCGGAGAAAACGGTGCCGGAAAAAGTACTCTTACCAGAATGCTTTACGGGCTCCTTAGTCCGACATCCGGCTTTATTTCCGCCAGAGGTAAATCCGTTCGTTTCAGTTCCCCGCGCCAGGCCATTGCCGAAGGGATCGGCATGGTTCATCAGCATTTTATGCTTGTTCCCGAACTCACCGTCACGGAAAACATCATGCTCGGAGATGAGCGCTCTCATCTTTTCGCCCCATTGAAAAAACGCGGAACCGCTGAAACAATCAGAAAAATTGCCGATACACACGCTCTCTCCATCGATCCGGACGCTCTCGTCAGTGATCTGTCCGTCGGTGAAGAACAGCGGGTGGAAATACTGAAACTTCTGTACAGAAACGCCGATATCCTGATCCTGGACGAGCCGACGGCTGTTCTGACCCCGCTTGAAACCGAAAAACTGTTCGCGACACTGAAATCTCTTCAGAAGGAAGGAAAAACCGTCATCCTGATAACCCATAAGCTCGATGAAGCCATAAGCGTCTCCGACAGGGTCAGCGTTATGCGGCGAGGCGAGCTTATTGCAACCGAACCTACCCCTTCTGTAACCAAAGCCGATCTGGCCAGGTTGATGGTTGGAAGAGACGTTCTGCTCAGAGTTGAACACCCGGAGGAAAACATCGGGAGACCTGTTCTTGAAGTCTCCAATCTCTCCATGAACGACTGGAAAGGCGTGCAAAGGCTCAATGGCCTTTCTTTTGAAATTCGTGCCGGAGAGATTTACGGAATAGCGGGTGTCGAGGGAAACGGTCAGAGTGAACTGCTTGCCAGTCTTTGGGGTATCGCTGATCGTCGTTCTGTCATAGACGGTTCGGTCATGCTCGACGGAACATCGATCAAGGGACTGCATGCCGACAAAATAGCCGCCATGGGTGTTTCTCACATCCCGGAAGATCGCCTGAAACACGCTGTCGTTCCTGATTTCACTATTGCCGAAAATCTCATCTTCGGCCGGCACAGGGAAAAAAAATTTGCCCGGACAGGCGGATTCAACATACCCGCGATCAGGGAATATACCGACACAGTCATCAGTGAATACATGATCCGGCACGATGACAGGGATAATCAGAAACTTGCCAGTCTTTCTGGAGGGAACCAGCAAAAAGTTGTCCTCGCCAGAGAAATCAGACGTCCGGATCTGAAACTGCTTCTTCTTGCCCAGCCAACCAGAGGAGTGGATATCGGTGCAATCGAAATGATTCATCGTCAGATCATCGAGACCAGGGATAAAGGCATCGCGATACTTCTTGTGTCAGCTGAACTTGACGAGCTTGTCTCATTATCGACAAGAATCGGTTGCCTTTACAAGGGCTCCTTGCGCCGTGAGTTTACAGCAGAAGAGGTGCGGTATGGCAGATCATCCGAAAAAGACTTCAAAAAAGAAATCGGCCTGTCAATCACCTGAAAATCACCCACGCATGCGTGCAGGTATATTCAAAATAGCTATCCCCCCTCTTGCAGTCGTTCTGTCACTTTGCATCAGCGCCTTACTGATCATGGCTGCCGGAAAAAATCCGCTTTTTATCTACCAGAAAATGTTCACGATGACGCTCGGCTCCGAATACGGTACCGGACAGATAGTTTTCAGAGCTACATCGCTTGTTTTCGCCGGTCTGGCTGTCGCTATTCCATTCAAACTCAAGCTGTTCAATATCGGCGGTGAAGGACAGATGCTTGCAGGTGCTTTCAGCGCGGCACTTGCAGGCACACTGCTCCCGCCGCAAACCCATCCTGTACTGGCCGTTTTTTTCTGTACTCTTTCGGCAATCACCGCAGGCGCTTCTGTTGCACTTCTTTCAGGATGGCTTAAAGTCAGTTTCGGGGTCAATGAAGTCATATCGACGATCATGCTGAATTTTATTGTCCAGGCATGTGCCGGCTTCCTCCTGACGGGCAATCTTTCGGTGCCTTCTACCGCGCACACCTATGAAATCGTCCCATCGGCCCAGATACCCCAATTCGACACCGTCTTTGGTATCTGGCAGAAATCGCCGGCAAATTTCAGCACGCTCTTTGCCCTTGCCGCCTGTTTCGGCTTGTGGTTTCTTGTTTTCAAAACGATCCCCGGTTACGAAATGAGGGCGGCAGGCCTGCACCCGGAAGCAGCCAGGTATGCCGGCATTGATACGAATTTCCATATTTTGAAAGCAATGGGAATCGGCGGCGCGATGGCCGGACTTGCGGCAGCCAACCTTGTACTCGGCTACAAACACTACTATGAATCAGGTCTTACCGACGGGATCGGTTTCATGGGAATTGCTGTAGCCCTTCTTGCCTTTGCACACCCTGTCTGGATCATCGGTTCGGCGATGCTCTTCGGGTTTCTACAGTATGGAGGACTGAGTGTCAATGCCTATGTCCCTAAAGATATCTTCCTTATGGTACAGGCCGTCACGATCCTGATGATACTCATCCTGACCAAATTCCTGCACCGGAACTAACGGACATCTTCGCCTTCAAGATCCGAACCATACAGGTTCATCTGTTTCCGGTAATAGCTGAATGCCTGTTCCTGCCTGACCACACCGAGAAGTTTATCCGACTTTCTCGAAAGTACCGGAATGACATCATAGTCTGTCAGTTCGAAGAGTTTGAGCGCTTCGTCGAGCTTCGATGAGTCGTAAAGCAGGGGTACATCTTTCTTGACAATATCGTCGGCGATCAGGCCTGTTATCGGCCCCTCTTTCAGGAGCAGGCTCATTTCCTCAAGCCTGATAACCCCGACAAACTCATCGTCTTCTGTCGTAACAAGAAAGTTCGATTCCGGTGTATTATGAAACACATCGATGATCTTTTCCGCCATTGTCACATCACGAAATCTGACATAACTGGTCTTCATGACGTCAAGCACACTGATGTTCTCAGCGACTGAGAGTGCAATACCATAACCGACCCTTACGCCTTCTTTCTCGAGGATATAGGTTTCCATTGAATAATTATAAGCAAGGCGCGCAATCAATGCTGCCGTAACAGCGGCAAACATGATGGGAAGTACAATTTCATATTCTCCCGTCACTTCGAACAGAATAAGGATCACCGTAAGCGGAGCCCGTATGATCCCCGCTGTGAGAGCCCCCATGCCGACAAGCGCGTAAGCCCCGGATGTTGCGGTGATATCAGGAAAAATCCAATGCACGAGATTGCCGAACATACCGCCAAGCATGGCTCCCATTTTCATAGCCGGAGCGAACATGCCTCCCGAGCCGCCTGAGCCGACGCTGAGCCCTGCAACAACGGGTTTGAGCAGATATACCCCCACCATATTCAGCCAGGACTCGGCCCCCCTGACTGCATTGTCGATAACTTCATAACTATAGCCATAGAGACCGGGAAGCCACATACAGATGAGTCCTGACAGCAGTCCTCCGATAGCAGGCATAGCCCATACGGGTATATTTCGCTTTTTCTCAACTTTCTGGAATGTTTCCTCAATACGGTAATACACCTTGATAAACATCACTGCCGACAGACCGGCCAGAACACCGAGTATGAAATAGAACAGAAGTTCGGTATTGGAAACAAGACTGTAGTCAGGAACCTGGAATGTCGGAGAATTCCCGAGATAACTTCGGGAGACAACCGTGCCGATAACCGCCGCAATGACAATCGGGCTGAATGTCCTGACGCTGAAATCTCCCAGAATAACCTCAATGGCGAACATAACACCGCCTATAGGCGCATTGAAGACCGCAGCAAGACCGGCTGCAGAACCACAACCGAGAAGTGTTCTTTTTCTGTCGGGAGAGAACCTGAGAACCTGGGCGACTGAAGATCCCAGAGCCGCTCCCACTTGAGCGATCGGGGCTTCCCTGCCTCCACCGCCTCCGGTTCCGATACTGAGAACGGATGTTATCGTCCTGTGAAGCCATAACCTTCTCGGCATCGTTCCTTCATTCTGGGCAACCGCCTTTATAACGCTTGCCAGTCCATGGCCCGGTCTCGTTTTGACGATGTAGGCGTTATAAAGCCCCACCAGAAGACCTCCCAGAGCAGGAATGAATGGCAAGAGCAGTCCCCAATAACCTTCGGTTATAAATGACGTTCCGAAAACTTCGAGCCCGCCAAACAGGAAATCACTGAAAATTTTAATCGCGTCATGAAAAATCACTGCAACATAGCCTACAGCGACACCGACAAACACTGCAACAAAAAGAAAAGGCAGATCCTGGTTCAAATTCAGTTGAATCAGGATATTTTCAAGGGTCAGCTTGAAAGAGCCCCTGAAATATCTGCTTCGCCTGAAAAACGTATAAAGAAAAGCCAGCAGATTTCTGGCCCAGCTGCCTTTTGATTTCGAGGGATTTTTCATGAATGCGTGCTCAACTCACCATCTACGGGGAAACGTGTTACGCAGAAGCAAAAAAAACAAACTGACATACACCATCAAATATATTTTTTTATCTTCAAACGTTTTTCACGAAATGGTGTATTTCTATCCTTCAATGAACTTTATAGTTATGCCTGCAAAATCATCAGATAAAGAAAAAAGCGCCAAAAAAGCCACAAAAAAAACCGCGCCGAAAGCCGCTAAAACAAACACAAAAACGTCCGCAACACGAAAAAAATCGACCGCTACCGCTAAAACGAAAAAAGAAACTGCTGCCCAAAAAAGCACAACCCGCGCTGTAAGGAAAACATCGGCGTCAACAACCAGAAAAGCTTCTGCAAAAAAATCAGTCGCCACTATGGAATCCGTCTCGCATGAGAACATCAGTGTTGCTGCATATTACCGCTGGGAACAACGTGGAGGCACTCATGGTTATGACGTTAATGACTGGCTGGATGCTGAAAAGGAAATAAACGGATAATTCGGAATTCCTTGTCAGAACCTGAAAAAAGCCATTCCCGGAAATGGCTTTTTTCTTAACGTTAAACCATACACAATGTCATTGCTGAAAAAAGTCCTGAGCAGCATCACTATATTTTTCGCGGGTATGTGGCTTGTCGTTCGAATCGTGCTTGAATACTTCGGGATCATCAATGACGGCAACGACAGAGTTACAGGGATAAAAGATCTCCGGGAGGAATACAAAAAAGCCAATTACCGATAATCCCGGATATGTATTTTACACCGCTTACTCCTCGTCTATAACCACCGTTAGATCAACAACATTGCCGGGTTTGGCAAGAGCGTTCACTGCAGGCTTCTGATTGATGACCGTATATGGAACAAGAATTGCCGAATACTCGTACGAGACATTTCCGGTATTGAATCCCTTGTCCAGAATAACCTGCCTTGCCTGTTTCAAAGACATACCAAGAACATCAGGAACCGGAATCTTCCTTACTTTTTCAATTTCCTCTGCCTTGCCGACAATCAGCGAAACTGAAGCACCCTCATAAAGCCTGGTATCCGGGGCAACAGACTGGCTCAGAACTTTCCCGTCATCGGCACTATCTATTACCAGCTGACTCTGAACATTTTCAACAGTAATACCGTGACGATCGAGCAGTTGTCGTACTTCATCGACCGGCCTGCCATAAAGATCCGGAATCGAATAACTGGGCCGTTCCCTCTTGTTTACGACAAGATAAACCGTCCTTCCGGGTTTGACTTCCGAACCAGCCGATGGACGCTGAACAAGAACGGTATTCGAATCGACATCGCGGATATAGCGAACATTATAGGTTTTCCGTCCGGAAAGCCCTGCGGAATCAAGCGCCTGAAGGGCTGCGTCAAAGTTCATGTTTTCAACATCCGGAACCATGACACTCTGCCCCTGACGGGTATAGAACATCATCACGCCCCTGTCCATGACGACAACAGATCCTATGACAAAAACGAGTATGACAAGTATGACGGCACTGGCTTTTTTCATCTCGGCTCGTATCCAATTAATTCTGACGCTTCATGACAAAATCCACAAGAAGCTCCAGTGACCGTTTTGCCTCGCTTTCAGGAATATCATCCAATGCGGCTATCGAACGTTTTGCAAATCCTTCTGCAACATCGGCCGCGTATTCAAGGCCGCCGTTATCCTTCACAAAATCAATGACTTCCTTCGTTCTTGCCGATCGTTTTCTGGAGTTTTTCAGGATCGATTTGATCTTTCGCTGTCCAGCGTTGTCGGTCTGCCGGAGTGCATGAATAAGCGGCAGGGTTATTTTTTTATCTTTTATATCAATTCCCAGCTGTTTTCCGGTTTTTTTCGAGTCACCGGTATAATCGAGCAGATCGTCACGTATCTGAAACGCAAGGCCGAGATATTCACCATAGCTTCTGAGAGAAGCGATCAATTCATGATCATCGGTGACACTTGCAGCACCCATTGCGCTTGCAGTTGCAAGAAGCGATGCTGTCTTGTCAGAAATAACCCTGAGATAATCTTCTTCAGTGATATCAAGGCTTCTTGTTTTCTGAATCTGCAATATCTCGCCTTCACTCATACGTCTGACGGCATCGGAAACCATGTGAAGAAAAAGGTAATCCTTGTTATCGAGTGAGAAGAGAAGGCCCTTGGAGAGCATGTAATCGCCGATCAGCACTGAGATCTTGTTTTTCCAGAGCGCATTGATCGAAGCAAGTCCTCTTCTCATCTCGGCACCGTCAACCACATCATCATGGATCAACGTTGCAGAATGAAGCAATTCAACCATGATGGCGGCCCTGTAACTCTTCTCCTGTATGCCACCGCAAGCAGCAGCACCAAGCATCACAAGCAAGGGTCTGACCTGTTTGCCCTGCTGACGCAAAATATAGCGAACAACCTTGTCGACGAGACTGTTGTCCGTCTTCAGGGCTGACTTGTATTTCTGCCGGAAAACAGAGATTTCCTTTGCGACAGGCGAAACAACGTCTTGTAAATTCACGTGATAAACTCTATGGCGAAACCGTCGGCACATTTCAGGAACCAGCGGAACGCACACGTTCTTATAGATTGTAGATTGTAAAGGCTGTGCTTTATGGAATTATGTGATAGTATAACAGTTCTTTAAGAAAAATAAGCCGGAAACAGAGCCCAAAATTCCTCCTGAAGGAAAAAACCCCGGTTTGCACTCTTCTCCTGCAGCATCTTCGCGCCATTCAGCGAACTGCATCCTGCCCCGAACCATCCCTGCCGATTTCCTGCTTCATGAGATCCTCCATCTGCCTTCATCATCCTTTACAGGCATAAAAACAATTTGTTCACGACAGCATTCTTTCTTACTATATTTCGTTCCGGTAATATAGATATCTTTATACTCCGGCTCTGTCATTGCCGGAAAAAAGAGCCTCTGACAAACAAGCTGATGAGCGGTATGAGCAGCGAAACAGATTCCACGAGACCCAAATCGCCCGCTTCGCAGCTGTTGGACGCTGAAATGGAGGCAAGCAAATCGGAGTCGAGAGATCTTGCCGAATTCAGGCAACCTGAAGATACTGCCGATGAAGAGGGGATGAACTTCATCGAACACCTGGACGAATTAAGGAACCGTCTTATTAAAAGCGGCATAGCCCTTATTCTGTTCATGGCGTTTTCAGCTTTTTTTTCAGACATCCTTGTCAATGATGTCCTTATTGCTCCCCTGAAAAACAGCAGTGAATCGATTGTCCTGCAAAACCTTGTGCCGTATGGACAAATATCGCTGTACCTGCAGGTTATATTTTTCAGCGGCTTCGTATTGACCTTCCCGTTCCTCGTCTACCAGCTCTGGCAGTTTATCTTTCCCGGGCTGAAAGAAAGCGAGAAAGCGGCAACAAAGTTCGTGATTTCATTTATATCGCTTTCCTTTTTTGCAGGTATCGCTTTCGGGTATTTCGTCTTCATGCCGATTTCTCTCAAATTTTTTGCGGGGTTCGGTACTCCCCTCATCGAAAACAACATAGCTGTCCATGACTACGTCAGCTTCTTTACCGGAGCACTGCTGACAACCGGCATTGTATTCGAACTCCCTTTTGTCTCATATATCCTTTCCAGGATCGGCCTTCTGACACCGGCGTTCATGCGCTTTTACCGTAAACATGCTATCGTCACGCTTTTGGTTGTGGCCGCCATCGTAACACCGTCCACCGATATCGTGACACAACTCGTCATTGCCGTCCCCATGATTCTCCTTTATGAATTGAGCATAGGTATATCCGGCTATGTCAATCGAAAGCATCATACGTTCACGGACTCAACGATTCCATCTCCCGACAAACGTCACCGGTCGTAATTTCGATCAACCGCAAGGATTGTGAGTTTACGGTAGAGTTCCTTGACGTTTTTTTCAAGCTCGACCATAGTTCCATTGTTCTCCACTACGTAATCGGCAAGATTTTTCAGCCTGTCCTGCGGCCATTGTGCCTCCATACGCCGCACGATCTCCTCCCTGCTGCCCATTCCTTTTTTTACCGCACGCTCGATCCTGAGCGCTTTATCAGCCGATACGACAACAACAGCGTCAAGCCCCCTGTTTCCACCGGCTTCAAAAAGGATAGCAGCTTCTTTGACCAGAATGCCGACACCTTTTTTTTGTGCATCGGCTTTTAGAGCGCTGAAAGCCTCGAATACTTTTGGATGAATGAGTTCGTTGAGCTTCCGCAAGAGCTCTGGATCAGAAAATGCCTTTTGGGCTATACGCTTCCTGTCAACATGCAGCGTTCCGTTCTCATCGTAACGATAAATATCGTTACCGAACAGTTTTTTTATTCCGCTGACCACATCATGATCCTTTTCCTGCAACTCCTTTGCAATCCGGTCAGCCTCAAAAACTGCACACCCCATATCCCGCAACATCCTGCAGACACTGCTTTTCCCGCTACCCAGTCCGCCAGTGACACCCACAAGCAGAGGGGGGCGGCTGTTTCGGTTGTTCTCCGGAACCCTCATATCTCCTTCAGCCTGCTTTTGGTCTCCAGGAGCACTGCACGCCAAAGCCTGGGGTTTTTGCTGTATGTATCTGAACGTTCATTAAACTCATAAAGCGTGAGTCCATGAACGACCAAAAGAGAATCAACGCGATCGGCCCCAGGCACCGAACCTGAAGAATCAACTGTTGATGAAACACCCGACATCACCAGATAATCAGCGTAAAATGCCGCGTACCTCCTGTCGTTTTCACCCAGATCAACCACATCATCCGGGGCACACGACATAAGGGTCGTCAGAAAAAAGAAAGCTGAAAAAAGAGCCGTTCGCAGAACCGTTCTAGCATTCATTGCAGACGTATATCTTGTTAACAGTCGAAATCAAAAAACTTAAAAACAACTCTCAGCCCCAGAGATCATCTGCACACGAAAAACAACGGCACATGAAACTAAATCTGAAGTGCAACAGTTGTAAAACCAGAATATATGCCGATTTCGTTTGCAACAGAAAACGCTTTCTGACGGCGAGGCTCCTGACATCTTTCTCGCTGGAGAAAAACATACCCGTGTACTGTCATTATCCGCAATTTCCTGGTTACTGACCCGTAATTCCGGCATTTATCTTCTACAACTAATAAACACTACCTGCCATGTTTAACAAAACCATGAACTATCTGGAAAAAGTCCTCCCCGTTCAGGAAGTCAGTGCTCATTGTGACATTCCATGCGGCATTTACGATCCCGGCCACGCTCTCGTCTCGACATTGACGGTCATCCGCATGATCGATCTGATCAACGAAAATCGTGATGGAGAACAGAATGTCGAATGGCATAACAAGATCAACCGCTACATTGCCGAAAAAGAACGCCACGCAGCCATTGTCAAGCATGAAATACGTGTTATCTGGGGCGATTTCTTCAAAGCCCCTCATTTCGAAAAACACCCTGAATTGCATGAACTGACTCACAGCATCATGCTCCTGGGCTCAAAAGCCAAACAGGAAGTCAACAAGGACGCCGCTCTTGAACTTCTTGAAAAAGTAAACCGCTTTGCTGAGATTTTCTGGGAATTGAAAGAGATCCCGACCAAAAGGGCTGTATCTCCATATCAGCCGGCCCGGGAAGTTGTCTATCCTGTGCTGTAATGCTTTCATTATGCAGAATCAAAGGGCATAGCATGTCACCTTCTATTCTTGAGGGTGACTATGTCCTGACTGTAACAAATAAACTGATGCAGCCTCGAACAGGAGATTGCATTGTATTCAAACACCCGCATCTTGGCTTTCTTATAAAGAAAATCGCCTGCAGTAGACCCCATGGTTTTTTTGTTGAAGGCACTCATCCGGAAAGCACGAGCCGCGACTCGATCGGCTTGGTAACAGCAGATATGATAGTCGGAAAAGTCATCATGAGAATTCCCGGCTCAAACACAGGAAGAGAGCCGGATAAGCATCATAAAAAACCGAAACAGGATATCCATGGCACCAAGGGCTTGAACCGCCTCTTCATTTGACAAAGTACAGGTCCGGCAGGACATGTGAGAGAGTTATTCCAACCTCAAACGTATCGCCTTATCCAGATCTATAACCTTGGCTTTTTCCGGAACAGCATACTGAATATTCAGAGTATCCGGATTGCAGGTTCGCTCATCGTAAACAACGATCAGCTCCTTTTTTTGGCCTGTAAAAGGCTCGTATGTTATGACTTCTATCCTTCCGGGCAGTTCCAGCGACGCTCCATCCATAACACAGGGTTCATACTCCAGAAAGTGAACCTCAGTATGTATCCTGCCGGTGGAATCGAGTAATCGGACGCCCTCGACACTATGCTTCAACGGATCGACAAGAAGCACCTTCATCCCATCATCTGTCTGAACGGCAAAACTGACTGATCCGGATCCTCTCCTCACATCCGTGATTGCCTGTCGGTGCTCATCAACAGCTATGACACCGGCAAGAAGATCGGAAAGAAATGTATAACGGGTTCTCGTCCCCAGAATTTTTTCGAGGTTTCCGGGATTGTTGCTTCCTGCAAGCAAGGTGTTGTTGACAAGATCGTGGACAAAAAGACTGTCGGGGCGGAAGTGTATATCGGCAACCGGCCACCCTAAAAGTGCAGCGCTTACAATGAGGCGCATATCCCCGGAACGCTCAAGCTGGACGGAACCGAAAAGGTGCTCTTTCCGTTCAGGCGATTTCAGCCAGATGTCGGCATACCCCTCGACAGCCCTGACCGAATCAGACACCCGTATAGCATCGGTGTAGAGGGTATACAGCGAGTCGGTGAGTTCAGCCTTTTCAGTAGGCCACTCTACAACGCTCAACGGTTTCAACCCGGCACACGCAACAATAAAACATGCCGGAAAAACATAGAGAAGGGATCGGAAAAGGTGTTTCATCAAAGCAATATCGTAAGTATTTATACCTAAACTGAGTATGTATTGAAACGCTCAGTTCAGGTTATAGAAATCTAATGGGAATATCGGCATTATTCCTTTTTACACGTTCTTTTTTATACCTGAATCGAGCGTTTGTTGAAACGCCAGGTTTAGGTTATACATACAGTATGAGTTTTCACAGCACAGTAGAACAAACCTGACGACCTTCAAGCACATGCACACACTCCATCTCAAACCCCGCGAACACCGCAGACTATTCAAGGGGCATCTCTGGTGTTTCAGCAACGAACTCCGGTCTGTACCTAAGGATATTGCTGCTGGAGAAACAGTCAGACTTTACACCCATGAAAACAACCTTGTCGGAACGGGATTCTACAACCCGAATTCGCTGATAGCATTCAGGTTACTGTCAAGAACGGGGGATATTCCCGATAAACCATTTTTCAGCAATACAATCAACCGTGCTCTTGATCTGAGAAAAAAAATATATCCCGACCATGATACAAACGCATTCAGGCTCGTACATGGTGAGTCCGACGGGCTTCCCGGGCTGGTAATAGACAAATTCAATACAGCATTTGTCCTGCAGGCCTATTCAGCAGGCATGGACCGGCACCTGCCGCTTGTTGCCGACGTTCTCAGGGAACTCTACAATCCTTCATCGATAATTGTTCGAAACGAATCGGGACTGAGAGAACTGGAAGGCCTGCCGCTTTATAAAAACATGGTTCACGGTTCCGAAGCAGATGCCTGCCAGGTTATTCATGATACAGGCCTGCGCTATACTGTCAATCTTCTTGAAGGACACAAAACAGGATTCTTTCTCGATCAACGCAATAACAGGCGGATGGTTCGCAGGCTTGCCGGGGGGGCGGAGACACTTGACGTCTTTACAAGCGACGGCGGCTTCGGGATCAACGCCCTTTTCGGCGGAGCAACGTCAGCAACAATGATCGACATTTCCCGTTCAGCCCTGGAGCGGGCATCCGAAAATGCGGCACTCAACGATCTTTCAAACTATTCTCTCATCGAAGGCGACGCTTTCGAGGTCATGAAACAACTGGATTCGGATAAAAAACGCTTTGACCTTGTCATACTTGACCCTCCAAGCTTCACGAAAAGCAGAAAAAATCTCCCCGCTGCACTGCATGCCTATAAAAAACTGAACAGGCTCGGCCTGCGGCTTGTAAAAAACAGCGGTTTCCTGGCAACGGCATCCTGCTCTCACCATGTATCGGAAGATGACTTCCTCAAAGCGATCTTTCAGGCATCACTTTCCGAGAAAAAACACCTTCGTCTCGTCTACAAGAGTTCGCAGCCTGCCGATCATCCTGTCCTTCTCTCCATGCCCGAAACACAGTACCTGAAATTCGTCTGTTTTTATGTCTGCGACTTGTAGTGGAAACCATGAGGCCGCCATGGTTTCCGGCTGAACGGGCTTTTCTTCAGCAAATAAGCTCACTATTGTCGGGCTGGGCGGGTATCGACTTTTCACCTGGCTTCAACCGGCTCAATTCCGACGTTGCCGCCAGTATATCTTCGACAAGGTCATCGGCAACTTCCCTACTCATTTTTTCACGAATAACCGCCCGGAGGCAGGTGACGCTTTCAGCATTGCCCGGCATGGTGTAGGCAGGTACGATCCATCCTCTTTCCCGAAGCTTATGTGACAGATCAAATGCGCTATACGGCAGCTCCGGCCTGACAGACAAGGCAACAAGCGGCAGCGACCGGTCATCGCTCAGAATATCGAACTGATCTGTTTCGACCAGGCGCTTCCGGATATAGTCTGCATTGCGCTTGAGGGCCTTCATGACATTGGTATACCCCTCCCTTCCAAGACGGAGAAAATTGTAATACTGGCCGAGCACTCCTGATGCGGGACGCGAAAAGTTGAGATTGAATGTTTCCATTTCGCCTCCGAGATAGTTGACCTTGAAGACCAGTTCCTCGGGAAGCTGACTTCTGTCACGCCATACAGCCCATCCGATACCGGGATAGCAGAGACCGTATTTATGTCCCGAGACGTTTATCGACCGCACAAGAGACAGACGGAAATCCCATTCGAGATCAGGATAGAGAAACGGTGCGACAAAGCCGCCGCTCGCGGCATCCACATGAAGAGGGATATCAAAACCTTTTGCTTCGTTGAGCTCCGCAAGAACATCGTTGATCTCTTTTACCGGCTCGAATTCGCCGGTAAACGTGCTCCCGAGAACAGCGCAGACACCAATGGTATTTTCGTCAACAGCATCCGCAACCAGTTCCGGAGTGATCACATACCGACCAACCTCCAGAGGGATATATTTACACTCGACATCAAAATACCGTGCAAATTTTTTCCAGCAGATCTGAACATTGTTCCCCAGAACAATGTTCGGCCTGTCGGTCGAAAGACCTCGCTCACTGCGCCTTTTTCTCCAGTTCCATTTCATCGCCAGACCGACCAGCATGATCGCTTCCGAAGAGCCGATAGTCGCTGTTCCGACAGCGCCGTCGCTATGGCTCGATGGTGCATGGAAAAGGTTTGCAAGAATGTTGACACATCGCTCGAGTATTTTAATGACATGAGGATATTCATCTTCATCAGCCAGATTGTAATGCAATCCCTGCTGGATCAGTTCATCGCCTTCCGGCTCCATCCATGTTGAACAGAAAGACGCAAGATTCTGCACCGGTCTTCCATCCAGACAAAGTTCATCACGGATAAGACGGTATGCAGTTCTCTCCGAAACCGAGCGTTCGGGCAGCTCGAATTTTGGAATTGGCTCCGTCATATAACGGCTGGCATAGGTACACGATGAATACTTCTCATGATCATCCATCGCCCCAATATTGCGTTGTTTCTTGACCATTGTTGTGCAGCTTTGTTTTATGATTGTATTGTAGAGGCTTTCCGACGGCTCATATCATGAAACGAAACATCAATCTGATCGGCCAATATACGAAACACTTACATCAGGCGCATTGGGAACCAATATTGAAAAAAGATATAATACTATAGTCATGCTATGCCATACGGGTGATCATTTCGTAGACTTCCCGCCATGACGCTGCACGCGGAGGCTCTATATCCATGTTCGTACTGTTTGCAAAACAGATGGTCCTGATGCCTTTATTTCTAAGTTTCTGAATATTTTCAGGACTGTCCTCGACATAGATATCGGCACCGACCTCGGATTTCTCTTTCATAAAACAGAGATCCCAGTAGGGTATTCCGTGACCGTCAAGCCAGGCCACAGTCTGCTGTACTGCCGAAGCATGAGAATAGTGAATGTAGAGGCGGTGAGTAACAATCCTTATGTGAAATCCCTCATCGGACAGTTTTCTGAGATATTTTCTCGCTCCGGGGATCATAGGCATCGTCCTGAAAAGCTCTCTCTGATACAGGGCATATCGATGAAGGCTTTCATACTGTTTTTTACTTACGATACCCCACTCTTTGAGGCCATAGGAGACTTTTTCCGGCAGACTTTCAATCGATGTTTCAAACCATTCTGCCGCGATCTCCCTCATGCGCCCGTAAAAATCCGCACAGACACCATCCAGATCAACCCCGATAACCGGCCTGTTTTTTTCTTTCATATCCATGCTGTGAAATGTCGCTTATTTTCTAAACCGCTGATACAAGCTTGCCCTGCTGAACCATTAAACAAATCAACAGATCAACAATTCAACAAATGAATGATTCAGGGCACTTTTTTTTATTGTCTATGAGCGACTCAAGTGCAAGGCGAACGGAGCACAGAAACCGGAGTGTACATGAAGTACATGAGGATTTCGAGCACCGCTCAACGACGCAATTGAATCGTGTAATAAATAAAAAAAGGTGCCCTTCAATACAATGCCCTGTCAAACACTCTCCTGTGCTTCACCGTAACAGGATCTCCCTCGCCAAGGTAACGGAATATGGCGATACAAGCCTTGCGTGCCCCGTCATCATCATAATATCTGTTTTCCCTGATAACCGAAATAAACGCTTCAAGCGCTGCATCAAAATTCTCGTCACGCAAGGCATCGAGAGCTTTCCGATATGTTTTCTTTACCGCGTCCTCTTCGAAATTCTGAGTATTTTTCATAAGAAGAGCGCTTATTATCCGGGCCGAATCGGCAAGATCGACAGATTCAGACTCTCCCTCGATAAACCCGATAAGTTCTGCGGCCCTTTCAGGTGACGAAAACAGCTGAAGCCTGATCACTTCTGCCGCAGCTTTTGCATTTTCCGGTTCGTTTTCAAGTATTTCTTCAAGGATTCCAACGGCACCGGTTTTATCGCCCATTGATGCAAGGCGTTTTGCTTCAGCAAGATGCTCCGCATATTTCCCGGGAAGATTTTTCCTCAGCCATTGTTCGATCTGCAATTCCGGCAGGGCACCGACAAACTCATCGGCCAAAGAGCCGTCAATAAACAGTTTCACCGCAGGAATGCTCATGATACCATAGTCGCGTGCAAGATCAGGATACTCTTCGGTATTGATCTTGACAAGCAAACACGCTCCCTGGTATTTTGAAGCCACGTTTTCGAGAACAGGACCCAGCATCCTGCACGGTCCGCACCATTCCGCCCAAAAATCCACAATAACAGGCACTTCCCTGCTTTTCCGGAGAACATCTCTTTGAAAATCAAATGAACTATTCTGCATGATCATTCTGTTATATTAGCATAGCAACAGGCATTGGCAACTTCTTGAGTATGCTTGTGTTTTCCGTACAGAGAACATCTGCTTGCCATACGTACTGACTGAGAAGAAATTAAAAACTGAATTATGAATCGACCATTCAATTGAATTGCAAAATATTCAACCAAACTCTTTTGCCCATGAATGTGCTAAAAAAAGCAACAATCCTGCTTATCCTTACCTTTTGTTCACATACAGTCCTCCTTGCGACACACCATGCAGAAAAACCTGAAACCAGGCCGGTTAAAAAAGAAAATCTGGACCTGACATTCAGTGAGGATTTTACGATCGACGACTCGAAAAAAACCGGAAGCATCACGGTCCTGATCGACAAGACGAGAAATACTGAAGGAATTATCGGTATCGCTCTTTTCAACAGCGACAGAGGTTTTCCCGATAAACCCGAAAAGGCTGTAGCAAAAGCGATGATTGAAGCTGGAGAATGCGGCAATGAACTTGTCCTGGGCAATATTCCATACGGAACGTACGCTCTCAGTATTCTTCACGATGAAAACAGGAACGGAAAAATGGACAAGACATGGATCGGCAAACCCAAAGAAGGATTCGGAACGTCCAACAACCCGATAATCAAATATGGACCTCCCGAATTCGATGAATCCATCTTTATCGTCGACAGCGAAACCGTCAGCATGACCATAGATATGAACTATTTCTGATCGTCACCGCTCGCTGTTTTTTTTAATATAACAGGCTAACTATGAAACAATCCTCACGCACAGTAAAACTTGTCATTGCGGCAGCAGTTGCCGGCATGACACTTTTTTCCTGTAAACCCACCGTCAAGGTGGAAGCGCCGGAAAAACCGATTACAATCAACATGAATATCAAGATCGATCATGAAATCAGAGTCAAGCTCGACAAGGATATTGAAAACATGCTCGATGAAAGACAAGACATCTTTTAAACCGGAGATTGATATGAAAACACCGAACAATGCCTTTACCTTCTATTCCGTGAAAATGCTTCTGCTTTTCATGACAATGCTGTTCTGTTTCAGCCCGAACCTTCTGGCACTTGATCTCGATACCGCGCTGTCAAAAGGTCTTGCCGGAGAGGTCGACAACGGATACCTCGAAATCCCCCCCGATGCGGGTAACGAGGCAGGAAGTCTTGTCAATTCGGTCAACACCAAACGGCGCACAGCATATGCGGAGATTGCCAGAAAAAACGGTGTCACTCCTGAAGTTGCAGGTCAGGCTACGTTTGAAAAGCGTTATCCCGGTTTTCCTGCCGGCACCTGGGTAAAAATACAGGGAAGGTGGAATCAGAAATAGGTTTCCCGCCGTGAAATGGCTGATTCGTATTTCCCTTGCGGTATTGTCACTCGCTGTTCTTGCCGCTCTTCTCGCATGGGCGTTATTTCCCCGGTACGCCCAGGACTTGGTCCAGAGGGCCATGGGAAACGCCGATATTATCATCAGGATAGACAAGCCCGGTCATCCGGGTTTGTCCGGCATACCGTTCGGCAAGCTTGAAGTGGTCTTCAAAGCACCACCCGACTCCTGCTCTGCGAAAACCTCAAGTTACATCATGAGCCTCCACCGGGGAGTAGTATCCTGGAAGAGATCAACAGCTCATGATAAAACGACGGCGTTAGACAAACAACGGTCATTCCCTTTAGAACTTTCTCTGAAGGCTGACTCGGTCAGCATCATCCAGGGGAAAAACGGCCTGCAGTTTTTCGACGAAAAACCTCATATGTCGATGCGAATGGATGCGGTTGGCAATGGCGGCCTCTTTCCCGCATTTCATCCTGTGTCTTTCAGGTACGGAATTGAAAAAGCAAGATTGCTTGTGAACGATCTGAGTTTCAAGGACATCTCTTATACAGTCAACATCGACAGGGAGGGTGCATGGCGGCAAAAACGCGCACCGATTGCCGTGAACGGACTTGACACCGAAACCGGATCAGTACCTGTATCGGATTTCAATGCGCTTTTCGGACAAGAAACAGATCCGGACAAACCATGCTTTCTCTCTTTTTATGACTGCTCGGTCAATCTGTTCGGCCTCAGGGCCCGAACGCCGAGAATAGATTTTGATCCAAAAAAACAGGAAACTTCGTTTACACTGACTCTCAGCGACGTTCCGCTCGGTACACTACCCGGTTTCAGGGGAACCGATCCGTCAAGACCTTTTGCTACAGGAAAACTGAGCGGCACCATCCCGGTATCAATAAGGGACTCGAAGCTCATGATACAGAATGCGTCGATCCGTTCAGACAGCAATACCGGTCTTCGATATTACAGCTCGGACCGTTCTCCCTGGCTGTCGATAGATTTAGCTTCACACCGCTCCGGACTTTTCAGTAAACTCGACGCCACAATACTGCTTGGCAAAAATTCCGATACCCGGCAGGCAGTCTCTCTCCAGAGCTTTTCTTCAAGTTTTCTTGGTGGAAAGCTTTCATCCGGCCCATCGAAATACGATCCCTCAAGAGGGAAGCTATCCTATACATTCAAACTTGAGAATATTCGCCTGCCTGAACGCATCCGTCTTAATGGAGACTTCTCCGGAGACCTTAAGGGTTCACTGACCGGAACCATACCGATCTCATTCAAAAACGACGGCTATAGCATCAACAACGCCAGGATAACGTCAAAAGACAGCGGCTCGATCGTCCATAGCCCGCCACGAACGAAGAAGAACGGTAATAAAAGCGTTATCGATACAAGCCCTCAAAGCACCACCTATCGTTACAGGGAACCTGATCTGGACATATCACGTACCATTGACGGAAAAACGGCAATAGGTTTCGTTATGAACAGACTCACACGTGAAACAGGCGGAGGAACTGCCCTGTTTCTTTCCCCGAAAGGAACCCTCGAGCTCTGGCATGTCAAGAACAATCCATCCCTGCTCACTGTCCACGATTTTTCCGCCGGCTTCATGAACGGTTCTCTTGCTCTTGACAAGGTCGATTATGACATGAAAAAACAGTCGGCGAGCACCGAACTCGTTCTCAACAATATTCCCCTGCAGAAACTACTCGATCTGCAGGGTATGAAAAAAATTTTTGCTACCGGAAGTATAAGCGGCACGATACCCGTCATCATCGAAAAGGGGCGCTTCGAAATTCCCGAAGGAAATATGAATGCGGAACAGACAGGCACGATAATCTACTCAACAACAGAAGAAGAGCGTGCTGCTGCGAACGAAAGCATGAGAATCACCTATGAAGCCCTGAGCGATTTCCGATACAGCGAACTCGTTTCATCAATCAGGATGAGCCCGGACGGGCAATCAACCATCCGGCTGAGTCTCAAGGGCGTCAACCCTTCATTCCAGGATGGCCGGCCCGTTCATCTGAACCTCAATGTCGAACAAAACCTGCTTGACCTACTCAGGAGCCTCACGATCACAAGCGTTCTTGAGCAGAAAATTTCAGAAAAAGCGATACAACAGAAACAATAAACGTGATATATTCTACAAAATACCCCAATCCCATTGACGAACAGACATAAGAGGTGCTTCTCTGCATTGTCAGAGAGATGTGTGTTGATACGTGCATACTTCATCCGGACGAATTCCTGACCATCGAATACCCTGAACAACCGGGAATACATCTCTCCTGAAACAAGAGCAGCACCACCATTATAAAAGAAACCGGTTATGCGTCCATTATTTCTTATGCTTCTGACACTGATCGTACTCTTACAATCCGTAAGTGCGGCCTCAAGCGACATCTCATATGATCACCATCCGGTTCTCCGTCTTTTTTCTCATGAAAAACCGGAAAAGGAAAAACGTCAGGAAATCCTTGAAAACAGAAAAGCCGGGAATGACGATCGCAGTAGCATCCACCTCCGGATATGGACAGGAAACGGCTCCCTTGGACAGCCGGATTTGTTTACATTCGGAGAAATAACCGTTATTGACTCACGACGCTCAAACCTTGAATGGTGGTTTGAGTTCACTTCCGATATCGATGCAGAATTTCTGCTCTGGCAGGTTTCCGAACGACCGTTCAGTGATCATCAAACGGATCATACGGCACCAGACGGACTTGTGGCGAGCGGCCCGGTTGTCATCATGAAAGGACCGGGACACGATAATCTCTTTGATATAGATTTCGAGGAATTCTCCGGCCGGAGCGAGGAAAAAACACCTTCACACCGGAAAACCTGGTTCATACGCATTCTGGCGCTTGACGCACAGGGAAAACCTACAGGAAACCCGTCCAATACAGTTATTGCACACTTTTAAGCTGTTAACCCTTCCACCCAGACTGAGCGTTCCGACACGTCGGGATACAGCGGCATTCCCTGTGCCTTGCATCTGTAGCATGCTCGACAATCGCACAATTTAGGTTCCAGCATCATTGGATCTGCATAAGACTGTCATGCCCGCCCCCGAATTCCTACATTCTGGTATCTGTGCAGACCTTTCCCACATTATTGTAACCATCATCAACCCTTCATCAACACGAAAATATCACATAACCTGTTTTTTAAAATAAAGATACAGGCACAAAAAAGGATTGGCACGATAATTGACAATGTATCTCTTAAAAAGGTACGCCTGTTAATGAGAATCAATTATCATGCCATGAACTTTGTCGACACACGTTTCGGCCGCATTGAAGGCATTCATTACGATCCGCTGTATTCAAACCGTCGTACGGATGGTTGCGACGTCACGAAAAAAACCGTTCTTTCAACGCCATACGGTGATCTGATACCCCAATATGAAACGGAAGATATCGGCAGACGCGCCAGAAAACCGGTATATTTTTTCAAAAATCGCAATCTCAAATCATTACCCATTCAGCAGCAGACCGTCATCAAAACAGCTGTCGGTGATATTCCTGCAGAACTGGTAACGTTTTATGAAAGCGGTCACATCAAAAGGATTTTTCCACTTGACGGAAAACTCAGCGGTTTCTGGTCCTGGAAAAACGAGATGGAACTTGCCGAACCAACGACGATCGATACTCCCGGAGGTCCTGTTACAGCTAAATTGCTGGGCATTCAGTTTTATGAAAACAGTTCTCTCAAAAGCCTGACACTCTGGCCGAACGAAGAAGCAGAAATCGAGACGCCATACGGCTGCATTGCGTTCAGAAAAGGTGCTGCATTTTACGAAAACGGAAACCTCCGTTCTATCGAGCCGCTGAAGAAAACTGATATTCCAACACCTGTCGGGACTATTACCGCTTTCGATAATGAACCCAACGGCATTCATGGGGACATCAACTCGCTCCAGTTCGACCCTGATGGTCTTGTTTCCGCACTAAGCACGATCGATAATGAAATTGCTGTCGGCTTTCCTTCAGGGAGTACGCAGCTTTTTAAACCAGGTTCAAAAAACAACGTCTGCGGCGATGAACGGAAAGTATCCGTACCGATGAAGGTCCGTTTTGACAAGAATACCGTGATCTTCAATGAAGGCACACCGTTCAGTATCGAGTCATGCTCGTTCGATATCAGAAAACATACGCTGAATACCGGTATGCCGGCCTATGCCTGCTCTGCCTGAAAAAGTGATGAACCCGCGAGCCATCCGGTAGAAAATGCCGCCTGGAGATTATACCCCCCAACCTCTCCGGCATAATCAAGCACTTCACCACAAAGATAAAGGGATGGGACCAACCTTGATGTCGTTACCGTTTATACCTGAAAAACAGGAGAAATATTTTTTCCCCTTCATAGACCATTAGGCCTGCTGCCACCTGTGTACTACCGATCCCCGGCTCTTTTCTTCCAGCCAACCACGGGCAGACTCCCGACGTGTCGGCACTGCCCTGCCAGGAGTGGCATGCCTTGTATGATCACCAGACACCCTATGCCAATCACAACCTTTACGGGCGGGTTTGAAACCCGCCCCTACTGTTTCCCATAGCACACCTGAAAAACCATTCTCCAGTCTCCCATCTACCTTCTTCATCTTCACCATTCACGATTTACAAATCACGAATCACTTTCCCCTTTTTGCCCCCGCGCACGAAGTGCGCTACTCCTCACTACTCACTCCTTACTGACATTCACCTTCACCTTCATCCCGTCCTCCAGATCGTTGGTTGGATGGATCACGACCACATCACCTGCTTTCAGACCTTCGATCACCTCTGCATAATACGCTCCACGCTTTCCAATGGCTACAGGATGCCGTTCGGCTTTACCCGATTTCACAAGGAATACAGTCCATCCCTTTTGACTTCTGAAAATGCTGCTGACAGGAACCTGGAGAACGTCCGTTCCCTGCCAGAGGATAATACTTGCCTGAACCCGGTAATTATCACCAAGCCGTACTTCCGGCTCTTGAAGTTCTACTATGATGTTGACCCTTTTTTCTTCGATACCCAATGCCGAAATTTTGGTAAATGCTGCGGGCTCTATTTCCCTGACTGTACCGGAAATCGATTTGCTTCCTCCCCAGCCTTCCACCAGTACCTTCATTCCCGGTTCAACCTTTACAGCATCCGATGAAAGCACATCGATAACAATTTCACTGTCAAGAGGATCACCTATTTCAAGAAGAGGAGTGCCTGCAGCAACAATCCGCTCGCTTTTCTCATGGACCCTCAGAACTTTACCGGTTACCGGAGCTGGCACTTCGATCGTATTGCCGTTTATCGATCTCTTGACCAGCAATTGCAATGCCTCCAGATCATAGCGTACCGACTCAACATTATTTTTGGCTGCCTGATGCTGTTTTTGCAAGACCAGCCATGAAGTTTTGACGCTTTCGAAGACCTCGGCAGAAATTGCCCCCTCTTTGAAAAGAGCGCTGTAACGCTTGTATTTTCGTGCTGCCTGATCAAGATCAATCTTCACCTGCCGTTCAGTCGCCCTTGCAGCCTCCAGAACTGCTTCAGCCGAACGGGCCCTTGCATCAGCCTCGTCATACTCCCTGCTTCCGAGTGGTGGAGGCATAATACGTGCAACAACAGCACCCTTTTTTACACTCATTCCCTCATCCACAGACATTCGCAGAAGTCTGCCGTTCACCGGTGAAGAAACAGTAAAGGAGTTTCGTACCCTGGCTGTCCCTTCTTCCTCAAGAACAACCGTTAATTCCGCAACACGAACTTCCTGGCCATCAACACCCAATGGCGCAGGCTTCATGACAAAAATCAGGATCCCGACAACAACCACACCCGCAATCGCAGTAATTCGTTGTGTCTTCGACAAATTGATTTTCATGCTTCTATGTGTTTCTTTGCTCTATCCAAAGCCCGGACTTTCAACCGTACTTCGAAACCGGCGAACGATTGTGTGCGCTGTAGCACATTGATAACTGCTTGCTTATAAGACCTGTATGGCGCCTTTCAATGTAGCAGGCAATTGCAGCACATCAACAGATATTTCCCGGCCCATCCTTTATTTTTTTTTGTCTCTCGTCTCCCGACTCAGCTCTTCCCCCTACTACCTATTACCTACTACCTATTACCTACTACCTACTCACCATTCACGATTCACGATTCACGAATCCCCCCCCTCACTCCCTCGTCTTCAGTACTGCGATCAAATCAAGCTTGTTCAGCCGGTAATTCACCATCAGCCCGGAAAAAGCTGCCACGGCAACAATAACACCAAGTGCAAAGACAAAATTGAAACTGCTGAAGACAATCGGCATCCTGTACAGTTCCGAACTCAACCCGAGCGCCAGCAAAACAGAAAGAACTATGCCGACCAGATATCCTACGGGAATAGCTACAGCAGTAAGGAAGGCCTGCTCCCCCAGCAGGATGAACGAAATTTCATGTTTTGTCATACCAAGCACACGCAAACTGGATAATTCTCTGGCTCTTTCGGAAAGATTTATCCTGGTTCCATTATAGACAACTGCATAAGCAAGAATACCTGCAAAAGTTGTCAGAAAAATTGTCGATGTTGCGACACTTTTTGCAATAATATCCTCAAAACTTTTCAGCATTGCTTTAAGCATATTTGTTCCGGATATTCCTGGCATTTCCTTGAAATCAGCAAATAATCCTCCCGCTTTGTGCTGATCTATTCTCATGTGAGCCCCGCTGACAATCCCGGCTTCCCCTGTCAGTCTGTCCAGAACGTCCATATTGATATACGCAGAAAGCCCAAGCAACTCATCAATGGTTTTTTCAACCGGAACATATGCCGTTTTTCGCATTCCCTGTAGAAATTCGACTGTGAGCGTATCGCCCGGGGATACGCCAAGAATTTCTGCAAGGCTTGATGTCAGAAGAAGCCCGTTTTCCGGCAGACTCACAAGCTGGTTGTGAGAATTGATAAGCCTGTTCAGTCCATCTGACGAACCAAGACCGGTTATTGACTGACGGCGTGAACGATGTCCAAAGGAAAATCGGGCAGGTTCTTCGCGGAACAGATCATATTCGAGCACACCGTCCATCGAAGCCAATTCATACTTTACGGAAAAAGGTCTTGGCTCATTGAAGACAATTGTCAGATCCTCCCTGTGTTTCTCGCTGAATTCAACAAGTATGATATGGTAAACAGCATCATAACCATACCGACCTGAAATGAGAATGCCGACAGCAAAAGCAATCATAAGGACAGACAATGCCGCTTTCCAGCGCCGTCTCTCAAGATTTCTGACGATTATGCGAATCGAAACCGGTATTTTCTTCTGCAATTCCCCGCGGTCCAGAAATCCGGGTTTATAGACAACCGGCGACTCGGGACGCATAGCCTCGGCCGGGGGTAATGAAACTGCCTGCCGAACAGCGCTCAGAGCCCCGAAAAGAGCCGCGCCGGTACTGAGCAAAACCGAAAGAGCAGCATTTTCGAAACGGAAAAAATAAAACAATTCAGGAAAATTGTATATGCCTTCATAGACCATTGTCAATCCAAGACCAAGCCATGCACCGACAACCGTTCCTGACAGTGCCCCGATTGCAACGGGAACCAGGGCGAAGCCAAGATAGTGCAGCCCAACCTCTTCATTGGAATATCCATTAGCTTTCATTACAGCTATCTGGTCCCTTTGTGTACTGACGATTCTTTTGAGCACGATATTCAGCAGGAACACGGCAACCGCAAGAAAGATCGTCGGCAACACAGTGATCTGCATTCCTACCTGCTTGATCTCATCCGATATGAACCGGTCGGAAAGATGTTCACTCCGCCCATAAGCCCCAAGTGAACCATACCGGCGGAACATATCGTCAAGACGCTGGATAACATCTTTTTCCGAGGCACCGTGAGCCAGTGTCAATGACAAATCATTGAAGGCGCTTGCCATATCAAGTGCTGATTCCAATGCTTCCCGACTCATCCAGAAAATACCGTAACGGCGATTATCCGGGAAGAACGATCCCGGCTTGACCTCGTATATATATTCCGGAGATAAACACATACCGACTATCTGCAATTCTTTCCACCTGCCATTGATAACAGCTCCAACCCGGTCCCCGACCTTGAGGGCATTTGCCTTCATGAATATCTCGCTTGCGATAACTTCTTCCGGATGACCTGGCTCGATATAGCGTCCTTCACGCAGAAAAATATCATTGAGTACCGGCATTTTTCTGTCAGGCATGGACACAAGTCTGCCGCTTGCAGGTTCATCGAGACCCGGCACATCTATCGTGACATCGGTAACAATACGGGATCTGACCGATGCCACACCGGGTATATTTCTCACTCGATCGGTCAGGGTCTCAGGAGCTCGCTTCACCTGCATAAAAACATCGGCAAACCGATATTCGCTATAATACCGTTCTTTAGTAGACGTCAGTGAAAATTCGACATTGGTCATGGAAATGAAAACAGATATCCCGCAGGCGACCACCGCGGCTACAGCCAGCATCTGACCTTTCATGCGCATCAATTCGCGAAGCAGTTTCCTGTTGAGTTTTTTCATAACTGCCTACCAGCTCAGATCGGATGGAGAAAGTTTGCTCTTGTTTATTTCTATCTCCGTAATTTCGCCGCTTCGCATATGGATAACCCTGTCAGCCATTGCGGCAATGGAGACATTGTGCGTTATGACAAGTGTTGTCGTACCAAGTTCCTGGTTTACCTTACGGATCACTTCAAGTACAAGTTTTCCTGTTTCGTAGTCAAGAGCTCCGGTGGGCTCATCGCAAAGCAGCAGTTCGGGACGTTTTGCAACCGCTCGCGCAATCGCGACACGCTGCTGTTCGCCTCCGGAAAGTTGAGCAGGAAAATGATTCATGCGGGCCGACAGACTCACAAGCGTCAGGGCTTTTTCGGCCGCCATTGGATTGTCAGATATCTCAGTCACAAGCTGTACGTTTTCAAGGGCAGTAAGGCTCGATATCAGGTTGTAAAACTGAAACACAAAACCGATGGACTCCCTCCGGTACATGGTCAGATCATCTTCTGTAGCAGCAGTCATCTCTTTTCCGCGAAAATAAAGCTTCCCTTGTGTGGGAACATCGAGACCACCGATAATATTAAGCAGGGTTGACTTGCCACTTCCCGATGTACCCAGCAGCACAACAAGCTCACCTTCGTAGAAGTCTGCCGAAACATGCTTCAGCGCATCGACCTTGACCTCACCCATCGTGTAAATCTTGCTCACATCATCCACCCTGAGCACAGCCTTGTCATTACTTTTGCCGTTATGTTGCATAGCCAGCCTGTTCAACAGCCATTCATAAGCTTCAGAATTCCCTTTTCAATTCCCACCCAGAGCTCATCGTCATCCCCCAGGCCGGGGACCATGAGAAGCTGCAGGCCGAATCCATCGAATATTGCGATGATCAATGACGCAAGGACACCTGACGGAAAAGCAGAATCAATCAGATCCCGATCGGACATTTCATCGAGAACCTCTGTCAGCACGAGTCTGAAATCCTGATACATCAGGTAAATCTCTCTCTCGACCAGCTCACTCTGGCGGGAAACAGCAATCCCTTCCATGAAAAGCGTAAAAAATTCATGCTGATTCTCGTACATTTCCCTGAAACCCGCAATGAGCTTTGATACAAACTGTTCAGCTGAAAAACTGCTGCGGGAAATCTCGGCAAACAACTTTTCTGCTGTCCCCACATTGTCACGGAGAACTTTGGCAAGCATATCTTCCTTGTTCTTGAAATAGTAATGCAGAAGACCCCTGCTCACACCAGCCTCGGCGGCAACACGCGAAATCGTTACGCCGGTGTATCCATACCTTGTAAGCACCTGTGTGGCTGCCGCAAGAATAATGGCTGATTTATCCTGCTCACAGCGCCCTTTTTCCCTCATGTGTTTTTCGTCCATGCTTCCCGTTTTTTTTCAGGAATAAGTAAACAACTTTCCTGGTTGGACGTCCATTCAAAAAAAGTAGCCAAATGCATCGCCAAACACAAAAAGGAACCTTTACATCGCATAATGACCTTTACATTGAAAAAAAGGATTCAATGAGCATTGAGGCAATCACAGCATGGTTCATGTCGCTTGGCGCCGAATACGGTGTCAATCCGTTCATTTTCGGCGCCATCTATATTGGTGCGATTCCTTTTTTTACGCTTAGTCTCGCATGGCTGGTGAGAAATCTCAGGCAGAAAAAACCGGCGGTTTTTCCTGCGCTCCTGACAGGCTTTTTCTTCATATCAGCCTATCTTTATCTTATCGTCGCAGGAAAAAACGTACCGTTCTGGGTCTATCTGTTCATCGTCCTTCTGGTTGGATTCGGAGCATGGTCAACGATCAGGAAAATCAGAAAAGAAGTAGCAAACAAAGGGGAAACTGATGAACCATGACTACGATGTTATCGTTATCGGTGGCGGAGCTGCAGGACTTACCGCCGCAGGTGTTGCCGCATCGCTTGGGGCAAAAACAGCAATGATCGAAGAAAAAAAGCTCGGTGGCGACTGTACCTGGTACGGCTGTATACCGAGCAAAGCCCTTCTTCATTCAGCTAAAGTAGCTCACACGATCAGGACATCCGGCGCCTGCGGTATCAATGCAGGTGAACCGTCAGTCGATTTCAGGGTGGTCATGCAGCGTGTTCATGATATTCAGAAAAGCGTTTACGAAGAAGCCGATGCTCCAGGCATCTATGAAAAAATGGGTATCACGGTAATCGAGGGGCAAGGCAGTTTCATGAACGAGCATCAGGTTGCCGTCGAAAAAAAAGGAAACGAAACGCTGACTCTCAGCGGAAAAAACATCATCATCGCAACCGGCAGCAGCCCTGTCGTCCCCGGAGTGGAAGGACTCGATACCATTCCTTTCCTGACAAACGAAACAATCTTTTCACTGGACAAGCAGCCCGACAGGCTGCTTGTCATCGGTGCGGGACCAATCGGCGCCGAAATGGGCCAGGCCTTTGCAAGACTTGGATCACAGGTCACCGTTTTCGACTATGGGGAACGGATACTTGGCAAGGACCACCCTGAACTGACATCGATCCTGCAGGAATGTCTTGGCATAGAAGGTGTTCAGTTCAAGCTTTCAACAGCCGTCCGGCAGGTCGAACAAAAAGGGAACGCTATCCTGGTGACAGCAGAAAACAGAAAAACCGGAGAGACAGTAACCATCGAAGGCGATGCCTTGCTTGTTGCTTCAGGAAGGCAGGCAAATATTGCATCACTCAACCTCGAAGCAGCAGGAATTGAAACCCACGAACGCGGAATAAGGATCAACGAGAGCTGCCAGACATCCCGACAGCACATCTATGCCTGTGGTGACGTTGCCGGAGACATGCAATTCACCCATGTTGCCGAACACATGGCCAAAGTTGCCGCCAGCAAAATGCTGACCCACCTTCCCATGAAAATCGATGACAGACACATTCCCTGGTGCACCTATACGGACCCTGAAATGGCGCATGTCGGCGAAACGGAAGAATCCCTGAAAAACCGGAACGCTGATTACGACCTTTACCGCTTTCCGTTCAACCGGATAGACAGAGCGATAACTGACAGTGATACAGAAGGCTGGATACGGGTCTATGCTGCCGGTTTCGACGGAAAAATATACGGTGTGGACATTCTTGGCGTTCGTGCCGGCGACCTGATTGCCGAGTTCGCCCTGGCTATGAGAAACGGGATTACTCTTCGCCAGATGTCCGATACCATACACCCCTATCCGACTTACGCACTCGGCAACCGGAGAGCTGCAGACCAATGGTATGTCAAAAAACAGTCCGGCACACTGGTCGGGCTCCTCAAGTTTTTCTTCGGTTACAAGGGAGAGATGCCTGACACCAGTGATCCCGACAGGATTGTATAAAGACTTTGCAACCTCGAACCTATCGTATTTTTTTGTACAATGTTACTTTTACACTCAGGTAAGGGGTCTGCATGGAACCATCGTTCTTCGCGTTACTTGTTATCATATTTTTTGCCGGTGCAGTTCTCGGCATTGTTTTCAGCCGAAAAATCCGCCAGGAGACAGAACCGGCATATGAAACATCTGTTCGAACCGGCAAATCCAATATCAGCGGAAGAGGTGCGTTTGCTGCCAACGATATTTCTCAGTGGGATATAGTAGAACGCTGTCCCGTCCTTGTGGTTGATGAGGACGATATCGGGGGCGAACTCCTCAATTACGTGTTTTACGGAGACGACGAAACCAAAAGGCTGGTCGCCATGGGTAACGGCATGCTTTTCAACCATTCCTCGTTCCCGAATGTCGCCTACTACCTTGAAGAAACGCCGCTGGGTCCGGAGCTGGTCATCTATGCATTGAGGGATATCCGAAAAGATGAGGAACTGTTCTATAACTATGGAAGCGAATGGTGGTCAACCAGAGCCCATCAAAGCACAATGAATCGGGCTGGATACTGATTACCGGTTCAACAGGAAAGATCAGGATTCGAGACCGATATTTTTCGACCGGCACCACTCCCTGAGATAATCCTCGATTTTCTTATCACGATAGGCGTGCCATTCTGCCAGCAATCCCCTTGCTTCGAGAATATTCCTGAAGTTGCCTTCGGCATTTATCTCATCGGCAAACATATCCCTTACCCCGGCATAATGTTCAGGAAGATGCTCGTCGACAAAATCATAGGCCATTTCACTTTCCATATCCACACTCTGCCGGTGAGGAATGGTGATATAAGAGTGGATATCGAGTCCCCTGGTCTCATCGAGCCCCAGCACTGAAGAGCGATAATAGATCTCGCCGTCTGCTGTGCTTACATATGCGACGTTATCACCCGGATTTCCGGCGCTGACAAAGTCGAATGCGTTTTTAATTTCAAAATAGGTAATGGTCACTGGAGTCAAATTTTATTTTACTTCTTCGACGACGACACCCATGTTGTAGATGAGTACCATATTGCCGTCATGGGCAAACTTGATTTTGTTACCGAACTCCGTCGGTTCGATATCTATCCTGCCCTCATAGGTCCGAACAGGTTCACCGGATGCGGAGTATACTGTCACTCTGCGGTCCAGTCCTACCCACTTTGACTGAAAATCCTTGACGTTCCGCTGGAAATTCTGTGAACAACCCGACAGAACGACAAACGTAAGCAGAAAAACTATGGAAAGAAGTTTACGCATGGCCATCATATTTTATCCTAAATTGAGCGATTGTCGAGCATACCGGAGATGCAAGGCACAGGGAATGCCGCTGTAGTGATCTACCGCAAGTTCCCTGTAACGAAGCAGATCCGGCCCTGTGAAATATCTGGTCTGATTTCACGGGGTCGGCAATCCCGAAGGGTTTCAATAAATGCGGCTCTTTACCAGTTTTGATACTCACCTGACAGGTTATGGATCATTTTTTTTTATAACTACAGCATAAAAGATAGTATTTAAAAGACTTACTGTTATGGAGCATTTGTTGAAACGCTCAGTTTAGATTTATATTCGTTCCAGAAGTATTCGTCTCAAACTGTTCCCGTCAAGCGCAACAGGATTGTTTTTGTTTCTGGTAAGGCTGACAATCCGGTCGACATCCTCTTTCCTGAACCCATACGTTCCAAGCCGGGCAATGTCAAGTTCTTCCTGTATCGACTCAAGTCTTTCCAGAAGCACATCGCAGGCTTCATTGTCATTGAGACTTTTTTCACCGGCAAAAAGCCGTCCCGCTTTCGCATAGTTCGCAAGCGCACCATCTGCCTCATCCCCCTTCTGGCGGAGTATTGCAATGTTTTCGGCCGTCGCAGCATGAAGCAGGGTTGCGCAAAGCCGTCCATGCGGTATATCGATGTATCCCCCGATCGATGAGGCAAATCCGTGAACAATCCCCAATCCGGCGTTGACAAGCGCCACGCCTGAAAGATATGCCGCCCAGGACATGGCGCCACGGGCCTTGATATCGTCCTGCCCGTCACTGCATGCCCTCGAGAAATAAGCTGCAACATATTCCAGGCCGTTCATCGCAACAGCATCAGTGTAGGGCGAGCCTTCCGTTGAAACAAGCGCTTCGAGCAATTGGGTCAATGCATCCATGCCCGATGAAACCGTCAGCCCGATTGGCATCGAAAGCGTCAGTTCAGGGTCGAGAAGCGCGATATCCGGAACAAATGCTTCATGACGAAGGGAACGCTTGTATCCGTTGTCACCCGTTCTGCTGATAACGGCATTGTTTGTTGCCTCACTCCCTGTTCCCGACGTTGTCGGTACTGCTATGAACGATATTTTCCTGCCGTCAGGCATACGATAACCCGGCAATCCTTCGATAAAACGTTCAACCGGCTCACCTGAAGGCAGCATGGCCGAAACAGCCTTACCGGCATCGATAACGCTTCCTCCTCCCACGGCAACTACGACATCAATCTCGTCTTTCCTGCATGCTTTGACCGCCCCGTCAATGACTTCGGGGGATGGCTCGCCTGAGACAACGACATGACGGCACCTGTTGCTCTTGAACTGTATTTCCTCGAAAAGAACGGAAAGGGTTCCGGATCGTTCCAGTATTCCGGCGCCGGTAACGATCACGACATTCTTACCGTAGATGCCCACAAGTTCAGGCAAACGGGATACTTTGCCTGCACCAAAAACAACGTGCGGTTGGCGAAGTAGCGAAAAACTCATCATACACAAACCCGTCAATCCTGATCGTCAATCGGTCTTTCACTCCAGACAACAGTACCGCCGGGATCGATATAGGCTTGAACACCTTTAAGCCTGACTCGTGCAAGCCCCTTGTAAAAACTGTTTGCCTCACTGAAACGTGGAGCTATCACCATTGTACCTGTAGTATCGACATACCCCCATCGTGTGGCTTTAAGAACAGGTGCACGTCCATTGGAAAACGGCTTCACCGCCCTGTATGCCGGGCGAATGACCTCCCTGCCTTCTGCATCGATGAATCCCCACTTCCGCCCTGCGGCAACCCTTGCATATCCGTTGCTGTAGTTCTCTGCAATGTCATAGCGAAAATCAACGACCTGTGCACCTGTTGTATCAATAAATCCCCATTTTCCGTTTTTTTTGACCCTGGCCCGGTTTTCGATAAAGCTCCAGGCATCATCGAACCGGGGCTCGATCGCCAATACTCCCCTGGTATCGATATATCCCCATTTGTCGCCGACCTTGACCTTCGCCCTGCTCCCCCAGAAACTGTCAGCTTCCTGATACAGAGGCTGAACAACAAACGTTCCTGATGTATCTATGTAGCCCCATTTACCGTCTTTCCTTACAAGAGCAAGCCCCTTTGAAAAAAAATATCCTAATTCAAAGTCCGGTTCTATAACCATTCGTCCGGTTGTATCGATCGCACCATATTTTCCATCGAGCTTCACAAATGCAAGACCTTCTGAAAAATGGTAACCGAACTCATAGGAGTCGCTGCCGACCTGTCCTCCGTTCCTGTTCAGATATTTCTGTTTTCCGTTTTCAGTGACTCGCGCATAACCTTTTTTGAATGGTGTGACCCTGACATATTCAGGATCGATGATATACCGGCCTGTCGAATCGATAAAACCCCATTTTTCATTTATCCTTACAGGCGCGAGACCATCACGGAAAATGTAGGCGATATCAAAATGGGGCTCGATAACCATCCTTCCGGCCGGATCGATATAGCCGAACTTACCGTCCCTGTAAGCGACCTGCAGCGACTCGGCAGGAACAATAGATTGTGAAACGTTTTCTGACAGATCGCTTCCCGGGGGCCCGGATGTGCAGCTCGAAACGAAGCACATCATAAAAATATGCAACAAAGACTTTCTCATCATACAAGCAACCTCAATCCATTTTTCCATAGACACCTGAACCTAAGCCTCCAATCCATCGTCGAACCAAGCATCAGGCACCGGTAACGATCACGACATACTTACCGTAAATGCCGACAAACTGACAAACTGTCAAGCTCTTCAACTATCAATCCTCCACGCAAATTTCGGAGTTGATAATCGCTTTCACTGTCACCACGATCAGCATGACAATAACCAATGCAAGCAATCCAAGCTCAAAGAGAGCGATAGTGCGAAACACATCTGATCCGGTCATGTGCCAAATGACCACTGTTGCCAGTGTTTTTGCAGCAAGCGGAAAGGAATAGGCCCACCAGGAGAGATAAAAGTTGATTTTTGCCAGAATCTGAACCTTGAACAGGATAAGGATAAACATGAAAAGAGAGAAATAGTACAGTATTCTTGCAAAAGCGTCAGGACCGACACCATGCGCCATAAGACCGGCAAGTTTGGCATACGCAATAAAACCGATTGCAGGTGGAGCAAAGAGAATGAAAAGTGTAGGCAGTAACCTGTCGGGAATGGGTGAATAGAACATCATCCTGTAGAGCACAATGGTAAAGAGTGCAAGCCAGAAAACGAGACCTACAGAGAAAAAGAACCAGGACACCTCGATAAAGCCATGAGGTACACCTGCAATAGGAACAATGATAGAACCGACAATAGGAATAAACCATCCCGGTGTCACATGCTCAACCTTGAAATGTGTATGTCGAATCCATATCGAGATGATAACGATAGAAGCCACAAGCTGCAGCACCGTACCTGTAACCCAGAGATTATAGGATACCGCCATGTTACGGTCGAGAAACACAACGCTCAGAACAAGGAACACTTTGGCGATCAGGGGAAAAAAGTTGACTTTTATGGGATGTTTGAACTCTTTTTTTACCGCATCGGGATACCGTACCGCCTTGAAGAGATAAACGATGCCGACAAGCATAAAAAGGGCTATTGTCAGATAGACAAAAACGGTAGCCGGTGTTTCCAGAGCCGGGAGAATCCCTGTTCCGTCATGACCGCCAACCTTCTGTAGAGCAAGAGAGAAGCCTGCCATACCCAGAACGATGGCGAAAAAAGTAATATGGAAATTTCTTAACCGCAACGATGACTCGCCTGCCGGTGATGCAGTTTGACTGTTCATTGTAATACCGGTATACTTGTTAATTGATGTTTCTTTAGCCGTTTTCTGCAACTTTTGTTGCCACTTCGAAAACAGGCGGATTCAGAATATGTTTTTTCACTGCGCATAGACCGGCCACCTTGGCCAGCGTTTTGCGATACTTTTCCGGAAAATCTTCCGGCACCTCGATGTCGATCGAGATTTTTCCTATTCCGTTTCCATCCGCCCTTCTGTGATGTGTCTGGATAATCCGGATATCTCTGGTCGACAGATCCCTTTCCCGGCAAAAAGAATAGACATATATACCTGCACAAGTACCTATTGAAGCGAGAAAAAGCGAAAATGGTTCGGGTGCCGAACCTTCGCCTCCATTGCGGACAGACTGATCTGTCTCAATCGTAAATCCCCGGTAGTCGGCATTCACCTTTTTACCACCGGCAAACGATATTATCATTTCATTCATAGATCTGTCGTTTACAATTTTGCAATATTTCAACCGATTGGCCGTCTGAATATGCATTATTTTCTTATGAAATCCTGAGGTCGGAAATACAAACAGAAACGGTGCAGACGCTCCGGAATCATAAGCATGTACCCTTTATCGTGCAATACCCTGGACTGCTTCTCAAATCGCTACAATCACTGCAGATAAAAACCTGCAGTCAGCCACACAAGCATCTCGGTCATTTCGCTCGAAGCACCAAGAACGTCGCCGGTAATCCCCCCTGTTCTCTGTCGGGAAAAAAATGCAAGAATACCGGCAGCAGGGAGAACAACAAGCAACACAACAAGAGCCGCCGGCACCATATCACGAAGTAGAATAAAATGCAGCATTCCGGCAAGAAGGAGTGTTATTCCGATATGCCGCCAGCCTGCACCTTCAACAAAACCGGAAGCAGTACCTCCCCCGCTTCTTGCATAGGGCAAAGACGACGCAAGAACAACCTGGACAAAACGGGAAAGAACGGCGCCGGCCACAATCCATTGGAAAAGACCCGACTCCAGGAGCCTCGTGAGAGCGATCCATTTAAGGAGAATGATCATACAGAGGAATATCGCCCCGAAAGACCCGACTGCAGGATCTTTCATGATTCTCAGCCGCTTTTCCTTCGATCCCGAACAGAAAAATCCATCTGCCGTGTCTGCAAGACCATCTGCGTGGATGCCTCCGGTAAGAACAAATCCTGCCAGGAGAACCATTGCCGATGCCGCTTCACTCCATCCGGAAAACATGACGAGGGAAGCGGCTGCAGCCTGAAATGATCCGATAAGAAAACCTGCAACAGGAAACCAGTAGAGCGCTGTACTGAACCGTTCTGCATCTTTGCCGGGTACAGGCAGAATAGTGAGGGTTCTCAGCGCTGTAACCAATCCGTTCAACATGATCCTGTTCTTTTTTCAAGAAAGGCCGATACAGCCGCTACGAATGCGACAGGAGCCTCTTCCTGAGGCAGATGACCGCAATCGGCTATCACATCCAGCTCCGCTCCGGGAATCAGTTCAGCGAGCCTGTAACTTTCATCTGTTTTCACCGTACGGTCATGCTCACCTGTTATTACCAGTGTCGGCACATCGAGACCGGGAAGTTGTTTTTCAAGGTTGAGGTGATGTGTTTCCAGAAACAGCTCCCAGAAAGCCCGGGACCAGCCCCCGACCATGAGATCACCCCTGAATGCCGCAAGAGTCTCGTCATCGAGCCGGCTCCCTTCATGCCAGAAACCACGGATGTTTCTGTCAAAAAGCTTTGTTATCAGTACCTTCATGATACGGGAAAACAGAGGACTCATCGTTTTAAGCAAAGGTTTGACCGCTGCAGGGACCTCACTTGTTGCATAACCGCTGAAAACCATCGCTCCAGCAAGAACAAGACCCGTGATCCGTTCCGGATATCGGAGCGCCGTAAGAAGCGCTATCGTTCCGCCTGTTGAGTTTCCTGCAAGAACCGCCTGATCAAAACCTGCCTCCGCCATGAGATCAAGAACGAGATCGCTTTGTGCTTCTGGAGAATATCGGGCGCCACTCCTGTCTCCGGGCAGTGGACGCGAAGTCAAACCGAATGCCGGACGATCAAAAACAAGGACCGTCGCATTTTCTGATAGTGGGCGGACAACGTCCCTCCAGGAGCGGATACTGAGAAAACTGCCATGAAGCAGGACGATCAGAGGCTCACCTGTCCCAAAAAGTTTATAGTGAACCCTGAACCCCCCGGACTCGAAAAACCGGCTCTCGGGATCCGCGTACTTTTCCTGAAGCTCTGTAAATGACGCCAATGTAAAAACCGCCCTTTATTGTTTTTCCGAAACGTTGGCAGAACTGAAGGTCGCCATGCTATTATACAGTTTTATCGATCCTTCGATCACCTGCATGGCAAGCGCTGCACCTGTCCCTTCTCCAAGTCGCATATCCAGATCGAGGATAGGACGGGCACCCAGTTTCTGCATAACCGCCTTATGGCCCTCTTCGTTGGAAAGATGGCTGAAAAAAAGATAATCACTGACCCTGCAGGAGAGCTGCATGGCAACGACCGCCCCGGCTGAAGAGATAAAACCGTCGACAACAACGGGCAGGCCCACCGATGCCGCTCCGAGAATCAGCCCGCAGATCCCGGCAATTTCAAAACCGCCGAGTGCCGCAAGAACTTCAAGAGGCGTTTTGAGTGAATCCCGGTTGATCTCTATTGCCCGCTTGATCACCTCGATTTTATGTTCGAGCCTTTCCTGATCGATACCTGTTCCCCGCCCGGTAATCGACTCGACAGGCAGATCGAGCAACGCAGCAAAAAGTGCCGTTGCAGAGGTTGTATTGGCTATTCCCATTTCGCCGGTTGCAAGCAGATGGAAACCGTCCTCACGAGCCTTTCCGGCAAGAGTCATACCAGTCACTACCGCCTGTAGCGTTTCATCTATCGTCATGGCCGGCCCTTTAGCCATATTGGAAGAGCCCTTCCTGACTTTACATCTCTGAAGACCGGGATGGTCGGGAAAATCGTGGTCGACGCCGATATCAACAATATCGAGCACCGCCCCGGCATGACGCGCAAGCACATTGATGGCGGCACCGCCATTGAGCATATTATAGACCATTTGAGGCGTAACCTCGCACGGAAATGCTGACACACCCTCATCTGCAACACCATGATCAGCTGCAAAACAGACAATTTTTTTCTTTTCCAGAACCGGTCTCGCTGTACCTGTCGCTATGGCATACCTCATGGCGATCTCTTCAAGCCTCCCGAGGCTGCCGCGCGGCTTTGTAAGGTCATCGAGATGATCCTGGATCGAAGCGCTCAAAGAATTGTCAACCGGCTGTATACCGGAAAGGATAGTCTGGAACTGATCGTGCATGGGATTGGTGAATAGGTAATAGGTAATAGGTAATAGGTAATAGGTAATAGGTAATAGGGGGAAGATAAATAAATCTCACCTCTACGCACGATGTGCACGGCATTTGGCTCCATTCTCGTCACTTGTCACCTGTTACTCGTCACTACCATCAGTTATTTCATCCTCACCGGGATGCCGCTGCAGAGAAGCCAGGCTTCGGTTGCGGCTGCAGCGGCTTTCTGGTTGATGATGCCCGCAATGTCCCGGAATTTCCTGGCCATGGCATTGTCGGGGACAATCCCCATGCCGACTTCATTGGTAACAAGAATTATGGTGCATGGAGGCTCTTTCAGGACTGACAGCAATCGTTCGACATGGGACATGATCAGATCATCCGAATCGAACGCGTGCATGAGGTTTCCTGCCCATACCGTCAGACAGTCCACGATAACCACATCAACATCTTTGGAGATTGCATCGACCGCCCTGTCGAGATGCAACGGCTCCTCGACCGTGATATATTCATCACCACGCTCTTCCTTATGTTTCAGGATACGACGCTGCATCTCTTCATCAAAAGCTTCGGCAGTCGCAAGAAAAGCCTTTTTATCGTATCTCTCAGCACAATGGAGAGCAAAAGAACTTTTACCGCTTCTTGCACCGCCGGTCAGGTAGATCAGATTTCTCACAGAACTATCGATTCATGTATGACTGAATAACGCCTTGTCTACTCAAATCGGCGTGTTTTTGATATATAAACGGAATTCTGTACAATAATAAAAGAGGTTAAACCATGCCTGCCCCATAACCGGAGACCTCCATGGTCAAGCATATCGTACCCATCGGGTTGTTTCTCTGTTTCGGCTTGTTTATAAGTCTTCAGCAGGCCGCCGCTCAATCAAACAAACAGTCTCAGACAACTGTCGGAAAAACAAATGTATCCATTGTCCTTCCCGATCTGATTATCCTTCACTACTATTCAGGTCTGACACTCAATTTCGAGCAATTCTCTTCTGCGGAAAATACAGGTTCGGCAGAATTCGACGTCCAGTGGAACGGCGAAGCGGAAAGTTCAGACGAACTCACAGGCGAAAATACTGAACTTAACCTCCCGGACAATGTCTCTCTTGATCTGCCGAATGTCTGGGCCATTCGTGGACTATCTCCTTCCGGCAATGCGAAGGTGTCCATCTCTGTCAACAACAGAGTCCTCACCTCCGGTCCGTCAAAGATCTATATCGAAGAGGGTGCCGGAAACATTCAGATTGACGATAACCGCGGCCATTCCGGAACCTCAATCAATGCGAGCCTCAACGGAATCACTGCCTCCGAAGCGACTATCGGCAATGTCCGCATCACCCTGAACTTCTCGGAAACAACAAGAGCCGGCCTGCATACAGGCGGCCAGTATAAAATCACCGCTGAAACGATCTGAGAAACCTTCCAGCACCCGTCTCCTCGAATTCCTTTCTCTTCGCAAGACATTTTCATTACATCCGTTATTGACGGATTCCTTTTATTAAAACGTAATTATTTCTATTTTTTTAATCGTAATATGAATCTACTTCCCCTAACCCCAAAAACCATTATCATGATGCTCAAGAGGATTACGTCAATTGCTCTTTCCGTTCTCTTTGCAGTATCCTTCACGGTTACCTCGTTTGCAAACATTGAAGGTGGTGGCGGCAAAGAATCAAGCAGCGGAACAGCAAAGGTAACCGCAAATGTTCCCCAGTTCATTGTACTGCATTACTATTCGAATCTCACACTCAATTTCGAAACTCCGACATCCGAGGCGCTTGCTGAAGGTGACAATACGATGTCAGTATCCTGGGAAGGGAAAACGGCAGGTGACGAGCTTACGACTGCAAGCCTGATGGATGCCAAAAATCTCGAACTTGATGGAGGCACGACAACCGTCACAATGCCGAATGTCTGGGCAGTGAGGGGATTTTCGAGAAGCGGCACAGCCCGTGTCTCGGTCACGATACCAAGTGGCGGTGATGTTCTGAAGCTCGACGAATCGGAAATCAGCATGTCGAATGTCAAGGTAAATGATGGAAAAAGCAGTGACGCTACGATCATAACCAATCTTGGTGGCATTGCGAAAAGCTCTGCTACCTTCGGCGGCATTGAGCTGGATCTCGACTTCACCAATACCAAACGATCGGGAAGCCATATCGGAGGGCAGTATACGATAACCGCTTCGGCTATCTGAGCACGTGCCGGCAATGATCAAATTTTTGAAGCAAAAAAGATGCCTTGTCTGGCTGACTGCTCTGTCTACATTCCTGTGTACGGTTAGTTTGGCCAACAAGGCATTTCCTGCCGATCAACTGAAAATCTACAAAAACCGCACTCTCGAGGCTGTCACACTCAATGAAATAGGTATTTCCGGAAAAGAAGTATCAACGGCTCTATCCCCTGTTGAAGTGGATGCCACATGGGACGGTGGTTCTATCAATACACCCGGGATATTTCTCGAACAGGTATATGGATCGACAACGATAAGAAGAAGAGATGTCCTGCTATGGTACTACCAGTTCAAAAAAAACAGCGGCAATGATGACGACAATGAAAATGACGATGACCTTACCTATATAAACGGTCAGTCATTCCATGTCAATTACAGGGTTATCAGCAGAAGCGGTGTGGAAAATGCTCTTTCTCACAAAAAAGACCCTTCATCGCTCATCCTTGCCTACATCACCAAAAGGCCTGTAGAATGCGTCGATAGAGGCAAAAACAAGACACGCTGCCTCGGCAGGATTGATTTTGATTTTGACATTTCCCGGGCAAAAAAATCCGGCAAGTACCTTGGCTCCATCGAAGTAACAATCACAACACTCTGAAAAAATCATCATGAAAAAAGTACTTTTGTTGCTAATCATTGCTGTCCTGACAATGACGGCAAACGCATATGCAGAAGATGCCCCTCCTCCGGGTCAGATAGGTGTTTCGCCATCAATGCTTGAATTGTCTATCGGTTCGAAACCGGTAAACGAGTCGCTCAAGATTTTCAACCTCAAAAAGAAAACGACAAAAATCAATGTCGAAGTCTACAACTGGACTCTTGATGAAAACAATGATGTCAAGCTTCTGCCTCCAGCAGAACAGTCCCTTGACCAGTGGATGATAATCAATCCCAAGTCTTTCGTTCTTGAAGCAGGAAAAAGCCAGGTAGTTCGCCTTTCTATCCGTCCGCCTGTCAAACCTTCACCCGGCGAACACAGGGCAATCATCTACTTTACGGAAGAAAAAATGGAAACTGCAGAAGCCGGGGAAGAAGCACCGGTAGAAGTACTCTTCAAACTTGGTGTCGGCGTTTACGCAAATGCTGACCCGGTCAAAAATGCCGCCTCGCTATCAGCTCTTACCTTTGACAAGTCCGGTAATACCCTCAAAGCATCGATAGCCAACAAAGGCAATGTCCATTCTCGCCTGATTGGAACCTATTCCATCTGGAAAAAAGCTGCTTTTCCAGGGATCAAAACCGCCGAAAAACTGACATCGGATGGAACCGAAGGCAAATCTCCGGAAGGGCTTGTTGCATCAGGTCAGCTTAACCAGACACCGGTTCTGCCGGGCCATACAAGAACAATCGTGACCCGGTTGCCCGGAATGCCTGAATCCGGGTCTTATATCGTTGCCGTTTCCGGTTCGCTCGACGGGGAAAAAATCGAAAAAATCTATCCCGTTTCTCGCTGAATCATAACGCAAGCGGATGCCAATGAGGTTTATGCTGCGAACACTTGCATTCACTCTCTTTATCGCTGGTCTTCAAAACTTCTTTTTTGCGATTATTGTTCAGGCTGCCGAAAAAAGGCAGCCTGAACCGCTTTTCGTAGAAGTTTTCTTCAACAAGATCTCTGCCGGAGATCATGACTGCTTCCGGCAGGAAGAAGCCTACTGGATTCCTTTTGACTTGTTTGTCAAGCAGACAGGATTGAAAGGTCAACCGAACGACAAAGGAATCGTCTCCTATGAAACATCGCTCGGACAACTCTCATTCGATCCACGGACCCTGGCAACCTTTGAAGACACCAGGTACATATCGTTCAAACAGCTCGATTCGTCTTTCTTTGTCAAGGGACGATTTGTACAATCTGTTTTCGCGATCGCACTCGATGTCCCCTGGATTCCCGGCAAACGTTCAAAAAAGCTCAATAAAGCACCTGCCATCACGCCGGACATACCTGCTCCATCGAGTTCTCTTTCATTTATCCGCCTGGAACCTCAGCTATCGTATACATTCGGCTCAAAAAGCTTCAAGAGGGATATTCTTTTGGAATCCGGCGGAAGATTTTTAGGCGGAGTATGGGATATCACGTTCGAAGGAGATCCCACAACAACCTTGCCCCCTAACCGTTATCATTGGACAACATACAACGATCATCTTGCTTTCAGGGCGGGAACCGGGTCATCAGACCTCTACTCGCTTGTCGGCGACATGGACTTTACCGGTTTTCAGCTCGGATGGAATAACAAAACCATTCTCAGTCAGCTTGACTTCGAACGCTATTCGGACTCTGACGCATTTCTTTCGATTGACCGTTCACAACAGCGAACGATAGAAGGCAACGCGCCGCCGGCATCGATAGCGGAACTCCGCATTGAAGGTATCGTTGTGGCACGTCAGCGTGTCGGACTTAACGGCAGGTTCGTGTTCCGTAACGTCAGAATGACATCCGACCTGAGAAAGACAGAAGTCTATCTCTACGAGAGAACATTGCGGCAGAAACCACTGGCAACCCTTGATTATTCCATGTCTCTCATGAACCGCATGCTGCCCGCCCACGAGGTTCTTGTCAGAACCGGTGGCGGCGTGACCGGCAATCCTCTCGACCGGGAAGGGGACGAAAATTATCTCTGGACGGGCTTCGGTCATATTCTCTACGGATTGAGCAACCGGATGACGTTTGAAACCGGAATCCAGTATAATCCCGAGAAAAGCGATATTGAGCTATTTGCCGGTACAGTGCTCGCGATAGGCGGCAATTTCGGTATCGGTATTTATGGAGCAAGATTGAAAAACCGCTACGCAACCGATCTCAAGCTTCAGGGAAACGGTCGCGACTGGTCACTTTCCTATCTCGGCAGCTACAGTCAAAAAGACTTTTCACAAATCGGCCGGGAGCAGCTTGTCAACCACTCCATGCGGTTCAGTACCGGATTGTTCAAGCCATTCGATATCACCCTGTTCGGAAAATATGAAAAAAACGGTGATGCAAATCCCGACAAGTACCTGTTGCCCGGGCTAAACTGGTATGTCTTCCCGGGCCTTATACTTTCCGCGCTTCCCAATGACGATGAAGAATACAGGTATGAAGCAAACATGACTGTCACATCACGCAGTGATCTCGCCGTCACCTATGAAGAGGATATCGTCAACGCTGACCTGAGCTACGACTTCGGAAACGCTCTGCAAAGCAGGGCACTTTATAAACATGCCATATCGACAGGAAGCAGCGTCGGCAGCGTCTATTTCGACTGGAATCCCGGAGGAAATCGTTATGACCTGATTCGCCTCGGTGTATCGAGAGCCGGAAAAGAAACCGGCTATTCGGTTGCCTGGAACAAGTTTTTCAACGCGGGCCTGCAGATGAGCCTTCAGTACAGCTATAACATGAATAACGCCTTGCAGCTCGAAACTGAAGAAACCTTTGAAAACCTGATACCGCCGGAAGCAAATCAGTATGTCGCCCTTGCACTGACCTGGGATATCGGCCGTTCCGGCAAGCGCTTCCTTCCGATCAACCGCACGGCAATCAGCCATACCCGAGGCGGCATTGCCGGATCGCTGAAAATCATGAATGATTCGAAACTCGGTTCTTCAGATATTAATAATGTCAACATCCTGCTCAACCATAAAAAGCTCGGGCAGCGGCAGGTCGACGGATCGTTCTTTGTCGGCAACCTCAAACCCGGCGTATACGCTCTCGATGTCGACACTGAAAACCTGCCCCTCGAACTGAATATTGAAAACAAATCCACCTATGTCGAAGTGCTCAATGGAGCCGTCACCGATGTCCTGATTCCGGTTTATGCCGAATATGCCGTAGCAGGCAAAGTTATCGACACCGGCGGAAAAGCGGTTGAGGACATAAAAGTCACCGTCACCGATAAAAACGGCAAGGCTGTTGACAGCCCCAGATCAAACATGTTCGGTTACTACAGCACAAAAGGATTACGTCCCGGCACCTATACCATCTCGGCTGCAGGTAAAAAACAATCCGTCACCGTTGCCGACAAATACCTTTACGGTATAGACTTCACTATAGAGAAGACTATCCCTGCGCCTGTCTTGCAGCCCTTTACGGATAGTACTGACAATGAGACTGCGAGCCCAAAATCGAAAGGACAGACGATCGAAGAAGAATCTTCAGCAACAGAGAAATAAACCTACCCGACAAAACGCATCATTTCCATGCAGGATGAGAGAAAATCCTTTTCAGAAAAAATTTCGATCGTCACAACCCTTGACTTGTCCGGATTATTACGCAACACCTTCATCACCATGTCAAGGATCTCCGGTCTCATATGCTCAAGTCCCCTGTGATCTTTTCCGTCGCAGATACCATGCAGATGAAATACCCGTGCGCGGTCAAGATAGCTCCGAAGATGGTCTTCCACAGAATATCCATAGAGTTCAAGATGACCGATATCCAGCGTGACCGAAACGCCTGTCGCAGCGATGACGTCATCAAGGATCGAGATGGGATAGTTCAACGTCTCGACACAGCATGAAGAAGGATGAAGAGAGCGTGAGGAAAAAAATTCGTCAAGAGACTCATGAACGTGTTGCGCAAAACGTTCCTTTTCCGGTCGCGAAAACGTAGCCACGTTCATATCGGGGCCCGCTTCGGCATGCATGACGTAAGCCGATGGTTTGAGAACCCCGGTCAATTCGACCACCCTCCGGCATTTATCCAGAGATCGTTGCCGCACCGCCCTGTCGTGACTGCCAATATAGACATCGAGCGGCAGGTGAATCGAATAGGTAAGATCGTCGTGAACAGCGATTTCTTTCAATCTGCAGATATCTTCATCGGAGGGAAGATTGCTCATCTCGTCCGACTCGAACAGCACAATCTCTACATCATCAACCTTGTCTTTCAAATACTCGATATTCGGGATGATATCGGCCGGTATAATATATGAAGAGGTTCCGATCCTGAACGGGTATTTCTTCTTGCAACTCATGATACTATCAATTATTTCTGTCTGCTCAACCGTTTCACTAATATCCCAGTATGTAGGCGAATAGTAATGGCGCTGCTATAGTTGCATCTGACTCGATAATATATTTTGGGGTGTCGATATCCAATTTGCCCCATGTAATTTTTTCGTTAGGAACAGCACCGGAATAAGATCCATAGCTTGTAGTCGAATCTGATATTTGACAAAAATAACTCCAGAATGGTGTATCGACACACTCCATATCCTGATAGAGCATCGGAACAACACATATAGGAAAGTCACCTGCAATTCCACCGCCAATTTGAAAAAATCCTATACCATTATCTCTTGTATTTTTTGTATACCAGTCTGCAAGCCAGGACATATATTCAATTCCTGACTTCATTGTAGACGCTTTCAGCTGTTTTTTAATACAATACGATGCAAAAATATTGCCCATTGTAGAGTCTTCCCAACCAGGAACAACAATTGGAATATTTTTTTGAGCCGCGGCCAGAACCCAACTGTCTTTCGGATCAATCTCATAATACTGCTCCAGGACTCCCGAAAGGATCATTTTGTACATATATTCATGAGGGAAAAAAGAGTCTTCGTTTTCATCGGCTTCTTTCCAAATTTCATATATATGCTGTTGCAGCCGTCTAAAAGCCTCCTCTTCCGGAATGCATGTGTCTGTAACCCTGTTCAGACCTTTATCAAACAATTCCCTTTCCTGACAAGATGTCAGGTTTCTATATTCCGGAATACGTTTATAGTGAGAATTAGCCACAAGATTCATGATATCTTCTTCAAGGTTAGCTCCGGTACATGATAGTATCTGAACCTTGTCTTGTCTGATCATTTCTGCAAGCGACTTGCCAAGTTCAGCGGTACTCATTGCTCCGGCAAGTGTAATCATCATTTTATTGCCGATTGTCAATTGTTCCTCGTATGCCTTGGCTGCATCGACAAGGGTAGCAGCATTAAAATGCCTGAAATGCCCAAGCATAAACTTCGATATTGGCCCTTTACTTGCCATAAAACTTATAACTTAAGAGTTTATAATAGAGTTTTGAAACGAGAAATCCGGGCGCCTTTACTCCTTCAAGGGGAGCAAATTCAACTATATCGAATCCTACAACGTTTTTACTTTCAAAAACCATTTTAAGATATTTTATTACCGTATTCCAGTCAAAACCGCCAGGTTCTGGTGTACCGGTTGCAGGCATAACTGATGGATCAAATACATCCAAATCGATAGAGAGATACACGTCATCTGTCATTTTTTCTATTGATTGCCTCATCCATTCTGTTTTTGAATAGATATCTTCAGCAAAAAAACATGTATCGTAATCCAGATATTCTTTTTCACATACATCCATACTTCTTATCCCTACCTGGATCAGGTTTGTATTCATACTTGCTCTGTGCATGGCACATGCGTGATTAAACTCGGAATTCATATATGACTTTCTTAAATCTGCATGTGCATCCAGTTGTAATACGGACAGGTTTTCATATTTTTCAGAAAAAGCATCGATTATACCTATGCTTATAGAGTGTTCTCCACCTATAAAACTGAGATATTTTCCTGTTTTTAACAACTCTTTCGTTTTTTGATAGACTTCAGAGTATACTTTCTCAGGACTGCTATTTTCTTTTATTGGCGGAAGTATATGTATACCTTTTTTGTAGACTTCCGAATCTGTCTCTATATCGTATAGCTCCATATGCTCCGAGGCCTCAATAAAAGCATCGAAAGCTTTGTCTGCGCCCTTCCCCCAGGTACTTGTTCCATCATACGGAATAGATTGCAATAATACGGATGCGTTTTTATAGTCGGATTCATCCGACGATATACCTCCATAAACAGCATCTTTATTCATTGTATCCTAATATTTTGAACATTTCGCCCACTGACTGTTCTTCCCTGTATACGGTGTCAACAATATTTCCCTGTTCATCTCTGTCAATGATAACATGCATTGGCGACGGTATCAGACAATGTTTGATTCCTCCATAACCGCTTACCGAATCCTGGTAGGCACCGGTGTGAAAAAAACCAAGATACAGGGGCTCTTTTTCCTTTTCATCATAGATAGGCAAAAGCACCTCCTGATTTAAATCCTCAGAATTGTAATAATCAGAATGATCACAACTTATACCTCCGATATTGACCCGTCCATATTCATTACCCCATTTATTAACAGGCAGCAAAATAAATTTTTCCTGTATAGACCATGCATCAGGTATAGTGTTCATCAGACTGTTATCGATAATATACCATACTTCATTATCGTTTTGCTGTTTCTTTTCCAGTACCCTGAATATTATTGCACCGGACTCTCCCACTGTGTATTTACCAAATTCCGTATAGATATCCGGCTCCGTAACATTATCTTCGGTACATGCAGTTTTTATATTTGACACCATTTTATTTATCATGTATTCATAGTTATACTCAAAGCCCAAATGATTTCTAACAGGAAAACCGCCTCCTAAATTGAAAGAATCCAATTTTTCACTTTCTTTTTTTAATTCAACATACAGTTTCAGGGCTTTTTGAAATTCACCCCAATAGTATGGCGTATCATGAATTCCAGAATCCACAAAAAAATGCAGCATTTTAAGCTCTACATTTTCATCATCTCTTATATGTTTCTTAAAAAATTCAACTATTTCTGAATGAGGAATGCCCAAACGAGACGTGTAATATGCGGATTTTACTTCCTCGTTTATTGACATCCGCATTCCAATCTTTACCTTATGCCTGTTTTTTAATTTTGACAGTCTGAAATATTCATTACTACTATCAAGTACAATAATTGAATTTTCAAAACCTATAGCCTGAAGCTCTATTATCTTTTTCAGATAATCATCTGTTTTATAGCCATTGTGAATGATTTTTATGTCTTTTGTTATTTTTCCCTTATCATAAAGAGACAAAATAAGATCGATATCAAATGACGAAGATGTCTCCATATCCACATTATGCTTGACAGCTTCGTTTATGACGTGATAAAAGTGGTTGCATTTTGTACAATAACAAAAGTTATAAACACCTTTGTATGCATTGTTTTTTATAACCCGATTGAACAGATTTCTTGCTTTTTTTATCTGATCACCAATTTTAGGCAAATAGATAAAACGAAATGGCGTTCCATATTTTTTTATAAGATGCTTTAAAGAAACACCATGGAATGTCAAATTTCCGTTTCGCAAATCAAAACCTTCCTGCGGGAAGTAATAACTTTGCTCTATCAAGTCAAAATATGTGTTTTTCATGTTCTGATCGGGTTACGAGCCTTGCAAGGTTGTTGAAATCAGACAGGATAATATATAGGAAGAGGTGCCGATCCTGAAAGGATATTTCTGCTTGAAGCCCATGATCTGGTTACGGAACTACTCCCCTAACCCCCAGCGAAGTGTTCCTGAGCAATAGCGCTCATTCACGACATCGAGCGCAAGCATATCACCGCCGTTTCATCATCGCACGAGCCGTTTCGGTCGCCATACAGAGAAGGCATCACGCTTTCGGAGACCGTAAGAGAAAAATGTGAACCATCTTCAATCCGCATCTCTCCACGCATGGACATCAAACCATTCCAGCTCAACGGATTTCAGATTGACCTCCAGGCAGAAATACTGCTTGTGAAAATGGTCAGGACAACCGTGTGTATAAACGGGAAAAGAGTCAATAATATCAAACCAGACATCCTTGGATCTGAATTTGAAAAAACGGCGGAAAGACTTGAACAATTGCTGAAGAAAAATCTTTCGTTTTAAGGAATAATCAGCCGCAAACATCTCGCACAGCAGCAACACGTCCCCTCCCCTAAATACAGAAGCCCAGACGTTGCCAGGCTCTTTAAAAAACCAAGGATTGGAAAAATATCAGACAGCCTGCTTTCAGGAACTGGCTTTAGTGCAAAAAAATCAAAATCACTTCGAGTCGAAAGTCTTTCTGTGAATATGAAGAAACATTGACGAAAAAATTTAACTTGTGAAAGCAATACGCGATTGTCAACAGACTTGCTCCAGGGTTATTTCAAATTTAATGAGGATTCAATGAGTATGATTTTTTCTGTCGTTGCTTTTGTAATCGTCATGTCACTTGTGGTGATTGTCCACGAGTTCGGTCATTTTCTTGCGGCTCGCAAGGCAAAAGTGCCTGTATATGAGTTTTCCATCGGTTTCCCGTTCAGTCCTCGTATCGCGACCATTTATCGCCATAAGGAAACCGCGTTCACGTTGCGACTTTTGCCGCTCGGCGGTTTTGTGAGTTTTTCGACCGACGGTGATGAAGATGCGCAAAAACTGTTCGGTGCTTCACGTCTTTCGCGTGCATCAATTATTGCCGGAGGCCCTTTTTTTAACGTGGTTTTCGCTTTTCTGATATTTATTCCGGCTTTTATTGGGACCGAGGGTACTTCATGGTTGCACGCTGTGCAGTCAAGTGCAAATGCTATCTGGATGGTGATTGCGGCAACATTGTCCATGTTTGGCGATCTTTTCACTGGGCAGGGAAGCATGGAAAACGTCACCGGCCCAGTCGGTATTGCTGTGATGGCAGGTCAGGCGGCAAGTGGAGGTCTTGGAGATTTCCTGTTCTTTACCGGGATTCTCAGTCTCAGTCTTGGTATTATGAACCTGTTGCCGTTTCCCGGATTGGATGGCGGTCAACTGGTTATGGTGCTAATCGAGGCTATACGCAACCGCCCTCTTGGTACGAAAGCGTATCAGGTTATCAATTTTACCGGTATCATGCTTTTTATTGGTTTGTCAATCTTTGTTACTTGGCATGATATCGTGCAACTAGTGAGTTAAGCATGAAATCCAGCAATGTGAATTTAATCTTGATTTTGAAAGAAACGACTCAGGAAATGGCATCCGTTTCTTCTGCCTCGAAAAATCGATTAACAGATGGATGAACAGGAGAAATATTTCATACCAACAAACCTTCAGTGCTCATGGATGATACACTTGCATTCGATGTATACGGCACACTGATCGATCCTCAGGGTATAACAGATGTACTAAATATTTTTCTAGATGATTCGTCAGCATCAGGTTTTGCTCGAATGTGGCGGGAAAAACAACTCGAGTATTCATTCAGAAGGGGGTTGATGCAGAATTATCAGACTTTTGCTGTATGTACCAGGGAGGCGCTTGAATACACATGTGCCTATTTCAATCTTCAGCTGGAAACAGTGGAGAAACAACGAATAATGAATGCTTATGCAGTCTTGCCGGCCTTTGCAGATGTGCATACAGGTCTTGAAAAGATGCGGAATGCAGGTTTCAAGATGTATGCATTTTCAAATGGAACTGCTGAAGCAGTCAATGCAGTGCTTTCTCATGCAGGCTTGAAAAAGTATTTCCTGGATATCGTAAGTGTTGATGAGGTGAGGTCGTTCAAGCCGAATCCTGGTGTTTACGGCCACTTCTTAAGAAGGACTTCTACTACAGGAAATAGTGCCTGGTTAGTATCCAGCAATCCATTCGATGTTCTTGGTGCGCTTTCGGCTGGTATGAAGGCGGTATGGGTAAAGAGACGGTCAGATATGCTCTTTGATCCTTGGGGGATGGAGCCAACAATGACTGTCAAGGGAGTGGATGATTTCGCACAACAATTGATAAGAGTCCAATAGATCAAGAGTTTTTAGCTTCCTTGACAGATGTAAAGTGAGTCAATCATGTGCAGACTTCGGGACTACAAGCCAAGTGACGAAGAGAGTATTTTTCGAATTGTAAAGGAGGTCCTTTTGGGATACGGGTTGAGCACGAATCCGGAAGTGACCGATGCCGATCTTCAGGATATTCAAACGTCGTACCTGTCGGGTGGAGGGGCATTCAGGATTCTGGAAGCCGACGGCCGGATTGTTGGCTCCTATGGGCTGTACCCGACTTCGCGCAAGAGTTGTGAGTTACGCAAAATGTATTTAATGCCCGAACTTAAAGGGCAAGGGTTGGGGAAGATGATGATTGAAGATGCATTTCGTGTTGCGAAAGATCTGGGGTTTACCGAGATGACTCTGGAGACGAATTCATGTTTGAAGGAAGCTTTGGGACTATACAGAAAGTACGGATTCAAGGAGTTCGTTCCTGGTCATTTCTCAGACCGATGTAATTTGGCAATGATCAAGACTCTCTAGCAATCACATGATAACCGGTGAAGTGGATTGTTACATTATAACAAGGATATCATAATGAATGATTGGGTCTCAATGATTAATAAGATAAAGGCAATAAGTCAAATTGGCAAAGCCTATTCCAAGGACCCATTTGATATTGAGCGTTATAATCATTTGTCTGTTATCGCCAATGAAATGTATGCTGAGATATCAAAGGATGATCCAGAAAAGATTGAAAACTTTTTTATCCCGGATAAGGGCTATGCAACAGCAAAAGTTGATCTCAGAGCTGGCGTTATCAGGAATAATAAGATTTTATTAGTAAAAGAGAGACGTGATAATAAATGGGCACTGCCAGGTGGATGGTCTGATGTAGGTGAAACACCAAGTGAAGGAATCACTAGAGAGGTAAAGGAGGAAACCGGTTTCAACATAGCCGTTAATCGGTTAGTTTCTGTGCGTGACCAAAGTCTCAGTGGGTATACTCCCAGATATCCTGTTCACGTTTATAAAATGTTTTTCCTGTGTAACCTTGTTGACGGAAAGGCAGAGGAAAATATTGAGATCTCTGATGTTTCTTTTTTCTCAATTGATTCACTTCCTGAATTATCATTAGGAACTACTTTGAATAGAGATATCCATGATATTTGGGACTATCATATTAATTCAAGGAAATTACCTATAGTTGATTAGAATAAACGGACTAGTATTGGAGACAGCACCATTATCAGCAGATCAAAAATTATATACAACAAACTTAAATACAGGAGCGTCTAATTGTTCACTGATTGTTTGAGATTCCTTAGCCCAAATTGCTTTTTCCAGATCCGGTAAAAATGAACTCAGAAAATTCAATCAATACATCATGGAACTTTCTGAAAGGCTTCGAGACGTCTTTGCATAGAGGAGGCCACCATGCCGCATTTCCATCGGGGATAGAAATGATTTCCATGGATTTCACTACTGATTCTACTTCGAAACATTATTTTTCCATAGACCAGGCTCCGGTTATCTTCTCTTTTCAAATTTCAGGACACACTCAAGGTGAAGTTGCCCACTCGATAATCAGAAGTAAGCGTGTTGCAGGTGGGCCAGGAAAGGCCATTATCAGCTACTATCCTGAATCTCTTTTCAGGTCGAAGCTATATGAACGCCAACACTATAAATTCGTTAACATCTATATAGCGCCTTGTCGTCTTTGGAAAATACTGGATGAAGAGCTTGATCAGGTTCCTGCCGAGGTTTGTCAAATACTACTGAATTCTGTCCAGCAACCTTACGACCTTATATTGAACATGCCCCCCCATGTCAGAATGACCGTCCATCAAATTTTCAATTGCCCATATCGAGGCGTATTGAAAAGACTCTATCTGGAAAGTAAGAGCATGGAGCTGATTATCAGTCTGCTTTGGGAAGCAAAACATGTTCCGCTTGAAAACCGCAAGCTGCAATTGCGCCACCTTGATAGAGAACGGATTCATTTTGCCAAAGAAATATTGCTGAGTGATATGGGAAATCCACCCTCCCTTCATGAATTGGCAAAAAAGACCGGGTTGAACGAACATAAACTCAACCGGGGATTCAAACAGGAATTCGGCACGACCGTCTACAAGCTTTATCAAGTACATAGGATAGAAGAGTCAAAAGATATCCTGGATGAGGGCCGGTTGAATATCGATGAGACTGCTTACCTCCTCGGTTTCTCCGATACCACCCATTTCATCAACCATTTCAAGAACTACTTTGGAACAACCCCCGGAGCCTATCTGAAAAACAGCCAGTCCCGCCAATAATAGATCTGCCTCCAAAACGTTACGAACCTGCACCAGGCTTTCGTAAATGTTCTATTCTAATTCGACAATCTTCTATTCTGCGCCAACAGAATTGGGTAGTCTGTATCTGCTTTTTAAAACGACCTGCATTTCATGGCATATCTTGAGCGATGACAGCGGTTTGCAGATCTGTCAGGTTGAATTAGAGCTGATATGTTCTTAAACGCTGCTATGAATAGAGCAAAATACTCATCACGAAATGAAGGAGTTAAATGAGTTGTGCCTGACTGCATTCAAAATGGGCATTTTTTTATCAATACTTGTTAAACTCTAACCGAAGTAACCATGCCATATAGTATAATGAATATCCGTCACCTGTTGACAGTTATGTTTTCTTTGCTGACACCGTTGTATTCAGCATCTCTTTTTGCTGAAGAACCCGTTGCCAATGAGAAAAAAGAAAACATAGCGGTGTATTATTCGGAGCCCATAACAGTAACAGCAGAAAAACGTGAAGAGGACATCCAAAAGGTGCCTGTCAGTGTTACAGCTTATTCTGGTTCGCAAATAGAGGATGCTGGAATTGCTGACATAGGTGAGCTCCAAACCTACATTCCAAACCTTTCAGACTTTCACTTTGGACCGAGAGGTGGCAGTGAAAGCCATCTGATAATTCGAGGGATCGGATCACTTCTCGGTGATTCGTCGGTAGGATTTTATGTTGATGATGTCAGCTATCTCAGCGGCGTCTCGTTCAACATGACTGATTTTTATGACATCGAAAGAATTGAATTACTTCGCGGCCCGCAAGGCACCCTCTATGGCCGTAACGCGCTCGGCGGCGTCATCAACATAATCACCAGGAAGCCGACAAACGATTTCGATGTTCGCGCCGGACTGTCGTTCGGCGATTACGATTACCGGAAATATCATGCGCGTCTGAATGTCCCGGTGGTCATGGACAAGTTGTTTTTCAGCCTGTCGGGCTCTTATTCGGAGCGGGACGGTTTTGTCGAAAATGTCCTGACCGGCGAGGCGGTCGATTTCAGGGAGGGGCTCAGCGGACGAGCCAAGCTGCGCTGGATGCCTGCTGACTCGCTTGATATAACGCTTGGAATAAGCGGCGACCGGATCAGAGACGGTTCCTATGCGATCGGCCCTCTGGATCAAATACGCAATGACCCTTACAATGTAAGCCATGACTTCCCGGACGGGTACAGCAATTCAGACCAGACTCGCCAGGATCTCAGGATAGTCTATAAAGCGCCTGGATTTACTGTAACATCGATCACGGGATTGCTCCAGCATTCTCTGGAGTCGATGAATGATCAGGACTTTACACCCATGGACTTTTTTTACAATGACTACAAAAAAGATACGGACCAGATGACGCAGGAACTGCAGTTTTCTTCTCCGGATGATAATGACAGTCAGCTTAAATGGATAGGAGGCGCCTACCTCTACAAGAAAGACGTATGGAATGATTTCGATGATGTGACAAGGCCTGACTTTCTGGATTTCTACAGTGGAGGGCAGTTATCTGCCCTTATGCTCGATATCGAGATGCACAGCCTTTTGGAGGGAGACGTGGACACCTATGGGGGAGCTCTTTTCGGACAGGCAACCTATACCCTTTTCGACAAGCTTGACCTGACAGCCGGGCTTCGTCTCGAGTATGAAGAAAGCAGTGCTGAGCTGTTAAAAAGCCAGGAAATTGCTATCAGCGGTCTGGGATTACCTAATCTGCCCGTTTACCTTGCTGATCCATTTATCGGACCTGTGCTGGGACCTCTTGTTTATGAGGGGCCTGTCTCGACAATAGACGAAAAAGTGGATTACACCGAATTGCTGCCAAAGTTTACCATAGCCTATCGCCACAGTGAAGGTGTCATGACCTACGCCACAGCAGCCAAAGGATTCCGAAGCGGCGGATTCAATGTATATTTGCAGGGAAGCAGTGATCCTGATGATCTGATTTACGGCCCGGAGTATTCATGGAACTACGAGGCGGGGATTAAATCAAGCTGGCTCGACAATCGTCTTGTTTGTAACGCTGCGGTCTTTTATATCGACTACAAAGACCAGCAGGTTATTCAGCTTCTTGGCTCCAGTGAAACAGTTACCAGTAATGCCGCAAAGTCAACATCCAGGGGATTTGAAATCGAGCTTGCCGCCAAACCGGCACGGGGGCTCGATCTGATAGCAAGTTATGGATACACAGATGCTTCTTTTGACCAATATCGTGATCCAGGGAAAGGTGCGGTCTATGATGATAAAAAGGTGTTGATGGTTCCGGAGCATGATTATCTTCTCGCGGCTCAATACAGGCATGCATTAAGCCCGTCACTTTCACTGTTCGGTCGTGTCGAGTTACACGGAACAGGTGAATTCTACTGGAATTATGAAAACAGTGAGATGCAGGAGGCATACGAATTGGTGAATGCCCGTATCGGCGCCGAGTTTGAGCACTTCGATGTGTATTTCTGGGTAAAAAATCTGTTAGAACAGGAATATGAGACCATCGCGTTCGAGTTTCCGGTCCTCGGCTGGCTGGCCCAGCCCGGTAATCCAAGGACCATAGGATTGACCCTGAACGGCAGGTTCTGAAGATGTCGGGTCTGAAAATGCTGACGTGGTCTCGAAAACTCCATAAATGGATCGGGCTCTATGTCAGCATACTTACCATGATCTGGATGACCGAAATGGCTGTGCTTCCTGCGTTTTTCAATCAGGGATTGCCGGTGATCAAGGATGCCGTTCCTGCAAGAGTGAAGCCTGAAAAAACATCACTCTCTTTTGAGCATGTGCTGCAGGCTTTTATGAAAAACCGACCGGTCGGGATCATTTCGGCAGAAGATATGGATGAAATTTCCTATTTACCTGATCATGGCGTATACCGTTTTGCGGCAAGCGACACTTGCATTGAATGGTATGTAGCAGCTGAGAGCGGTGAAATTCTTGACTATGGATTCAATGCAAACCGTTTCGTAATGACCAAAGGCATGTTCGGGTGGCTGCATCCAATGATCGCTCAAATCATCCGAGCACCCTTCGAACTTCTGTTTGTTGCTCTTGCCGTCACGGGTTGTCATGTTGTTGTCTATCCCTGGATGAAGAAAAAGAAATAAATCCGAAAAAAGAGGTTGAGTAGACCGGAAAAATTGCACCCCCGGTCTACTTAACCTTTTAAACTCTTAAATAACAGCCTACAAATAGTCGTCCTCATACTGATGACGAACTGCCAGCACAGAGACCGCTTGATTGTCTTCGATTTCAAAGAGCACAACGTAGCCTGAATTGCCGAACGATATGAGCAGTTCCCTCATAAACGGCGTTGCGGGGGTCGCTTTTCTGCAACTGAACGGAAAGTACTGTAGTGCATCCATTCCCCGTTCTATGGCTTCCAGCGCTTTCCCGGCTACATTAATGTCTTTTTCAAGAAGAAATGAATACAGTCGAACAAGGTCGTTTTTCGCGTCCTGTGTAAAGCGTGAAGGTCACGATGTTCGCCTTTTCGCCTTGTCGAGCATACCATGCAGCTCTTCCATGACAACAGAAGCATCCACATATTCACCGGACTTTCGAGCGTTTTCACGGGAAGCGAGTCCTTTTGCAATGAACTCCTTCTGGTTTTGCCGCTTTTCTATAGTTGTCCGGAGCGACAATTCGATAAATGCCGAAAGTGTTTCTCCTTCTTCGAGAACTTGTTCTGCCGCTCTTCTGAGTTCCGGCGTTACTCGCAGGGATGGTAAAGATGCGCTTTTCATTAAAGTCCCTTTTTGCGTTGCACATGCAATGCAATATAATTCACCCAACAAATACGTGCAAAAGACAAAATGTCTCGCGGAAAGCTTAACAAGCGGGAAAAACGGGATGATCCGGCAGCGGTGACAAGCCTCGGCCACAATCCTTTTCCCGCTCACCTACCCCTTCATTAACCTCTTTACGTCAACCTTGTCTTTCAGGTACTCGATGTTGGGAATTATTTCGTCGGGAATGATGTAAGAGGTCGTCCCGACCTTGAAAGGAAACCGGTTTTTGCAGTTCATGGATCACATACTTTCAGTCTTTTCCCAATCGCCGAACCCTGCACGTAACCGGGCGGCATAAATTACAGCCAGCGCCTTGTTTTCTTTTTGTACTCTGCATACCGGTCGCCAAATGTTTTAGCCATAGCTTCCTCCTCAAACCTGATGTACCAGCGGTCTGTTATCATAAAAAACCCAACGGCAACCAGGAGTGATGAAAAACTTCCCAGCACAATAGCCACCCCAAGCAAAGCTACAAGAAAACCAAGATACATTGGATTTCTACTTATTCGATAAAGGCCATCTGTAACCAATATATCCGGATCATCGAACGTCTCGATGTTCGTTCCTGTTTTTTCAAAAATATCAGAACCTCGCTTGGCGATCCCCAGCCCCGCTATAAGAGGCAGAATACCAACCAAACTGATCGGAAATGTAACAAACTGCATAATCGGCAACACCAGCCAAAGCCCCACCATGACAACGATGCAGATAGCAAATAAAACCGGCGGTATAATTTTTCTCATTTTTTTAGAAAAGAGGTTAAGTAGACTCGGGGTACAATTCCCCCGGTCTACTTAACCTCTTTATTTAGAATAACCTTAATCATTTGAGTGGTGATACCGCGATAACAATAAGCACCAGGACCAAGCCTAACGCGAATAGGCCACCAATGATGTATCCAATGACACTTGTTGAAATTAAACGGGCCTCTTTCACGGTTATTGATTTTGTGGAATCTGCCAATTTTAGCAGGGCACGTGAATGAGCAAACCACCATGAGGTTATTCCAAAGACGAACCCAACAAGGTTCAGGAACTGCTCATTCATGTTACCGGAAAAGGCAAGTGATAAGACAGCGGCATTTCCAACTATAAGAGCGATAAATCCGGCCTTAATCGAAACCAGATATGCATGTTTGTATTTGATATGCCAACTCCTGAGCGCACTAGCTCTCCATTGGAGCATCGGAGCATTGAGAATGGCCGACCAAAATAAAACACCGATAGCTTGGACAATAAACATTGCAACAAGTTCGATCATTCTTTTCCCCTAACGCTGGCCATAACCCGCAGAAATGCGATAGCATTTTCTGTCGGTGTTGATGGCGGCATTGTTATTTCAAACACCAATTTTACCATGATATTTTTTGAATAATTCATAATTTAATAGCTTATATGATATTGTTTTTTCGCAATCATTTGATCTAGCAATTCAAACATAATGCCATCGTAATAATCACCGGTTTTTCTAATATCAAGGCATATCTCGCTGATCACTTTTGGATGAAACATGAATTGGTTACATTGAAGATATATACTGTATAATCTATTTAGTAAATTATGGCATTTTTTTATATCATCCTTTCTTTTATTATTAAAAATAGAGGACAGAACACCATTATCAGTTATCGATATGTGAAAGCTCGTACTACTAGAAAATGCTTTTAGCTCTTTGAAAGCTATGATATCAATTAACGACCAACTTATAATTTTTGAATCCAAAAATGGACATTTAATATAATCAATAATTTTCGGCAAAAGAGATTCGATATTATTTGGAAATTTGACAAAACTGCTTTGTAGTTGTTCTAATGTAAATTCCTGATGAAACCAAAATTTTGTGTACGTGTCAACATATTGATCCATATTGTCATCGTCAATGAATTTATCAATATCATTTTTCCCCAATGAATCCTTTACCCAATCATTTATATCATAAAAGATTCCTAATGCGTCATCGAGATGTTCAGTATAAGACTCATATGAAAAATTGTTATTATGAGCACAAGAGTCAAAGTTGATGACTATTTCATTAAAAATATCATTGATTGTACTATTTGGTGACAGTAAAAGCTTTATAAATGGCCATTCAATGCTACGCTTTTTGATATACTCATCATAAAATTCTTCAATTTTAGTCATTGTAAGTCAATTTATAATATGATGTTCCTAATATTTAATCGCATAACATTATTTATTATCTGTACTACGGGTTTCCAGTGAAACCTTAAAAAAAATTACCACAATTTTGCTTGGTGCTCAAACAAATACCTGAATGTATCAGCTGGAACAGCAGGTTTTACTATCTAATAACATGCTTATGCAGTATACGCATAAACTCACATAATTATTATTTTCGGGAACTTCTCCTGTGAAAAAAGGTTAAGTAGACTGGGCGACCGCAAATCACCGCTCCACTCGAATCCAACCCAATCGGCCGCTCCGGTCCAGCGTCTGGTTAAGTGGCGTATCATTCGGAATGAATGGCTATCAATAGTGGCTTGTGATCGGCCACCATCATTAGCTCTTTATCGGTCAGGTCAGGAAACAATGGCCGAAGAGGTTGATAGCGGACACTACCGTTGATGTACCGCCCCTCGATCTCTTTGGAAAGTACGAAATGTGAATATCGTCTGACAGTTTCATTATACGAAGACTCGGTGGCTTCTTCAGGTAGAAGATCGGTTGGAATAAAAAAGCCCATCTCGGCCAGCCGTTTCATTTGGTCGTGGTTGGTATCCCAGTTGAACTGGCCGGCAATGATCAGGGCATCGTCGGATTTGCGTCGATCGATCCATTTCGTTAGCTCATCGAGTTCCTTTAAGCGCCTTTCCAACTTAGGACCCGATGAACTACCCCAGTAAAGTTTTAGGTTGACAATCTGCAGCTTGAGATCACCAACACGGACCGTTTGAGAAAAGGGAACACGATACCAGGTGTATTCCTCACTGCCTTCGGACTGTCGCCAGGATGGAAAGAACTGTGGCTCATCTAGGACATCAACGGTTGCCCGACGGTACAACATTGCCAAGCCAGTACCAGGCGCACTTGGCCTCCTTCCCACATTGCCCCAACGAACATCGTACTGTGGCAGCATACGGCGAAGCACACGGAGTTGGTCAACATCGCGAAGTTCCTGAAGCCATACAATATCGGCCTCCATGAGCGAAATGATGCAGGCCATTTGCTGAAGTCGGTCGCTCGCCTGTCGACCGAAATCCCGAAGTGTAAACGTCGCGAGCAGACCCATCGATCCAAAATGAATCGGCTTATTGTTTAGTTTGGAAAGGCGTTGACGTTCCTCTTCACGACCCCGAACATGGGGTTCGAACCGTTCAAATAAATCTTGCAGGTTACGATCTCCTGCCGAAAGTTCGAGAAGGCCATGTCGACTCAATAGTTGGTGAACGGTGACGCTTAGCTCTCTATTTTGCTGGGCCAAGCCTACGTTTTGCTGTTCCAGGCCCTCGAACTTATCCTCCAGATTGCGTTTCTCTATTGCCTTGGCTTTTGCATCGTAAAAAGAGCGTATTTCGTTGTAGGACGTGGACAACACGGCGCATGTGACGGACATTGCCATCACGAAGATAGCACGCCGCCCGGCAGGAGTCAAACGTTTGCGATCGGAATCGTCCGGATCTGTTTCCGTAAAATTCCAGAACCAACTGCCTCCTATGCCGAGCGCTGTTGTGATCAGCCAGCCAAGATAACCAACAAGTTTGAAAATGATCGTGAGCATTTTGGAAGTCTAATCACCTAACGTCAAGCATAAGCCGACGCATACCGCGCCGCCCACTGAACTTAAAATCAACTCCAAAGCTCGACGGCGCAGTATGCGGTCGGCTTGATACGCATGTTAGCCTAGCACTATTTACGATCTGTCGAGTCCTATAAGGTTACCAAGATACTCAGCACCTCATCTTCGAATGCTGAGAAGTCAACATGCTTTCCTGGACATTTCTTGTCGGTCTCCGGGTCGTGCCGATGGAAATTGAGCTTCGCGGAGCTAATTCCCGCATACCTCATCAAGGTAGCTGCGGCGAACATTCCATTTGACCGAGCTGTCTCACCACGTGGATTTCTGAACTCGTCGAGGTCGTCGAAGTTGCCAAGCATCTCAATTCCATATCGAGTGTTATTAAAAAATACTGCATGAACCCCACGAGCGGATAACGGATTAAATACCCAAATACCGTTGTCGTCGGTAAAAATATGTGGACCGCGGTTCCATCCCCGCTGTGTGAAATATCCGTGCCGAATATTAAGCATGTGCTGTTCTGTAAATCCATTCGGCCGCATTGTTAAGTCGGGATATCCGGTGTGATGCATTGTGATTCCGCTTGGTGCCCAAGTATATGTCTCATTATCTTTGACCCATCTGACATATTTTATGAAACTGTCCCTTGTGAATCGTCTCCCGACAATTGGGAAGGGTTCGACTTTCACCTGCCATTCGGGTGGCTCAAAGGTGCCATATGATTCCACATCTACCGTGGATTCAGATGACAATGTGGAATCAGTGTCTATCTGTTGTCCCGTGGCAAGCGCAACTAGTCGGTCTGCAACTTGACTTGCATCGACTTGATATGCTTCGTTAGCCCACCTGTTGTTGATGATCCACCTGTTCTTGTACGCGAGTTCCTTAAGCTCTTCAGACATTGCCGCTCCTGATAGTTGCATTGAAGACCCCTGATACTCCCGCCGAGGATCAAAGGAGGTAGTCAGGAAAATCCGCTGGAATTAAACCATGATGGTCAATTGCCTGGTCAGTTAAACATATTTCATTGGCAGCCCATTGTTGTGGCAACATTTTTAATTATCTGTATTACGGATTTCCACAGAATACCTTAAAAAATTACCACAATTTTGCTTTACACTCAAACAAATACCTGAATGTATCAGCCAGAATAGCAGGTTTTACTATCTAATAGTATGCTTATACAGCATTCGCATAAGTCCACATAGCTATTATTTTCGGAATTTCTCCATAGGTATGGCATACCCCTGAGAAGGATGTTATCTCCGGCGGGTGATGAAGTATCCGGAGTTCTGGCGAAAACTTACGAGAATTTGCAGGCAATACAGAACATGTTTGATGACGTTCAGTCACCATGAATAAGTTTTTTTCAGATCACAATCCTTTTCCCCTTCACACTATCCGCCCCTTCACATATTCTATCACCTCACGAACGACATGATCCTTTTCGCAGTCCCTGAGCATCTGGTGGCCTGATTTCTGAAACCAGATGACTTTTTTCTCACCTGCAGGTGTGGCAATTTCACTATAGATAATCTCGGCGCTCTCTGGGTTTACAGTGATGTCCTTTCGGCTCTGCAGTATAAGCGTCGGAACGTGAATGTTTTTCATGCTCTTTCGACTTTCTATCGACAGATCAAATAATGATTGTATCGAATCTGTCGGCACCCATGAGTAGCTGTCATGTTCTTCTGCCAGTTTCCGATCTGTATAAACGGGGATCATGGGCCATTTCCTGAGCTTTTTCATCAAAAAAGGAGCAAGAAAATGTAAGGGCCTCCCCGGAGCTACCGGTGCACGGAGTTGAGCCGGTGTTGCAAGCAGTATCAGGCTGTCAACACAATGATGTCGTTCAGCACTCAGTTTGATACCAAGCAGACCTCCCATGCTGAAACCGATAACGATCACTTTTTCCACGTCCCGCAACAAATCATCCATTGCCGTTGCGGCATCGTCCACCCAATCCTGCCAGAGAACCTTTTGCAATGCATCCGGTGAACTTTCTCCATGTCCCCGCAAGGCAGGGATGCAATAAGGCAATCCCAACTCGATCAATGGAGATTCCAGAATGCGAACCGAGTGTATCGTATCTGTAAAACCGTGAAGTATGAGAACACCTAATGCCTTTTTTACCATCCTCGCCCGCTACATTCGATTACCGAAATTTACCAAAACTACTGTGCATGAAATCCCTGGAAAAAGTGATCACTCTTCCTCGTCCCGTCTGAATTGAACATCGTCCTTCAGCTTTTCGACAAAAGAATCCCATTCTTCCCGGACCGTGGTTTCGTAGGACTGGTTGAACGCTTTGCTGAATGCCTTTCCCTCCTGCAACGATACAAGAAGCGTCCTGAAAGCCTTCTCGTCTTTTTCTTTCAGATAGTTGACGAACACTGAGGACTGTCTGTAAAACATATGCGGCTCCAGGCCCCAGTGACTGCCGTATTTCGGAAACAGGATATCGAGAAACCCTCCGGCAGTGTCGGGTTCAAAGGCCTTGCCGGAAAGTATGAACTCGACCGCGTTCTTTTCAGAAACCATCCCGGCCCCTCCGCCTCCCGACACGGTAACAGCCAGGCCTTCGAGAAACCAGGGCGGCAGGACCAGGTAACGGTAAAGCCCCCTGTACTGCATCAGAAGCAGGTGCGAAAGCTCATGGGTAACATACTCACGAATCTCTTCCGGCCGCTCCATAAGCCGGGGGGACAAAAATACCATTCCGCGATACATGAGTCCTTTCACCTTCCTGCCGGTCAGTTTATTGAAGCTTTCGGGAGTCTTGCAGACATTGACACGGACAGGTTTCTGAAAGGTGCCGAACTGGGCCTGTTCCACCGCTTGTACTGCATCAGGAATCACTGCCGCAACCTTAAGGGCGAAATCCTCCGCTCCTTTTTCGAAACGGACACGCTTTTCAGACTGAAGAACCGCAAAATGGTCCGTTGGTTGAAAATAGTGAAGCAGGCCGGTCATGGCGCTGCAGCCGGTCAGCAACAGCAACGCCATTACGGCAAACATTTTTCCGGGCAAACAACACGAAAAGACACATGATAACGTAGGGTTGTGCCGAAAAAGAAGGTCTTTCATGCAGTATGAAAGCAAATGGGCAATCGGAAATCGCCTCTCATTCAAGTATCCAGTCGGCGATTGTTTTAATTGTCTTCGGATGTATGAGATACCCCCCGCTGTGATGCGGATTCGACTTGCCTTCCCGAACTGAAAGATTATAGATCTTATGGTCATGAATAGATTCCACAAGGCCATATTGTTTCATGCCTTTGTAATCACCGCGAACTGTCGAATCATGCGAAATATAATCGTCTTCTGCTGCGATATTAACCCAGCGGCGCACATTTGCCGGGTACTTCCTTTCTTTTTTTGCTTTTTGTCCCTTGCTCTTGTCTTTGACCGTTTCATCTCCCAGCGGGCTTCCGAGAGTAACGAACAAATCGATCCTCTTTTTCCAGTAATCAAACCATTCACCGTAGCGGCTGAACTTCCATAGCGTATCGTATGATATCATTGTCCCCAGGGAATGCGCTACTATAGCAATACTGTCATTCCTGTCAAAAGCTTCTTTCAGGGGCGTTATCATCGGCCGTCGCACCTGTGTACCGTAATAGCTCTCTTCATTCCAGTATTCCCCCATGTCAGGGGCGACTTTCGTTATCAGCGCTTCGCTGAGATTGAAAAAGTTGAGAATGGGTGAAAGAACATCGGCTGCACCTTCCCTGAATGACTCCTTGCCGGGAAGACTATTGTAATTTGCTTTTGAAAACTGGTTTTTACTGTATCTCTTCAGGTGTTCAAGCGTTATCCGCCTTGAATCCGTATCGTCCTCATAGGGCTTGCCGAAAGCTTCCTGAAGAAATTTATTGCTGACATCGCCATAATACACAAATTCAATCCTGACATCCCTGAACCTGTCGGCAGCCTGGGGGATATCACGTTCAAGTCCCCATGAAATAGCATCGACCCAGAGAGAACGAAGTGAATCTAAGGGGGGCTTCCAGCTTCGTCCGTGAACGAGCAGCAGAGTTTTGTTCATGAGAATGGGGTTTTGTTCTCAAATATATGGAAAAGCGGTTCAGACGAGCAAAACCGGTAAAGCAGGAACCGGCCTCAGGCATTCAGATTCAGAAGTGTCCGACCTTTGATTTTGGCTTTGAGCATCAGATCAATCGTATCCCCGATTTCATCCAGAGTGATCTCCCTGTAAAGCGTCTCGAACACCTCCGGCTTCCATTGATAAGCCAGCCGGTCCCAGACTGTCTCCCTGACCGACATGGGACAATGCTGTGAATCAATGCCGATGAGTGAAATACCACGGAGAATGAACGGATAGACTGTCAACTCCAGCTTTGGTGATAAAGCATTCCCGCAAGCGACAACAGTCCCCAATGGCTTCACCGACCTGATGAGAGTGGAAAGAACCGCTCCGCCCACAGTATCGATCACACCCGAAAACTCCCCCTTCAGGAGGGGTGAACTACTTTCCTTATCAAAATCGCTTCGGGGAAGAAACTCACAGGCACCCAATGTCAGAAGAAATTCACGCTCCTGTTCCTTGGAAGAGACAGCAGCAACGCTGTATCCAAGTTTTGCCAGCATTGCGATACACATGGTACCGACACCTCCGCTTGCTCCCGAAACCGCTATTCTGCCATCCTCGGGCTTCAATGCCTCTGTAATTTTCAGAAGCGCCAGCCCTGCCGTCAAGCCTGCAGTACCGAATATCATTGCGTCCTGCATCGTCATGCCGTCCGGCAGCCTGACAGCCCAGGATGAAGGCACACGTATATACTGGCCGAAGCCCCCGGGGGTATTCATCCCCAGATCATAACCGGTAACAATGACCGCTTCATGTTCCTGAAATCTTCCACTGAAATCGTGGACAACCGTACCGACCGCATCGACACCCGGTGTATGGGGGTATTTTTTGGTGACACCCTTGTTTCCGGATGCTGAAAGCGCATCCTTGTAGTTCAGAGAAGAATAATGAACCTTGACAAGAAGCTCGTCCTCGGGAAGATCATCAAGCGTTCTTTTTTTAACTTCCCCGGAATACTTCCCTTCATGCTCCTCGACGACATACGATTTAAATGACAATACATCCATCAGTGACTCGCTTCCAGTTTGCATTCGATACATTGAGGTACTATTCTGTATTTAAGATAAACGATCTCCACCTTTCTTCCTCAAAATCCGCACGAAAGATTTCCACTCTTGTGGAGTAAAAAACAGATATAACCGCCTGTTAAAATACTCATGCATTCAAGGTCAACGCTCATCTTACCTCAGTTGACCACAAGCTTTCCCCCACGCCGAAAAGTCTATGATGTAAAATTGCAATTTCCATGCCACCCGAAAGCACAAAAAAAATCACAGAACCCTGAGGCACCTTACCAGCTTATTTATCCGGCACTCACACAAAAACGACCCAAGAAACGCCGTGTTATCGCGCTCTTTTCTGCGACAGAGCCGATCTCACTATGAGACGACCTTATGGTCAGTTGCCCATCAACCCACTGCCTCTTCACAATTTACGATTCACCATTCACCAATCACGATTCACGATTTACCATTCTCATCAGCTCATGCAGGCTGTTCCAGACAAGTGCTCCCTCGTCAACCATTTCAGCGGCCAGCTTGCCGGCCTGCTTTCCCTCCGTATAATCACGCCCAGCAATACCTTGTGCTATCAAGACCTTTTTACCGTTTGCAAGAGCCTTCCTTGCAATATCCAGATTCACAAGGTTTCCAGGCCCGAAAGGAACATCGGTAACAATTATGATATCGGCCTTGAGCGCTTTCTCAAGAGCAAGTGCCAAAGCCGGATATCCTATGGGAGAAAACGGTTTTTCTATAACAGCCTCGATATCGAGAGCACGAACGGCCTCGGCATCTGAATCCATTCCATTGAGAACGCCGCTGGTTATCGTGAAACCGTCAACCAGAAGTCGGCGAAACAATTCAATTCCGGTACCCCCTCCGGCAATGACGTGAACTGTCGTGTTTTTATTCCCGATACTTTTCAGATCGTCAAGAACGCCTGACACATGAATCGACCCCGTCACAGGATCGTTACGAACCTGCAGTTCGCAGTCATAAACCTGTTCAAGCAGATCAGGGAGAAGAACCTTATCGGGTCTTCCCTCCGAAACGATACCGCCCCGGTTCATCAACATCAGCCTGCCGGCAACTTCGGCAGAGAGGGCAAGATCATGGCTGACAAGAAAAACAGTCACTTTTTTCTCCCGGTTGATCCTTTTAAGGATGCGTAAAACCTCGTAACGATGATTGATATCGAGATGTGCGATAGACTCGTCAAGCATGAGAATGCGGGGTTCCTGGGCCAGCACCATTGCAAGAATAACCCGCTGTTGTTCCCCACCGCTCAACTCCATGAAATAACGGTCCCTGAGATGAAGGACATTGGTGTAGATCATGGAACGCTCGATGACAACGAAATCATGATCGGAAAAACCGTGCAGGAGACCGGTCATTGCCGTTCTGCCGTTCATGACGATCTGCATGACGCTATATGCCATAGGCGATTCCACTTTCTGGGGAACGACGCCGATCAGGCCTGCCCGTTGTGCGGGACGCAAGGTTCGGATATCATCACCGAACAGGTAAACAGAACCATCGAGAGGCTTGAGCAAAGCCGCTGCAGTTTTCAGAAGCGTACTTTTTCCACAGCCGTTCGGTCCCGCCAGCGACACAAACTCCCCCTCCTCGATGACAAAAGAGAGGTTTTCAAGCACTGTCCTCCCCCGATACCCGGCAGTAACCCCGTCAAATTTCAAAGCCGCATTCGCCATATCATCCCTCTCTCTTTTCAAACACTACCTGGCCAACACACAAAATACTGCCGACTGAAAACTGCCTGCTGCCAACTTCCCCATTCACCCTATCCACGCGCCTCTCATTTTTCGCTGGAGAATAAGCAGGAAAAAAGGGCCTCCGGCAAGAGCGGTAACGACACCCACAGGGATTTCAATCGGCGCAAGAACACTGCGGGCAAATGCATCGCACACGGCAAGGAACGTCCCTCCGCCGAGAGCAGAAAGAGGAATCAGCATTTTGTGATCGGGACCGAACAACGCTCTCATGACATGCGGCACGATAAGACCGACAAAACCGATCATCCCCGCTATGGAAACGGCGGTTGCCGCAATGAGCGTCGCGCACAACAGGGCGACAAGAATAACGACGTCCGCATTGATACCCTGGTAGTGTGCCATTTCCCTTCCCAATGTCAGCGCGTTCAATCTCGAAGCAAGAAGCATGGAACCTGCGATACCCACGATGATAAAAACAGCCGCAACCAGCCGCTGGCTCAATGGCGGCGGCTGAAGATTACCGAGCATCCACCAGATCACATTATGCAGGCCTTCTACACTTGCCATCGAGACTAAGAACATAATAAGGCTCGAACAGATCGCACTGATGATGACACCGCTCAGAATAAGACTGTAGACCGACGGTGTCCCCCCGCTTCCCTTGCTTGCTATCCCGTAGACAAGAAACAGTGTCGCCACGGCAGAAATAAATGCCGCAAAAGGAAGACTCAAAGGAATTGCGGCAACAGCTCCGAACAGAATTGCGAATGTTGCACCGAGCCCGGCTCCGCCGCTGACGCCCAGTACATATGGTTCTGCCAGCGGATTACGGAGAACCGCCTGAAAAACAACACCGGATACGGATAGTGCAGCCCCGACGAGCAGCCCCATGATCATTCGATTGAATCGAAGAGACATGATCGCATTCCCGACCGGAGTTGCCGTATCGGGCAGCATAATACCTGTAGGCCCGAGAAAAAGGGACAAGAAAAGCAACAACAGAACAACTCCGAGAAAAACACTGATCTTGAGTACCGGAACAGTTTCTTTAAAGGATATATGTTCTGTTTTCGTGATTGTATGCGTATTGTTGCAGGATTCCTTCATTGCCAGATCATTTTACCTAAAAAAACAAAGCCTGCACCGAAAACCATAAACAAAAACGCACTGGTATACATCACTCTCAGTGCCTGCTGCAGCGTCCTGCAACGACACTCTCCATCACCAATACCGATACAGGGCAGATCTTTCCTCTTGCCGCCATAGGTTCTCGGGCCTCCAAGCCTCACACCAAGAGCCCCGCCGTAAGCTGCTTCAGGATAGCCCGCATTAGGGCTGGCATGAAGCCTTGCCGTCCGGACCACCGAAGAAAACACCGCCCCGCCATCGAGCCTGTTGAGCCATGCGGCAACAGCAATGAACGGCACGGTCAGACGTGCCGGCAGATAATTGACAACATCGTCAAGTTTTGCCGATGCCCAACCGAACGAAAAGTAACGCTCGTTTTTATAACCGAACATAGAATCGAGGGTATTGATCGCTTTATAAGCCATCGCTCCGACAGGCCCGAAAAGAAGAGCGTAAAACAGCGGCGCTGTTATACCGTCAACAGAATTTTCAGCGACACTTTCAACCGCAGCCTGGGCGACTCCTGATTCGGTCAGATTGTCGACATCCCTGCCAACCATCATACCGACTTTTTGCCTTGCACTATCGAGTTCCCCCCGATGCAATGCCCCATACACAGCACGTGCATGAGCGGCAAGATCGCCGGTTGCAAAGCAATAGTAGAGCATAAGAACCGATACGGCAGCGCCGAACCATGGATGAATAAAAAAACTCAACTGCAGGATCGTCCAGGAAATACCGATCGTACCGCCAACGACAAGAACAACGGTCAGAATTCCTGCACCTTTTTCGTTCTTTGCCATACTATGCCTGAAGAAGGTCTCTGCCTTCGATGCAGCAAACCCGATCCCCCTGACCGGATGAGGCATGTTTCGTGGATCTCCGACGAAGAGATCGAGAAAAAATGCTGTACAAACATGAAGTTCGTGAATACCAATCATCATGGGGACACTTCACCTACCTGCCGAGCCTGCATGAGCTGCTGCAGCAGATAATCGTTTTCTTGCGGCATTTTAACGGAAATGCGAAAGTAATTGTCGTCGAGACCCGGAAAGTTGCGGCAATCCCTTACGTAGATCCCTTTCTGAACAAGATAGCCAAGCAGATCATCAAGGTCAGAGCCTGCATTCCATTGCAGAAGAAAAAAGTTTGCCCCATGCCCTTTCAACGCTATTTCAGGTATCGTCCTGATCTGCCTGAAAACCTTCTCGCGTTCCTCCCTGATCAAGAGCCGTACCTTCTCTTCATAATCTCTGCAATGAAGGAGTTCATTTGCAACTGTTTCGGCAACAACATTGACCGTCCACGGCTCCTTGTAACAAAGAAGGTGCATGATAATTTCAGGATGAGCAACAACAGCCCCGAGCCTCAATCCAGGTAATGCATAGAACTTGGTGAGAGAATGTATGACGATTATGTTTTTAAAGGCTTTGACATCCTCCATCAGCGACGAGTCAGGAAAATCATCCGTAAACTGGATAAATGCCTCATCCATCACAAACCATTTTTCAGGATGACGGCTCGCAAGGGCAAAAAAGAGCTCCTTGGGAAACCTTGTGCCTGTAGGGTTGTTGGGATTTGCGACATAGAGCAGATCAACATCCCTTATCGCTTTCGATATCACATCAATTCCCGGTAGAACAAAACGCTCTTTTTCTTCAAACCTCAGGGAGGATACCGTTGCACCGGCAACCCGGCAGGCTCTTTCATAATCGAAGAACGACGGAGTGAAAACCATTGCATGCTTTGCCTTCAATGCCCTTGGAACCAGATAGATACCCTCTATTGCCCCGTTAAGAGGAAGCACGGTATCCCCGTCCAGGCCATATCGACCGCAATAAAAACCTTTTACCCCTTTTCCGTCTATCGATGGATATCTATGGAGCGGTAACGCATCAAGAGCTGCTTTCGGCAAAGAAGGAGAGAGAGGACTTATATTCACACTGAAATCAAAAAGCCCTGCACCGCTCCTGCCAAACCGCCGCTCCGGCTCCCCTCCATGCTCATGGTGATACAGATTTTCCAGTGTCATAGCATCAAAGCTTTTGAACAATATTTAATACCAGCCAACCACTGACAACCGTCCCGAAATATCGGAACCACTCAGAACTGAGTACTCAAAACTTCTTCTTCCACCCCACATCCTGCAATCCTCAGCTATATGACCACGGGCAGGCACGGGGGCCTGCCCCTACACTCAGCACCGACCTCCTTACGGGCGAATAATTATTCGTCCCTACAACTATCCACTCTCCACTGTCCAGATTCTTCCATCCCACACCCCACATCCCACAATCTTAAATCACTCAGTACTCAGAACCAGGAACTGAGAACTCAGAACGTTCCATCTTAGCACCTAACCCCCAATCCCCTCGTCACTCGTCACTCGTCACTTGTCACAATTCAACGATTCACGATTCACTATTGAGCATTCACGATCCGATAGATCGTGTCCATATCGAGATGCTCCTCAAAATGACGCGCAAGGCGATCATACTCTCGATCCTTGTCAACAGATGGCCCGGACGGAACATATTCCTGATCGAGCTGCTTCAGGAACCATTCCCTGAAGCCCTTTCCGTCAAAAATACCGTGAAAATAGGTCCCAAAAACTTTGCCGTCATGGCTTATCACACCGTCATATCCTGATTCCGGCTTATTGTTCCGGCCGACAACCTCCAGCAACGGTTTTGTTTCACCGACACACATGGTTTCACCCATATGTATTTCATACCCGTTCACGCTGACGTCACGATCATCGAACAAATGCCCTTTCGCATTGTACAGATGCTTGTTCTGCTGTAAAACCGTTTCAACAGGAAGAAAACCAAGGGCGTCGGATTTACCCGCCGGCCCTTCGAGTCCCAGAGGATCACTGATCACCCCGCCGAGCATCTGATAACCTCCGCAAATACCCGCAATCATTCCTTTGCCCTGCCGAAACGCTTCAAGATGACTTTTCCAGCCTTTATCGAACAGCCAGTCAAGGTCTCCACGAACATTTTTCGATCCGGGAAGAACTACAGCCTGATAGCCACCCAGATTTTTAGGGTGGTGGAGATAATGAACCTCGATATGCTCCATGGGGTCGAACACACCGAAATCCGTAAAATTGGAGATATGAGGAAAATAGAGAACCGCTATGCTGATTTTGTCGGGATCAGGACGGTCCGGAGGATCGACAACCGCCTGCAGAGGCACCGCATCTTCAACATCAATAGATATCCCCCGAAAAAATGGCACGACACCAAGTACGGGAACACCGGCAAGATCTTCGATAATGCGTATTCCTTCATCAAAAAGCGTCGCATCACCCCTGAATCGATTGATGATGATGCCTTTTACCAGCGCCTTGTCTTCAGGAGGTATGATCGAAAGCGTTCCGGCAACTTGAGCAAAAACCCCGCCCCTATCGATATCGGCAACAAGGAATACCCTGGCGTCGGCCTCTTTTGCCGTTTTGAAATTCACGAAATCACGTTCGTACAGGTTCATTTCCGCACAGGAACCGGCCCCTTCGATAACAAGCATTTCATGCCGGCGCTCCAGCCTGTGCAGGCTTTCAAACGCTTTTGCCGACCATGTTCGCGTATCACCGAAATAGTCGCGGGCCGAACAATTATTTGCCACACGGCCATGAACAACCACCTGAGAACCGATGTCCGTATTCGGCTTCAAGAGCACGGGATTCATATCAGCGGTCGGCACAACCCGCGCCGCTTCAGCCTGGACGATCTGCGCACGCCCTATTTCACAACCGTCCGGCGTAACGCCGGAATTGTTTGACATGTTCTGGGCCTTGAATGGAGCCACGTCGATGCCTGCATTGCGGAATATCCGGCACAAAGCCGTCGCAACGATACTTTTACCAACATCCGAAGCCGTCCCGAAAACCGCCAGATTGTTCATTACCTCTGTTCAGAGTCCTGATTCAAAAGTTCTAACGAAACAACAGAAGCCGACACAGCTTGTGGCTTGTCAGCTTCTGCATGTTCATTTATGCCTGTAAAATATCACTAATCCTGTTCTTGACAAGAATTGTGTACCATGGCATTTCTTCCAATCCCCGGACGCTTAAATATCAACACGCAATCCAAGGGTATATGATCGGCCGGGCATAGGATATCCAAGAACATATTCGAAGTCCCTGTCAAACAGGTTTTCGACACTTCCTTTTACCGTAAACGCAGTTGGCTCCGTCTTTCCCACAGTGAACTTCTTGGCAAGTGACATGCTTGCGACACAGAAGCTTCCCTTGGTTACCTCTGTAGCCGGCCATGTGCTCCAGTCCTGAACTTCAGTTTCACCAAAGTACGCAAGATTGAACATCCCGCTGAATCCCCGCTCGTCCCTGATCCTTATGCCTGTCGAAAGGTTCCATTCAGGAATATACTTTATGACTTCATCCGGCGTTCCATCATCATATTTGGCAATATAATCCGTCAGGTAGGTTCCCGATGCATAGGGCTCGAAATAGAATTTACAGCAGGCAATCTCAACAGGAATGACATAAGAGAGTTCCCCCTCGATACCCGTCACGGTTGCTTCGTCACGGTTAACCCATGAAAACTCGTTGGGAGCTATTTCGACTCGCTGTATAAAGTCCTCGTAATCCGTAGTAAATACTGTAAACGATGACGCAAACCTGTCAACATTCACTTCGATACCGCCATCTATCGTACGGCTTTTTTCAGGGTCCAGATCAGGGTTGCCGATATAACGATTCGTCCCCATCCAGTTGGTTATATAGTAATCGGCGGCGAGCTGTTCTGCCTGGGGCATCTGGAAACCTTCACCATACGATGCACGAAACTTCACATTATCAGAAACATGATAGGCTATCCCGAAACTCTTCACGAAGCTGTCCGAGTCCTGCGATGTTTCGGGTGTCGCATCGTCCTTCTTGGAATCGACCGTGTAGTCATCGAACCGTACACCTGCAGTAAGCACGAGACGTTCGTCAAAAAACAACCCTTTTGCCAGGGCAAAGTATCCCATATCGTCATAGGATGACTGCAGAGGGGCATAGTCATTCTGCTCCAGATCATAGTTCAGCCAATCGACACCCGCAGTCAATATGAACTGTTTTCCGGTATAACTGACCTGTGCCTGTGCTCCCTGCTGATCTGTTTTTTTTATAAAGGGGCTCCCATCATACCATGCATCCTTGTCCTCACCGACAAAGTAGCGGGCCATCCATGCAAAACGTTCATTGACCGACTTTCCCGTGTAATTGAAATCGATTGAACGGTTACTTGTTTTTTTGTAGTCATCGAGGTCATTATTTGCAAGACTATTCGGATTACCTGCCTTGTTGACTTCGAAATGAGTGTAGGTAAGACCGATTCTGTTTCCAGGATAAAATTCATAACCAAGGTTGACGCTTCCCCGGATATCGTCATCATAACCGGTATTGTAGTATTTTTCTCCATCACCGGTTGTATAGTCTCCCATATCGGTTTTGGAGCCTGTAGCAGAAAAATCAAAATCACCAATCCTACCTGCAACCCCGACTATCGTTTTACTATAGTCAGACGTTCCCACTTCCTGTTCCGCAAAAAATGAAGGTTTTCCTTCACCCTTTCTCGTAATGACGTTGATCACTCCGCCTATTGCTGCGGAACCATACTGCACAGCCCCCGGGCCTCTTATGATCTCAACTCTCTCGACATTGTCGGTCATCAGCTTGGCAAGGTTACCGGTACCGGCTCTCCTGCCGTCGATCAGAATGAGAATTTTCCCTCTCAGGTCGTTCCCGTGAGCATCGCTTCTGAAACCCCGAATACCGACAGATGTCAACACTCCTGGATATTTCTGAATGTGGCCGATACTTTGCTCGGCAAGCAATTCGCCAAGATCCTGGGCCGGAGAGTCCTCGATCTGCTTTCGGGTAATGACAGTCACATTCGTTGTAACATCTTTTTTCAGCTCCTCGAGCCTGCTGGCAGTCACAATAATCTCTTTGCCGGCATGATTCATGGCAACTGAATTATCCGAAGATACCTCAGCGTTCACAGTGCCTGTGGAGAGTAGACCCACTGTAAGCATCAGTAAAAATTTTTTTTTCTTCATGTTTCAATCATGTTTGATTCTTGAAAAAGCAAATAAACATGACCGGAGTTATACGCGGTGTAGGAATGCAATGGAAAATTTCAATTTCAATCCGGGAAACGGAAAATGAACGCTCTGCATACAGTTGTAAAACAGAATCGTACACACGCGCTTCGATGTAAAACAGCGTCGCCTGAAAAGAAATCGAGTCGCATTGCCTGACTATAACCCGTAGTCGTGTTGTGCAATAGCGTCACTGGCAGGTCTCCTGACTTTAAACGGATACATCCGTCACGATCTTCCCGTGGATTTCCAGGGCGGAAATCAGAGACACAGTGATCGTAACGCTTCGGCTCATGCTCCATGGGGCCATGGAACAATCGGCGGAAGTTACCGTTATAACAGTTGCGGGTACAGTGTACGAATCTCACGTACTTCCCTATTCTCCGGCTTTCAAACCGGCACCAGCTATCTATGAAAGAACAATGTGCAATGAAGGTAAGTTTTTTTCATGAGAGTGACAAGGAAACATCATCACTCTCTGAAATCAGCCCTTTTTAAACTCTCCCAAATCTTCCTGGCGGCGATCACCATGTTTTCGATGGCCGGAACCACTTCATCCCATTTTCTTGTTTTAAGGCCGCAATCAGGATTGATCCATATCTGTTCCGGAGTAAAATGCCTCAACACAAGATCGAGTTGTTCACCCAGTTCATCGACTGTCGGAACGCGTGAAGAATGGATATCGTAAATACCGGGACCAAGCTGGTTCGGATAGCCGAAATCTGCAAACGCCTGAAGCACCTGCATGCCTGACCGTGCGGTTTCGATGGTCAGCACATCGGCATCGAGCGCGACAAGCGTTTCGAGGATATCTTCGTAATCGGCATAGCAAAGATGCGTATGGATCTGTGTTTGGGGCGCAACGCCTCCTGAGGTAACACCAAAGGCTCTGACCGCCCAGTCCAGATATTCCTGCCTTGCGGCCCTTTTCAACGGCAACCCCTCACGAAGTCCCGGCTCATCGATCTGTATGACGGCGATACCGGCTCGCTCGAGATCGAGAACTTCATCGCGCATGGCAAACGCAAGCTGTAGTGCAGTTTCGCTCCGCAGCTGGTCATCACGAACAAACGACCATTTCAGGAGCGTCACCGGTCCGGTAAGCATACCTTTTACTGGTTTGCCCGTACACGATTGGGCAAAAACCGTCCACCCTAAGGTTATCGGCCTTTTTCGACTGACATCCCCGTAAATGATCGGGGGTTTGACCGCTCTTGAACCGTAGCTCTGAACCCATCCGTTCGCAGTAAACGCTATTCCGTCAAGATGTTCACCGAAATATTCAACCATGTCGGTTCGTTCGAACTCCCCGTGAACAAGCACATCGAGACCGGCCTGTTCCTGCCAGGCAATCGCATCGGCAATGAGTTTTCTGAGCGCACCATCATACTCATCCCGCGACAGTTCTCCACTTCTGAAGCGTCTCCGCAACTTTCGGAGTTCAATGGTCTGAGGCAAAGATCCGATCATGGTTACCGGCAGCAGCGGCAGCTTCAGACGATCCTGCTGCAACAGCTTCCTCTCGGCAAAAGGTATAGAACGCCCCGTATCCATATCAGCCGCACCGGAAATTCTCCTGCGCACCTCGTCATTGCGGATCAAATCGGAATGAAGTCGTGCATTGGCCGCCTTGAGATGATCGGCAAGTTCATGAAACACTTCATCGGAAACCCTATCCTCCATCAGATCGGCAAGTAACCGTACTTCATCGAGCTTCTGGCGTGAAAAACTGAGCCATTGCCTGAGAAATGAAGGAAGTGAACCACCGGACGGCTCAAGATCGAGATCATACGGGCAGTGAAGAAGAGAGCATGAAGTGGAAACCCACACACGCTCCTTGCCGAGATACTTTTCGGCATGCCCGAGAACATCGAGCGAATCTTCTATTCTGTTCTTCCAGACATTACGCCCATCGACCAACCCGAGCGAGATGTTCATCGATGAAGGTGCATTCTCGAATACTGAAGGAAGATCATCGGAACCGTTCACCACATCGACATGGAGAGTCTCGACAGGAAGCGATAAAGCAAACTGAAGGTTTTCGCCAAGACCGTCGAAATAAGTAGCGAGAACAAGATGAAAACCTGGAAAATGCTGACTGATATAGGAAAAGGCTCTCTTATATGCTTCGCGGCCTTTCTCATCGAGATCGGCGGCAAGAAACGGCTCGTCTATCTGAAGCCAGTAACCGCCTGCATGGTGCAGATCTTCGAGGATAGCAGCATAAACAGCAAGAAGCGAATCGAGCAGATCGAGCCTGTGAAAACCTTCATCAGCCTCCTTTCCGAGCAACAGATAGCTGACCGGACCGAGCAGAACCGGTTTGGGAGAGCCTATTCCGTAAGCCTTCGCTTCCAGAAACTCCTGAACGCACTTTCGCGATTCATAGCAGAAATGCTGATCCGAAGTAAATTCCGGAACGAGATAATGGTAATTGGTATCGAACCATTTTGTCATTTCAAGAGGTTCTGCTTCTACTCCGAAACCTTCATAACCCCTGCACATGGCGAAATAGAAATCCATATCCGACAGTTTATTGCGCAGGGGATGAAAACGTTTCGGAATGACGCCGAGCATACTCGACATATCCTGAACATGGTCGTAGAGCGAAAAATCGTTGCATGCAACAAGGTCCATGCCAGCATCGAGCTGGACCTGCCAGCGAAGATGTTTTTCTTTCTGTGAAGCATCGAGCAGGTCCTGTTCACTGATCGATCCGGACCAGTATCGCTCACAGGCTTTTTTCATTTCCCTGGACGCGCCGATCCTGGGATAACCGAGAGTGTGGGTAAGCATACGTTTTCAGTTTGGTTGATCACCGAGAGGTACGCTTACGCGGAAAAAAGAATAAAGAGAGGAGAGAGGCTGAATCGAAGGAGTGTTTCCTGACAGTCGTTATCCTCATCAATGCTTAATCCGCGAAGCATGTTATGGGTATAAGAAACTGGACAGGTCTCCTGGCTTGCCTGCTCTGCAGCACCTTCCCGTCCCGCCAGAGCGGAACAGTGGCATAACGCTGCACAACTTACTGATGGCTTTACAGTTGCGCGTCAGCTCACGATTTGCACGTGATTCCCTATTAAACTCCTTTTACGGAGTATCCGGTTTCGACAGTAAAAAAAGAACAACTTGCCTCAATGTACGATTATAAATGGATTTTATAAGGAAAAATCCATCAGGTCCGGCACTCGCCCAAACTGTCCGCTCATTTCTCTTCTCACAATGTTCAAGAGGATTCCCGAGCTGCCGGGCGTCAGCAAAATCACTTCCGTAAGTAACTGCAAAAAGAACCGGGAGCGAATTTTTGGACTATTCAAACGACCCACGTACCCGGGGCATCGGATATTCTCTCATGAAAACCTCCCACTGTTTTCAGTTATTTCTCCATGCTGGAAAACTGGTCAGCGTATTGCCGTCAAAGCTGAAATCTTCATATGCGGAACAGCGACAAATGTCGGTACGCATACAGGAATCCTGGGCCTGAAGGGTAATCCCGCCTGACTGAAACAAAACCACCGGGCAATGGCAGTATAGAGAAAGACTCCTTTCACCATTGATCGTCAGCAGATGTTCAGGTAAACTGACATGGGTCCCAAACGAGTGCGTGGGAACAAAAGGTATGAACCGGTAAAGAAGGGCAAGAATCAGCCGGTCCTGCATCTTCCTGAACGATGCACGCAACCAGCCCTTCCCTGGAAATGGAAAGATATTTTTTTTCATCGCAGCATGTCGCTTTATTCCCGAAGCAAAAAAATAATGCGGCAGGTTTTCTGACTCTCCCGGTTTTACCGGCCTTCCCATCCCTGAGCGTCTGGACAGTGGCATTTTCGGCAAACCTTTTCATCAACGGTATAGCTGATGCGGGATCACAGCAGCGGGTACTGTTCCGGACTTGCACCGGATTCCCTTTTAAGCCCGTCATGTCACCATAACAGGCACCACGAATGGATGAAGTATAATAAAAAGAGCGGCTCAGGCAAGCATCGGGAAAAAATATATTCCAGACGGGTACGGTTCCGGGAAAAACATCTTCATAATATCACTCAAAGAACTATGGAGTATCTCACAGATCAAACTATTCGTTACAAGTATGTACAGGAAGAACCAGCCGAAATCCCCGGAAATCGTTTACCGCTTTCGGCACCACGAACGAGCGCTGCGATGCGCGGAAGGCGAATTTGTCTGGGTAGCGCCAGCAGCCGCCCCGCTCCTGTCGGAGAACATCGTCGCCATCGGTGACGTTGCCGGAACCATTCTCTCCTTCCCAGACTGAACACCATTCCATGATGTTGCCGCTCTGGTTCCAGGTCCCATAACCCGAAACGCCTTCAGGATAGGAATAGACCGGGGCGACGGACTCTTCACCCTTGTTGCCGCGGTTACGGCAATTGTTTTCGTCCCACCGGTCGCCCCACGGGTAAAGCATTCCTTCCGGCCCGCGCGCCGCCTTTTCCCACTCGGCGTCGTTAGGCAAGCGGCATCCCGCCCATCTGGCATAGGCGTCCGCATCGTCCCAACTGATGAGTACCACCGGGTAATCGTCGAACTCCTCAGGGCAACCCTCTTCGCGCCAGAACGAAAGCGAGTCGATCCTTGCACCGATGTTGGGAGGCTGATGGCCGGTGTCCTCGACAAATGTCCGGTACTGGCGATTGGTGACCGCATAGACCGAAATATAAAAAGCATCGATATGCACACTGCACTGCGGGCTTTCCCTGTCGAGATCGTCGCCCATGGTGAAGCGACCCGCAGGCACAAGCACCATCGGAGAACCATCCTTTTCATTTACGACAACCGGTGGCAGCGCGTCATCGGATGGGCGGATTGCACGACGCCTGAGTTTCGAAAGGGTTTCGTTTGTATTCATCATGATTCCGTTATTTCCGCTCCGTCTCCCTTCCACTCAGGACGCTCACGATACTTTTTTGAGGCACCCTTGTCTGTGGGTGACGCGGTCGTTTCGCCGGATGCGCTGCGGACCTGACCGTTGCTGACCATTTCCCTTAAACCGTCGATCACCTGTTGATGTGATGCCGAAAGCGGCACCATTGATTCGGCAGCCTTCAGCAGATCCTCTGTTTCGATCTCCCGTCGCTTGTCCCGGAAAGCGGGGAACATCGCATCGTTTACCAGCGCCTGCAATTCAGCACCGACAAAACCCTCGGTGGCAGATGCAACCGCATTAAGGTCGAAATAGTGTGAAAGCATGGTGTAGCCCCGCTCCTTGAGGTGGACTTCGAGAATGTTGATCCGTTCGGCGTGACTCGGCAGATCGAGGAAAAAGACCTCGTCGAATCGTCCCTTACGCAGCAGTTCGGGCGGAAGGCGGTCAACGTTGTTGGCCGTTGCGAAGACGAAGACAGGTGAGGTTTTCTCCTGCATCCAGGTCAGAAAGGTGGCAAACACGCGGCTCGCCGTACCGCTGTCACCGACCGATCCCGCAAACGCTTTTTCGATCTCGTCCACCCACAGCACACAGGGTGCAATGACCTCGGCTATACGGATGGCTTCCCTGATATTCTGTTCACTCGATCCGAGCAGGCCGCTGAAGATCGCACCGACATCCATACGAAGCAGCGTCATCCCCCAGTGACCGGCTGTGACCTTTGCGCAAAGGCTTTTACCGGTACCCGGAATGCCGATAAGTGCCACCCCTTTTGGAGTGCTGAGACCGTACTCGCGAGCCTCCTGGCTGAACGCCTCCTGACGCTGATCGAGCCACTGTTTCAGCACACCGAGCCCCCCGACGTTGTTCATCGAACCGGTGTAGGGATGGAGTTCGAGCGCGCCGCTTTCACGGATAATGTGACGCTTTTCGTCAAGCACCTGCCGCACGCTCCTTTCGTCGAGCGGCTGCCCGCCGGCAAGCACAATTGCCTTGCGGAACGCCCGTCCTGCCTCGACGATGGAAAGTCCAAGCGCACTTTCAACCATGCGTTCGCGTAGGCCGTACGTGGCGTTTTCGAGTGCGTGGGTCGAACGGGCTTCGCGTTCGAGCAGCGCCATAATACGGTCGCTATCCGGCTTGCCGACGTCGATGGTCGGGATGTCGTGGCACAGCTCTGCGGGAAGGTCCCCCTCCGTGCCGGTGACGATGATGTTCACCGCTTCGTCCCTGAAAGGGAGTCGCGATGCGAGATTGCGCAACATGCGCGAGACCTTGCGGTTGTGCTCCCAGAAGTGCTGGAAATCCTTGAGGATAAAGGTGGCGGAGCCTTTGTAGTCGTCAATGATATCGAGCACGGTTTCCGGATTCGCACTGATCTTGCTGAAGGTCGCAGCAGGCTCTCGCAACTGCCGGAACTGGTCGCCGATGTCCCAGGTGACGAGCCCCATGCCACTGGGCCATTCGTTTGTTTGCGCCCACCCGGAAAGCGCCTTCAGGACATCCTCTTCATCGATGGTCACCAGATGGATGACGGCAACTCGTGCCGCAATGTTCAGTTTGAGTTCGTCGAGCCAGAGCATGTTTCATTAATTTTATCGGTTATACATCCGGCATCTCATAAAAAGCCACCCGTCACAGTTTCACCACCGGCAGATCCATCACCGGTAACGGGAGACGGGAACCGTCGCGAAGCCGGATGCTGGAACGGTTGCCCGGCTCGGTATCGCGGAGCCAGAGCGTAAGACGGCGGTCCTTGTCCACTCCGAATCCGGCGACAAAGCGCCGTTCGCCCGAACGGCATGGCGGATCGGCCAGGATAAATTCGCTGTCTTCGGGATTGAGCGCCTTGTGACGCGCCTCCTGACGCTCTTGCCCCCTGACCGGACGCAGCCCGTCTGCCCCGTTGACGTAGGAAATGAGCGGACGGCTCATAAGCGTGCGCTCGTAAATAACCAGCCCGAGTACATCCTGGGCCTCCGATGCAGACTTGATGTACTTGCTGCATACCGGTTTGCCAGTCGGGTAGGGCGTGCCACGCGGAACGACCGTCACCAGTTCGAAGTCCCGAATCTCCCGGTTCCAGCTTCGCAGGCAGTAGTCATGCGTCAGTGTCTGGTCGATCTCTCCAGACGAATAAAGGCACGCGCCGCGCGCAATAGCATCGAACGGTCTTCCCGCATGAACCTCGGTGCCGGGGAAGTAGTCCCGTATTTTATCCTTGATGCCCGGCAACAGACTACTGCCGCCGACAAGAAAAACCCCCTTTAGTTCCTCCTTGCGTATGCCCGCCCGGTCACGCGCCTGATCAATAGCGCGGTCGATCGTACGAACGATGTGCTGATAGAGGTTATTCATACCCGGTTCGCGCTCTGTTTCGAGCACCTCCCTTAGCGTGTCGGCCGTAAGCGTCACATTTATCAGTCTGCCGGTCACATCATTAAAGCGGTTGAAGGAGGCTTCCAGGCTGCCATTCGAGACGGTTATTTTCGCCTGCTCGACCGCTTCGAGCAACGAAAGACCGATGGCAGCTATGTCCTTGTCGCCGAGTTCCTGCTCTTGCTGGATGCGCTCAAGCAGCCAGTTGTCGATCATCATACCGCCGATTTCCTCGCCTGCCCGTCCGAGAATACGGCATCGTGCATGAGATGTGATCGAGAGGTCTGTACGGACAATGGAAACATCGAGCGTACCGCCGCCGAAATCGATGATGCAGTAAGGTTCATTGTCGAGCACCTCATCGCCATAGCCCAGCATGCAGGCGGTAGCCTCGTCGAGAATGCTGATACCGCCTGCAAACCTCTTCATCGCAGCTTCACGAAGCCAGTCGATGTAGTGATCGAAAGCCTCGACCGGCACAGTCAGTACCAGTTCGTCATCGATGTCGCCAAACACACCGCGCACAAACATCAGGATTCGATCCACCAGATCGTTCGCTGCCAGCCGGGGATAGATCACCTCACCGTTCACGCGCCGCCCGCGATTGGCTCCACCTGTGCGCAGCATATCCATTTTCAGCCAGCGAAAGGTCCCCGGATGATTAACCAGCCCCGCACCTGCGACCTGGCTGCCGACAAGTGGAGTGTCACCTTCCCCGAAATGGATCATGGATGGAATGACCCGCGCATCGTTCTCGCCCGGCTGAGGATAGAGAATACCGAGATTGGGCAGCTCGGGAGTTTCAATATCCTTCAGGACCTCGTTCCAGCGAGCGACAACACTGTTACAGGTCCCGAAATCAAAAGCAATCGCCATAGACTACCCCCTCTCACAAACCAGGAACACCATTGTTCCCATAAATGAAAAAACCATCTCTTCTCTTACATTGTTCACATCTGTCCACTGCTTACATTCGTCCACTCAGTCAACCCAGTGCACTTCCTACATTCCTCCACTCCAGTCCACTTCCTCTTGCCCCAAGCTGTGCCTGACGATTCCTGCCTGCGCTTTTGCAATGATCCTGCCATTGAACCGGCAACCCGCAAAACGAATCAGCACCGCAACACCGGGCTGTGGACAGGTACCATCAAGCATTTTGTGGAGCGCAGGATCAAAAGGTTGTTGTTCACCGACAGTACCAATCTGTTCCACTCCTCGTTTCTCAAGGATTTTCCGAAATGACAACGCCACCTGCAACAGGTCGGAAAGATTCAGATCGCCCTTTTCAGCGTGACGAACCTGCATTGCCGAAAGCGTAGACAGAGGTGCAGCACACTCATGTAAAAAACCCTCGACCGCTTCTTGCCCGGCCCGTTCGAAGAGCGTCTTCGACCGCTCCAACTGAACGGCATACTCTTTTTTCAGCCGGGCTATTTCCTTATCGCGCTCCAAAAGTTCAAGGCGCAATCCAGCCATATCGCCTGAGGACTCAGAATCATCGTTGCTCATCAGGACCTTGAGAAGACGTTGCAGGAAACCGGATTTTTGCCTCATAAAGAAATCAGATTTATTTGAATAGCAAGACATCGCCAGCCCCTACCACTCCACATCCCTGGTATCTTCAGTCTCCACTGCGTTGCTTTCCGTAGCGTCATCGTTGCTGTCAACCGTAATGAGACCGCGCAGAAAGTAGCCCTGCAGAAGTGTGAAGAGTTGCAGGAGCTTGTGACGGTGCGTCTGATCACTCTGCCTCAAGGCGCCGTGAAGCTGGTCAGCCAGACAACAGCTTTCTTCAAGCGAGCCGGGCAGGCGCATCGAGAGGATGGCCGCCTCAAAGTTCTTCTGAGGACGAAGCCAGAAAACATGCTCATTGCGCGCACCTGCTTCCGGTGCGTGGAACAGGTACTGCACGGCAAGCCTTTCAGGCCACGTACCGTTCACCAAAATCTCCCGCATCCGACTGCGTGGAATCAAATCCCGCTGCACGCCGCAATAAAGTGCTCCGGCTCGTCTGAACGGATCGGAGCTTGACAAATCCTGCCGGATAGCCTCGTCGTTCCGATACCGTTCCGTCCAGAACGAAAATATTTCCTGGGTACCGAGAGGCATGGACATTCGGGATTGCGGCTGCAGCCCGGCAACGTCACGATACAACTCTATTGCCTGTTCGACAATCGCTGCTTTTGCCGGGTCTTTCGGTCTCCCGCCGTTCTCTGCCCAGAATACGATCACCTCGAGTGCTCCATTGAAAGGCAAGCCGTTCAGGCGATCAAAAAGCGCATCGTGATCGCCGCAGAGCTTCAACGCATCGATGACCAGTTGAGGGTCGTGCTCGTCCCTCACCGCCTTATCGTAGGCTGCGATCAGGCGAGACTTCTGGCTGTTGAGGACCGTCTGACTTATCCGTTGCCGCTGAACACCTGTTGCAGCAAGCCAGGCTTTTTCAAAAATGGAGTAATCGGGATCTTCCAGATCGAGATAGCGCTCCGGGTTGCCACGAACAAGCCCGAAAAGGGCATCCATTTCAAGAGAAGGGGCATGGCGACCTCTCGATTCTATCGAATCGGCAATATCATCGCGGTCAAGAAGGCTCCAGAGCATGAAAACAATACCATTACCCCAGTCGCTTTCCGGCATGGCTGCCAGCGCGAGACGAATATCCGAACAGATTGACCCGGAAGTCTCCTGCCTCTTCAGAAGCTCTTCGAATCGATGCGTTTTCCAGTAGTTCCAGAGAGCACGGTGCATGACCGTTTCTTCACTATGCTGCAGCAGCAGAAGACGCCGGAATATGGTGTCCGCTTCCGGATGCCCCTTTTCTACCGCGTTTGCCAACGCTATAGCCGCCTCTCTCTTCCCGCTTGAAAAAAGTCGTTCCACCGCCCTTCTTCTGATGAACCTTCCCAGAAGGACGGGAGCAGCAAACAGATGTTTTTCAGCATGCATAGCCATCAGGCATCATATACCAATTTTCTCAAATAAACACATGGAGCCATCACCATACGAAGCCGGAATCATTTTTCTTCTCATTTCACCAGCCTCCGGTAATATTTCAACTCATGGTCCGGCAGCAGTTCGGGATGAAAAATCCTGACCAGGTCTGCCAGGACGACATCCGGCTCGCTCATGCCGAGTTCCCAGAATGCGTTCTTTCCGTTCTCGAATGCTGCTGCATTGTTGTTGAAAACGTTACCCTTCCGGACCGACAGAAACTGGCCGTAGCGACTGTCGTCCTCAACGAGGTCGGAAAGCGACTTTGCCGTATAAAGCGGATTGACCCAGTATTCGGCCCGCAGTCCAACGCTCAATGCATGCTCGAAACTGATCAGGTTCTCCTCGTATTCTTCCGGGGCCTCGAGGATATAGTCCGCACCCGCGTCCTGTAGAAATCGGATAAACCAGGCGCTCGAACCGTGAGTACTCCATACCCCCCTTGCACCGTGGCCGACGATGACCCCCGGACGCTCACCGAACCGGCCTTGGATACGCCGTTCCAGCGCTTCGTAACGTTCCGCCGTCTGAGTAAAAAACTTTTCCGCTTCGACCTCTTTTCCAAAAAAAGCGCCGAAAAATTTGATCCATTCAAGCACTCCGAGAGGATGTTCCTCGAGATGCATGCAGATCACGGCAGGACTGATACCCATGGCGAGAAGCTGCTCGTGAATATCATACTCTCCACCGGAGGAAAAGACAAATGCCAGGTCTGCCTGGAGTTCGACCATCGTTTCCATGTTCATGGCGTTCGACATACCGGTCTCAAGGATTGTTCCCGAATCCAGCCTTTGAAGGACCTCGGGATTACCGATCCACTCCGCCCTGCCGATTCCGACAACATTTTCGAGAACACCCAGCTCTTCGAGCATCGTCAGGTGCAACCCGATACCGCAGGTTACTTTCTCAACGGGAGTATGCACGACATGAGCATCGGGATAGCCTTCCGGAACTGCACCACCTTCAGGCACGAGAAGATAGCGGTAAGCAAGTCCACGCATTGCCCCGCCGGGTTTGATGATATCGATCAACGTCGCATCGCCGATTTCCGTCATTGTCAGGCGTTTCGCATAGCGAAAAGGAATTCGGTTCGAGGTATTATCGGGATGATCTTTTTCTGAAACGATGTCGTTGTCACCGCTCGCGCACCCGGCAAACAGGAAAAAAACGGACAGCGCCGCGATGAGTGCCGTCCGGAAGAACCCTGCCTGTTCTTTATACATGTTGTCTATCGTCCTTCTTTCCTGGCATCGTCCATTCCGTCTTCCACAGATCGACGTCGTTGCGCGTGAAAACATCGACTCTCGAACCTTGAAAATCCTCATCGACATCACCTATACGCTCTTCGAGATCCCCCTCCAGGGTGAGCGCTGCCATACGAACCTCTTCGAGCAGATCATCAGACGCTCTCCAGAGACCTCGGGCCTCGGCTTCGAGCAGGCGGCGGGTGATCTCCTCGAGAGCGTAGGGATTCTGCTCCCGGAGCCATTCACGGTTTTCAGCATCGGCAACATAGGTTTCTGCAACACCGTTGAAAATCCGGTTTTCCACTTCCCCTGTGGTCGCGCTCCATTTGAATAGGGTATTGACCTGTGCGGCAAAACTCTGCGCCCCCTTGAAGCCGAACTCTTTCATCCGCTCGATCCAGTCGCGATTGAACAGTTTGGCTCTTGTGGAACGATCGATTTCATCACGAAAATCCCGGATATCGTTTTCTCCCGGCAACGTCGAGTCGATCCACCATGTTTTCGGTTTTTTCCCCGACAGCGACAATGCCGCCGAGGTCATGCCCCCAGCACTCGATGCATAGCAACTGCAGTCGAGTGCATCGTACTCTGCTGAACTCTGCTTAATGCAGGTCACGTCGATACGGGAAAGCTGATCTGCCAGAAGATTGTGCGCCCTGCGACCGGCATCGAGCTGTGCTCCCGTGTAAGCGAATCCGGTCTGGTTGATATATGCTTCGCCCAGATCGCTTTGGCTCTCCCAGGCCGACGCATCGAGCATGAGTCCGACTCCGGAGCCGTAGGTTCCGGGTGCAGAAGAAAACACCCTGAAAAGAGCCATGCGCTGCAAAAGAGACTCCTCCATCTCCTCAGCAAGTTCCGCCTGCAGTCTGGCAAGCTGCTCGAGGGTATGTTTTCTGACAAAGTTTACCTCCATGGGCTCTTCGAGCCCGCTTACCGCTGCAACAGCTTTGTCGATCAGCACGATGAAGTGAGGCACCATGTCGCGCAGGATACTGCTGGTCTCGATGGTTGCATCGACCCTGGGCCTCTTCATACGCTCCCCATCGATGTCCACAACAAGCTCTTCGACAGGTATGACGCGGATATTGTTCACCCGGCCGTTGGTCTGCCTGACAGGCATCACTCCCAGAAGATGGAAAATCTGAGCAAGCGTTTCACCGTCCGACTTGAACGCATCCGAACTCCAGAGACTCAGGCCGATACTCTCCGGGAAACGCCCTTCTTCACGATAAAACCTCGCAAGAAGCTGATCGGCAAGATTCCGTCCGACCTCCCGGGCTGCGTCGGTCGGTAGGGTCATGATATCGGCAGCGAAAAAATTCCTGCCCGATGGCAATACGTCCATCTTTCCTGACGACGGTGAACCCGCGAGTCCCGCGTCGACATATTCCCCATCGAGCGCCCTGAGAAGACTCCCGGTTTCGTCGCCGGCACGGGCAATCCCCGCGGCCATCTCACGGCACCAGCGCTTCAGGCCGGGCGCAAGCCGGCCGATACCCGGCGCCATGCCGTCCCGAACGTCTGTTTCGTCGAGTATGGCGGTCACGACATCGAGAGCATCGACAAAGGGATCTCCTCCGGGAGAAGGATGACGCGCAGCGATCTCCTGATATGAGAACTTCCCCGCCGGAGAACGCAGAGCCGCCGACAGGATCATGGCGGCAACGGCACGGCTATCCGGAACCTGACCGAACAGGTGCATGCCATCGGGAACCATCGAGCGTTTTACCCGCTCTATCTGACGTGAAAACCGCTCGATGCCCTCATAAAGATCGTCCACTGCAGCGCCTTCATCGAGAAAACGAAGCTTCACCGCCCGATCGAGCATGCTCTTGCCGAGCGACGCTAGACGGGAACGTTCGTTGCCGTCAGCTGCACGGCGGTATTGAGCGAGCATCTCCTCGAATGACGAAAGCTCTTCGGAAACGTGTGCCGGACGACTGGCAGGCGTCAGATGATCGACGATCACGGCCCGCCCCCTGCGCTTTGCCGTCATGCCTTCACCCGGCACATCCATGATATAGGGATAGATGTTGGGCAGCTCTCCGAGCGAAATGTCACTGAAACAGTTTCCCGACAGCACGGCCCGCTTGCCTGGAAGATATTCGAGAGAACCGCTGGTTCCGAAATGGATGACGGCGTCGGCCTGCTCCCGGATCCAGAAATAGGTCGCCAGCCACTGGTGAGGCGGGGCAAGATCAGGATCATGCAGAATCCGGCAGACTTCGCCGTCGCAGCGGGCACCGTAGCAGCCGCGTTTCGGCTGGGCCATGACAAACACGTTTCCAAACCGCAATCCGGTAATGAGAAGCGCATCCTCACCGTTCATTTTCCAGACCATACCCTGTCCCGGAAATTCTCCCCAGTCCTTATTGACTTTGTTTCTCGACGTTGCGTCGAGAGCATTGAATCGTATCTCGTACTCCCTGCGGGTCATGGTGTGCAGCACGCCGCCCTTGCGGACAATTTCATCGACGGTCGTCCAGCGGAACTCGTGAAGAGCCTTGCGCTCATGGATCATATCGAGCAATGCCTTTCCGTTCCCGGGAACAGTGCCGACATGATAGCCTTCCTCCTGCATTTTCCGGAGGAGTCTCACGAGGCTCTCGAACGTATCGAGCCCGGCCGCCATGCCGATCGTACTTTCGCCCCCCTTGCAGGGATTGTTGTGCAGAACGACCGCCACCCGCTTCTCGATGTTCGGAAGCCTTCTCAGCCGCACCCACCGCCAGGCACGCCGCACAACCATCCGGATCCGTTCAGGAATCGGAAGAGCGTTATAGACCGTATAGGGATCCCCTGGGTTTCGCTTGGAACCTGCAACCATCATCGGATCGATCGCCCCGAACATTTCCGGCTGCACAAGTGAATGGGTCAGACTCATGGCGCTTATTCCCACCGGATCTTCGAGCCATTGTTCAGGGGATAGTGTAAAATGACGAACCAGCTGCATAACCGGCACGTTGAGATCGTTCAGAATATCCCTGTCTTCAACCGAAGCGATCAGACGGCCCATGAGAAAATTGAGAATGATATCAGGGCGAAGTTCCCCGGCACTGAAAAAACGATACCAGGGATAGAGTATATCGCGGTCCACCGTCTTTTCCTGCATGCTGTCGCAGAACACACAGAACGGGACAAGCCGTTGTTCTTCAAGCTCCCGGATAAGAGCATCGATATCGGCGTGATTCCCCTCGGCAAGCTGACTGTAGTGCATGATAATTCCAGCCACCGGCGCACCGGAAGCCAGAAGGTTTTTCCCTTCAAGCCAGTTTCGATAGGATTGAACGTCGGAAAAACACTCTTCGGCATCGGGATGGTAGATTCCCGAACTTGAAACCTCCCTGCAGGGCTCATGGTCAAGCCCTGCCACACGTCGCAGTCCCTGTCCGAAATTGTCTTTGGACAACACCTCGAAATATCTGCTGATCGCATCCGTATCCTCTTCGCTGAACGTCGAAAAACCGGATGGCAGTCCCGAGCCCAGACCGACCCGGACCGGCACCTTGATCATCGATTCATGCAGATCGGAAAAACCCGGCATATCCCTCGAAACATTGGTCAGGAGAATATCGATTTCACCTTTTTCTATGGCTTCTGCAAGAACCGCTTCACTCCCGAACCCGAAGGTTTTGAGAATGATACCTTCATCGAGCATCGATGCAGAAAGCTGATGCCAGATCGCCGAACTGTGGACATTGTTGAAAAATGCTATGGTCTTCATGGCAAACGCGAAATTGAAGTTGCAGTTCAGTGAACCTGTTCATCCGGAAACTCTTTCAAATGCCCTGCTTTTCAGAACCGAACTGACATCCATTACAATATCCTGCAATGGCTGGCGGCGAATGCGATGCGGCAGGGCAAGCATGGCTGCCGTGTCAATATCGCCCTGTTCCACTGCCTTTCGCCCTTCATATGCGGCAATCGTTTTGGCTGTTTTCATGATTATGATATCTCCCCGATGTCCGTCAACACCGACTTCAAGACAGTAGTTGGCAATCGCCATCAGGCTCTCCCTGCTGACGCTCACTGACGGGTAGAGTTCCGTGGCCTTTTTGATGCGTTCGACAAGCCTCTCCGATTCTTCGGACCAGCGCTGACAGAACGCTTCGGGGTACTCCTCGAAAGCAAACCGCCTTTCCATGACTTCAACACGTTCATTCGGATCGGTAATACCTTCGATATGAACGCACAGGCCGAAACGATCGAGCAGCTGCGGCCTGAGCTCACCCTCTTCAGGGTTCATGGTGCCGACTAGTGTAAAACGGGAAGGATGAGCGAATGAAACCCCCTCCCGCTCGATCGTGTTGACTCCCATCGCTGCGGAATCCAGCAGCACATCGACAACGTGGTCGTCGAGCAGGTTAACCTCGTCCACATAAAGAATTCCGCGATGGGCCAGGGCAAGCAGGCCCGGCTCGATCCGCTTTTCGCCGGCTTTCAGGGCATGCTCCAGATCGAGCGTACCGACAACACGGTCCTCGGTTGCCCCGACCGGAAGCTCGACAACCTTTACTTTATACTTTTCAACAGCAGGCGTTGTTTCCAGGGGAAGCGTTCCACCCGAAACTGCGAAACATTCCCGGATAACCTCGGGATCTTCGTCCGGAGCCAGATTGAAAGGAACGGCGCTGATAACATCGATTTCAGGAAGAATATCGGCAAGCGCACGCACGGCGGTCGATTTTGCAGTTCCCTTCTCCCCGCGGATCAGGACTCCCGAAAGGGTTGGATTGATAATATTGAGCACAAGCGCCAGCTTCATCTGCTCCTGGCCGACAATAGCGGTAAACGGATAGGTGTACTGCTGTTTCATGATGTTGTATTTTTTACAATTTTCAGAAGAGTATCGGCCTGCAGGTCGTCGATCTTGAAATACTCCGCCTGCAGCATGCCGGCTATCTTGCGGGCAAGTCCGAAATTCACCAGCCCCGGTTCTTCGGTGTCTACCACGAGAAAACGGATACGTTCTTCACCGGCGATTTTCAGTGAAAGATCGAAGACCTCATCAAGGGGCTTCCGCCCTCCGAGAGCCTTGTTTGCCTTGCCGTCGGTCACGATGATGATCATCGGGCGCGCGTCGGGTTCCTTGAGAAGGTGGTTGCGTGCAATTTCGTAGCCTTTCAACAGGCCGGCGAAAAAAGGGGTTCTGCCTCCGACAGGCATCTCCCTGAGCAGTTTTGCAGCAAGTTCGACCGACGAGGTTACGGGCAGGTTGACCGTTGCCGAATCTTTGCGGAACGAAACCATGGCAAGCTTGTCGCGTTTCTGGTACGCATCGATCAACAGGGACATGACAGCTCCTTTCGATGCCGCCATTCTTCCTTTGGCCCCCATGGAACCACTGGCGTCGACAACAAAGATCAGGAGATTGCCCAGACGCTTCTCGCGGATCTTTTCACGAATATCCTGATCATGCAGGATCACCGCCATGCCATTGAGATTTTCCCGATGCTGCTGAAAAGGAGCCGCGGCCCGCAGCGTCGCATCGAGAGCGATATCGTTGTTTCTGCGCTTCATGGTGCTTTTAGTGTAGCGGCCCTGCTTCTGCAGCACCCTTGAACGGGAACGTCTGCCTGAACCGCGTCGCATCGCACGGTCTTTCGGGGAACTGATCGGACGCACCTTGAAGGGAGCTGCTATCTCGAACACCTGTTCGGGCAAGGCTGCCTCATCGGCATCATCACTATCCCCGCTCTGTTCAGGAGCCTTTTGCCGCTCTTCTTCTGCCCGATTCTCTGAAGGGCGCTCTTCCGGCCCGGACCGTCCATCGGGGAAGTCCTGCCCGCCGTTATCCTCCTCTTCATCCGGACCTGCCTGTTCCTGCTCTTTGTTTCCCCGATCCTGTTCGGGCTGTTCATCCCGGTTCTGCCGCTCCTGAGACTGTAGCGGTTCAGGAGGCGGAGGGACCGGATCCCTCCGACGGTGCGCAAGGGCAAGAGACGCTACAGCAGTAATATCATCGACCTCGACAACGCTCGATCCTCGGAATGCAGCATTGGTTCTTGCCGCCTGCTCGATAACAAGGTCAGCCCGGTGGCCTGCGACGTTGCTGCTGCGGCACAGTTCGGAAATGAAACCGCGCAGATGCGAAGTCATCCGGACATTCGGCAGCATCCGCCTTGCCGCAAGGATCTTGCCGGCTATCCGTTCATTTTCCTTGCCGTACGAGGCAATGAAGGCTTCACGGTTCTCGTCGAAGGATTCCCGGCACAACATCATCTCCACACGTTTCTCCGCATCATGTTCGGCAGAAACCTCGACGCAGAAACCGAACCGGTCGAGCAGTTGGGGACGAATCTCTCCTTCTTCGGGATTCATCGTACCGACAAGCACGAACGAAGCTGGATGACAGAATGATATCCCCTCGCGCTCGACACGGTTTTCCCCAGAAGCTGCAGCATCGAGCACAAGATCGACGATGTGATCATCAAGCAGGTTGACCTCGTCGATGTAGAGAACCCGCTTGTCCGCCCTGGCCAGAATGCCTGGCTGAAAAACCCTGTACCCGTCACGCACGGTGCAGTGAAAATCGATACCGCCCGCAACCATATCTTCCGTAGCGTTGAGCGGCAGGGTAATCACCCCTGGACGCTTTTCACCTTCGTTTGCGGATTCATCAGCAGGAGGGAGAAGTTCCCCAAGGGCCCTTACCGTCGTCGACTTCGCGGTTCCTTTTTCCCCGCGAATGACAACCCCTCCGATACGGGGATTGACTGCATTGAGCAGCAGCGCATGCTTGAGTTCTTCCTGGCCGATTACCGCAGAAAAAGGATAGAGTTTTGAGAGCATGACAGTTTCAGAAATTATAATTCATACCGGCAATCCATTCCCCTGGCGGGGCATCGTATCCATCTCATCCATCGTCCGGATTTCTTCCGCCGTTTTGACTGTTTTGACTTTCTGCCTTTCGGCAGCCAGGCACAGCTGTTGGATCAGAAAAAGCGCAATCATGTTTGCACAGGCAATCAGGAAAAAACGTTTCGGGCTCATTCACTGATCTCCTCTATCTCCCCCTCGGTCTCGAGGTACTCTTCCTGTAAACGCGATTTCATTTCGTCCGTCGCGCTCCACATGCCCCGGCTGATCGCCTCGAGCAGTTTGTCGAGAATATTCTGCCGTGCATAGGGATTGACCTCCTGCATCCATTTTTTCATTCCCTCGTCCAGCACATACTTGCCCGCAACACGCTCGTACATCCAGTCTTCAACAACCTCGGCGGTTGCATCCCAGCCTAGAATGACATCCATCATCTTGGAAATGTCCCCGGCCCCCTTGTATCCATGGCGTTTCAGGCCCTCGAGCCATTTGGGATTGAGCAGACGGGAACGGAAGATATGCTTTGCCTCCTCGAAAGTTGAACGGACCCGGACACGGTCGGGATCCGAACTGTCGCCGACAAGTGCGAACGGCAGTTCCCCCCGTTCCTGCTTTGCCGCAGTGATCAGGCCACCGTAATAGTTGTAGTAATCGGTGCAGGAAAACATGTCGTACTCGCGCGAGTCTTCGTTTTTTACCGTTGCATCGAGCCGCGAAAGCACTTTTCTGAACGTTGCCGGCTTCTGCCTGCCATACGAACCACGACCATAGGCATGAGACGAGTAGCGGACATAGTTGTCGGCCAGGTCATCCTGCGTCTCCCAGTTTTTCGATTCGATCAGCTCTTCGACACCTGCCCCGTAGGTTCCCGGAGGGCAGCCGAACACCCGGAATGTCGCCTCACGCAGAGCTTCGTCTTCGCTCATGCCCTCGTTCCGGTATTCCTCGACATCGGCAAGCACATTGCGTCGGACAAGGTTGATCTCCGGCGGCTCGTTAAGTGCAGCAACCATCTTGACAGCATCGTCGATGCGCTCGACAAGCAAGGGAAACGCATCACGGAAAAAACCGGAGATCCTCGGCATGATGTCGAGCCTCGGCCATTTGAGCTCGCTGGATGGAATGATTTCAAGACCTGAAACGTACCCGCTGCCTTTTTTCCAGACCGGCCGGACCCCCATCAGGTAAAAGATTTCTGCCAGGTCGTCCCCGCCCGAACGCATGGTGGCACCTCCGAAAAGAATGATACCGATGCTCCTGGGGTAGTCGCCATGCTCCTCGAGGTACCGTTCCACGAGGGCATCGCCAAGGCTCATGCCGACCTTCCACGCTGCAGGAGTCGGAATTTTCTGCGGATCCACCGAGTAGAAATTTCGTCCAGTCGGCAGAATATCCGCCTGTCCCCTTGTCGGCGCCCCGGATGGCCCGGCGTCCACATACCGCCCGGAAAATCCTTTGAGGGACGCATCGACTTCATCACGTACCTTTCGAATATCGGGTACGAGCTCCTCGCAGATGTACTCGAGCCCCGTCAAGACCCCGCCGGATACGATCGCCCCCATCGAGCGGGAAACCATTTCAGGTGCGTCATGCGAGAAATCATGCTCTGCAAGCATCCGAACCATTGCCAGAGCGTTCTCATGTGCTTCACGAATGATCTCTCCACCGGTCTTTGTCGAACCGGAAAAAGCCCTGGTACCCTTGCCTGCAAGAAGCTCGTCATACTCATATCCCATTTCCGTGAGAATGGATTCCCGAAGCGAAGGAACGCCTCCCTGATCGAGCCGCATCATTTGCACGATCATTTCAACGAGCCTTTCGCCTTCCGGGGCGATGCCGAGGGTGTGCAGACCGTCGGCAATCATGGTATCGGCAATCTCGTCCAGATACGCATGAAGTTTTTCGAGAAACCCGTCGAAATCCACCATGGCTTTTTGCCGGTCATAACCGGTATCATGCTGCAGATCGGCCTCTGTCAGGGCATCCCAGATCATCGGTTTCAGCACATCGAGTTTTCCGGGGTCTGTGTTTTTCGCGTTTGCGTAATCGCAAAGCAGATTATCCACGTTTGCCATCTCTTCGTAAAGATCGGCATTGGTATAAGCCGGCGTGAGATGATCGACAATGCAGCAGTTCGACCGCCTTTTCGCCTGCGTCCCTTCGCTCGGATCGTTGATGATATAGGGATAGATATTGGGAAGCTCCATGATCGCAAGATCCGGAAAGCATTCCTGCGACAGCCCCAGAGCTTTTCCCGGCAGCCATTCCAGCGTTCCGTGCTTGCCGACGTGCATCACCGCATCGGCTTTGAAGACATCGCGTATCCAGCGATACTGCGCCAGATAATGATGCGGCGGCGGCAGAACAGGATCATGGACCAGCTGGTCCTGACGTTCGAGACTGCCCCTCGGAGGCTGGATGGTAATGAAAACATTGCCGTTGAGTGTTCCGGGAAACAGAAGTTTGCCGTCATGAACGAACAGATCCCCCGGCATCTCACCCCAGTTTTCCTGCATACGGATTCTTGCTGCCTCAGGAAGTTTTTCATGCCATGGCATATAGGTTCCGGATTCCGCAGCGGCTTCCGCTTTTTCAGCCATCCTGTCCGCCGTCAGCCACCGGCGATCGCATGTCATGCCGTCGAGCAATTCTTTTGCCAGCCGATCCCCGTTTTCATATCCCCTCTCGACGGCATATCCCTCATCATCCATTCTTCCAAGCAGCTGCCTGACACTCTCGAAACTGTCGAGACCGACCGCACATCCTATCCTGTCATTTCTCGGAGGATAATGATGAAAAATGACTGCAATACGTTTTTCACGGTTGGGCTTCTTTCGCAGAAGAGCCCATCTGAGCGAAAGAGAGACCAGTTTTTTCACTCTTTCCTCGATCGGCATGATCTTGACGAGCTGAGCTCCGGTCAGACTGTCGATACCTGCCTCCTCCTTTGAAGCGAAAGGAACAGTGATCAGGGCCCCATCGAATTCAGGCTGCGCCGCCGAAAAGGATACTTCCATCGTACCAAGCCCCTGAATACTTTTTTCCCACTCTTCAGCGGACTGGAATGTCATGAGAGCCTGAAGGAAAGGCACGTCGAGCCCTGGCAGTATATCTCTGTATTCAGGAGAATTCATGGTGAGGGAAAACAGGAGCGGATTTATCAGCACATCGATCCTGCTTCTGCCTTCTGCGTCCATGAAAAAAGTCCGCGCGACATAATCCGATCCCTTGTTGCCGCGCATCGCATCTTTGTAGCGCAAATGAAAAACCGCGATGACATTGGCGCCCTGTCGTTCGATTTCCCTGATCAAACAGTCGAATGCCGCAAGGTCCCCATCAATAAAATAGCTTTGGTAGAACCAGAGTCCAACGGTCGGCTTTGAAGGGTCGACATGTTTCCGAAGATATCCCTCGATATCGTCATGATGCGGAAAATCGGGATGATAGATCCCCTGGTGCGGAAGCCTTTCAGGAGGATCGATCGGATACTCTGTTGAAAAAAGCACATTATGGAGAAATGAAAGCATGTTCCTGAAATTCACCGTACCACCGTTCAGGAGATAGCGCTGGATCGTCTCTCCTTCCTCGCTGCCAAATAGCGCACTGTACGTCTTTGCAAGTTCGAGCGCCTCATCATCGCCTCCAGCCGACTGAATGATCAGCAAAGGAACGTTTTCTCCCTGTTCCTTTCTCTCCCGGCATGCCTCGATCAATTCGTCAAAAGCGGGGAATGAAGCCTTTCCGCCCATGAGGCGAAGGATAACGACATCGGCACCGACGGCATGACGAACAAACTCTTCCTGCTGAACCGGCGTTGCAAGCTGTGAACGGAGTCGCGCTCTCACGAGCAGCGAACCACCGTCCTCGACATATTGACCTACAGCCTTGCTCAAGGAAGGTATTTCCGAAGGGCTGGTACTGAAATAACTGATCGTATAATGATTCATACTATCTAAATTGAGCGATTGTCGAGCATGCCGGAGATGCGAGGCACAGGGAATGCCGCTGTAGTGATCTACCGCAAGTTCCCTGTAACGAAGCAGATCCGGTATGATCGGCAATCCCGAAGGGTTTCAATAAATGTGGTTCTTTATCAGTTTTCACACTCACCCGACAGGTGATGGATATTCTCTTTACCAACACAGTATAACAGATAGTTTTTAATAAACTTACTATAATGGAGCATTTCTTGAAACGCTCAGTTTAGGCGGGAGTAAATGTACTGAAGAAAACAACAGACAGAGCATTCAGAGTTCCCTCTGTCGGAAACCCTGAAAAACAGAGCATAAACGTCAGCCCGGTATCAGACCATGGAGCGTCTGTCAGGCTGGATTCTGAAGAGAAAAACCGGAATTCAGGAGTGGAGAACGGCCGACATAGTTCTTATCGCCATGATGAATGAACAGACATGAACCGTCCTTTATAAGATCGATAACCTGCCGGTATTCCGAATACGGTAATGCCG
>JANQHB010000076.1 GCA_028277225.1 Chlorobium sp.
TCTGTTATGCTGTGTTTGTAAAAGGATTATCCATCACCTGTCGGGTGAGTGTGAAAACTGATAAAGAGCCGCATTTTTTGAAATCCCGACAAGTCGGGACGCAAGTTCCCTGTAATGAAGCAGATCCGGCCCTGTGAAATATACGATCTTGATTTCACGGGGCTCGACAATCGCTCAATTTAGGCAAAAGTTGTTCAGTTGATTCAAACGTGTTGGGTTGAGGGACAAAACTCTTCTGTTTTAATCTCGGTGGCTTTTTTTTACATTAAAGTGGTAGAGAGTGGTAAAGTTTGGGGTAAAATGTGCGAGATATGGCGGGTTTTATCGGAAAAGAGCAGCACGCAATCGACGAAAAAGGCAGGCTTATGATCCCGGCACGTTTCCGGAAGCGGCTGGCTTCGGTGCAGGATGTCAGGAGCCCGGATTCGAAGCAGGCACTTTTCTATGTCATGAAAGCGATCGACGGTTCCCTTGAACTCTACGAGCCCCATGTGTGGGAAGATAAGGAAGAGAGCCTTTCTGCTCTTTCGGATTTCAATCCCGAGGAGCGGATGCTCAAGACGCTGATGTATGAAAGCCTCGATAGCGTTGAAATGGACCGTCAGGGCCGGATCGCTCTTCCCAGGGAATTCATGCAGCATGCAGGAATTACGAAAGATGTTGTCATCATCGGCGAAAACAGCAAGATGAGTCTCTGGTCGCCCGAAAGCCTCGAGGCCGTACTCAGGGAGAACGGCTCGGATATTCAGGAGCTTGCAACAAAGTATTTCAAGGGGGCGCATGGACAAAGTTCCGTACCACCATCCGGTAATGGTGCATGAGGTTGTTGCGCAGTTGCCGGCAAGAGAGGGGCTCTCTATCGATGCAACGCTCGGTGGCGGAGGACATGCGGAGGCTATTGTACAGGAGCTCTGCAGAAGAGGTATCGAAAAGGATTCGTTTCTGATCGGTATCGATCAGGATAGCGATGCACTCGCGGAAGCAAAAAAAAAACTGGCTGCGTATTCCGGGATGACCCGATTGGTCAAGGCTAATTTTCAGGATATTGCCGAAATAGTGGCGGCATTCAGGGCGAGCCGCAGCAACCACATGCCGGTGACCTTTATTTTGCTCGATCTGGGCGTTTCGTCCTACCAGATCGATAAGGCAGAGCGAGGTTTCAGTTACCTCAGGGAAGGTCCGCTTGACATGCGAATGGCAACAGATTCCGGTACAAAAGCCTCGGATATTCTCAACAGCATGGATGCCCATGAACTGGCAGGTATTTTTTTCAGGTATGGCCAGGAGCGTTTGAGCAGAACGATAGCCGAAGCGGTTTGTGCGTGGCGAAGGAAGAACGGCGATATCTCGAGTACCGGCGATCTTGCAGCTATTGTCAGGGGGGTTGTCAGGGGGAAGGAGTGGCAGGTCAAGTCGCTTGCACGGATATTTCAGGCGGTGAGAATTGTGGTGAATGATGAAATGGGCGTTCTTGAACGGGTATTGAAAGAGGGTACGGAACTTCTCGACCAGGGCGGGAGGATGGCTGTTATCAGCTACCACTCTCTCGAAGACCGTGCAGTAAAACGGCACTTTTCGGCAATTGCCAGAGATGACTGGGGGCCGAAAGGTGTTGGGCTTCGCGAACCGCTGCGGCGGGCTGCATTCAGGACCGTTACCACGAAGCCCATTGTTGCATCGGAGGATGAAGTGCGTTCCAATCCACGCTCGCGAAGTGCAAAGCTGAGAGTGGTCGAAAAAATTGAAACACAGGCCGAAGAACCGGTCCCTTGAGGGTGAAGGTGACGGTCACTGCCGGGAGCCATTAGAAGATGAGGAGGAAGAGATGAAATATATTGCTCAACAACAGATTTCTTTTGATCATATGTTTTCCATGCTGAAAGGAGTGCTTCACAGGCTGCATCCTCTGAAATCGGCGTTTGTCAGCGTGGGGCAGGAGGCCTATGCGTTCCGAAAGGCATCGCAGAGAGTGTCTGCGAGGCGGTTTGACGGCGGGTTGCCGCAAGCCGTTGAAAAGGCGGACAATCAGGCCGGTGTCCGTACCCTGCTCAGTTTGCGGACCTTTGTCATAATTTTTATCGGGACGGTGTTTCTGCTCATCTATATCAATAATCTGCTGACGATCAACTCGCTTTCGATGGAAAACGAGCGTCTTCGTGAACGTATCGGGATCAGCAAAAGCATTAATGCGGCACTGGAGCTTCAGCTTCAGGAGGTTCACGCGGTTCATAATATAACGGAGCGGGCCGAAAGCATGGGGCTGAAAGCCCGGATTGAGCCGGCTGTAATCGTCACGGCTGACTGAAGGGGGTTGGGGCATGCAAAAAAAACGAGACCCGGCAGCTTCGAAAGGCGCTTCGAACAAAGAGTTCGGATGGCGCCTTCTAGTCGTCGGGCTCATTTTTCTTTCTCTTCTCTCGCTTATCGTTGTCCGCTTGCTGAGCGTTCAGATCGTCGATGTTCAGAAATACAAAAAAATGGCCACCCGGCAGCATGAGCGCGAGATGAGTGTGCAGGCCAAAAGGGGGCGAATGCTGGACCGTTCGGGCAGATGCCTTGCCGAGAGTGTCCAGATGATATCCTTCTATGCCGATCCGTACCTTGTCCGCAACACCCCGAGGAGAAGCAACGGCAAAAGGGACACTGTTAACAGGGTCCCGGAAGTCTCCGCTCTGTTTGCCCGTCATTTCGGGAAAAGCAGATATCATTACAGGCGAAAACTTCAAAAAAAGAACCGGTTTGTCTGGATGGAGCGGTCCGTGCCAATTGCACGTGCGCAGAAGCTCATGGAAAAAGCGGTGACGGGCGTCGGTTACGAAAAAGAGCAGCAGCGCTACTATCTCAATATTGCCTCGCAGCTTATCGGGTTGACAGACCGGGATAACCAGGGCATCAGCGGGCTTGAAAAAAAATATCACGAAGAGCTCAAAGGGCATGACGGGATCAAGGTTTTTCAGCGCAATGCCACTGGCGAGCGGTTTATCGATGCCGACGAAGAGCAGATTCCGGCCCGCGAGGGTATGAGCCTGCAGTTGACGATCGATGCCGATATCCAGTCAATCGTCGAGGATGAACTTCAGAAAGCTGCCGGCCGCTTCGATGCCGCAGCGGCAACCGGAATTGTGATGAATGTCAGAACCGGCGAAGTCCTTGCTATGGCCAGCTACCCTTCTTTCAACATGAACAACCGGCGCGGGTATCGTCCTGAAAAAGCAAGAAACCGGGCGATAACCGATGCCTTCGAGCCGGGATCAACCATCAAGATCGTTATGGCGGCGGCGGCAACAGAGGTGCTGCACAGACAGGCAGGCGATTCGCTCAACGCGCATAACGGTACCCTGGTTGTCCATCGGAGGGTGATTCGGGACCATGAAAAATTCGATCGCCTGACATTTCGCGATGCAATGGTGCATTCGAGCAATGTTGTTGCGGCAAAAACAGCAATGGCATTGGGTCCTGAGACCTACTACCGGTATATAAAACGGTTCGGGTTCGGAGAGAGAACCGGTATCGATCTGATGGGAGAGTCAAAAGGGCTTCTGAAAAAGCCGGATAAATGGGACAGGACCACACTTCCCTGGATGGGATACGGATATGCCTTTACGGCAACGCCTTTGCAGGTGCTGCAGGCATATGCCGCGGTTGCAAATGGCGGCATGATGATGCGCCCCTATGTTGTCAAAAGCATTGTAGACAGGGACGGCGCTGTTGTAAGGCAGACCAGCCCGAAATCGGTCCGGCAGGTCGTTAATCCCGAAACAGCAAGGTACATGATCAAAGAGTACCTCGAGCCTATTGTCTCTGAAGGAACCGGTTCTCTTGCGGCTTTGCCTGCAATAGCGGTGGCCGGAAAAACCGGAACGGCTCAAAAACTTAAAAACGGGTCATATCATAGGGGGGATTACGTGGCTTCTTTTGCAGGGATGTTTCCGGCCGACAAGCCTGAAATTGCGGCAATTGTCGTTGTCGACGAGCCGAAAACCGAATATTATGCCAGCTCGGTGGCCGCCCCGGTATTTGCTGCCATCAGTAAAAGGATGATCGCCATATCAGAGCCCCTCAAGCATAAGCTCGCACTTGTATCGCCCCGGCAGCGTGAGCTCGATTCCCTGTCGCAGATATCGGTTCCTCAGCTGGTCGGACTTCCGGGCAAGGAGGCAAGGAAGCTTCTTGAATGGTCGGAGCTGGTTATGGAGTACAGGGGGAGCCTTGAGGATGTTGTCACGGCGCAGGCGACGGCTTCGGGATCGATGGTTGATGCAGGATCGGTTGTGCAGGTGACGCTTGGGGCAGCCGAGGTTCGTCGTGGTGATCAGGTGAGTACAATCCAATGAAAAGATGGAATCGATGAGGCTGCAGGGATTACTGGATTGTCTGGATGTGGTGCGGTTTGCCGGCAGCGGCAATACCGGGCTTACGATCAGCGGGATTGCATCCGACTCCCGCAGGATCACCGACAGCTCTCTTTTTATCGCTGTGCAGGGTTTCGAAACCGATGGACACGGCTATATCGATCAGGCGGTTCGTAACGGAGCACGTGTTGTTGTCTGTGAAAAAGTCCCTGAGAATCTGAACGAAAAGGTTGTCTATGTTGCGGTTCCTGATTCGAGAACAGCGATGGCCAGGATAGCCAAACGATTCTATCGTGATATTGCCGACTCGCTCGATATCATCGGGGTGACCGGCACGAACGGCAAGACAACAACGGCACGCCTCATGGCGAAAGTTTTGAACGATTGCGGCATATGCACGGGCTATATCGGTACAGGCCATGCCATGGCGGGAGGTGAAACGATCCCTCTCGACAAAACGACTCCTGAAGCCGAAGAACTCCATCGTCTGTTTGCCATGATGGCCGAACGGGGATGCACTGCGGTGGTTATGGAAGTATCCTCACATGCACTGGCTTTACAGAGAACAGACGGTATTGGCTTCAAGGGAGCGGTTTTTACAAATCTGACACAGGATCATCTTGATTTTCATCGTACAATGGATGACTATGCCCGGGCGAAACAAAAGCTGTTCGGTTCGATCAGGCCCGGGGGTTTTGCCGTTGTCAATGCGGACGATCCGTGGGCGGAATTCATGGCGGCAAATCGTGGAGATGCTTCTCTTTTTTGCTGTTCAGTCGGAGAAAAGGCGTTCAACTGTGCCGGAGGCGCTCTACTGCAGGCAGTTGTGGTTTCGGCAGACATGGAAAAGAGCGTGGTCCAGATAGATAACGGCCGGAACCGTATTACTGCGTCATTCCGTCTTCCGGGGCGCTATAACGTTATGAATATGCTTGAAGTGTTTGCGGCTGCAACAGCCATGGGAGTGGAGCCTGACATGGCTGTCCGGTCACTCGAAGAGGCTGAGCCGGTCGATGGCAGAATGGAGATCGTCAGTACGGAGGGAGACGGCTGTTCTGTTGTCGTTGACTATGCGCATACCCCTGACGCACTTGAAAAAGTGCTCGGGACATTGCGTGAACTTGCAAAACCGGAATCCAGGCTTGCTGTCGTCTTCGGCTGCGGAGGGAATCGCGACAGGGAAAAACGGCCGAAGATGGGCGCGGCAGCTTCGAACGGTGCCGACACGATCATTATTACATCGGATAATCCACGAAATGAAGAGCCGGATACAATTCTCGACGATATCGTCAAAGGAATTTCCGTTCCTCTTTTCATGAGGATCGCCGACAGGGCAGAAGCAATCCGCAGCGGAGTAAATCTGATGAAAGAAGGTGATATTCTGCTGGTTGCCGGAAAGGGTCACGAAACCTGTCAGGAAACAGCAGGCCGTCGACGGCACTTTTCCGACAGGGAAGCGGCACAAGCAGCATTGCGTCAGCGAAAACTATCGTATTGATGCAGGAGCAAAAGAACAGATCGAAACTATGAAAGCTTGTCTTGAAAGAGCTGATTTTGAAAAAAGAGGTCGTCTTGCCGGTTTTCCGGACGATGATCCTCTGGTTTTCCATGAGCCGTCAGTGGTCATTGACACTCGAAAGATGCAGGGAGGGGAAATCTTTTTCGCGCTCAAAGGCGAGAAGACCGACGGACATCATTTTGCGGCGCAGGCCTTCGAAAAGGGGGCGGCATGCGCCGTTGTTTCAAAAGAGTGGTACGACCGGCATGTCGCCGATGAGGGCAATGAAGCGTTCCGCTGCCTCGTGGTCGACGATACGGTCGCCGCGCTGCAGTCTCTTGCCGCTGCCTACCGAATGACATTTGATATTCCTCTGGTCGGCATCGGCGGGAGCAATGGTAAAACCACGACAAAAGAGATGACAGCCTCTGTGCTTGGAAGTCGTTACAACGTTCATATGAGCGAGGGAAATCTCAATAATCACCTTGGCGTTCCGCTCACGTTGTTCGGCCTCAAAGAGGATCACGAGCTTGCCGTCGTTGAAATGGGGATCAATCATCCCGGCGAGATGGAACTGCTATGCGATATTGCCAGGCCGACACATGGACTGTTAACAAATATCGGACACGAGCATCTCGAATATCTTGTTGATCTTGAAGGCGTTACGCAGGCGGAGACAGCTCTTTTCCGCTATCTTGACCAGAACAGCGGCATCATTTTCCTTAATGGCGACGACAGACGGCTCGTTGATGCGGCAGTCGGTTCCGTCAACAAGGTTCTCTATGGAGTCAAAGGGAACGATTGCAGTGTCTGGGCCGAGGATGTCCGGATTGAGGCTACCGGCAAAGCACAGTTCAGATTGACGTCACACGATGAGTTCGTGCATGTGTGTCTCAGTTTTGCCGGGAGGCATAATGTTTCCAATGCCGTTGCGGCAGCGGCGGTAGGTCTGTATTTCGGACTGCGGCCGCAGGATATCGGCAGCGCTCTCGAGCGCCTCAGTCCGGAGAGCGGATGGAAGCGTCTCGAGTTCCAGAATGCCGGAGGAACAATTGTCGTTAACGATACCTATAACGCCAATCCCGATTCAATGCGCCAGGCTCTTGACCTCCTGTGTGAACTGCCTGTAAAGGGCAAGCGGGTGGCGGTGCTGGGAGACATGCTCGAACTTGGCGAAGGGAGTGCTGCTGAGCATCGGAACATAGGGCGTTACGCGTCCGGTCTTGACCGGCTCGATATCCTTTTCACGTTCGGCGAGGAGGCAGCCAATATCTGCATGGCTGCAGGGGCGAAATGTTCCGGCAGCTTCATGGAAGAAGAAACGCTTCAGGAGACGCTGGATGCTTTGCTGCATCCCGGTGATGTCCTTCTTTTAAAAGCGTCGAGAGGCATGAGGCTCGAGCGGTTCGCCGAGAAGCTCATGAAGCATGCCGCCGGCTAAAACAACAATTTTCGTGTTATGCTTTACTATATACTGCAATATATAAACAACCGTTTCGATCCACCCGGATTCGGTGTCGTCGAATACATTACCTTCAGGGCCAGCGCGGCGGCGATAACCGCACTCCTGATCACTATTTTCGTCGGGCCGAAACTGATTCGTTTCCTTAAAGAGCGGTATATCGAGCCCGTAAAAGAAGAGGCTCCTGAAGAGCACAGGAAAAAGAAAAAAGAGCTGCCGACGATGGGCGGGACGCTGATCATCTTCTCCGTCCTTGTATCGGGTATGCTCTGGGCAAAATTCGACGATCCTTACGTCTGGCTGATATTTCTGTCGCTCATCTGGATGGGTTCGATCGGATTTGTCGATGATTACAGGAAGGTTGTGCTCCGGATCAAGGGGGGGCTGAATGCCAGGTACAAGCTGATAGGACAGGTTTCGCTTGGCCTCTTCATCGGGTTCTATACCCGTCTTGACCCTTCTTTTTCCGTACTTCTGACCGAAACGACGATCCCTTTTTTCAAAGATCTGATGATTGATTACGGCTGGTGGTACATCCCTCTTGTCGTATTCATCATCACGGCTGTTTCCAATGCCGTCAACCTGACCGACGGTCTCGACGGTCTTGCTGCAGGAGTTTCCGGTATCGTTGTCTTCGGCCTTGCCGGATTTGCCTATCTGGGCGGCAATACGGTCTATGCCGAATATCTGGATATAGCCTACATTCCGGGCGGCGGGGAGGTGACGATCGTCAGTATGGCAATTGTGACGGCGTGTGTCGGTTTTCTCTGGTTCAACTCGCATCCGGCGGAAATATTCATGGGAGACACCGGATCGCTTGCTCTTGGGAGCGCGATCGCGGTTATCGCGCTTCTGATCAAAAAAGAGCTGCTCCTGCCGGTCCTTGCGGGAACGTTTCTCATTGAAACGCTTTCGGTATCCCTGCAGGTTGGCTGGTTCAAATTCACCAGGTGGCGCTATGGAGAAGGAAAAAGGATTTTTCTTATGGCACCGCTGCACCATCACTATCAGATGAAAGGGTGGGCGGAAGAAAAGATCGTCATCCGTTTCTGGATTATCACACTGCTGTTTTTTATGGCCAGTCTTATGACATTAAAATTGAGGTGACTGTGGACGATGTGATGCTTGAGGGAAGGCTCGTCTCTGTAATCGGAGCCAGACGGAGCGGTATTGCGGCGGCAATACTTCTCAGGGACAGGGGTGCGGCAGTGTTTGTCAGTGACAGCGCTCCGATTGCTGAACAAGAGCGTGAGATGCTTCGCAATATCGGTGTTGTTTATGAAGAAAACGGGCACAGCGAAAAGGTACTCGATGCCGATTTTGCCATTGTGAGCCCCGGTATTTCTCCAACCGCACCTGTTATCCAGCGGCTCGAAGAGGAGGGAATGACGATTCACAGCGAGATCGAGCTTGCCTCATGGGTATGTCCGGCTCCTATAGTCGGCGTGACCGGAACAGACGGCAAGACGACAACCGCATTGCTGATCGCGGCAATCTGCGGCTATGACGGTGCTGCCAGGGGGTATCATGCGTTCAGTGCCGGAAATATCGGCGTTCCATTTTCTTCTGTTGTCGGGAAGATGACTCAAAACGATATCGCTGTTGTCGAACTGAGCAGCTATCAGCTCGAGCGCTGTGATACGTTCCACCCGGAGGTTGCCGTCATTACAAACATCATGCCCGATCATCTTGACAGGTATGGAGGCAGTCTTGAGCGATACAGTGAGGCAAAGTACAGGATTTTCAGAAATCAGAGGCCCAATGACTGGCTGGTCTACAACTATGACAACCCGACGCTTCGCGAGCGTTTCAGCGGCGGCGGACGGGGACTTCCGGGTCTTTTTCCGTTCAGCACCGATGCCGGGCGGATTGCAGCAGACTCAGAGCGGTATGCAACGGTCGAGGATGAGGGGATCGTAACGGTCATCGACGGGCAAAAAGAAAGGGTTATCGGTTTTCAGGATCTGTTCAAGAGAAGTTTCAGGGGAAGCCATAACCTTGAAAACGTGCTGGCAGCGGCTGCAGCGGCAAGGGTTCTCCGTATAGGCGCTTCGTCGGCACACAAGGCGCTCGGAAATTTTGCAGGTGTCGAGCATCGCCAGGAACTTGTCGGAACGAGCGGGGGTATTGAATGGATCAACGATTCCAAGGCGACCAATCTCAATGCGCTCAGGCGTGCTTTGCAGAGCGTTCCGGGCAACATACTGCTTATTGCCGGAGGCCGGGCAAAAGGAGATGATTTCAGTGACATCGCCGGAGAGGTACGGGAAAGGGTCTCGAAGCTTGTTGTCTTTGGTGAATCAAAGGAAACAATTGCCGGGGCGCTCTCTCCTTTTATCGTTGCGGAGCGGGCCGATTCCCTTGAAGAAGCGGTGGAACTCTGCCGCAGCTCTGCCTGCAAGGGCGATACGGTTCTGTTTTCTCCCGGTTGTTCAAGTTTCGACATGTTTGAAAACTTCGAGGAAAGAGGAAAAGCTTTCAAGGATCTGGTCAGGGAGTTTGTATGATGAGAGCCTACGAAAACAGTTATGAGGAAAATTATCCGGGGGGGCTCGGCGACAGGACCGGTACGGGCGGCTCAAAAAGTTTTGCCGGAAAATTTCTTCTGCTTATTGTCGTTGTTCTGATGTGTATCGGCATTGTGGTCGTTTACACCAGCGGAGCGGGATGGGCACAGCGTAAATTCTCGAACCAGGAATATTTTCTCTGGAGACAGGTGATCTATGCAATTCTCGGCCTTGCGACCGTCTTCATTTTTTCCTCTATTGACTACAGGATTTTCAGGAAACTTAGCAAGGTCATTTTTTTTGCAAGCATAGCTCTGCTTGGCGGTTTGCTGCTTTTCAAGTTCATGGGAGTGATCAAGGGTGCGGCCCGATGGATATACATCGGCCCCCTGAGTTTTCAGGTATCTGATTTTGCCAAGTATGCAATGATATTTCATTTCGCCCGCCTGATCACCGACAAGAAGGACTACATCAAGGATCTCAATGAAAGCTACTACCCCATGCTGACTCTTCTCATGATGGTGGTTTCCCTGATAGCGTTCGCTCCGAATTTCAGCACGGCTTCTCTGGTTGCGCTGATCGGCTTTTCGATGATGTTTCTCGGCGGGGCACGTCTGAAACACCTGTTCTGGACAGCAACGGCTCTCGTGCCGCTGGCAATTGTGTTTGCCTTGTCGAAATCCTACAGGGTCGACAGAATTGTTTCTTTTTTCAATGGCGGCGACGAAGAGCAGCTCTCCTATCAGGTCCGCCAGGCCCTGATAGGGCTTGGAAACGGCGGCATGTTCGGACTCGGTATCGGGGAAAGCAAGCAGCGGGAGCTGTTTCTGCCTCTCTCCTACAATGACTTTGTTTTTGTCATCATTGGAGAGGAGTTCGGCTTTGTCGGCGCTGTGGCTGTCCTGCTTCTGTTTGCACTGTTTTTTATCTGCGGGCTTGTTATCGCAAAAAATGCCGCAGACGGTTTTGGCCGTTTTGTCGCTCTCGGAATCACCATTACCATCGTGCTGTATGCCCTGGTCAACATCGCTGTCGCAAGCAACGTATTTCCTACGACAGGTGTTGCGCTTCCGTTTATCAGTTACGGGGGAACAGCACTCCTGTTCAATTCGCTCGGGGTGGGTATCCTGGTCAGCATATCGAGGAAAAAGAAACTGTCTGAATCCTCCTCTTCCGGTGACGAGATGACGGAGGGCGTCGTATGAAAGTGATTTTTGCAGGAGGTGGAACCGGAGGGCACCTTTATCCGGCCGTTGCCATGGCCGAAGAGCTCCTGAAGCTGGATCCGGAAGCCGACGTGTCTTTTGCAGGAACCGAACGGGGAATCGAAGCGACTGAAATTCCCCGTCTCGGCTTTCGTCTGCACATGTTCAGGGTACGGGGGTTCAGCCGGGGAAAAACACCGGCGGACCTGGTGCATAATGCGGGAGTTCTGGCCGATTTTGCAGGATCGCTGGGGAGTGCGGTTTCGCTTCTCAGAAAAGAGAAGCCCGACGTTGTTGTCGGAACGGGCGGTTTTGTAAGCGCTCCCCTGCTCCTCGCCGCCCAGCTGCTCGGTATACCGAACCTGATACAGGAGCAGAATGCGTTTCCGGGCCTGACAACCCGGCTGCTGTCCATGAAGGCAACCGAGCTGCATTTGTCTTTTGAAGAAAGCCGAGCGTATGTTAAACGAAAGCGAGGAGTATGGATTTCGGGTAATCCTGCACGGTCTTTTTCGCTTGCCGACGCGGGTGAGGCAAGGAAATCGTTCGGGCTTGATCCGAAGAAAACCACGCTGCTTGTTTTTGGTGGAAGCCGCGGGGCACGCTCCATCAATGCGGCGGTGAAACAATGGCTCGAAGAGTTTGACGGCCGGTTCAATCTCATCTGGCAGACAGGCTCTCTGGATATCGATGCGATCCGGAAAGAGCACAGCCCTTCGTCGAGCCTCTGGTTCGGTCCCTATATCGACACTATGGGGACGGCCTATTCAGCAGCGGATATGGTGCTTTGCAGGGCGGGAGCATCGACTGTTGCCGAGCTGACAAATCTCGGTAAACCGGCAATTCTGGTCCCCTATCCCCATGCGACCGGTAACCATCAGTTTTTCAATGCCGAGGCACTGTCGAAAGACGGTGCAGCCGTTCTGATAGAGGATGGCGACATAGGTTCGGGGAGCGCAAAAGATGAGGTTGTCGGGCTGCTCGATGACGGTGTCAGGAGAGCGGAGATCGCAGCAGCATGCAAGCGTCACGGGATGGCTCGCGCTGCTCTTGAACTGGCGGAAAGAATTCAACAACTTGCATCCTGAAAGGAACGGTACCGTGGAGCTGGGAAACACGAAACATATACACATTGTCGGAATAGGCGGAGCGGGTATGAGCGCCATTGCCGAGCTTCTTCTGCAGTCGGGTTATAACGTGACCGGATCGGATATCGCCACGAGCGAGGTGACAAAAAAACTGTGCAGGGAAGGGGCCGTTATCGCCGAGGGGCACAGTGCGGAAAATATCGGGGACTGCGATGTCGTTGTCTATTCGTCTGCGGTCGCCGCTGGAGATAACGTGGAGATTGCTGAGGCCGAAGAGAGAGGAATACCGGTTATCAAGAGAGATGAAATGCTGGGCGAAATGATGCGCTATGAAAGCGGCATCTGTGTTGCCGGTACGCACGGCAAGACAACCACGACGGCAATGATCGCCACAATTCTGATTGAAGCCGGGGAATCGCCGACCGTGATGATCGGCGGTGTTTCCGACTACCTAAAGGGAAGCGCAAGGGTTGGAGAGGGCAAATACATGGTTATCGAGGCGGATGAATACGATCGTGCGTTTCTGAAGCTTACACCCTCACTGGCTGTCATCAACAGTCTCGAGGTCGAACACACCGATACCTATGCAGGAATAGAGGAGCTCAGGGACGCTTTTATCGCGTTTGCCAACAAGGTTCCGTTTTACGGCAGGGTTTTCTGCTGCGTCGACTGGCCTGAAGTGCGAAGTATTGTTCCCCGTCTCGAACGGCGCTCGATCACCTATGGTATCGATGAGACAGCCGAGTATACTGCCCGGGACATCCATGTCGAACGTAACGAGACGATTTTCAGGGTAGAGCACCGGAAAAAAGAGCTGGCACGGTTCCGGATGTCCGTTCCTGGGCGGCATAACGTCCAGAACGCACTGGCGGCAATTGCCGTTTGTACTGAAGCGGGCCTGCCAGCAGAAAAGATCGTCAGGGGGATTGCTGCTTTCAGCGGTATGAAGCGGCGTTTTCAGGTTCGTTACAGCAGGGAAGGCGGCCCGGTTATCGTCGATGACTATGCGCATCATCCTTCTGAAGTCAAGGCCGCAGTCAGGGCCGCCAGGGCCGGCTGGAGCGATTATGAGGTTACCGCAATCTTTCAGCCTCATCTTTTTTCCCGGACGGAAGCCTTTGCCAATGAGTTCGGCTGGGCTCTCAGTCATGCTGACAGAATTGTTGTCACAGACGTTTTTCCTGCACGTGAAAAAGCCGGGGATTTCCCCGGGATCAGCGGGAAAATGGTTGCCGATGCGGCAAGGGTCGCCGGCGGACGGAATGTCAGCTTCGTTGCCAGGGAGGAACTCTGCGATACCCTGGCGGGTTACTGTGTTTCAAAAAAACTCTTGCTGTTGATGGGTGCAGGCGACATAACATCTGTCGCCGGAGAACTTTCCGGGATGTGCGGCTGAATGGTGAAAACCGGACGACCGATCCCTATTTATGAAATTTATCAGAGCATTACGAGATGATCAGTACGGAAGAATTGCTGGATACAATCAAAGGTGACGTCCTGCTTGGAGAATCCATGAAAGAGCATACGTCCCTGAGGATTGGCGGCAGTGCAGATTTTTTTGTCAACCCTCTTGATCCTGAAGATCTTTGCAGGACGATATCGCTTTTCGAATCCAGGAACCTGCCCTTTACGCTCATTGGAAGAGGAACGAATCTCCTGGTACATGATGATGGTGTCCGGGGGGCGGTCATCCTTACAAAACGTGCTCTTGGAAGCTACTCGATCAAGAAAAATGCCGTTACTGCAGGTGCAGGGGTCAGCCTTGCGATGCTTGCCGACAAGACGTTCTCGGCATTGCTTGGGGGGATCGAAATGCTTCAGGGCATTCCCGGAACGCTGGGTGGTGCGGTGATTATGAATGCCGGCGCTTATGGCCAGGAAATCGGTGATGCAGTCACCTGGGTTGAAGTCTACGACAAGGGGAAGTCGCGCGTTATTCCGGCAAGTGATATCGAGTTCGGGTATCGAAAAAGCTCCCTTGAAGGCTATACCGTTCTTGGTTCAGGATTGAAGCTCAAAAAGCTTGCCGGAGCAGCGCTTGAAAAACGGAGCAGTATGCGCAGCGATGCTTTTGAGAAAAGAGCGGCAAGTCAGCCTCTTTACCTGCCGAATGCGGGCTCCATTTTCCGCAATCCCGTCATGTCGGGGGATAATTCCTCAGGACTTACAGCCGGCCAGATGATCGATGCATGCGGGCTGAAGGGGCTCAGGAAAGGAGGAGCTATGATATCGGAAGAGCATGCCAATATCATAATCAATACCGGTGAGGCGACAGCATCCGACGTTCTGGAGCTTGTCAGTCATACAACAGATCGTGTCTGGAAGATGTTCGGTGTTCTTCTCGAACTGGAAATCAAGCTTCTCGGCTTTGAAAAAACCCTTTGCTGATGCAAGGTTTTGTTTTCGACGATGATCCGAACCCTGCTGCAAAGGGCGGCAGAAGGCCTTCGAAAAACGATGAGCCCCGGGGTGATGGCTCTGCATCAATGCGGTGGCAGCTTGTTGTCCTGTTCCTGCTTGTTGTTGTCGCCCTGCTTGCCGGTCTTGGGGTCAGTGCCCAGTTCTGGAAAAAAGGTGTTCTGGTAAGGGATGTCATTGTTTCAGGCAACAGGATGCTCAGTCCAGAAGATCTGGAGCAGTTGACAGAAGGTGTCATCGGCTCTCCGATTGAAAAGGTCGACGAAAACGGACTTGCCGGACGTATCGAGGCACTCCCCTATATTCGTAAGGCCGAGGTCAGGAGGGAGATGAACGGGATAGTGCGTATCATCGTCGAGGAGCGCAGTCCGCTGGCACTCTTGATGAAAGGGCCGAAAGTGCTTGTCATGGATACTCACGGATACATTCTGCCCTATAGTGATCTGATTTCGCGGACCAAACTGTTTCAGGTTCACGGTGTCAAAACCGGTTTTGCGGAAAGCCGCCGGGAAAAGGCCGATGAAGAAGATCTGGGCATCGTCAGAGAAATGATCGAGGCGCTGGAAGCATCTGAATATGCGCAGTTGCTGGTCAGGGATATCTTCCTGGAAAGAAAGAACGGAACGTATTTTTCTGTTGCAGGAACCCCTACGGTATTTCTTGTCGGCAATGATGGCAGCTACAAGGAAAAGTTGAAAAAATTCGAGATATTCTGGCAAAAGGTGCTTGCAAAAAAGGGGCTTGACGGTTTTGAAAAAGTTGATCTGAGGTTTGCCGATAACGTTTATGCTGTAGAGCTTGGCAGCCGGAGCCTCGACAGGGTTTCTCCCTGATATCATCTCCCGGGAAAAGAACATGCAGAAAAACAATATTGTCGTCGGACTTGACATAGGGACAACAAAGGTCTGTGTTGTGGTTGCCGAAAGGGATGAGATGGGTAAGCTCAACATTCTCGGTCAGGGCCGTGCGGACTCGGAAGGCCTGCAGCGTGCAACCGTCGTTAACATCAACAAGACCGTTGACTCGATCAGAACGGCCGTAGCCGACGCCGAACGCGAATCATCGATTCGTATCAAGGGGGTCAATGTCGGGATATCGGGTACGCACGTTCATTGCATCACCAGCAATTCCGAGATCAGCATAAATCAGTCCGGGATTGTCAACCTTTCCGACATCAGGCGTTTCCTGGAAAACGCAAAGAAAAATATCCGTTACCTGGATATTGATCATGAAATTATTCATGTCATTCCCCAGGAGTTTGTCGTAGACGAACAGGAAGGTGTGCTTGACCCGATCGGTATGGCCGGTACGACGATGCGCGGAAGTGCCTATATCGTTGTGGGGACCAGAACCAAGATCAAAAACATTCGTCAATGTATTGAAAAAGCCGGTCTGGTCGTCAATGCAATGACGTTCGAGCCGATAGCTTCGGGGCTGGCGGTCATGACCAAAAGTGAGAAGAAAAGCGGTGTGGTGATTATCGATATCGGTGGCGGAACTACCGAGATAGCTATCTATATCGACGGCTCCATCCGTTTCTCCGAGGTGATCAAGATAGCGGCTAACGATGTCACCAAAGATGTGGAGTTTGGTGTGAAGGCGATGCATGAAGTTGCTGAGGAATTGAAGATCAAGCATGGTTTTGCATACTCCAGGGATCCTCAGGAGGATGAAGAGATCCTTATTGAGGGAAGGGAGGGCCGCCCGCCGAAATCCTTTATGAAAAGCTGGCTGACGTTGATCATAGAAGCACGAATGATGGAGATTTTTGAACTCATCCGGGAGTCTCTCATGCATTCGGGATACTACGATTACCTCAATGCCGGAGCGGTTATCACCGGTGGAGGCAGCCTTATCCCCGGTACCGATACCCTTGCTTCGAACATTCTCGGACTCGATGTCAGGACCGGATTTCCTGAAGGGGTATCGGGCGGGATGAAAGGAGCGATCAATAATCCTGTGTATGCGACCGTTATGGGTCTTGTTGCGCATTCATTTGCGAACAGCGATTTTCAGGACAAGGATGTTATCGATATGCGAAATGGAAAAACAGGATCGTCTGATGATGAAGGGCAATCCAAAAAAGCTGCTGCCGGGAAGAAGATGGTTGACCGCCTGAGAGACTGGTGGGAAAAGCTTTAGAACGGTCCTTTAAGAGGAGGAACAAGACTCATGGCGTTTGAACTGGATCCCGGTTTGTTTGAAAATGAAGAGGAGAAGGGCGTATCGATCAAGATTGTCGGTATCGGCGGCTGCGGCGGCAATGCGGTCAACAACATGATCGACCGCAGGATTGCGAGCGTGGATTTCATAGCGTTCAACACCGACCGCCAGGCATTGCTCAACTCGAAGGCTGCCGTGAGGGTTCAGATCGGCAAAAAAGCGACAAACGGCCTTGGTGCAGGCGCGGATCCGGCCAAAGGCAGGCAGGCTGCCGAGGATGACCGCGATGCTATTGCCGACCAGCTCAGGGGAGCCGATCTTGTTTTTATCGCAGCGGGCATGGGCAAAGGAACCGGGACCGGCGCGGCTCCGGTTGTTGCTTCGATAGCCAGGAACATGGGTATCCTGACTATCGGGGTCGTGACCAGGCCATTCAGATTCGAGGGCGATATAAAAGCCCAGATAGCCGACGGCGGTATTACCGAACTCAGAAAGTTCATCGATACGCTGATTGTTATCGAAAATGAAAAAATCCTCAGTATTGCCGAGGAGAGCATCGGGGCGACCGAGGCGTTCAATATGGCAAATGATGTTCTTTACCGGGCTGCAAAGGGTATTGCCGATATCATAACCAGTCATGGTCATGTCAACGTTGATTTTGCAGACGTGAGAAGTATCATGTCCGATGCCGGTGATGCGGTAATGGGTTCTGCATCTGCATCGGGAGATCGACGGGCGCTCAAGGCCACGGCAGAAGCGGTTGCAAGCCCTCTGATGGAGGGGGTCACCCTCAAGGGTGCAAAGGGAGTGCTGGTCAATATGACCGGCGACGTTACCATGAGGGACATGTCGGATGCGATGAACTACCTTGAGGAGCAGGTAGGAAAAAAGGCAAAAATAATAAACGGGTATGTCGAAAATTCTGAAGCGACCGGAGAGATACGGGTAACGGTAATCATAACCGGTTTCAGCCGCGCTGATGACGGGGAGTCCGCAAAAGATTCGGCATCAGGTATGCATGGCCGTAATCCGGAAATTCCGAAAGGACTGCATTCACCGCAGGCCTACCGGCATTCCGGGACAGGTATGCACGAGCAGCCGGATGATGATTATGAGAGACCGGCTTATCTGCGACGGAATATTTCCATACGCGAACCCTTTGATGTTCCCCGGCAGGCAAAGGATGATGGGGCCGAAGAGGACGAGAGCGGCAACGATGTCATTCGCAAGGGAGAAGCCGGGACGCCGGCTTACCTGAGGCGTCGCGGAAGTTAGCCGGCCATGAACTCATTCGACATCAATCTTTTCAGAAATGTAACGCCCTATGGTTTTTTACGGAATTGTTTGTACTCTCATACATGTTATCTTGTCTGCTGACCGTCGAAGACGGCCAGGCGAGGTTTCTTGCTGGAACGATTAATTAGGGAGGATGCTGCATAAACGTGAACGGCCGGGGTCACCCTCGTTCAGGACATTTCTTTCTACGGTCTTTTCTTACCGGAAAAACGCGGGAATGGCGGCCTGGATGCTGCATCGCCTGACAGGCCTTGCGCTGGTTCTTTATCTCGTTATGCACATCATTGGATTACGGTCTCTTACCGATCCGGTTCTTTTTGAAATATATGTTACCACCTTCCGTTCCCCCCTTTTCAAGATTGCCGAAGTCATGCTCCTGGGTTCGATAGCCTTTCATGGCTTCAACGGTCTGAGAATCGCAATACAGGACGCGTTTTACCGCTCGGAAAACCAGCGAAGGATGTTTTACGGAGTGCTGGCATTTACGGCGGCAGTTGTCATCGTCGGGGGTCTTGTTATTCTGTATCCGTATTTCATAAAGCCGCTTTTGCCATGAGTCCTCGAGAAGAAACCGGTGAGCGCCTTTCGGAAAAACGATTCAGGGCCGTTGGATGGCTGATGCAGCGCATAACCGGTCTTGGTCTTGTGCTTTTTCTCGGACTTCATTTCCTTCTGCAGCACTTACCGAACGGCTTCCTGGCAACAGCTGAAGAGTACAATCGTATGCTGCAGCAGGGAGAAGTGCTCATGCAGCAGGAAAGCCAAAGCCCGAAAGGCGCGTGGGCACCAAAAGAAGCCCTTCCGGGAGAACATGTCATAACATACAGCAAGGTTGTCGAGCGTCTGCAATCTCCACTCTGGAAAGTGATCGACATCTCCCTGCTCCTGCTTGCGCTCTCTCACGGGATGCAGGGTCTGAGCAAGGTTCTTGGTGACTATGTGGCCCGTGTACGCCTCAGGCGTACTCTCGTCGCACTGGGGTGGATTGCTGCGGCCTTGCTCGCGTGGGAGGGTATTCGGGTGATTCTGGCTGCAGGAATGAATATTGGTTGAGAAGGTATGAGGATTGTCTATCATGATGTCGTCGTTGTCGGTTCAGGGCTTGCGGGCCTGAGGGCGGCTGTCGAGATTGCCGGAAAGCATGACGTAGCGGTGTTATCCAAACTGCATCCGCTTCGTTCCCATTCGGGTGCGGCCCAGGGAGGCATCTCTGCGGCGCTGGGCAATGCCGGTGAAGACTCCCCCCTCTGGCATGCCTACGATACGGTTAAAGGCTCTGATTTCCTTGCCGACCAGTACGCCGTCGAGGTTATGTGCAATGATGCCCCAAGGGCCATTATCGAGCTGGAACATATGGGGGTGCCTTTTTCCCGGCTGGAAAACGGGCGCATTGCACAGCGCCCTTTCGGGGGACACACCAGCAACTACGGCAAGGCGCCTGTTCGCAGAACCTGTTATGCCGCAGACAGGACCGGCCATGTCTGTCTCCATACCCTCTATGAGCAGTCGCTCTTGAAAAACGTGAGCTTTTATTCCGAATATCAGGTGCTCGATCTTTGCATGAACGACGGTGCGACGAACGGTGTCGTGGCGGCCGATCTGAAGACAGGTGAGGTCATGATCTTTCATGCCCGTTCTGTTATTCTTGCAACCGGGGGGTATGGAAAGGCGTGGATGACAACCTCGAATGCCTATGCAAATACCGGCGACGGCCTGGGTATTGCACTCAATAACGGTATTCCTCTGCAGGATATGGAGTTTGTCCAGTTCCATCCGACAGGACTCTACCGGTTGGGCATTCTCATTACCGAAGCGGCAAGAGGTGAAGGCGGTATACTTCGCAACGGCGAGGGAGAGCGTTTTATGGAACGATACGCTCCGAGCATCAAGGATCTCGCCCCCCGGGATATTGTCAGCCGCAGTATCTACGAGGAGTTGCGCGACGGGCGCGGCGCAGGCCCCCTCAAAGACCATGTTCTGCTTGATCTTACAAGTCTTTCAAAGAAGGCTATTGCTGAAAAATTGCCCGAGATCGAATCTTTTGCAAAAACCTATCTCGGAATAGAACCTGCACAGGAACCCATACCCGTACAGCCGACCTGCCACTACGCCATGGGGGGTATCCCTTCCGACGTGAACGGTCGGGTTACACGGGATAGCGAGGGCAGCGAAATTCCGGGTCTGTGGGCTATCGGGGAAGTCGCCTGTGTCTCCGTTCACGGAGCAAACAGGCTTGGCTCCAATTCCCTGCTTGACCTGATCGTTTTCGGCAGGCGGGCTGGAAAAGACATCAACCGGTATCTCGACAGGGTTTGTCTTGCCCCCCGCCCTCTCGATATCGAGCCGGGTCTGCAGGCTCTTCGGCACCTCGATCTGCTGAAACGGAGAAAAACGGGTGAGACCGTGCATGAGGTCCGCACGGACCTCCAGAGGGTCATGATGGAGAACGTCTCGGTGTTCCGGGACGAGGAAGGCCTGAAGAAGGCTGTCCGGGATATTACGCAGCTTCAGGAGCGGGCAGCTCTCCTGAGAGTTGTCGATCAGGGCCGCGTTTTCAACACAGAGCTGCTTGAGGCAATCGAACTGCAGCATATGGTGAACTATTCCAAAGCTGTTGCAGTAGCGGCGCTTGAAAGGAAAGAGTCCCGGGGTGCACACAGCAGGGTCGATTACCCGAAAAGGGATGACGGCTCGTGGCTCAGGCATTCACTGTTCTATCTCGAAAAAGAAAACGGGCACCGTTACGAGCACAAGCCCGTTGACCTGTCACTGGCATCCCGCTACAGCATGTTTGTCCCTAAGGAAAGGAAGTACTAACAGATGCGTTATGGCAGCCTGGTCAGGCTGCAGCGCGAACAACGAATGAAAAAGGAGGCGATTGGTTCATGAACTTCAAGTCAATATCAGCAGCAGACGCTGTTGCAGGGGTTCAGTCGGGACAGAGGGTTTTTCTACAGACGGCGGCGGCAACGCCGCAAAGGCTTATCAATGCACTGGTCGAGAGGGCTGACAGCTTGAGGAGTGTCGAGCTTGTCAGTCTTCATACCGAGGGTGACGCGCCATATGTGCGTCCGGAGTACAGCAAGAGTTTTCGGCTCAATTCGCTCTTTGTCGGCAGGAATGTACGATCGGCAGTTCAGGAAGGACTTGCCGATGCGATTCCGATATTTTTAAGTGACGTGCCTGCCCTGTTTTACAGAAACGTTCTTCCTCTCGATTATGCTTTTGTTCATGTTTCGCCGCCGGACCGCCACGGTTACTGTTCCCTTGGCGTCTCGGTTGATGCGGCCCGTGCAGCGGTTCATACCGCAAGGAAAGTGGTGGCGCAGGTGAACCCGCATATGCCGAGGACGCATGGTGAGGGGCTGTTGCATGTGAGTAAAATAGATGCCATGGTCGAAGTCGATGATCCTCTGCCGGAAACACCAAGGCATGAACTGACCGATATAGAGAGGAAAATCGGCCAGAATGTCGCCTCCATCGTTGAGAACGGCGCGACACTCCAGATGGGTATCGGCGCAATTCCCGATGCAACGCTCGCTGCTTTGATCCACCACAGGGACCTCGGCATCCATACGGAAATGTTTTCTGACGGCGTTGTCGATCTTGTTGAAAAAGGGGTTGTTACCGGAAAATACAAGGCGACCCACAACGAGATCATTGTCGCCAGTTTTCTTGTCGGTACGCGCCGTCTGTACGATTTTGTCGATGATAATCCGCTTGTGGAAATGTTCGGTTCGGATTATGTCAACGATACCAAGGAGATTCGTAAAAACCCGAGAGTCACGGCGATCAACAGCGCTATAGAGATTGATATGAGCGGACAGGTCTGTGCCGATTCGATCGGCCGGCGGCATTTTTCCGGAGTTGGCGGCCAGATGGACTTCATCCGTGGAGCGGCACTTTCGCCCGATGGAAAACCGATCATTGCCCTGCCTTCGGTCACCAGGCGTGGAGAGTCCAGGATTGTGCCCATGCTGAAGCCGGGAGCCGGTGTCGTCACGACAAGGGCTCATGTCCAGTATGTCGTTACGGAATACGGGATCGTCAATCTCCATGGAAAAAACATGCGGCAGCGTGCCGAAGCGCTTGCAAGCATAGCGCATCCGATGTTCCGTGAAGATATCTGCCGTGCGGCTCATGATCTTTACGGGGAGCATAGCAAGATCTGTATCTGACAGGATTCTGAGCCCTCGCGAAGGCCATTTGAAAGGTGCCTTTCGCAGCGCCGCAAAAAAGAGGCTGTCTTGCCGAGTGTCAAGACAGCCTCTTCTCTTTGTGATGTCGTAGTGTGTTATGCCGGTTTAACGGCTTCGACATAGAGGTGCCCGTAACGGCGAACCATCCGGACATCGCTGAACCCGATTTTTTCAAGGATCGGCTTGTAGTTGGATTGCTCCTTGAAGCCCAAGACAGAAAACGGCATGCCTATTCCCATGATGTAGTGGCTGAGATAGTCGTAATTGGGATTGTCTTTTTCGTCGACAATCATATCGAGAACGAGGACCTTGCCGCCGGGTTCGAGGGCGTTGAAGGCCTTGGTGCACATCATTTCCGTAAGTTGTTCGTTTGCCGAGTAAAGGATCCTGCAGAACATGACCGCATCGGCTGACGGGTATTCTTCGCGGTAGATATCGACGGCGGCACCCCTCAGCCTGTCGGAAAGTCCTTTTTCCGAAGCATTTTCATCGACAAGCTCGATAGCTCCCGGCAGATTGAGTATGGTTGTATCCAGTTGTGTGTATTTATGGCACAGGGCGGCTGAAATATCCCCGATGCCTCCGCCGACATCGACAAGCTTTTTGTTTTCGGCAAGATCGGCCTCTTCAAGCAGCAGCTTGATCGAGAAGTGTGCGTTGCGACGGTGGATTTCCTCGAAATAAAGATTCTCCTCTTTTGTTTTGGGCGGGTAAGAGGTTTCGCCTTTGTAGTCAAGGTTGCCCCTGACAGCTTCGGCCATCTGCATATAGAAGTTTTCTGCCGTATAGGCCATGGCTTCGGCTACCGGTACCATATATAGGTTCGGGTGGTCTTCACTCGGTACGAACATGCTTTTTGCAAACCCGGTCAACGTCCACTTCCCGTTCTTTTCTTCTGTAATGCCGATCTGGCGCAATGCTTCGAGCAGCATTCCAAGCCTGGGTGTTACAGCTCCTATCGATGATGAAAGAGATTCGATGTCCCGGGGTTCATCACCGAGAAGGGTGAAAAGATCGAGTTCGAGAGCGGCCTTGAAACAGCCGAACTCGACAAGGCCCTTGAAGAGGATTTCATTGGCCCGCTCGTTGAGTTTGAGTAGTTCAGTGTCATTCATGTTCGGATTGGCTAGTGAGTTACTATCCCGGGCGGTTTTGTTGGGCATGATCTCCCGGATACCAGTGCCTGCGGGATTTATAAAGACGATTCCGGTGTTTTTATAGAAACTTTAATTTATTCTAAAAAGCCGTATTAAGCAACCCGAACTACCGTTCCTGAGTACAGGGATTGTAAAGGAGGGAGTCATCATGCTTTCGAGTCTGTCAAAGCTTACTGACGAGCAGTTGAAGGAGATCAGGGTCCTTGAAAAAAGCATCGGCAAGACACTGCTTTCCTATTCGAGCTACGATGTCGTTGCTGAAAATCTTACCGAAGAGGAACTGGGTAAAGTCCACGAACTTGAAAAGATGCTCGGCACGGTTCTGGTCGCTGTCAGGGAGCCGTTCCGTCAGGAATAATCCCGATGAGCGCCATCATGCGTCCGGTGTTTCCGTTTTCTTTTCGATAGGAATAGTAGTCGTTGTTATTCCGCACCGTACAGAATGGAGACGTTGCTATTGTCGTATCGGCAAGTCCGCCGTGTATGAGCTGTTGTCTGTTGACCGAGCTCAGGTCAAGCTGGCAGGTCCCTGAAGGATTTGGCTCTGTATGCCGTGATTCGAATCGGGACGCAACCTCTCTTCCGACCTCATAGGCGGCAGCAGAAATGCCTGTACCTATCCAGGCAAGGCATGATGACGGTTTTGTCCCGAAGCCTTCCCGCATGGCCGATAGTGTCTTTCCCGCCACGTTTGCAGCGCTTCCCTGCCATCCTGCATGGGCCGCTCCCACCACATTACGTTCCCTGTCATAGATGAGCACCGGAAAGCAGTCGGCTGTGAGAATGCAGAGGTACAGGCCGGCTCTGTCGGTAATGAATGCGTCATAACCGGAATAGTGTCCACCCTCCCTGGCATGGAGAACCTTCGTTCCGTGCACCTGGTCGGCGGTGACCAGCGAAGACGGGTGTATTCCGGCATGATTGCAGAGTATCTGACGGTTCATCCTCGTGTTTTCAGGAGTGTCGCGTGTATTGTGCCCAAGGTTGAGGGAGGCAAACGGCTCGTCACTGATTCCGCCGTGACGTGTTGTCTGCAGGGCAAGCAGATTCGGGTATGGCGAGAAAATATCCGGCTTTATCATCATGTCTTGCATGCAATCAATTTAGCCGAAAGTGTTATCTTAACCAATCACTTAAAAGGAGCTATGGAAAAAGCACAAAAGACATCTGATAAACCGGGAATTCTGGTCATTGGAGGCGCAGGCTACATCGGCAGCCATGTAACAAGGGAATTCCTCGATCAGGGATACCATGTCACGGTTTTCGACAACCTTTCTCTCGGTCTGCGTCGCAATCTTTTTCCGGATGCTGAATTTGTACACGGCGATATCATGCAGGCCATGCAGCTCCGGGAGGTCATGAGCGAAGGCTTTGACGGCTGTGTTCATCTTGCTGCGCTCAAAGCCGCCGGCGAGTCCATGACGCGGCCGGACGCTTATGCAGGCACGAATCTTTCAGGGACGATCAATATTCTCAATGAGATGCTTGCCGCAGGTGTTCCGAACATGATTTTTTCTTCATCCGCCGCCATTTTCGGTTCGCCGCAAAAGCTGCCCATCGATGAGGACCATCCGAAGAGTCCGGAGAACTTTTACGGGTATACCAAGCTCGAGATCGAGCAGCTCATGGAGTGGTATGACCGCCTGAAGGGCTTGAAGTATGCCGCTATACGGTATTTCAACGCAGCAGGCTATGACGTTGACGGCAGGGTTCAGGGGCTTGAAGTCAATCCGCAGAACCTTCTTCCGATAGTGATGGAAACAGCGACGGGCATGCGCAAGGGGATGAAAATATTCGGAGACGACTATCCGACAAGGGACGGAACCTGTATCCGGGACTACGTGCATGTGAGCGATCTGGCCAGGGCGCATGTTTCAGCATTCGAATACCTTGGAAAGCACAAGGAGAGTCTCTTTGTGAACCTTGGCAGCGAAACCGGTGTGAGTGTTTTCGAGATGGTTCAGCGTGCACGGGAGATAACCGGCATGCCGGTTCCTGCCGAAGTGACCGAAAGACGGGCAGGAGATCCTGCCGAGCTTGTGGCGTCTTCACGGAAAGCCAAAGCGCTGCTGGGCTGGGAAGCCTCCTGCAGCGATCTGGATACGCTTATTGATTCGACATGGCAGGTGTATCGCAGAAACAGCGGCATGTCGTGACTTTTTTCGGGCGTATCGAAACGATGGAAACTGAACAAGTCCGGTAGCGGGGCCGGTTTCGAGAGGGAATATGAAGCATCAGGAAAAAGAGCCGTTTACCGATCATTTCGGCCGTTCTGTCCGCGCACTGTCGGATTATCTTGGAATAGGATTTCAGATTTCTCTCAGTTTTGCTTTTTTTGTGCTGGGCGGTTACTGGGTTGACGGACAGCTCGATACGTCCCCCCTTTTTCTTCTGATCGGTCTCGGTGCCGGTTTGACGGGGATGGTGCTTCTCCTTTTGAAGATCGTCAAAAGCGCAAACCGGAAGACCCGGAAAACCGGGAATGACTAACAGGGATAGACAACAACAATGAAGACACTGTTTGATTTTCTGATAAAGTTCCTTATCTTGACCGTCATTTTATGGGGGGTAATACTCTGGGGTTTGGCATCGTACGAGATCCATCTCGTTTCGGTTGCTACAGCATGGATCCTGATCGCAGCCAATTCCCTTGCCGGCTATCTTCTTTTCGAGTATGCGTATGAGAAGCCGCAGCAGGAGTTTACCAGGATAGTGTTTGGCGGACTGGTGCTGAGGCTGCTTGTGCTTATGCTTCTGGTCGCGTTTATCATCCTCAGAAGTCCCCTTGTACTCAATGATTTTGTGTTATCGTTTTTCGCGTTCTATTGCATTTACGTTATTGTCGAGGTTCTCGGCTATCAAAGAAAGAACAAACAGAAAAAGAATATTGCATGAAACGGTTTAGCGCTTTACGGGCCGGAGATTTCACCAGGATTGCCATTCTGATCATACCACTGCTTTTTGGGTTCGGTACATTTGCAAATGCCGCGTCCGATGCGGGGCACGGTGAAGCGGCCGCACATGGTGAAGACGGCGGGCATGGCGGACACGGCGAAGAGAGCGCCGGAGATGTCATCATGCATCATATTCTTGACAGCAACAAGATGGAGTTCGATCCATTCGGCTCATTCGCACTGCCAAAGCTGGTGATAGGCGGTTTTGACCTGTCCATAACCAAGCATGTGGTCTTCATGTGGCTTGCAGCGATAATCCTGCTGGCCGTATTCCTCTATGTCGGCAATTATTACAAGAGGATCGGCAGCCGCAAGGCTCCGGGGGGCGTGGCAAATGTCATGGAAGCGATTGTTCAGTTCATCAGGCTCGATGTAGCAAAGTCGAATATCGGCGAAGGCTATGAGCGGCATATGCCGTACCTGCTGACGGTGTTTGTCTTTATTCTGGTGCTTAACCTTCTCGGGCTCATCCCTTACGGGGCTTCGGCAACCGGCAACATCAACGTCACGCTGACACTTTCGGTTTTTACCTTTTTTATAACCCAGGTGGCAGCCGTGAAAGCCCACGGCATAAAAGGGTATCTCGCCCATCTGACCGCAGGAACGCACCCGGCGCTCTGGATCATCATGATCCCTATCGAGTTTATCGGCCTGTTCACAAAGCCGATTGCACTGACCATTCGACTTTTTGCCAACATGACGGCTGGCCACATTGTTATCCTCAGCCTGATTTTCATCAGCTTTATTCTCAAGAGCTTTATCGTGGCCGTGTTTGTGTCGGTTCCGTTTTCCGTCATTATCTACCTGCTGGAAATATTCATTGCGTTCCTGCAGGCCTTTATTTTCACGATGCTGTCGGCCCTGTTTATCGGACTTGCCTCATCGCATGATGAGAGCCATGAGCCCGAGGCGGCGCATTGACGATGCCGGAACGGACGTTTAACGTTTTTTTGTACTTTTGTCAGGATTTTTAAACCGTATCTCTACAGTTCATCACATAACTAATCATTTGGAGGGTATTACAACATGGAAGGAATGGGTAATGAAGCTTTAGGCTATCTTGGTGCCGGAATCGGCGCAGGTCTCGCTGTTCTTGGTGCAGGTATTGGTATCGGAAATATTGCAGCTTCGGCAGCAGAGGGAACCGCCCGTAACCCTGAAGCTACAGCTGATATCCGTACAACCATGATCATTGCAGCTGCTCTTATCGAAGGTGTCGCACTTTTCGGTGAGGTTATTGCAGTGCTTCTTGTACTGAAGTAAGCGGACAAGCTATACATTCATACGTCATGAACCGGGCGCGGCTGTTTTTACAACGAGCCGCATTCGGATTTATTCAATCGTAAAGGAGAACAGTATTCCATGCTTACGACAGGATTTATTGTGTTAAGCGGAGGGTTGCTCGACCCGAATCCGGGGCTGATTTTCTGGACTACAGTAACGTTCCTTATTGTGCTCTTCATTCTGAAGAAGTTCACATGGGGACCGATGCTCAGCGCCCTCGAGGAGCGGGAAAAAAGCATCCAGGCCTCAATTGACCGCGCTCAGACCGCCAAGGAAGAGGCTGAAGAGGTGTTGAAGAAAAACAGGGACCTTCTTGCAAAAGCCGACGCGGAGGCGGAAAAAATCGTTCGCGAAGGCAAAGAGTACGGTGATAAACTGCGTGCCGATATCACCGAGAAAGCTCAGACCGAAGCGTCAAGAATGATTGCAACTGCAAAAGAAGAGATCGAGCAGGAAAAGCGCCGGGCATTGACCGAGCTGAGAACTGAGGTTGCCGACCTTGCGGTGAAGGGTGCCGAGAAGATCATTATGGCCAACCTGGATGCAGCCAAACAGAAGAACATTATAGACAGTATGATCAAGGATCTGTCGGAAAACCGTAATTGAAACGCCTACGATGTCTAATACTGTAACAAGCAGGCGATATGCCAGTGCATTGCTTGATGTAGCCGAAGAAGCCGGTATCGCCGAACAGATCGCTCAGGATCTGGAGCAGGTACGAACGACCCTGGAGGGTTCCAAAGAATTGACTGCGGTGCTGAAAAGCCCGATTGTCAATGGGGATGCCAAGTCCCGTGTTCTCAAAGAGGTGTTCAAAGGGCTCTCTGAAAAGACCATGCTGTTTCTCGATCTGCTCTGCAAGAAGAAACGTGCAGCTATTCTGCTCGAAACCATCGAAGAGTATTCTGCACTGAGGGATGAGCGTGAAGGGATCGTCAATGTCGATGTGACCAGCGCCATTGAACTGGACAGTGATCAGTCCAAAAAACTCATCGACGGACTCGCCGGATATACCGGAAAGAAAGTACGGGCAAAACTGGCTCTGGACGAAGAATTGCTTGGAGGCGTCACCGTGAAAATCGGCGACACGATCCTGGACAACAGCATCCGCCACCAGCTCCAGCTTCTCAACAGCGCCCTTACGGAAAACGCCTGATTTTCCCTGGCTAAAGACAAACGTCAGAACAAAAAAACCTGCTACAATGAAGCAGGTTTTTTTGTTCTGTGGGCTCACTTTCAGTTGTACTGTGAGGAGCATAACTTTCAGAAGTCATTGGCTCCTCTATTACTTGTCGTGAGCGCCTTGAGGATTTCAATCCCGGCAGGTCGGGACAACGCTGCAATTGAGACGCGCGATAAGTTTTTAGAGGTGCCCCCAAGGGGCTTTAGCTCAGTTGGTAGAGCATCTCGTTCGCAATGAGAAGGTCAGGGGTTCGACTCCCCTAAGCTCCACGACGACAAACTTATTAAAATTAAATAAACAGAAAGGAACACAGCATGAAGAAGCTCCTCCTGCCCGCACTCACCATCATGGCCGCCCTCATCATGCCTCACAAGGCATACACCGAGAACTCCCATGACCATCACGACCACGCAGATCATGGTCATCATGCCCATGAAGACAACGGTTTTCACATTGGCCTTTCAATAGGCTGGGTGCATCTCAAAGAGGACGGTGACCACCATGAGGAAGGCGAGCACCACGAAGAGGAAGGGCATCATGAAGAAGAAGGCCACTCCGAAGACGCGCTGGGTGTGCATCTCCACATCGGCAAACGCCTTGCTGATGAAGGAACTCTTTCCAAGGTATCGCTCGGCATCGGCGGCGAGGTGATTTTCTCGGAAGAAGAGCACTACGGTCTGAGTGCATTCGCGTCAGTCAAGCCCTGGAAAGGCCTGAAACTGGCAGTCGGCCCGGCCGTCGAGTGGTCAAAACACGACGGTGAGTGGGAGACAAACTACTCGACGCACATGGAAGCGGCTTACGGGTTTGATGTACAAGATTTCCATATCGGACCAGCCTTCGGCTACTCCACATCAGACCACGGCGAACACTATTCGGTCGGGGTTCATGTGGGTTATCATCTGTGATTATGAGCAGAGTCCGGTAAAACCCGGAGAAACGCAAAAAGCCCTGTTGATGCAGGGCTTTTTCTGTTTTGAAGTAAAGTAATCCCAGATGTTTCACAGAGTAGCGTTTGGTAATGATTCTGCGGAGCGTGGATTTTCTTGACTTTTTCGCCAGATATGGCGAAATTGTGAAGAGATGTTGAAAAAAGATGGGGAAAGATTATTGCTCTGTAAATAATGCGCAAGTAAATCAACATAAAGTATTTATATGCATCATTTCTCTTGTGATAAAGACAATTTTGTAGCGCAGATAATAATTAATGTTTTGCTCCTGAAATACCCACCTTTGAACCATAATCGTACTGAGGAGAAAAGAAATGCTTCAAGAACTAGAAGATCTTTGTAACGCCTTAGATAAAATATCTGAGGAAGAAGCCAAGAATTTGATGACTCATATAGACACCAGATTAAGGGGAGTCCTTAATGCTGACATAATCGATGTTTTGTACAAAGAAGAAGCTAAGGGAGGGGGCATCATTCTACGTCCACTTTCGTCTGTAATAACTCTTGGGGGACGATTGGAGGCTGCTCCATGCCCGATTGATCCCAGTTCTTCAGGTATCTGGCCAAAAGTATTCTTTGAAAACAGAGATATATGGCTGGAGAATATCAAGCAGAAAAGAAACAGCCAAAACGGCATGCAAAATGAGTTTGATCAAGACGAGACAGTGTCGCAGCAAGACATAAATGAAATATATCCAAACACAGATTCCATAATCTGTATGCCCTTGTCAATAGAGCATTCCCCACCAGTAGGTGTGGTTTGTGTTGAGCTTAAGGAATCGGGAATTATTAATAACAAGATAGCTCTTTTTTTAAAGCGGTTAGCAAACTGCTATGCATTACTTGTATGGCAAGTCACAGCATCTAAGCATACAAAGAAACATACGGCTCAAGCAATTGAGCACTTTAAGGCTTTAGCATCTGAGATTAGAATTCGGGAGTTGGTTTCGTATTCAGGAAAGGGAGTTTTTTTACGACCTTTTGACGATGATTTCAACTTAGTTGATAAGGTTCTTTGCGAGACGTTCGCTTCAATTAATCTTGAGTTGCAGCATTTTATGCCATCCCCAGGGTCTGGTGTTATGGAGGAGTTTAGAACGGAAATAAAATTATCTCCATTTGGAGTTGTAGATATTACTGGATTGAATCCAAATGTACTAATTGAATATGGCATGATGAAAGTACTCGGAAAAGACCTTATGCTGCTGCGTAATGCTAAGGACAAGGAAGAATTGCCTTACGATATCAATGCAGATCAAGTGGATCATTATGAGGTGAGAGGAAATGATGTACACATAATTGAGCCAGGCACTGGGGGGTTGATACCTTTGAAACAGCGTGTTTCCGGCTTTGTTCAGAAACTGCAAAACAAAGGACTGCTCGTGTGAGCGACAAAGCGTCTGACCAGCTAATACACCCGAGCACATTTGTCGGCGGTTGATTTCGGGCATTATGTCCTAAACTCACAAAACACTTAACATTGGAACCATGACTAAGAAACGAGTTTTCTGCAGCTTCGACTTTGACAACGACAAAAACCTAAAAGACCTGCTTATCGGTCAATCCAAAAACTTGGACTCGCCGTTCGAAGTCTCGGACTGGTCAATGAAGGAGGCCGCACCCGAGCCATCTTGGGAAGAGGAGGCCGAAAAACGAATCAAACGTTCCGATGTTGTGATTATCGTCCTCGGCTCAAAGACGTATAGAGCATCTGGCGTGAAAAAGGAAGTTAAAATGGCACGGGATAACGGTGTGAGAACATTCCAGTTGAAACCACAAGCCACAAATCCTACACCTGTAGCCAATGGCGGTAAAGTCTACAACTGGACGTGGGAGAATCTGAAAAAACAATTGAGTTAACATGGAACGATGACAGGCATTTCACAGGAAGAGTTCATACGTGACTTCTCGCGGGCCGTCAGCACGGATAGCGCAGCCGTCTTTGCGGGTGCGGGGCTCTCTCGCTCGTCGGGGTTTGTAGATTGGAAGGAGTTGCTTCGTGAAATCGCAGTAGACCTCAAATTGAATATAGACAAGGAAACTGACCTTGTCGGACTGGCGCAGTTTCATTTAAATGAGAGAAAAAACCGGTCACGTCTAAATGAAAAACTCATCGAAGAATTTACCAAAGATGCTATACCAACAGAAAATCATAGGATTCTTGCGCGCCTACCATTGGTATCATTCTGGACGACCAACTACGACAAGCTAATCGAGGATTCAATTCGTGCTGCCGGTCGAAATCCAGACGTTAAAATAACGCAAGCAAATCTTGCGCAAACTCGTCCCGGAAGCGACGTCGTCGTTTACAAAATGCACGGCGACATAAGCCAGCCCCATGAGGCCGTTTTAACCAAGGACGACTATGAGCGTTATGAGGTGGCACGTCGTCTCTTCGTTGAAAACCTACAAGGTGATCTTGTATCAACGACGTTTCTATTTTTAGGGTTCAGCTTTACCGATCCTAACATTGACTATGTCCTCAGCCGAGTTCGTGTTCTGCTCGGAGCAAACCAGCGAACCCACTACTGCATATTGCGGCAACCGATGCCGCCCAAAAAGGGCGGCAGAAGCCGCGCAGAGTACGACTACGAAAAGCGACATCTGGAATTGCGAATTGATGACCTAAAGCGATTTGCCATACAGACGGTCCTTGTCAATGAATACGAAGAGATCACTGATTTGCTGCGTGCCATTAGTAAGAGGGCCCATCGGCGCAATGTCTTTGTGTCAGCCAGCGCTCGTGAATACGGCAAGTTTGGTGCGACGCGATTGAATGACTTTTCGAGACGACTGGGTCGCGAACTAATAGACCGCGGCTATAACCTCGTTTCGGGTTTCGGGCAAGGTCTTAGCGATCAGGTTGTTCTGGGGGCGCTTGATGGAATCTATAAAACACATAAAGGCAATGACTCAAATCGGACAATCATCCGTCCTTTTCCGCGCGTTAGACCTGGCCATGGCGATCAAGCGAGTAGCAATATGAAACATCGTGAGGACTTAATCTCTCAGAGCGGGGCAGTTATTTTTGTGTGTGGCAACCGTGACTACAGGGGGGCCACTAGAACATCTAAGGGCGTGCTTGAAGAATTTCGAATCGCTAAAGCACTTGGACGTTTTCCAATTCCTGTCGGTTGCACTGGCTACGCTGCTGAAGAGGTGTGGAACGAAGTGTTCCGCGATGTTGATTCCTTGTTCCCAATGAAGGGGGTAAAAACCGCGCTACGAACTTTGGGGAATCATGCCAAGAATGATGACGACTTGATAGCAGCCATATTCAAAATCCTAGAGCGGGTTACGGTAGATTGAAGGGTTTGAAAGAAAGGACATATCCAGGAGATGAACCCGAGCGGTGGAGTTGGTATTTATGAGATCAATGTCGCTTGGCCACAGCCGGGTGGCCTTGTAAGCAAAGTGTTGGTTCCGGCGATATCGAACACCTATTCCGGTAAACATCGAACAGTAAACGGTTCGTCATTCGTTCTGCAAGCTCAAAGTAAGAAAGTGTTCGAAGTTATTTCATTTTAGCCAGCATTTTGCGCATCGATTCTCCTTTGAGAGAAAGTTGATAAGCGTTGTGTATCAAACTGGGCTAGGGGACGTAGTTAATTAGCTTTAAAAGTTTTTTTGTCTTTGTATTCTGTATGAGATTAAGTGCATTTTACGCTTCCTCGATCATACATCCACCTCTTTTTTGCAATAAGCGATCACAGATGCGGTTCATTCAATGTCTCTAAGTGTGCAGGCATCGGACAATGGTATTGCCTGACGAGCTGTTTCCTGATCATGATAACCCACTATAAAGTTGATATTTTTCGTAAATATTGCCTATATTCAACAAAGAGGTTGTTTTGGGATAAGGTCTTTTTTGCTCTTTATGTAATGGTAAGCAGTCAACAGCAGGTTAGAAGTTTCCTTCGTGATTTTACAGCTAAAGCAAAGGTGTGGGATATTTTGTTTCGTGATGATCGTGGAAAGAATGCGCAGACTTTGCTCGACCTGGAGTTAAGACCAGTTGACAGGAAGAAAATTCTTTTGCAGTTGCAAGTTGAAGACTATTGTGATGGCCCTCTTGAAGATCAGCTCAATAAAGGACCACAGATGTGGGTTTTTGGGAGAGAAGTGAAGACAAAAGACGTGTATATCAAAATTACCATGGGAGCGCCACAGAGCAGCGTCATATGCATTTCTTTTCATGTGGCCGAGCACAGGCTTGAATATCCATTCAAAACTCAGTGATGTATGAAAAGCCCGATAACCGGTAATGATATGGTGCTCATGAAAGAGCCCAGGACTATGGTGTTCAGGAAAAAAGAGTACATGGTTAACTACCATTACTATTTGTGCCCCGATAGCAATGAGCAGTTCACGGCCGAGTACCTTGACGAGATTAACCTGATGCAGGTGTATAACCAGTACCGGGTTGAGCACAAGCTTCCATTTCCTGAAGAAATAAGGGCATTACGTGAATCTTATGCGTTGTCAGCCACGAAAATGGCTGAGGTTCTGGGTTTCGGTGTCAATACGTACCGCAATTACGAGCAGGGTGAGGTTCCGAGTGAATCCAATGCACGGTTAATCCAGGTTGCGCAGGATCCTGAAGAATTTGAGAAGATCATCACCTTGAGTGGCGTGTTGAGTGGTTCGCAGCTTGAACGGGTGAAGGGCCGAATTCACCATTTGAAGGAGGAGCGTGCTAAAGAGCAATGTATTGATCTTGAAAGTTATCTCATGGGAGAGCTTCTTCCGGATGAATTTTCCGGTTATAAAAAACCGAGCCTTGAAAGGCTAGTTGAGGCTGTGGTGTTTTTTGCCCAGCGACTCAGTCCGTGGAAAACCAAACTGAACAAGCTATTGTTTTACTCTGATTTTCTTCATTTCAAAGAATATGGTGTGTCGTTGACGGGTAGTCGTTATTGTGCGCTCCAAATGGGCCCTGTTCCGGAAAATTATCAGAGTGTTTTTGAGTATGCTGCAAGGAGAGGGAATGTTAAGGTTGAAGAGATATCATTTCCTAATGGTGGAATAGGCGAGAGGTTTAGTGTTGGTGAAGATCGTGAGTTTAACCCAGACTTGTTTGAAGAGCGGGAACTGCAGATTATGGAGCGCGTTTGTAAACAGTTTGAAGCGCTGAAAACACAGGAGATTATTGATATCAGCCACCGTGAGCCAGCCTGGATTGACAATCATTCAGAACATGCCCAAATAAGCTATCTCAAGTATGGTTTTGATTTACAAGCGATATAGCATGGTTGGGGATTAGACTAGGGGACGTAGTTAATTAGCTTTAAAAGTTTTTTGCCTATCCATACTTGTTTAATGTGAAGGGCCGTTCTGGTTGATAATGCCAGAAGCTCTTTGCTCAACGTTCGGCCGCAGGCACAGAGGAAAACAAGATGATACAAATCAGAAAATCGAAAGATCCTGAAAAGAAGTCAGAATTCCCCGTAGTTGCGATGTTGTGGCCAGGGATCGGAATCGCCGTTGGTATTGCCTGCGATACTGCACTCAAGA
>JANQHB010000024.1 GCA_028277225.1 Chlorobium sp.
TCCTGCCAACTGCCCACTGAAGTCTGCCGACTGATTATATCAAGGACCTAAAGGATAGAAACGATACCATGATCTCGCTATCGGGCAAACCGGCTATCCCGCCCTTCTGATATCCAGGAACAAACGGCATCGTTCTCCCGTTATACAATATTGCTCCCATCTGGCAAACTGCTTTTTCGGAGCATCTATTGTTTGATGGACTACATTCATCTTCCGAGACGCTATTTTAAGGGAGGTTGTATGAACACCCGTTTTTCAGAGTATCCCGCCGTCGAGTTCGCTTTACAGGAACCGCCTTGTCTTTCACTCTATCAGAAAACGCACCGACATCACCCCGATAACCAGCAGGATCCCATACGTTTCAGGAATCTTGTGAAAAAGCTGGGTGAACTGCTTGCCAGGGATTACCCGAAACGGGAAGTGGCTCCCCTGCTCGAACCGTTCAACAAGCTTGCCGGTGACCACCATTTCTGGAACACGACGCTTGACGGGCTGGCGGTGCTTGGTGCTCCGGGAACGTTCAGGGTGTATCATCTGCAGGAAAACGTCAGGGATTTTGTCGTTGTATCGAACAGCTTCTATACCAAACCGCTGATTCGTGTTTTTCAGGTATATGGGCGTTATCAGGTTTTGAGCCTTACGAGAAATTCGATCAGACTCTATGAGGGAACCCGTGACGCTCTCGATGAAGTCGAGCTTGCAGAAGGTATTCCGCATACCCTGGAAGAAGCTCTTAGAGAAGAGACGAGCGAGCCGCACCTGACGGTCGCGTCATATGGCAAAGGCGCCAGGGGGCCGTCCATGCATCATGGTCACGGAGGGCGTAAAACGGAAGTCGATGTAGATGCGGAGCGTTTTTTCCGGATCATCGACAAAGGTATTCTCGAACATCATTCCCGTCAATCGGGCCTCCCGTTACTGCTCGTCGCACTTCCTGAAAACCAGGGGCTGTTTCGACAGGTGAGCCAGAATCCATTCCTGATGCCTGAGGGAATCGAGATGAATCCCGACGCGCTCGAGAACGTGAAAATGCTTGAAAAAAGCTGGGGAGTGGTCGAGCCTCAAATCAGGGCGGAGATGGAGGCCCTGGTCGACGAATATGGGGATGCTCTGGCAAAGGAACTCGGCTCGGGCGATGTTGAAGAGGTGGCACGTGCGGCGGCTTCGGGGAGAATTTCGGCGCTGCTTATCGATAACGATGTTCATTTTCCCGGCCATATCGACAGGAACACAGGCGAGATCACACCTGATACGGCAGGCGGTCCTGAAAACGGAGATCTGCTCGACGATATCGGCGAACTTGTTCTCCAGAAAGGAGGCAGGGTTCATGTCCTGCATACTGAACGTATGCCCACTCGTACAGGAATCGCTGCCATTTTCAGGTTCTGATTTCCATCACAAAACTGTTTCTCTTCATGAATGCCGGATAACAATCCGGCATTGCTTTTTTTCTGAAACCTGGTACCTGTTGATTGCAGCATCTGAGCTACTTATTCTGAAAATTGAAACCGGGTTTTTGAAATCCTGGTTTAAGCTGCAGCTTGTTTTGAAGCTTGTTGATCGTGAAGGTCGATGCCGCCTTATGGCTGGTATAGGACGAGCCTGTTTTTCCGTCGGGATAGAAAACAGCTTCAAGACGGTATTTACCGGTTTCGGTGAGAGCGCTTGCCGGAATGCTTTTTGTGGTTGAGATGCCGGAAACAGGCCAGCTCTTTGTGTAGACTGATGTCGGTGGTTTGGGCCAGGAGCCCGGTGCTGTTGCATGTATCTTCGATACGAAGACTTCTGCGGAAGAGCCCGGTTTTACGAGATGTTGTGCTATATCGAGCTTGATCTGTACAGGATTGCCATGGAGGAAAGACTTGCCGTTACCGGGAGATACAATGGTGATTGCAGGTTGCAGCGGGGGTTCTGCAAGCGCTTCGGAAGCGGTAACCGTAAATGTTCTCCAGACGGCTTCATCCGGGTGTTGAAATTCCGGCTGGATACTATAGGCCCTGGCTCTCCACTTTCCCGGCTTCATGTCGATCGAGGTTCCCCAATAGGAGCCTGAACCCGATGCGGAAAGATCCCTGATAATGTTTTGTTCTTCCCCTTCAGTATGCTCTATCTGCAGCCGTATCTTCTGAGCCGGAACAACCGTGAGGTCCGGTGGAGGATACTGGCGGATCATGAACGGGACTGCATTTTTTGCCTTGCAGGAGGCGTTCAGGCGGGGTTCGATGATGACAAGTTTTTTTGCTTCACTGATAACCTTGTTCCTGAGGAATTCAATCTGCTGGTCTGTCAGGATTTTATTACGCATGGGGGGAACAAACCAGCTTGATGGTATCGACCGGGACTGGCTGACGGTATTGCACTGGGCGTTCCGGTTCAACCATGGATCTGCAGAGCAGGTGTAGGTTCCTTTGAATTCCAAAGGAGGATTGAACACAGGATCAGTGCCGGTGACCTCAATTGATTCTTTTGCAGTTTTGCTGTCAACATCATATGAGCCTTCGATGGTGTAATCGAAATACCTGATTGGTCCGGCCTGTGTTTCGGATGAAAGGACTGCCTGTCCTGTGCCCTTGAACGCGTACCTCCGGTTGCCGTTATTGACGCTCACTTCATAGACTGCGGGTGCGTTCCACGTTGCGGACCATGCGGGGCCTTTGCCTTCCTTATCCACGCTCATTGCCCATGCGCGGACAGGGATAAAGGACGAATAAATAGCGGTAAGGGCAATACAGACCGTCCAAAAGAGTGGATGCCGAAGTATAAACGGGAGGTGTCCTGACATGATATACACGACCTTTATTGCATTGCTACATTGGCTGCTATTGTAATGTAAATGTATGCATTTTAAACATTCAATATTCATTATATTGTTAAAATCAAGAGCACATTACCACTGCAGTCGTCCTTTCACAATCTTTGATATTTCCCGCCGGCATGCATGAACTTCTGAGTCACACATTAGTGATGATCGGTGGTTACTTTGCCATCATGAATCCGTTCGCCAATACAGTGATTTTCACTGCTGTTACGGCTGGTATGGATGACCGCGCCATTAAAAAGACCGCACGTAGTGCCGTAATAACTGCTTTATGCATTATTCTTGTTTTTATTCTGCTCGGCCGGATAATTTTCGATTTTTTCGGTATCACTCTTCCCGCATTGCGTGTTGCGGGCGGAATAATGGTTTTTTTTATAGGTTTTGATATGATGCACGGACGAACCTCGGCCGCTCATGCTCCTGCAGGAAGCGGTTCGGGGGATGTAAGGGGGCAGAATATCGGTGTAAGCCCATTGGGAATACCGATTCTTGCCGGTCCGGGCACGATCGCCGTTTCAATGAGTTACTCCGCGACTGGTAATGAGCTGGAGATTGCTGTGAATGCAGTGGTTTTTTCCATTATGTGTCTGATAACGTATGTGTTTTTCCTGTTCGGTGATAAAGTTGAGCAGAAACTCGGTCAGGAAGGATTGAAGGTCATTACCCAGGTTATGGGATTGATTCTCTCTGTCATTGGTATTCAAATCGGGATCGAAGGTGTATTCGGTGCGATTTCACTGTTCGGACAGCACGCCGCAGTTTGATCCAGGTTTATTGTTACTCTGAAGACTATAACAATGAAACATTGTTCAATACTGTATTTCCATATTTTCCATGCAAAATTATGCCTTCAGCCTCCCGATGTCGGTTCGCGATTATGAATGCGATATTCAGGGAATTGTCAATAATAGTGTGTACCAGAACTATCTTGAACATGCCCGGCATGAGTACCTTAAAACCGTCGGACTGGATTTCAGGGAGTATGCGGACAAGGGGATCAATCTCGTTGTCGTAAGGGCTGAACTCGACTACAAACATTCGCTCGAAAGCGGCGACGGGTTTGTTGTTTGCCTGAACATGGCGAGGGAGTCAAGATTGAAGTTTGCATTCTACCAGGATATTTTCCGGGAAAATGATAAAAAGCTTATCCTGAAAGCAAAAATAATCGCCACTGCTCTCAACCAGAGGGGACGACCTGAAATCCCGGAGGATTTTGAGCTTCTGCTTCATGTGGCTGATGGCCGATCGTTGTAATTCTTGATGGAATAAACAGTATGAAACCACTCAAACAGGTTGCTCAAGCCTACATGTCGCTCTCCGACGGTCAGGAAAAATTGCAGGAAAACGCCTATGGCGATGCTGAAGAGGCATTCAGGAAGGCTATGGAGGTTACGCGGACAATTCCTGGGGAAGAGGTGTTCGATCACGATGGTTTCGACGCTCTCTGTCATGCCGGATTGTCCGAGGCGCTGGACAGGCTCGAAAGATATGATGAAAGCCTTGCATCGGCAGCTATTGCTTTGCGCTATTTCAACAGGCGCGGTGAGTTACATCAGGACGAAGGTGTGCAGTGGATTGCTGCGGTCGTGAGCCGCGCACATGCCCTTGCAAGGACCGGTAAGCCCAGGGAAGCGCTTCAGGGTTTTCAAATGGCCGGTGAAATGGTTGAAGAGCGGAAAGGCGACCTGCCGCGGAAAGAAATGCTCCGGAAAATGATTGCCGACAATATTGCCATGCTCCGCTCATCCATGCCTGAAGACAGTTCAAAACGCAAGGCTTGGTGGGAGTTCTGGTCCTGAACCGGTTTTGCGGTTAAGCTATGCGTGATATCAGGAACATTCTGGTTATCAGACTGAGCTCAATCGGCGATATTGTTCTGACAACACCTGTTCTCAGGCGCCTCCATGCAGCATGGCCAACAGCTTCGATCGATTATTGCGTCAAGCCCGCTTTTCTGCCCCTGCTGGAACGTTCTCCTTACCTGCAGACTATCTGTACGACTCAAGATCTGCCGTCGGGGCACTACGATCTGGTTGTCGATCTGCAGAACAACCTGCGTTCACGCGGTGTGCTCAAAAACATTTCGTATGACCGGATTTACCGGTATCGCAAGCAGAACTGGAAAAAACTTCTCCTTGTCCGGACCGGTATCAATTTTTACGGCAGCATCGATTCTGTTGTTGACCGCTATATGGCGTCAATGGAAGCGGATGATGGCATTGCCGATGATGCCCGTGGTTGTGAACTGTGGCTGAAAGAATCCGACAGAACGTTTGCTGCACGCTTTGCAAAAAGCAAAGGGCTTCGGTTGGGCGTCTGTTTCGGCGCCAGGCATCTGACCAAACGCTATCCTCCAGGACGGTTTGCCTCGGTGATCGAGATGCTTTCGGAAAAGCTTGATATGCGTTTTTTCCTGCTTGGCGGTACAGAAGACGTCCGTCATGCGGACGAAATAATCGCGGCTCTCTCCCCTGCTGCCGCGTTTCAGGTGGATAACCTTGCCGGCTCAGCTTCCCTCATGGAGTCGGCAGCGCTGCTGGAGGTCTGTGACGCAGTTCTCTGTAACGATACCGGGCTTATGCATATCGCGTCAGCGTTCGGCAAGCAGCTTTTTGTGCTTTTCGGATCTTCTGTGCCGGAATTCGGATTTCTTCCCTACAAGGCGCCCTTCTCTCTGTTTGATGTTCCTGACCTGCCCTGCAGGCCATGCTCGCATATCGGCAAGGATCGTTGTCCAAAGGGGCATTTGAAGTGCATGACCGACATTGCCGAAGAATCGGTTGCTGAAGAAATTCTTGATTTTTTTAAACATCGATATTCCTTTTGACAGCATATGAAAATAGTTACCTGGAACATCAATGGTATTCGGGCTCGAAAGACAAGCCTTCTGGAATGGCTCGAAAAACATCAGCCCGACATTGCGGTGTTCGAAGAACTGAAAGCACCGGAGGAAGCGATTCCCGCAGAAATACTCGCGCTTGAAGGGTACGCGAAGTTCTGGAACGGATCGACATACAAAAAGGGATACAGCGGGGTAGGTCTTCTTGTAAAAGAAGAGCTCCGTCGCAACTGCAGTTTCGGGATCCCCGACTTTGATCTGGAGAACAGGACCGTCGCTCTTCATCTTTCGAACCTTACCCTGATAGGGAGCTATGTTCCCAGAGGAGACGGCGAGGCACATTATGCTGTGAAGCTGGGCTATCTCGACAACCTTCGCCATTATATCGAATCACTGCTCCGGCAGGGCAGGGATGTTGTGCACACAGGCGATATCAATGTGGCTCATACCGATCTCGATGTGCATCATTCTCAGAACAAGCCGGGCGCTACCGGGCTTCGTGATGAAGAGCGGGGGGCGATCGATCGACTTCTTGAAACAGGACTGCATGACATTATGCGTGAACATCATCCCGAAAGGAAAGACCTTTTTACCTGGTGGCCATACTGGAAAGGGGCTCGGGAAAGAAACCTGGGATGGAGGATCGATTGCTTCTACCTTTCCGAACGTCTTCTGGGTCATGTCAGTGATATAAGCATTGACCTCGACGAAAAAAGCTCGGATCATGCACCGGTGATCCTTGATCTCGGTATATCCGCTGATTGAGAGGCGGTTGGACACATTTTGACGACGGCAGTATGAATCAATTTGCTGCTGTTGTATAAATGGATTGAATGCGTTACATTTAAGGTCCAAAAATGCAGGCGGTGTTCCCGTAGTATGGGAATCCAGGGGACAGGGATGCGCAATACCTGATTTCCGCCGTTTGCCGGAATCTGATTTATCGAAACAAGATTTTTTGCGCTATGGAAAAGAAGAAACTTTACGAGTGCACCGTGATCATTAATGGCGGTCTTGAAGACGATGCTATCGAAACCGCCATGACCGAGGTCAAAAAGGTCATTACCGGTAACGGTGGTGCAATTGCCAACATTCTTGATCTTGGCAGAAGGAAAATGGCTTACCCGATAAGTAAACAGACAATCGGGTCTTATGCTCACATCGAATTTGAAGGATTGCCTTCCGGCCTTGCCGCCATTGAAAAAGCTTTCCGCTATGACGACAATATCCTGCGTTTTCTGATCATCCATCTCAGCACCCAGCTGCTTGAAATGCGCAAAAGGGTTGAAAAATACAGCGTTGTGATCGGCAGCCCTGATGATCTGAGTGAAGAAGAGCAGCAGGAAAAGCAGCAGGAAAAGCAGGCTGCCAAAGCGTAGTCCCCCGCCAAATGTCAATTAACTATGAATCGATGCCTTTTGAAATAACGGAGGGATGGTTATGGCTGAGTTGAAAATGCCCGAAATCAACAGTGTTGTCATTGCAGGAAATCTTACAAAAGATCCTGTTTTTCGTCAGACAAATTCCGGCGGGACGCCTGTCGTTAATTTTTCGATTGCATGCAACAGGCGTTTCAGGGACAGTAATCATCAGTGGCAGGAAGATGTCTGTTACGTAGGTGTTGTTGCCTGGAACAAGCTGGCTGAAAGCTGTCGTGACAACCTGAGAAAAAGTGCCGCTGTCCTGGTTGACGGTGAATTGCAGAGCAGGACATGGAAAGCTCAGGACGGTTCTTCACGTACAGTCGTCGAGATCAAGGCGCGAAGGATTCAGTTCCTCAACAAACGAAAGAAATCGGCTGACGATGATGATGAGCATTCCGGTTTCATAGAAGATGACTATCAGCATGACGGAAACCCCGGAGAGAGCTATCAGGGGGATAACCCAGGTCATATTTACGAGTATAAATATCTTTCTTCCGAGTGAGGAAGGGGGAACAGAAACACTGCAACATGAATATGAAACAGAAACGTACCGGTACGTCGATGAGCAAGTCAATCGGTAATGCACTTGCTTCAAAGAAAAAAGTAACCAGGAACCAGGTTGTCTTTTTTGACTACCGTGACGAGAGAAAGCTGAAACGGTTCATTAACGATCAGGGGAAAATTATCCCACGCCGCATAACCGGCCTGTCCGCCAAAGAGCAGAACCTGCTCACCCATTCGGTAAAATGGGCAAGGTTTCTCTCGATTATTCCTTATGTGACAGACGAATACAAGTAAGCGGTTTCAGCAACTATGTTTTAACACTTATTGAACGAGGAAACAGAACTGTGAAAGTTATACTGAAAAAAGATGTTGCCACGCTGGGAGACGCGGGTGATGTGGTGGACGTAAAAAACGGTTATGCAAACAATTACCTCATTCCGCAGGGAATTGCGTTGAGGGCAACAAAAGGCACACTCAAGGCTCTTGAAACAGAGAGGGTGCAGCAGGCAAAAAAAATTGAGCAGCAGAGAGCCGCTGCAAGGGAAGTCGCCGATAAAGTACAGCAGTTGAACCTGAAAGTCTCGGCCAAGGCCGGTGAGTCGGGAAAACTTTTCGGGACCGTGACATCTGCAGATATAGCTGAAGCCCTGAACGGTGAAGGCGTCAGTGTCGATCGCAGAAAGATATCCCTTGAGGCGCCGATAAAGGAACTCGGTAATTACGAGGCCCAGGTAAAGCTCTTCAGGGACGTAACAGCATCACTCAAGATAACCGTCGAGGCGGAAGGGTGAGACTGAAAACTCTTTTGAAACGATGAAGGTTCGGGCGCAGTGACTGTTTATAGTTGTCATTGCGCTTTTTTTGTTCGCAGCATCTGAAGCATGAACCTTTTCTGCGAACGGCTTTTTATGGAGTATCTGAAATTTTATATCTAACAGGCGTATTATGAGGCAAGCTCTTTTTCAGGAAAAGTATCCTGTTTACACACTGGAAATCGACAAGTCGGAAACGACATACGGTTCAGTCAACGAAATTCTCGATTATATCAAATCCCGGATAGCGGAGCATCCGGTCGTTGCCTATATTGGAACATTCGACCATTACAGTCACACAAAATCATTGGCTGACGGTGTTGTCAGCGACATGATTCTCGATGCGAAAAACATTCTCTTCTGTTTTGGCAAGGAACTGCCCAGCCCTTGTGTCCTTGCTGTGCGCCCACGTTCAATCGGTGTTGCAGAAATGGATGACGCTTTTGTGATAACTTTTCTTGAGGCACCGAATCCTGTGGCCAACGAGGCTATGGAAACCTGGGTGCTGAGCCTTAAAAACAAGTAGGTTGTCGATGATGGGGCTTGTATCAGCCCCGGATGGCGGCAGAGGGATGACGAAGAACGGATGTTGTTCTTTATTGTGAGAACTGCTCCAGCATTCTGACATCGTTTTCGAAAAGAAGCCGTATGTCATCGATTTTATAACGCAACAGAGCGGTACGGTCGACACCCATACCAAAAGCAAAACCTGAATGCTCTTCAGGATCTATAGAGCAGTTTCTGAGGACGTTGGGATGGACCATACCGCACCCGAGGATTTCAAGCCATCCTGACTGTTTGCAAACCTTGCACCCTTTTCCTCCGCAGAGATAACAGGTGACATCCACTTCGGCGGACGGTTCGGTAAAAGGAAAAAAGCTCGGTCGGAAACGGAGCTTCACATCACTTCCGAACATCTGCTTTGCAAACGAATAAATCGTTGCTTTAAGGTCGGCAAATGAGACGTTCTTGTCGATATACAAGCCTTCAAGCTGGTGAAAAACGCAGTAGCTCCGAGCGCTGATGGCTTCGTTTCGATAGACTTTTCCAGGACAGATGACCCGGATCGGCGGCTTGTTTTCGAGCATAACCCTGATCTGCACGGGGGAGGTATGGGTTCGCAGAAGCAGGTCGTCTTTGCCCTCTTCTCTTGTGATGAAGAACGTATCCTGCATGTCCCTCGCCGGATGATTGGCAGGGAAATTCAGCATGTCGAAATTATAGCTGTCATGTTCGAGCTCCGGACCTGTTGCTATGGAAAATCCCATTGCCATGAAAATCTGTTTCATGTCCCCGAGGACTATCTGCACCGGGTGTTCGGAGCCCGGGTGTTCTTTTTTTCCGGGAAGTGTCAGGTCGATCCGTTTTTCCCTTTGCGGGCAAGACTCTTCTTCAAGTGTTTTCTTACAGGCATCGTATTTCTGCTCGGCCGTTTTTTTCAGGCGGTTGAGCAACTGTCCGTACAGAGGACGTTCGGAGGGATCGGCATCTTTCATGCGATCGAACAGCCCGGCAATGCTCCCCTTGCGCACAAGGAAACGGAGACGGAACGCTTCGAGCTGATCTGTCGTATCGATAACGCAGGTCTCGATCTCCTGCTGTAAGGTCTCGATGCTGTTTTTCATGGATCGTTATTGCGTTTTCGGCTTGCTGTATCAGTCCATGGCCGTTTTGACGATCTGACTGAATGCTGCAGGATCCTTGACGGCTATCTCGGCAAGGGCTTTGCGGTTGATGTCGATATTTTTCTTGTTTATCGCATCCATAAGGCGGGAGTAGCTTGTGCCGTTTTCCCGGGCGGCAGCATTGATTCGCATGATCCAGAGCGCGCGGAACGTTCTTTTCTTCACTCTCCTGTCACGGTATGCATACTGTTCGGCTTTGTCGACAGCATGTTTTGCTACCGTCAGGATGTTGCCTCTGGATCCCCAGTATCCTTTCGCTTTTTTCAGTATCCTTTTTCTTCTCGCACGTGACGCAACGGCGTTAGTGGCTCTTGGCATCGTAGTATCGGTTTAGTTGTTTAAACAATAAAATACTCAGGACAGGATCATCCGTTTGATCTGTTTTTCCTGCGCTTTGTCTACCAGTGTGGGCTGATGAAGACGACGGGTTCTTTTTCTGTTCTTTTTTTCGAGGTTATGCGAACCGTTCATTTTTTCGCGTTTTACCCGTCCGGATGCGGTGGTTTTAAACCTTTTACAGGCACCGCGGTGTGATTTCATTTTAGGCATGTCGCTCTGTCTTTTTTAGGTTTTATTGTTGTGATTCTTCCCTGTTCATCCTGGCCAGCTGTCTTTCGTAGACCTCGATTTTTTTCTTGTCCGGCTCGAAGTAGATAAAGAGACGTTTTCCCTCGAATTTCGGTTGTCCTTCGGGATTGCTTACGTTGCTCAGCCGTTCTGTAAGCCGTTCTACCAGCTCAAATCCTTTATCTTTATAGATAATAGAGCGCCCGAGGAAGACGACCGTTGCCCTGACACGATTGCCCTTCCGGAGAAACTCTTCAAGATGAGCCGCTTTGAAATCGAAATCGTGTTTGTCGGTATTGGGATGAAATCTCAGTTCTTTCAGTGCTGTCGGTTTGGATTTTTTCTTTCTGTCCTTGTCCTTTTTATCGAGTTTGTACTGAAGCTTGCCATAGTTGTCAAGCTTGCAGACAGGCGGTGTCGAATTAGGCTGTACTTCTATGAGATCAAGCCCCTCCTGTTCAGCCAGTTTCAGGGCACTGCCGGTTTTCATGATCTCCTGTGACCCGTCATTGAAGACTACCCTTACCTCGGGGACTCTGATCTGTTCATTGACCCTGTAGGTGACCTTTGGTTTCTGAGGTGCACTTCTCTTTTTTCTCATACGGTATGGGTTAGGTTGAAATAGCTCGTTGTGGTCAGGATTTATTGCTGATTTCCTTTGCCAGTTTTTCCTGACAATCCTCCAGGGACATACTGCCAAGATCACCCTTGCGGTGACGGCGCAGCGATACTGTCTTCGAATCCGCTTCTTTCTGGCCGATAATGACCATGTAAGGGATTTTGCTTACTTCGGCTTCGCGTATTTTCTTGCCTATCTTTTCGCTCCGCAGGTCAAGTTCCGCACGGATGCCTTTTTCGATAAGCGAACGGTGAACCTGTACGGCATACTCATGTGTTTCTTCCGATATTGGCAGAACAGCAGCCTGAACCGGCGCCAGCCAGAGAGGGAAGTTGCCCGCTGTGTGTTCGATCAGAACACCGATAAAGCGCTCCATCGAGCCGAACGGAGCCCTGTGGATGATGACCGGCCTGTGCGGCTGTCCGTCACTGCCGACGTAGGTAAGATCGAACCGTTCAGGCATGACATAATCGACCTGAACAGTACCGAGCTGCCATTTTCTTCCGAGAGCGTCCCTGACGATAAAATCAATTTTCGGCCCATAGAAACTTGCTTCGCCAATACCGATAATATAGTTGATTTCCATTCGGTCAGCCGCCTCTTTTACATCCCGTTCGGCCTGCTGCCAGACATCTTCGGTTCCGCCGTATTTTTCGAGATTTTCCGGGTCATGAAGCGAGAGTCTTATTTCTATATCGTCAAAGCCGAGCGTTGCGAAAACGAATCGGGTCAGATCGATTGCGTTGCAGATCTCGTCGACCAGTTGATCGGGTCTGCAATAGATATGCGAGTCGTCCTGCGTGAATCCGCGAGCCCGTATAAGACCGTTCAGCTCTCCGGACTGCTCATGACGGTACACGGTGCCGAACTCGGTCAAACGTATCGGGAGGTCACGGTAACTGCGAAGTTTTGAACTGTAGATCATATGGTGATGCGGACAGTTCATCGGTTTCAGCAGGTACTGTTCTTCCCGGCCGAGATCATCGGTATAGGTCAGCGGAGGGAACTGAGAATCACTGTAATACGGGTAGTGTCCTGATCGTTTGTAGAGGTCGATATGTCCAATGTGCGGTGTGTAGACCGGGACATACCCACGTTTTTTCTGTTCTTCGCGCAGGAATGATTCAAGCTCGTTCCTGATAATGGCACCTTTGGGCATCCAAATCGGCAGTCCGCTTCCAACGTCCTGAGAGAGCATGAACAGTTCGAGTTCTGCTCCGAGTTTCCGATGATCACGCTTTTTCGCTTCCTCGATTCGGGCCAGATGCTCTTTGAGCAGCTTATCGGAAGGGAAGGCGATACCGTAAATCCTCTGCATGTTTTCCCGGGACGAGTCTCCCCGCCAGAACGATCCGGAGATATTGGTGAGCTTTACCGCTTTCAGTTGTGCCGTGTTCTTCAGGTGCGGACCGCTGCAAAGGTCGGCGAACTCCCCCTGATGGTAGATCGAGACCTCACGGGTATCCTTGAGTGTGTCCTCGAGGATCTCTACCTTGTATGGGTCGTCTCTTCTGGAGGAAAAATAGGTGACGGCCTCTTCTCTTGTCATTTCTTCCCTCTGGATCGGCAATGCACGTTTGCCGATCTCAAGCATTCTCCGTTCGATCTTTTCAAGATCGCTTTCAGTGAAACGGTGTTGAGAAGCGATATCGTAATAAAAGCCCTGTTCAATCGCAGGACCTGCACCGAATTTTGTTCCCGGAAACAGCTCCTCTATGGCCTGGGCCATAATGTGGCTTGCACTATGCCAGAATATAGTTCTGCCGGTGCCTTCGGGATGGTCAAACGTGATGATCTCAATCCCGGCATCGTGGTTTATCGGCGCGGAAAGATCGACCGGTGTGCCGTCAATACTGATTGCAAGGGCATCTTTTGCCAGTTTCCGCCCAATTGACAGGGCTATATCGTAACCGGTTACACCTGACGGAAAAGAACGGCTTCTGCCGTCAGGGAAGGTGATGGTTACCGCCGCCTGTACGTCGTTGTTTTCGGACATGAATCGTGTCTCTATCGATACGCTGTGATGAAGCCGTTTTTTTACAGCTTCACTCCTGATTACAGGATTGCCGGCCACTTTCTGTTAGTTGATTGCCGAACGGGAGGGCCGGAAGGCAGCATGATTGCAGCTGCGTAGTCCCAATTCAGCAAGAAGTCAGGAATGGTACTAATTTTTTTACACAATTCAAAATTGTGCCGCCTCGAAAAACCTGCTGCGCGTTTCGATTGCCGCGTTGGTTCCGACAAGCTGGAACTATGTCCGCAGGATTAAGGAGGCGGAATGGAGAACTCGTTACTTGTTGCTGGTCACTTGTCACTATTTCAGCATCTGCAGCAAATCAGGCGTTACGGTATCCTTACCCTGTCGGGCTGCGAGGGCTTCGGCTTTTTTCTTCATCTCTCTGCCGAAAGAAATCTGGCTGATGAACGGTGCTTTGGATACGATGGCTTCGAGAACGGCGTTCGCCTCTTTCGTCCACGTTATGGTTCCGGGAGGAGGGGGCGCTTCCTGTCCGGTTTTTTTGGTAATGGGAAGAAAGGTGAAAAGGGTATCGTAGAGTGCGTTGACAATTTCCTGGATAAGGTAGACGGCGCCGCTGTGACCCATGAAAGGTGTGCCGAGTGCTCGTCGGACAATCGGTCCGGGGAAGCCGGCAGGAATAAAACGGGTTTGCGCGTCGATTTCGGACAGATAGATTTTGTCGACAATCCGTCCGAACATGAACTGTGGCTTTGTTTCTGCCAGTTTTTCTCGCAGGATATTGTTATCGGTTTCGGCAGAGTCCTGGCTGAACAGGCACTGCATGCCCATTTCTTCGCCCAGAAATGTTGCAAGGCCTTCGGCGTATGTCCTGTCGGCTGCGACACCAAACCGTATTGTCGGGAACCATTCCGATTGCGGGCCGCGCCAGAGATCCCACAAGGGTTTGAGTGTGCTTTGTTTTTCCTGCTGCAAAAAAGCATCTGCCTTTGCCGCATTGCCGGTCATTTCACCGAGCTCGTCGATGAAGCGCGCGGTTTCTTTCAGGCCGAAAGGAGCTTCGAGCACCGGTCTTCCGGTCATTTCTGCAAGTGTTCTGCCGAACTCCTTGTACATGACAACAATGACATCGGAATGTTTCAATCCGGATATATCGGAAAGCTTACTCTCCCATGGGTAGACATGTTGTATTTCCACCCCGCAACCATTGATCAGACGTTTGATCTCGAAAAGATCAGAAGGGCTGTTGAAGCAGCCGTAGGTGGGGCCGACGATGCTGACTGTCCCTGTTTTGACGCCGGGGGTGCTGTTGTCGTCAAAGGTATTGTAGAGCCAGCCAAGCGCTCTGTCCCTGCCTTGCCATTCATTGTCTCCAAGTGAGTTCGATGCAAAAAAACGAACATCAGGAAATCGCTGCCTGAGCATGTTCTCGTGGTCGCTCCCGATCATTTCGCTTTCGGCACTCGATACAAGGATTATCTCTTTGTTGTTATTGCCGAGATTTTCCAGAAGGTTGATGACCTTTTCCGAACTGCCTGAAGAGGCTATTTCCTTTTCGGTAAGGCTTGTCGGGGTAAAGTTCTCAAGGTACGGAACGGCATCGGTGTAATCGATGACGGCAGCCCCGACCAGATTATAGCAGCCCACGGGAGCATCAGCGACAACATGCACATCCTTCAGGGCGGCAAATGTATTGACCGCTCCCCAGTAAGCGCTTGCTGTGGATTCATCCCTTACGGTTTTTGTCATGGGACCCGGACTCTTGTTGTTCAGTGGTAAAACACAATGTAGTAAAAATGCTTGAGAGTGGTGTCCGAAGAAGAGCCGGCAGTGGAGGTTTCAGGGGAAATTGGCGCTCAGCGATACCGGAAGTTTTCCGACAGGTTTGATCTTGCCTTCAAGAAGCCGGACAGCGGCATCTTCACTGAATTCGGATGACGAATAGGTGCAGATATATGTTGGAATGTCAGGGATCTGGCTGATAAGGTATGGTGTTCCAAAAGATATCAGGACAAGAGGGAGTTTTTGGGGCAGGTTCATTGAGAGTCTGTTGATGAAATTCTGCTGCAGGTCATTCAATTCGAGGGATTTTGCTCCGGTCAGAACTTCGACATAGGTTGAGATGATCACACCGGAAGCATTACGGGCTGTCTCTGCAACGTTATGGTAATCAACGGCTTCAGCATCGATTCCAATCCTGATGGTTTGTGCGCCAAAAGCGTCATAAAGCTTTTCCGAAAAGGTCTCGCCCGAGAGCGAATATTTCTTGTTTTCCAGTATGATATGCAGGATGTTTTTCCTTTTTCTGATAGGCAACACATTTCTGCTGTCTTTGACGACCGTGATCGAGTTTTCGGCTATGGTTCTTGCCAGTTTTTTCGAACTGCTGACACTGACCTGGCGGGAAATGTTCTTCGGGTTTACCAGGCGTTTTTTGTCAAGCCCAAGCCATCGTTTGGCAAGGAGGATCCTTTGAACCGAACGATCAATGAGACGTTCTGACAACGTTCCGTTCCGTACCGCATGCAGAATGGTGCTGTGCGTCAATTCGGGATCGGGTGAAAACAGAAGCAGGTCGTTGCCGGCTTCGACGGCACGAAGGGATATATCTTCAAGTGTATGATGTTCGTAGAGCGCCTTCATGTTGAGTGCGTCGGTGATGATAAGCCCCTGAAAGCCAAGCTCGTTTCTCAGGAGTTTGGTGACAATGTTCCATGAAAGGGTGGCTGGGGTCAGGTTCCCTGTGATTTTCGGGACTGCAAGATGGCCGATCATGACGCTCATGACTCCATGGTCGATCGCTGCTTTAAAAGGCTTGAGTTCCAGGTTTTCCAGGCGATTCCTGTCGGCTTGTACAACCGGGAGAAAATCATGACTGTCGACATTGACATCACCGTGGCCCGGAAAATGTTTTGCTGTCGCCAGCATCCCTTTCGACTGCAGTCCTTCGATAAATGCCTGGGCCATTCTGATGGTTACATCGGTCCTGTCACTGTAAGAGCGGGTATTGATTACCGGATTATCCGGATTCAGGTTCAAATCGACATTCGGTGAATAACTTTGATGAATGCCGAGAGCTTTTGCCTCCCGGGCGATGACCCCAGCCATTTGCTTCACAAGAGCCGGATTGCCTGCTGCCGACAAGGCCATGTTGGGAGCAAATTCGGTTGCACCTTCAAGCCGCATTGCAAGTCCCTTTTCCATGTCGGCACTTATAAGCAGCGGAAGAGGTGCGATGCTTTGAAAATAGTTTGCCAGAACGGCGGCATCGTGGGTGTTGCCCTTGAGAAACATAACGCCGCCAACCTTACCGTTTCTGACCAGTTCTTTCAGTTTACGGTACTCCTTGTTATCCCTGGGACGGACTTTGGCCGGGCTGTGGGCGATGATCATCTGTCCGATTTTATCGGAAAGGGAAAGTCTGCCGAGCTGTTTTTCAACCCAGTTGTCTGTTTGTCCGAAAACCTCGTGTGCCGTGTTCGTGAATTTATCAGAACCGGTGCCGGCAACTGCGGGACTGCCTTGTAGAAGAATGAGCGGAGTAGAACAGCATAAAATAATGGCCGCTACCGTTATGTATCGTATCCAGATATGTTTCATCTCAGGGGTTTTGCTCGCCCGGAGAGCGGTTCAGGTTTCGGGGCATGCGGTGTCAGTGACCTTTCAGGAAGAGGCCATAAACAGGTATGGTTTCCAATCTTCGGATACCGCAGTAATGAATTTTCGCATCAACATGATGTGGCTCGGCCGAATCGGTTCCTTCAGCGGGAGCATCCCTGCTTCTTTGGGAGTCCTGTTTCCCTTTTTTGTGTTACAGGGACTGCAGGCAGTGATCAGGTTTTCCCATGTGTCTTCTCCACCTTTCGAGCGGGGCACCATATGGTCGATTGTCAACTGCCTGTCGGTTCTTCCGCAGTACTGGCACTGAAAATTGTCCCTCCTGAAAATGTTCTTCCGGTTCAGCATGATTTTTTTGTACGGAAGACGAACATATACCGTCAATCGTACGATGCTCGGGAGAGGAAAAGATTGCGATACCGTGCAGATGAACTGTTCAGGATGATGCGCGACAGCCACCGCTTTACCGCAAAAAAGGAGCACAATAGCTTTTTGTGCGTCACAGATGCTCAGAGGCTCATAACTGCTGTTCAGGACAAGTACTTTTGCTCTCTGTATAGGCATGGCTATTCTGTTTGTAAAGTATACGTCCATAATCCGAGAAAATCAAAAATACCTGATGGTGAATGGTAAATCGTAAATCGTGAATAGTAATTCGTGAATTGTAAATGGTAATTTGTGAATAGTGATTCTTGAATGGTGAAGATGGCTTGTTAGCTGGATAGCTGGATAGCTGGTTGGCGGGAAGAGAGACTTTAGGATGTGGGATGCGGGAAGTTGGAAATGTGCCGAGTGCTTGGACTGTAGGGACAACCCCCTGTGGTTGTCCGTGGTAGGTCTGAAGCAGATAGTCGGCTGGCTGTAGGGGCAGGTTTCAAACCCGCCCGTACGGAGGCAGTGAGAATTGATGATATGATATTTTTGACTGCCAACTGCCTACTCTTCCTCAGCAGCCGCCTGAGTAGCAGATGTTGAGTTTTCTCGATGCCTGGGCTTCGTCGAGCCTGCCGACAGGGGTTTTTGTCGGTGCGTTGTAGACCAGATCCGGATTGTTTGCCGCTTCGTCGGCAATGGCCAGGAGAGCATCGGCAAATGCGTCGAGCGTCTCGATGGTTTCTGTTTCAGTCGGTTCTATCATCAGCGCCTCGCTTACAATAAGCGGGAAGTAGATGGTCGGCGCATGAAATCCGTAGTCAAGGAGCCGTTTGGCTATATCGAGTGTCCGGACATTATGCTGTTTTTTCTGGCGGTCGCCCGACAGACAGAATTCATGCATAACCGGTTCAGGAAAGGGAAGCTCAAAAGTATCGGTCAGGCGGGAGAGGAGATAGTTCGCGTTGAGTATTGCATTTTCGGATACCCTTCTAACGCCTTCGGCGCCGAGCATTCTGATGTAGGTATACGCACGGACAAGGACGCTGAAATTCCCGTAAAAGTTCATCATGCGTCCGATGCTTTGCGGTTTGTCCATGTTCATCGAGTAGTAAGGATGTCCGTCTTTATCGGTTTTTTCGATGACAGGCACCGGCAGGAACGGGACAAGTTTTTCGCAGACGCCAACCGGTCCGCTGCCGGGCCCTCCGCCGCCATGGGGTGCCGAGAAGGTTTTGTGGAGATTGTAGTGAACAATATCGAAGCCCATGTCACCAGGTCGCGTGATTCCCATCAGGGCATTCATGTTAGCGCCGTCCATGTAGAGGAGGCTGCCGTTTTCATGCACCAGCTTCTCAATGGCGAGGATGTCTTTTTCAAACAGACCGAGTGTGTTCGGATTTGTCAGCATGAGAGCGGCGACATCAGGTGTAAGTTTCGCTTTGAGATCATCGATATCGGTTCTGCCTTCAGCGTTACTTGCAACCGAGATGGTTTCGTAGTTGGCGATAGCTGCCGATGCAGGATTTGTTCCATGAGCCGAATCGACAACCAGCAGTTTGTCGCGTTTTGATCCGTTCGATTCATGATACTTTTTGATGAGCAGAATACCTGTCAGTTCGCCATGAGCTCCCGCTGCCGGTTGAAGGGTTACAGCGGCCATGCCGGCGATCTCAGAAAGCATCACGCTCAGTTCGTACATGAGTCTCAGGGAGCCCTGAGCTGTTTCTGCAGGCTGCAGCGGATGCATGGAGGTGAATCCCTGCAGGTCGGATACGGCGTCGTTTATTTTCGGATTGTATTTCATCGTGCAGCTGCCGAGCGGATACATGTTTTTATCCACATGGTAGTTCAGGCCGGAAAGACGTATGAAGTGACGGACAACTTCGCTTTCAGGTATTTCAGGCAGGTCTGCAGGTTCACTGCGCAGCAGGTTCCCGGGGATCAGTTCTTCGATCGGGCTTATGGGGGTATCTGAAGTGCCGAAACAGATGCCCCGACGTCCCTGGCGGGACAGATCAAATATGAGCGGTTCTTTCATGGGTGTGATAAACGTGTGATGAAATACGCAATGGCTGTACTCAGCTTCGAAAAGCAAACAAAAAACAAATCCTGAATTGAGCGCTCTCGTTAGGTAAGAATATAGAGGACCCGGCCCATATGCTCAAACGGTGTCGGGAAAAATCCGGGTTGTATCGAAAAAAAATTTTTCTTCTATGCTCTGGTTTCAAAGAGGCCAAGAGCTTCCTTTGCCGCTATTTGCTCTGCGTCCTTTTTTCTTCCTGCAGTTCCGTTCCCGCATATTTTTCCGTCACAGGAGACCTCGACGGTGAAGCGTTTCTCATGTTCTGCACCTTCTTCCGACACAACGTTGTATAAAGGCGGGTCCATGTTTTGTGATTGGGTGAATTCTATCAACCGGCTTTTATAGTTGTGTTCAATGTCGTCGATTTTTTTCAGGTCGATATGCGTGACAACATGTCTTCTGATGAATTTCTTGGCTTCTTCAAGATCTCTGTCGATATAGATGGCACCGATAAGAGCTTCAAAGGCATCTGCAAGGGAGGACTCGCTCAAGCGAATTCTGTTTTCGTCGGCAGACTCTCCGATGAGCAGATGATTGCCGAGTGAAATTGAACGTGCAAAACCTGCAAGCGATTTTCTGTTGACGATCTTGGCCCTGTTGCTCGACAGTTTTCCTTCGTCGCTGTCGGGAAAACTGGTATAGAGTTCCTCCGAAATGACAAGGTCGAGGACGGCATCACCCAGAAACTCGAGCCGCTGGTTTGAGACGACGGTCATGTCATGATCGTTGATCATCGAACGGTGTGTCAGTGCTGTAGTGTAGGGTTCGGTAGACGAGGGTAGAAAGCAGAGGATTTCTTTCAGCCAGATTGCTGTCTCTGGCGACAGAGAAGATGCGGGTTTCTTTGTGTTTTCAGGATAAACGACAGCTTCACCGCGGTTCCGGTGCAAGGTGAACGAGCTGAGTTTGTGCCAGAATTTCTCCATATGCAGGAGATGGGTTGCAGAACCCTATATCTTTCTGAAAATCAGTGTTGCGTTGTGTCCGCCAAAGCCGAATCCGTTGTTCAGGATGTACTCGATATTTCGCTGTTTGGGGACATTCGGTGTGACATCGAGATCTACTTCCGGATCGAGGTTATCGATATTGATCGTTGGCGGCACAATCTGGTTTTCCATGGCGAGAATACAGGCGATCGATTCAACTACGCCCGCAGCTCCAAGAAGATGTCCGGTCATTGACTTGGTAGCGCTGATGCTCACCTTGTATGCATGGTCCCCGAAGAGCTTCTTGATCGCTTTGAGTTCTGCAATATCACCAAGAGGTGTTGCTGTGCCGTGTGTATTGATATAATCAATTGCTTCAGGAGATATCCCTGCTTTGTCGAGGGCGCTTTTCATGGCTACCAGGGCACCTTCTCCTTCAGGGTGAGGGGCTGTGAGATGATGTGCATCGGCTGATGCCCCGACACCTGCAAGCTCTCCATAGATTTTTGCTCCACGGGCACGGGCTGATTCGAGCGTTTCGAGAACAAAAGAACCTGCGCCTTCTCCCATGACAAAACCGTCACGATCCCTGTCGTAAGGGCGGGAGGCTTTTTCCGGGGCTTCATTGAAGGTCGAAAGAGCCCTGGCTGCGTTGAATCCTCCTACGCTCATTGGGGTTATGGCGGCTTCCGAACCGCCGCAAACCATATAGTCGGCCATATCGAGCTGAAGGATCATCCATGCGTCGATGATTGCGTGCAACGATGTCGCGCATGCCGAAGCTGTTGCATAGTTCGGTCCCATCAGCTTGTTCCTCATCGATATCTGACCGGCAGCTATATCCGATATGAGCATGGGAACAAAAAACGGGCTGATCCTGCGGGGGCCCCTGTCCAGATAAATACGCATCTGCTGGTCGTGGGTGGTCATTCCTCCGGTTCCTGAACCGTGAACCACGCCAATTCGCGACGGATCGATTTCTGAAAGGTCAAGCCCTGAATCTTTCAGGGCCTGTTCCGATGCTGCAACGGCATACTGACTGAACGGATCCATCCGCGATGCGGATTTCGGATCCATGAAATTTTCGGCTTTATAACCTTTCAGTTCACATGCGAAACGCGTTGCAAAACCTTCGGTGTCAAAGTATGTGATCGGTGCGGCACCGCTTTTTCCCTGTACAAGGGATTCCCATAACTCTTCTTTTGAAAGGCCTATAGGTGACAGGACTCCGATTCCTGTTATAACAATGCGTTTGCGTTCCTGAGCCATTGCAATTCATTACGTTGAGCCTGCAACTCATGCAGGCTGTATTTTCTTACTTGTTGAGAATGTAGTCGATTGCCTGCTGAACCGTGCTGATTTTTTCAGCATCTTCATCAGGGATCTGCATGTCAAACTCATTTTCAAGTTCCATGATCAGTTCAACCGTGTCCAGTGAATCTGCTCCAAGATCATCAGCGAATTTCGATTCCGGTTTGATCTGTTCTTTGTTGACACCCATTTTGCTTACGATGATATCGTAAACTTTGTCTTTGATTTCAGCACTCATTGTAATCCGCTCCAGATTAGGGTTTGAAAAAGTCTTGTTTTATGAAAATGATGAAAAATGTCAGGAAATATACAAACCAGTGCAGGCTCTGCCAAATCACATAACCATCCCGCCGCTGATGTTGATGACTTCACCGGTTATGTATGCTGCTTCCGGGCCTGCAAGGAACGAGACGACACTCGCAACCTGCTCCGGGCTGCCGAACTGTTTCAGGGGAATAGCGTCGAGCATGCTTTCGCGTACATCTTCCGAAAGGGCATCGGTCATTTTTGATGTTATGAAACCCGGGGCGACAGCATTGACCCTGATGTTTCTAGAGGCAAGCTCCTTTGCGACGGACTTTGTAAAGGCAATGACGCCCGCTTTCGATGCACCGTAGTTCGCCTGGCCGGTATTTCCCATAAGGCCGATGATCGAAGCGATATTCACGATCGCTCCGGAACGCTGTTTCATCATTGTTCGTGAGACAGCTTTGGTACAATTGAATGTTCCTTTGAGATTGACGGCGATCACGGCATCCCAGTCGGCTTCGCTCATGCGGAGCAGAAGGCCGTCACGGGTAATTCCTGCGTTGTTGACAAGAACGTCTATCGAGCCGCATTCGGCTGCGATCTCCTGAAACACTGACTGGGTCGCGTCATGATCGGTTACGTCGAGTTCTTTGCAAACGACTTTGTTGCCGTCAGCCTTGATCATTTTTGCGGTTTCTTCAAGCCATTCTTCCTGCAGGTCGCAGATGACAACGTCGGCGCCTTTTCGGGCGAAGTCAAGGGCGATTGCCTGGCCTATACCCCTTGCTGCCCCGGTGATGATGGCGTTTTTTCCTTTAAACATGGTGGTGTTGTCCGTTTGTTTATGTTTTGTCATGACTGTTCCTCTTTCTTCGAGAGGTATCTTTCAACCTGTTCCGCGGTGTCGATGCCTTCGGTGGATGAAGACCGGTCGATTCTTTTCACCAGCCCCTGAAGGACTTTCTGAGGCCCGATTTCAATAAACGAGGTTGCTCCTCCGGCAATCATCGCTTCGACAGACTGGGCCCATAAGACAGAGCTTGTGAGCTGCAGAACAAGGTTATTGCGTATTTCATCAGCATTCATGACCGGTTTTGCAACAACGTTCATGCAGACCGGTATTTTGGCGTTTGTGAACGTTATTTCGTCAAGAGCTGCTTTCAGTTCTTCTTCGGCCGGTTTCATGAGCGGTGAGTGAAAGGCGCCGGAAACAACCAGTTCCTTTGCCATCCTGGCACCCATCGACGGTGCGATTTCGACAGCTTTGCGGACAGCTGTGATATCACCGGAAATGACTACCTGCCCAAGAGAATTGAAATTCGCGGTCTGGACAGTTCCGGACAATCCGGCTTCGGCAAGCAATGCTTCGAGCGCGTCCTTCTTCATACCGATTATTGCTGCCATGGTGCCGGGATTCTCTGTACCTGCATGCTGCATCAGTTCGCCCCGCTTTGAAACGATGCGCAGTGCATCTTCAAAACTCATTGCTCCGGCATGGCAGAGGGCGGTGTATTCTCCAAGGCTATGCCCTGCCGTAATAACGGCCTGGTTATCGTCAAGCAACCTGGAGATCGCAATGCTGTGGAGAAATATTGCAGGCTGGGTATATCGCGTCTGACGAAGAATGTCTTCGGCTCCGTTGAACATGATGTCGGTGATGGAATAACCTAGAATGTCATTGGCCTCTTCCATCAGATGCCGGGCGCCGGTGAATTGCTGAAAGATATCTTTGGCCATACCGCAGTACTGCGAGCCCTGGCCGGGAAAAATAAATGCTTTCATAGAGTCAGTTTTCTTTTATCGATGCATACGGGTTCAGGTCGGCTACAACCATTTCAGATAGATGCCTCCCCATGTATAGCCTGCACCGAAGCTGACAAGGATAAGGTTGCTGCCGGTCTGCAGTTTTTTCGCTTCATCGAGTTCTGCCAGGCAGATCGGGATTGTTGCGGCAGACGTGTTGCCGTACCGGTCAATATTGACAGCAACATGATCGAGGCTTATACCCATGCGTTCGGCGGTTGCCTGGATGATCCTGTGGTTCGCCTGGTGAGGAATGAGGTAATCGACCTTTTCAGCCGTGAGGTCGTTTCTTTCCATGATCTCGGTTGCAACATCGGCCATCGCGACAACTGCAGACTTGAATACCTGCCTGCCGTCCTGTTGCAGGTAGTGAAGTTTCTGGTCGACAGTATCATGCGTGGTCGGTCGGCGACTGCCTCCGGCCGGCATACTGAGATTGTCCCCTCCGCTTCCGTCGGAATAGAGCCGTGCATCGAGTACCCCGTGGTTTTCATCGGTGCCTGGCTCAAGCAGCACTCCAGCCGCGCCGTCGCCGAAAAGGACACAGGTTGTCCTGTCGGTATAATCCATGATGGCCGACATCTTTTCGCCGCCGATGACCATTACTCTTTTATGTGTGCCGGCAGCGATAAATTGTGATCCGGTGTTGAGCGCATAGATGAATCCCGAGCATGCCCCTGAAAGGTCGAACGCCCAGGCGTTCGATGCGCCGATGGCATTCTGGACCAGGCATGCCGTAGAAGGAAACAGCATGTCAGGCGACATGGTTGCAACAATGATCAGGTCCACTTCCTTAGCCGAAATACCTCTTTTGTCGAGAAGCTGACGGGCAACTTCGCTGCAGAGAAACGAGGTCGCTTTGTCAGGATCTTTCATGATCCGTCTTTCGCTGATTCCTGTTCTTGTTCGAATCCATTCGTCGTTTGTATCAAGAATCTGTTCGAGATCGTGGTTGCTGAGAATGCTTTCAGGAAGATACTTCGCTGTTGCGGTGATTACGGCTTTCATTGGATATTTCGGTTAAAACTGACGAAATGCTTCCTGAATATGGTCGTCTGGAGGCCTGAGCGGACGTGATGCATGTTTGCAATGAGGTGAGCTGTGTTATGCCAGTGCTTCGGCTATATGCTGGTTGACCTTTTTTTCGATCATGTGTTCTGCCATGAATATCATGTTCATGATTGCAGTTTTTGACGATCTGCCATGACCGACTATAGAAATGCCATCAACCCCGAGAAACGGAACACCTCCGAACTGTTCCACATCGAACGGCTGGAACATGGCTTTGAATGTTTGGGCGGTGATTTCTGCGGATTTCGGATCGAGTTGACCGGATTTTACGAGTTTCTCGATCGAAGGTTTGAATATGGAGCCGAGAAATTTGGGAATGCTTTCACCGAATTTGAGGAGCGTATTGCCGACAAGCCCATCGCAGACGATGATGGATGCTTTTGATAAAAGAATATCGTTTCCTTCGATATTACCGATAAAGTTGATCCTGTTTCTTCGGTCAGCGTCTTGCAGAAGACTGAATGTCTGTTTGAGATATTCAGGACCTTTGTTTTCTTCCTCACCGATATTCAGCAACCCGGTTACAGGCTTGTCCATGCCGGCGGCATCGCGCTGATATATCGTCAGCATTTCAGCGAACTGGACAAGATGTTCAGGCTTGCAGTCGACATTTGCCCCAACGTCAACAATATTTGTGAGACCGGGACCGAGTCTGGGGAAGTACGCATAGATGGTAGGGCGCAGAACGCCAGGAATGCGTCCAAGGACAAAAAGGGATGCCGCCATGAGGGCGCCTGTGTTTCCGGCACTGACAAAACCGTCAGCTTTTTTTTCCCGGCAAAGCGTCAGGCCCCGAACAAGGGAGGAATTCTGTTTGGTTTTAACGGCAATAGCCGGAATGTCAGTCATGGTGACGACCTCCGGTGCGTGCATGAAACGAAGGTTGAGATTCGATGTGTCATGCTGGTCAAGAAGAGGCTGTACTTTTTCTTCCTGGCCGATCAACAGGACTTCCAGCCTGTTTCCTGACTCTCTGAGGGTATCAACCGTTCCTTCAATAACGCATTCCGGGGCGTTATCCCCTCCCATTGCGTCAACGGCAATTGTCAGCATCTTGGCTAAGGATTAACTGTTTATGCTCAGTTGTTTGAAGTTTTGCTTGTCACCTCCCGTCCCCGGTAATGGCCGCAATGCCTGCAGGCACGGTGAGGGAGCGTCGGTTCTCCGCAGCTCGGACAGTCGACTGTTGCCGGAGCTTTGCTTCGTGCGGTGAACTGGGCGCGTCGTTTATCCCTTCTGGACTTCGATACTTTTGATTTGGGTGTTGCCATGACAGTATATCTTGTTTATCGAGACTTAATGATATTTGTTCTTCAGTTGTTCCAGTGATTCACGCTACTGGCTCATGTTTTCTTTCGGTTTTTCATCTGTTCCGCTTTTATTTCCATGGTAAACGGCGCATTGCGGGTTTCCGGTACAGACAGCCTTGACCGGTTTTGACAGAAGCAGTGTTTCCCGAACATCTTCCGTCAGGTCAATTTCCGATGCATTTCTGTCAAGTGTCCGGTAATTTTCATTTTCTTCACCGGCATCGGAACCACCGAAAACAAAAAAGATCCTGTACGAACCGGAAAGCGCTTTTTTTAATGGCTCGAGGCAGATATCGCAATTCAGATCAACAACGGTTTCGGTTTCAATGTCAACAGTGATTTCGCTTTCGGTCTTGTTCGCCACTGCACGGACATGAATATCATTGCAGAAACTCGGATCGCCAAGTTCAGGATCCTTGAAATCGGAGGCAAGACATAAGAAAGTATACTCATGTACGCCCTCGCTCAGTCCCGCGATTCTCAGCGTGATTATTTCCTTCTCCCTGCTCATCGTGCTTCTGAACCTTGATCATAAAAAGAACAGGAATTTACAAAATCCTGCCGGTAAAAAGAAAAAAACGACAGTTTTCTTTGGATATTTTGTTAAAACGCCACAAAATGGAGAGAAACCGGTTTGTGAAAAAAGAAAAGAGATGTATATTATTCACCCCTCGAAAACGATGGGGGATATATGCCATTCCGCGATAGCTCAATGGTAGAGCATGCGGCTGTTAACCGCAGGGTTGTAGGTTCGAGTCCTACTCGCGGAGCGAAGAGAAGGAAGTATGATGCGCAAGCACGATACTTCCTTTTTTTATTTCCCTTCAATACCCATCTGGCAGTGCAATGCTCCCATGCCTGGTTCGACTTCCCAATGTGGTTGGCGCTTTTAGTGATTATGTTGGCGCGATTTGATTGTTCCGGGCATACTTGTTGTTCTATACTTAGCATAAGGAGCAGCTAGACTTGTGAGGCCTGCTCATCATGCAAACAACAATAAAATTGGCAACATGGTTAAAACAGTTTTGATCACAGGGGCAAGCAGCGGTATTGGCAAGGTTACTGCACAGAAGTTGCTGGAAGAAGGGCATATTGTGTATGGTGCGGCCCGTCGTGTCGAGCAGATGGAAGATTTGAAAAAGAGAGGCGCCCATGTTTTGAAGATGGATGTCACAAACGAACAGGACCTTGTGGAGGGGGTCGGGAGGATCATGCAGGAAGAGGGGCGTATCGATGTCCTGTTCAATAACGCCGGTTATGGCTTGTATGGTGCTGTGGAAGATATTCCTATCGAGGATGCGCGCCGACAGTTCGAGGTGAACCTTTTCGGCCTGGCAAGGCTGACGCAACTGGTGCTTCCGTCGATGCGGGAATGCAAACGGGGGACGATTATCAATACTTCGTCGATGGGCGGCAGGATCTATACGCCGCTCGGAGCATGGTACCATGCAACAAAACACGCTCTTGAAGGGTGGTCAGACTGTCTTCGTTTCGAGCTTTCGCAGTTCAACATCGATGTGGTGGTCATCGAGCCCGGCATTATCGAGACCGGTTTCGGCGATGTGCTTTCTGCCCCGATGCTGCACTATTCCGGTGAAGGTCCATACGGACAACTGGCTGGAAAGATTGCCGAAGGGACGCGCAAGTCATACGACTCCGGCGGCGGTTCTCCCGCATCGGTTATTGCCGATGCCGTTTCGAACGCTGTTGCTGCCCGAAAGCCGAAAACACGCTATGTTGCCGGAAAACTGGCCAGGCCTCTGATGTTTATGCGAAAGTATTTCGGGGACCGCATTTTTGACCGGATTCTTGCAAGCCAGATCGGGTAAAATGTTATGATTTGATTGTGAGTATGTCAAGTGCCAATGTCTTTACCGTCAATCCCGGGTGGAGGATTCTTCTCAATGATCTGGGATTGCATCCCCTCGAGGTCCTGCGCAAGGCGGGATTGCCGGAAGATCTTTTTTCAAGAAAAGATGCCGTGCTCGATACGGCTGAGTATTTCAGGTTCTGGAAGGCCATCGAGAACTCTGCAGGTGATCCGCTGCTTCCGTTGAGGATAGGATCGACAATTTCCGTAGAGTCTTTCGATCCGCCGGTTTTTGCGGCGATGTGCAGTCAGGACCTCAACGCTGCCCTGCAGCGGATAGCTTTCTATAAAAAGCTTGTTATGCCGATGGAGCTGTATGTCGGAATTGGCGGACAGAAAACAGTTCTCGAGATCGAATGGCTCGATGTCATTTCTGAACCCCCTGTTTCACTGGTTGCCACCGAGCTGATTTTTTTCGTGCAACTTGCACGAATCGCTACAAGGCAGAGGATATTTCCTCTTGAAGTTATATCGCCTTTGCCTCTGGAACCGGAATCCGACTATGCTGCTTATTTCGGCACGACGGTAAAAAAGGGGGAAATGCCGGGAATTCATTTCAGTGCAGCGGATGCCAGTCAGCCGTTCATGACGGCAAACGAGAAGATGTGGCAGTTTTTCGAGCCGGGGTTGAAAAAACGCCTTTCGGAGCTTCAGCATTCGGCGACAATGGCAGAGCGGGTACGTGCTGTGCTTCTCGAACTTCTTCCCGGCGGTTCTCCCACCATCGATGCTGTATCGGGAAAACTGTTTCTCAGCAAACGAACCCTTCAGCGGAAACTCAAGGACGAAGGGGTACGCTTTCAAGGCTTGTTAGGCAGGGCAAGAAAAGACCTGGCATTGTACTATCTGAGAAACTCAAGGCTTTCAAGTGCCGAAATTTCATTTCTTCTCGGTTTTGAAGAACCGAATTCCTTTTTCAGGGCATTTCATCTCTGGACAGGCATGACACCGGATCAGGCTCGGAAGACGCCAAACGGTTGATCCTTACCGGTACGTCCAATGTTGCGTTTTTTCCGGTTGTTTCCTTCTTTATGGGGGTTTTGAGCAATATGTTCGTTCCTTTCCATGTAAAGATGGGGGCTCCGGTTCCGCCAATGTGCCGATCTTGAGTGAGCCTGGGACAGGGATCGTTTTTATCGCTTTTTTTTTTCTTGCCCTGTCACTATACTTGTTGCAGGGCAGCATATGGTCTCTGGAGCATCGATACTGACGTATTCTCCAAACGATCTCTACCTCCCCTGGCGCTTGAACTGACTGCTGTTTTTGATCAGTGTTTAAAAAGATTACCTCTAATCGAAAGTGCTTAACGGAGTGTCACCATGCGATTGACTGTTTATGTGATCTCTCTTTTCCTGCTTGTGGTAATTTCCGGGTGCGGAAAGGGAATCCTCGTCACACCCGACAAAAAGCCCTCGGGCGAAAAGCCTGTCGAGAATGTGACCTTTGCGGGGACAATTCCCTGTGCTGACTGTAAGGCCATGGAGTTGACGGTCACGCTGTTTCAGGATAACACGTTTCGTCTGAGGCGTGTCCTGACAGGGCTTCGGCAGGGGGGCAGCAGGACCGAGTATGATCTTGGCATATGGAAAAGAAATGATGATCGCCTTCTTCTCGATAACGGTGATCGCTGGCCCATGCAGTTCCGTTATGTGACCGATACAGAGATAAAAATGCTCGATCAGCGGGGCAATGAAATTGTTTCGAAGCTGGATTACAGTCTGCGGAAAAATCAGTTTATCGATATTGTAACAGGCCCTGTGGTACTCGATGGCATATTCAGCAAAAAAGGAGCAGCATTTTCTTTCAGGGAATGCAAGACCGGCAAACGTTATCCCCTGCTTTTCCAGTCACGGAGCAGTGCTGTTGAACAGCAATACATGGAATTGCGATCCGGTTCCGGTACCCCCTTGCTTGCTACGCTAAAAGGGAATTTTGTGATGAGGAAGCCACAAGCCGGAGCTCCACCAAGGGAGCATATCGTCGTGCAGCAGTTCGGTCGATTCTGGCCGGGAGGCGATTGCAAGGGGCGTGGAAAATCAGCAGTGAATCTTACGGGTACATACTGGAATGTGATTGAGATAGCAGGTGTCGAGAATGTCATGAAGACCGGCGGCAAGTCGCCTTACCTTCTTTTGACCCTCAACAGTAACAGCATAAAAGGGTTTACCGGGTGCAACAGCCTTATGGGGCAGTATGCAAAAGCCCCTGCATCAATTGCTTTTTCGAGATTGACCACTACCCGCATGGCTTGTCCGGGCACTACGCCTGTTATTGAAACTGCATTTCTCAACGCATTGAGAAATGCGGTTTTCTGGAAGATCAGCGGAAAGACCCTCGAGCTGTATGGCAACGGGAGCAAACTCCTGATGCGGCTCAAAGCAGGGTGAGCATATCCCTGATCAGTTCGGGAACAGTGGAGCGATCTTACAGGTTGTTCCTAAATAACTTTTGAGTATATTCAGCTATGCATGGAACAACGCTACATCGTCTTCTAACAGGATTGCTTCTTCTTTTGGCTGAAGAGGCTTGTGGGGAAGGTGCGTTTTAAGATATTCCATCAACGAATATTTTTGGCATTGAAAGCCACCAGCCTCACAAGGGTTGGTGGCTTTTTCAGTTATACGACAGATAAAGAACAGAACAATGGCGGTCATGAACTTTGCAAAATATGCTGCGTATCCGGGAGTGGATATTCCGGACAGAACCTGGCCTGATAGCAGAATTACAAAAGCACCTCTCTGGTGCAGCGTCGATTTAAGGGACGGTAACCAGGCGCTGCCTGTCCCTATGAGTGTCGATGAGAAACTCGATATGTTCCGGTTGCTTGTCGATATCGGCTTTAAAGAGATCGAAGTCGGGTTTCCTTCAGCTGCGGCTGTGGAATTTCAGTTTGTCAGAAGGCTGATCGAAGAGAAACATATCCCTGATGATGTGACCATACAGGTGCTCACGCAGGCAAGGGAACATCTCATTCGCAAGACATTCGATGCTCTTGACGGGGTGAAGAAGGCCATTGTTCACCTCTATAATTCAACATCAGCAGTTCAGCGCGATATTGTTTTCAGGATGGGCCGGGAAGACGTTAAGAATATCGCCGTGAGAGGCACACATATGGTAAAAGAGCTCAAGGAGGCTTCCGGCAACAACGGGATCCGGTTTGAGTACAGCCCGGAGAGCTTTACCGGAACGGAACTCGAGTACGCTCTCGACGTGAGTCATGCTGTTATGGATGCCTGGGGGGCGTCGCCTGACAAGCCGGTGATCATCAACCTGCCCTCAACGGTAGAAATGTCGACACCCAACATTTTTGCGGACAGGATCGAATGGTTCTGTCGGAATATCCGGGACCGAAAGAGTGCACTGATCAGCGTCCATACCCATAATGACCGGGGAACTGCGGTCGCTTCTGCCGAACTTGCCGTGATGGCAGGAGCCGATCGTGTTGAAGGAGCGCTTTTCGGAAATGGAGAGCGCTGCGGCAATATGGATATTGTCACCATGGCAATGAATCTCTGCACGCAGGGCGTCGATCCCGAGCTCGATTTTTCAAACCTGAACACTATCCGCGACGTTTACTGTCGCACTACCAGGATGAGTGTGCATCCCCGGCAGCCCTATTCGGGGGAGCTTGTCTATACTGCGTTTTCAGGTTCGCATCAGGATGCGATCAATAAAGGTATGAAGGCACGGTCCGCAGACGGTTTCTGGAATGTTCCCTATCTGCCGATCGATCCGGAGGACGTCGGCTGCTCTTACAAGGCTATCGTACGGATCAACAGCCAGTCCGGAAAGGGAGGCGTTGCCTACATCATGGAAAATGAGCACGGGTACGAAATCCCTAAATGGATGCAGCCGTCGTTCGGCGCTATTGTACAGTCAAAAGTCGACCGTGAAGGCAGGGAGCTTCTGCCCAGGGAGATCCATGATCTGTTTCATGATGAATATATCCGGAATCATGAACCGTATGCTATGCACAAATGTACGATTTCCTGGGAAGACAGTGATCCTGAACGGGATAACGAAGTGGCAACGACCATCGAGTGCCAGCTCCGCAAGGGCGAAAGCGATATTGCATTCGAGGCCAGGGGAAACGGCCCTGTCGATGCATTTGTTCGTGGAGTACTCGGGCATACCGGGCTTGATTTCGCTGTCGAAGAGTATGCGGAGCACTCCATCGGTCACGGAAACGATGCAAAAGCGATAGCCTATATAAAAATCAGGAGTACCGGAGGAGAGGATTCCTTCGGTGCAGGCATTGACTCGAATATCAGTCTTGCCTCGATCAAGGCCGTGCTGAGCGCCATGAACAGGCTTTAACAAACCATAAAAAAAAGAGGCGAATTATGATGAGAAAAATGTATGTGGCTGCGTTATGCCTTTGTGGCTTGATCCTTGGTGATTCTGCTCATGTCTTTGCTGCCGGAGCAAACGATGCCGGTGACGGAAAGGAGAAAATCAAGGTTGTGACATCGATAATGCCCCTTTCATTTTTTGTCAAAAAGGTGGGCGGTGAACATGTCGATGTCAAGGTCATGGTTCCTCCGGGCGCGAATCCGCATACCTATGATCCCGGACCGGCTGAAATGAAAACTCTTGGTGATGCCCAGGTCTTTGTCGAGGCGGGTTCCGGTATTGAATTCGAACTTGACTGGATGAAGAAGTTCCGTGACCTCAATTCAGAAATGGTCATCTGCAATGCGTCCAAAGGTTTTGTGCCGCTTCCCATGACGTCTCATGACTCTGGTCATGACCATGGCCATTCCCACGGTGATTCTCAAAGTGACTCTCACGGTGATGCTCATGGCCATGGGGGGCATGCCGATCCGCATTTCTGGCTTTCTCCGAAATACGGAGCGCTTGCCGCAGCAAACGTTGAAAAAGTCCTGGCATCGGTCGATCCTTCCAATGCGGCTGAATACGGTAAAAACCGAAAAGCGCTGGTGAGCGCGCTCGAAACCTTGTCTGCAGAGATATCAAGGACACTTGCCGGTATGAAACAGAGGGCGTTCATGGTGTTTCATCCGGCATGGGGGTATTTTGCCGACGAGTTTAACCTTCGCCAGATTGCAATCGAAAAAGACGGAAAGGATATAACGCCAAAAACAATGCGTGAGGTTATCCGGGATGCCAATACGCTTGGTATTCGTGTTGTTTTTGTGTCGCCGGCGTTCAGTTCACTTCAGGCTGAAACCATCGCCCGTGAAATCGGGGGGGTTACCGCAGTAGCCGATCCTCTTTCTGCTGATTATATTGAAAACCTCAGAAGTGTCGCCAACGCTTTTGCGGAGAGTATGCGATGAGGTCTCCTGTTGTGACAGTTAAAGAACTGTCGGTTAGTATCGATGGCGCCAAAATACTCGAAGGACTGTCGCTGGATGTCCATGAAAATGAATTTTTCGGTATTGTCGGGCCGAACGGCGGCGGTAAAACGACGCTGTTGAGAGTGATTCTGGGTTTGCAGAAGCCGACATCGGGACGTGTCACTGTTTTCGGTAATGAGCCGCTGCTGTCAAGAAAAGAAATAGGCTATGTTCCCCAGCTGGCCTCTTTTTCCAGGGATTTTCCCATCTCTGTCCGTGACGCTGTTCTTATGGGTCGGCTGTCGAGAAAAAAGTTGTTCCGGCCTTATGACCGGCAGGATCTGGAACTGGTTGGAAAGGCTCTTGAAACGGTCGGGATGACAGCGTTGAAAGAACGACATGTCGCTGAACTTTCCGGAGGAGAAATGCAGCGAATGTTGATTGCAAGGGCTCTTGTCAGCCAGCCAAGGCTGCTTTTACTCGATGAGCCGACCGCAAGTATCGATCCGGCCATGAAAACAACAATCTATGATCTGCTCGATACGCTCAAACATGAAATGACGATCATTATGGTAACGCATGACACCGGGACGATCAGCCGGCATGTTTCTCGTGTTGCCTGTTTGAACTGCAGGGTTACGATGACCACCGGGGAGCAGATGACGAGCGAAGCGTTGTCCGATACGTATCACTATCCGGTAACTATGGTTAAACACGGGGAGCGTAGCGATCGCCCTCTAAGAGGTGAAGAAGAGTGATTGAAATCCTTCGATACGAATTCATGCAGCATGCAGTCTGGGCTGCTTTACTTGCAAGTGTTGCTTGCGGTGTTATCGGTACCTATGTTGTTGTCCGTAAGATAGGCTTTATCAGTGGCGGCATTGCCCATGCTGCATTCGGCGGGATAGGGATCGGCTATTACCTTGGAATCAATCCTCTTCTTGGTCTCATTCCATTCAGCCTGCTCTCGGCTCTGGGTATAGGTCTTCTCAGTAAAAAGGGAAAAATGGCTGAAGATACGGCTATCGGAGCTTTCTGGGCCGCGGGGATGGCTGCAGGTGTTGTTTTTATAGGTCTGACACCTGGATATGCGCCCGACCTTTTCAGTTATCTGTTTGGAAGCATCCTTACGGTCCCCTCATCCGATCTGCTTATGATCGCAGGCCTCGATGTTTTGATCCTTCTTGTCGTTGCACTTTTTTTCAATGAGTTCCTGGCGTCATCGTTTGACGAGGAGTATGCGGAAGCATCCGGAATAAGGACTACTGTGCTCTATCTTGTTCAACTTTGTCTGATCGCTCTGACGGTGGTTGTTCTCGTCAGGGTGGTCGGTATCGTTATGGTTATAGCTCTTCTGACCATCCCCCCGGCGATTGCCCGCCATTTCAGCAGAAACATTCTGACTATGATGGTCGGCTCATCACTTCTGTGCCTGCTGTTCATGCTTGCAGGCCTCTGGCTTTCCTATCTTTTCAATGTTGCTTCCGGCGCAATGATCATTTTGCTGGCGGCATCGGTATTCATGATTATCGCTGCAGGAAGACGACTGATCGGGAAGACATAATGCTGCGACAGGCGGTGACCTGAAAACAGGGCTATGGCAGGCTTTTCGGATTCTTTTTGATGATTCTTTTGAATTGTGCATATTTTTTAAGTGATCAGCGCGCCAAATAAAGCCGTTCCTATGAGAAACCCTGATATTTCCCCTTCCGAAAAGCTGGAGAATAAAGAGGGTTTTTCCCTGCATACAAGGCATTATTCCATTCCGGATATCGATATCGGATTACAGCCGATCCGTTCTTTCAAGGACCTGTTTCATCTCAAGGCCTTGACCAGACGCATACGTGGTCCAATCGTAAAAAATATTTTTTCTGCCCGGCTCATCAATCCTCGTTCGATAGAGGCACTCAAGAACGCGAGACGTTCTCTGGAAGACGTTTATTACAGGGATTATGATACCAGCATGATCCAGATAGACGATCTGCATTCCATCAATGTGGATCTGTCCTATGAGATCAGGGAGCTGAAAAAAGATACCTACTATCTCGAGCATGGTGAAGACTACTTCATCAACTATCTCAGCAAACTGTATAACAAATTTGATCATCACGTTGCAAAAGGACTCGAGTTTCTCGATGATCTCAATTTCAACTGTTTCATAACTGACAGGGACGGTACGACCAATAACTATTGCGGCCACTACCGCTCATCGATCCAGCCGGTTTACAATGCCGTTTTTCTGTCACGGTTTGCAAGCCTGTGTACCGAAAACCCGATTTTCATCACGTCGGCTCCCCTGAAAAATTTCGGGATTGTCGATGTGTCGGTCAATCCTGACAACGTTTTTATCTATGCCGGTTCAAAAGGCCGGGAATTTCTCGATCTCGATCTTGTTGAAAACAGGGCGTTTATCGATCCGGTCAAACAGAAGAGGCTCGATGATCTCGTTTTATGTGTCGGAGGACTCGAAAAGCAGGAAGAACTTGAAAAGTTTTTTTATGTGGGCTCCGGGCTCCAGGTGAAATTCGGACAGTTGACCATCGCAAGGCAGGATGTGTCCAATTCCATACCCGAGGAAGAGTCACTGAAACTGCTCCGGAATGTCAGCGATATCGTGCGTGACATCGATCCTGAAGGTTCGGTCTTCAGAATTCTCGATACTGGTAAGGACATCGAGATTATTCTCACAGTCGACGGGCAGAACGGCTCAAAGGATTTCGACAAGGGGGATGGCCTGAAGTTTATTGACAGCCGCCTTAATCTCCGTCTGGACAGGGGCCCTCATCTTGTCTGCGGCGATACAGCATCGGATATCCCGATGCTTGAAGCGGTCATGGAATATACCGATGATGTGTATGCCATTTTTGTGACAAGGGACACGGAACTTGCGCAAAAAGTTCTCTCTATCTGCCCCAAGACGCTTATCGTACCAAGTCCGGATATTCTGCTGACTGTTCTCGGTGTGGCGGCATTGACAATCAAGCGGGAAAAAGGCCGCAGTGCTTCAGGTGTATTTATATGAACGTCTGTCAGGTAAACAGCCACCAGTAAAAAACAAAATAACCCAGGAGGAGAATCGTTCCCGAAAATCGGCCGATCTTGTTGCGCCTGAGGCTCATGGGGAACAGAATGAGTCCGAAAAGGATCATGATGATGTATTCCGTGTGCGGAAAGCGGGGCAGTCCGGCAGTTCCCGGGGCAAGCGGTTCGAGGACCGAAAGCGGTTTGGCCAGACCGACGCCTCCCAGCACGAACAGAATGTTGAAGACGTTGCTGCCGATAATGTTGCCGACCGAGATTTCGCTCTGTTTTCTGAGAGCTGCCACGATCGAGGTCGCCAGTTCGGGCAGAGATGTGCCCAGAGCTACAATTGAGAGGCCTATATAGAGTTTCGGGATGTTGAACTGAACGGCAACCCAGACAGAGCTCTTGACAAACGACCAGGCTCCAAGGGAGAGAAGGGCGCTGCCGGCAGCAACCAGGGCGAGATTGAAGTAAAAGGAGTGCTTTTTCGTATCCTCCTCCACTTCTTCGAACGTGTCCTCGGCCATCTCGGGTGTTTTATAGAGAGCGAAAAGATAACCGAACAGCAGGAGCAGCAGCAGGCCGCCTTCAGGTCTCGAGATCGAGCCGTCAAGCGAGAACATGTAGAGCAGGATGGATATCCCGAAAAGAAAGAGCAGCTGGTTGCGAATCCGCTGGAACGCGATGTGAATAGGAAAAACCAGGGCGCTCAAGCCGAGAATGAGTCCTATGTTGGTAATGTTGCTGCCGATGATGTTGCCCAGAGATATCGTTGAGGAGCCTTCCACGACGTTGGCGAAAAAGCTGACGACGAATTCAGGCATGGATGTTCCGTATGCCACGATCGTCAGGCCGATGACAAACGGTTTTACTCCATACTGCATGGCCAGGTGGCTGCCGCCTTTTACCAGCCACTCTGCACCGAGGTAGAGGAAGTAGGCGCTCAGGAGCAGAGCCAGGATGTTGCCGGGAAGGCCGATCAGATCTGTATAGTCCGGAATCGCCATTGTTTTCGTATCGGATGCTGCTGCAGCAGAGTTGATAAAACCGGAGTATAGTATAAGTTTAAAAAATCATAAATTGAAAGGCGTTGTACTTCAGGTCTCTCCCGTTCGGATTTCCTGTATGGCCGGTCGTAATCCCTGTTTTTCCCTGGCAGACGCTTCGACAGTGTGAGGGGTACTCAAGTGTTATGAGCGGGTTCCTTTGAAGTGCACGACGACCCTCAAGTTTGTTAACCGCTGGACAGATTGTGATGAAACCGATAGTGTATTTTATAGGGGCCGGGCTTTGCATACTGCTCTCCATATATATTTTTCTTTTCGGCACCTGGGCCAACCATGAGATCATGGCCGTCTTTGTCGGATTGTGGGCTCCCACAATCATTGGAATAGGTATTTTCAATACGCTCCTGGGCATTTTTGATGAGATGTGCTGTGCGCACCGCCGTATCGAGGATCGTCAGACCAAGCAGGATTAATTGGTTTCAGCTTCGGGAATCGCTATGCAGGAACGTTACGCGGCATTGCTGCTTGTCGGTGCAGGAGGATTTGTCGGCGCTCTTCTCCGTTACCTCGTCACGCTCGCCATTCCGTTTATCGGAACAGGTTTTCCTTTCGCTACTTTTTTTGTGAACCTTGCCGGATGTTTCGTGATCGGGATAGTCAGTGAATTGTCGGTTACCACATCTCTGCTGTCCCCTGAACTGCGTCTGCTGCTTGCCACCGGATTCTGCGGAGGTTTTACAACATTCTCGTCATATATGTATGAAGTAATGACCCTGCTGCGGGACGGGGAACTGCTTTATGTCTCGTTATACCTCATGGGGAGTGTTATCGGCGGGATCGTGTGTTTGTATCTCGGGATGCAGATGGCAAGGGTGTGGGGGTAGAGGCAGTGGGCAGTCTCCAGTTTGCAGCAGGCAGTCTCCACTTAGCAGGAGACAGGAGTAAGGAGGGATGTATAGGTAATAGGTAATGGGTAATAGGGAATTGGAGGAGCAAAGAGACAAGAATAAGGGAGGTCGGATGGCCGGAGACCGAAGGCGGAGAAGAAGGAATTAATGATTTTGACTGCTGACTGTGAACTGCTTGCTGGTGACTTTATCTCAGAGGGGCGTAAGAAGATAGTCGGCAGTCTTCAGTGGGTAGTTGGGAAGAAGTTCTTAGTTGAATGCAACAACGGTGGATTGATGGATATACGATTTGAAAAAAAGGTGCGGCTGCGGATGTATTTGGGTGAACAGGTCAAGTATCACCATCGTCCGTTTTATGAAGTGGTTTTTGCACGGGCCAGGGATGAAGGGCTGGCCGGGGCGACTGTTTTCAGGGGGATTCTTTCCTATGGGATGAGCGGCAGGGTGCATTCTTCGAAAATTCTCGAGCTGTCACAGGATCTGCCGATGGTTGTAGAGATTGTGGAGGAAGAGGAAAAGATCGAGAATTTCCTGCAGATTCTGGCCGCGCTTGCAGCTGAATCAGGGGCGCATGTTCATTTGACCAGGGAGGAGGTGGACTCGGCTTTGATCAGGCAGCAGGAGTAATTCAGCCGGGGATACCAGAAAACATCAAGGATAAAAAAAGCGGGAACCGCCTTATGCAGTTCCCGCTTTTCTTTCTGATTTTTTTTGCGAACCTCAAGCTTCGGCGGTCTGAAGGGCGGCGTAGTTGGCCTTGACGGTTTTTTCAAGGTCTTCGTCGGTCATGACTGCACTGGTGAACATCGCCTCGAACTGGGATGGGGCAAGGTAGATGCCCTCGTCGAGCATGGCATGGAAATACTTGCCATACTTCTGGGTGTCCGTTGTGATCGCTGTATCGTAATCGGTGACCGTCTGATCAGTGAAGAAGAGGCACGCCATCGAGCCCATGCGGTTCTGGGTGTAGTTCAAACCGAGTTTGTTGAGGTTGTCGCGGAATCCTTCCTCGAGGAACGCAGCCTTGCGTTCGAGTTCAGGGTAAGGATTTTCGTCACGAAGGATCTTGAGTGTTTCCAGTCCGGCAGTCAGTGCAAGCGGGTTTCCCGAAAGGGTTCCTGCCTGGTAGACATCTCCGATCGGGGCGACGCGTTCCATGATCTCACGTTTACCGCCGAAGGCACCGACCGGAAGGCCGCCGCCGATGATCTTGCCCATTGTGGTAAGGTCGGGACTGATGCCGTAGCGTTCCTGGGCACCGCCGAGAGCGACACGGAAGCCGCACATGACCTCGTCGAAAATCAGCACGATACCTTCTTCTGTACAAAGGTCGCGAAGCGCCTGGAGGAAGGCCGGGTTTGCCGGGATCACACCAGTGTTTCCTGCAACAGGTTCGATAATGATAGCAGCAACGTTGCCTTTGTTTTCACTAACCAGAAGCCTGACGGAATCGATGTCGTTGTATTTGGCGTTCAGCGTATCGTTTGCCGTACCCTTGGTGACGCCGGGGCTGTCGGGAGCACCGAGGGTAAGCGCGCCGGAACCTGCTTTGATGAGGAAGCTGTCACCGTGGCCGTGGTAGCAGCCTTCGAACTTGATGATCTTGTCGCGGCCGGTATAGCCTCTTGCAAGACGAACGGCGGACATGGTTGCTTCGGTGCCGCTATTGACCATACGCACCATTTCAATCGATGGTACGATTTCAGCAAGAAGTTCTGCGATTTCGATTTCCATTTCGATCGGCGTACCGAAACTGGTACCGACTTTGGTGAGCGTCTCTTCCAGAGCCGCCGTAATTCTCGGATGCATGCTGCCGAGTATGAACGGACCCCATGATCCTACGTAATCAAGATAGGTGTTGCCGTCAACGTCGGTCATATAGGCGCCCTGGCCTTTAGCCATATAGATAGGGATTCCGCCGACCGATTTGAAAGCACGGACCGGAGAGTTCACTCCGCCGGGAATAGTCTTTTTCGCTTGTTCGAAAAGTTCTGCTGATCTGGTTAATGTGGGCATATGTACCAATCCGGTTAAAGATTACAGGAAAAAAAGACGGGAAAGTAACAGACATCAAAGATAGAAATCCTCGCGAAGATATAAAACCCCCCAAAAGCATGAAAACGTACGGTAATCGTCTGCGCCCTGCCACATCGTGCATCATGTTACCGCTGAGGATGCGAGAGAATCTGATTGATGACCTTGCGGTTTTTTACCGGAATGCTGTCTTCGCTGTGAAAGGAACAGTAGTGCTGCAGAATATCGCAGACCTGCCGGCAGTCATTTCTGTCTGACTGTAGGTTGTCGATTGTATCGGTATCGATTATCCGAAGGGTACGCATAAGCAGGTATGCCCCGGTGGGAACCGGTCTTCCACCTGGCGGAGCTTTCACTGCGGGGCTCTGCAGCATGATCCCACCCGGGTCGTCGAGAAAAAAAAGCCTGGTTTCCGGTTCAGCCTCGAGTGCAGCAAGGACAGGTTTCCCGCTCAGGACGCACTGCTCAATCGACGGCTCGAAGCCCAGGATTGAAACCAGTCTCATGAAAAACCAGGCAAGGACGGCATCGGTATTTTGGCAAGGCCAGGAGAGCGTTTCAATTGCCTGAGAAAGGGCGTCGAACAACCGGGGGCTTTTTTCCCCGCTCCCGGTCGTGTTCCGTACAATATCGATAATACGGTATAGTGTGCTGAATCGGTCCAGGTCAGGTTCAGAGGCCATCGGGCTGTTGATGATGCGTGCTTCCCTGACAGGGCTGAGGTTCCGGTTTCCGGTTCGGTATAGCACAACTTCGAGGAGGTTTCCGGTGATAAAGAGCCCGGAAAGCCGGTTTTTGGGATTTCTGCCACCCTTGAGGATTATTGAGATCTTTCCAAAATCCCTGGTGTAGAGAGAGCAGATCGCCGATGTGTCGCGGTATTTTATTTCCTTGAGGACCAGCCCCCGGGTTTTGGCGAGCACGGTAAGGATTTTTTTAATTGGCAAAATAATTATATATACCTGAGCCTGCAGCCAGGCGCCTGCAGACTACTACGGAACAGTATACAAAATAAAAACAGACAGATGGGATCCGGCCACCATGAGCGGATGCCCGATACAAGCGTAACGCAAGGAGGTAATGACAATATGCCAACCTATCATTATCGTTGTAAAGAGTGCGGCTATGAGAAGGATGTCTTTCAGCGTATGACCGATGACGCGTTGACCATATGTCCTGAATGCAACGAGGAAGTTTTTGAGAGGGTAATCAGTGCCGAAGGCGGTTTTCTTTTGAAAGGATCAGGATTCCACAAAACCGACTACAGCCAGCAGAGCTGCGAAAGTGCGCCTTCCGGAGGCTGTGCCACAGGCAACTGCCCGCTTGCCAAGTAACACCGTTTATTCATAGATCGAATACAAAAAGTCTTCCCGAAACGGAAGGCTTTTTCTTTTCCTGTTCACCAGCCGCAAAAAACCCGCCCCTTCTGAGATAAAGTCTCCAGCAGGCAGTTCTCAGTCAGAAAACATGTATTCCTTTCTCCAGGCCATCAGACGGGCAACCACAGGGGGTTGCCCCTACAAAACTCATCGCCCTTTGCTAAACACCTGACACCCTTCCCTGGTCGGTACGGGCGGGTTTACCTGACGGCTCCAGCCAACCAGCCATCAAGCCATTCAAACCATTCACGATTTACGATTCACTATTCACTAAACCTTGGTTTCTCGTCAAATCGCAGTTTGAAGCCGGGAAGGTTGATCTCCCGGCTGCCCCTCATCCGGTTCGGATACTGTTTGCCCTCGACATTGCCTGTTACAGCTATTCTGTCCAGTTTGCCTTCTGAAAACGACATGGTTATTGTTTTGCCGCCCACAAAGTTTATACCGGAGGGGGTATTGTCCGTATTGTATGAGTGGTAAAGGCTTTTTGCCTGATCCTCGACCAGGATGCCGGATAATTCTTCACGGTCGCTCATGTCAAAGCGCATGGATTTTCCGCTGAGCTGGTTATAAAGATTCCTTTTCAGCTCAAGTGTGTCGCGAGCTATAAAGAATGCCTTGCCATTTACGGTAATTGATTCGATGCGTTGTATTTCTTCATCTTTTTTGAGTTGCACCGTGATGCTGTCGCCACTGAACTGGCGCTCAGTCTGCCAGGCAATGGCTTTTCGATACATGGTTATCCGATCGTTTTGCCTGTCGATATGGGCCCGTTCGGAAGAGGTGACCAGATCGTTTTCAAGCATTCGTCCCCGAACATTGTTTTTGAGTTCGGCAATTCCTGTATCGGGATAATAGATGGCCCTGTCACAGAACACTTCCGTCTGCCGGTCGGTCATGTAGATATTCCCTTTCAGCTCGACGACATTGCTTTCAAGAAATTCCGTGGCTTTGTCGCAATGGAGAAGGAAGTTCTCATGAGAAAAAACGACATTGCCCGAAACCGACCGGACCTGTTCGATCCTGCCGAAAGGAGATCGTTTCTGGCCGCCTTCCAGACGGTCGGCCTGGCGCAAATAAATTTTCTTTTTTTCCGCAAGGGCTATATTATGATTCGGGAAAGCTGCAAGAAACAGCAATGCCGAACAAACCATACTGACAAGTATCTTGGCGCCATTCATGGTGTAGCAGGATGGGTTAGTGAAACAATGTAAAAAGGAAAATGCTCGTGAAAAAGATTCTTTTAGCGGCAGGTGACCGCCACGGCCTTTTGAAAGTGCTGCCGCTCTGGAAAGCCCTTGTTATACATGACTGGTATGATGTTGTTCTTGCTGCAGGTTCACCTTTACCGAAAGGAGACCTTTCCGGTGAAGATCTTCCCGGGCTTTTCGGGATAAAGGGAGGTATCGTGCCGATTGAAGGTGAGGGGGCTTCTCCCGTCAGCCGAACGGCTTCTGCATTGAACGCGTTCGAGGAACTGCTGCTTGCAGAAGAGCCGGATATTCTTCTGATCGGAGGACACGACGATATTTCGCTTTCAGCAGCACTGGCAGCCTCCAAGCTTGGTTTTACCGTTGCAAGGCTCGGTGCCGGGTTGCGGGACTATAACCGGAATTCACAGTCTGAAACAAACCGCAAGATCATCGATGCCCTCGCAGATATTCTCTTTGTCAGCGAGCATAGCGGTGAATACAACCTGATCAACGAGGGATTTGACGAAGCGAGAATCTTTTTTGTCGGAGAAATGGCTATCGACAGTCTTGCCGCCGTGATAGAAAAATCCAACAGTTCGAACGTGATTGCAGATATCGGTATCGATGAAAAAAAATATGTGCTTTTCCTGCTTGACAATCCTGCAGCGTTCGACAGCGATTCAGCATTGAAGAGCGTGTTGCATGTCGTCACCTCGGTTGCCGGGAACCACCAGGTTCTGGTGCTTGTCGGTCCCGATGAGGGGACCATCATGCAGAAGCATGAAATGGGTGAAGATTTCACGACTATACCGGGAGTTCAGGTCCTGCCCTTTCCGGGATACGTCGAGTTGCTGCGTCTTGTGAAAGACGCCTTGTTTGTCATAACCGATTCCAACTTTGCACAGGCCGAATCAACCGTCATGAAGGTTCCCTGCCTGACGATGCTCGACGATACGACAAGTCCTGCCACCATAGAGATCGGTACCAATATTCTGGTCGGCGACAGGGAGGAGGATATCCTGCAGGCAATCAGCGAAGCCGATCTGGACGAGATCGGGAAAAAGTCAAAGATACCTGAAAAATGGGATGGAGATGTCACCCGGCGGGTTATCGATGTGCTGGATAAGGTGCTTGTTTAGTTCGTGATTCGTGAATGGTTTTGTTGGCTGGATGGCTTGTTAAAACCCGCCCCTACTGAGTATGGTTATTTTTCGTATCAATTTTCTGTACGAGCAGGCCACCGTGCCTGCCCTGCGGTGTCCGGGTTACTATTATAGTTTAGTATTATGAAATTTGTTGATTCGGCAAAAATAGAGGTGCAGGCCGGTGACGGAGGAAACGGCTGTATGAGTTTCAGGCGCGAGAAATACGTTCCGAAAGGCGGCCCTGACGGTGGTGACGGTGGACGTGGAGGGCATGTCTATCTGAGGGCTGACAGCCAGATTGCAACCCTGCTTGATTTCAGGTACCGCAAGCTCTACAAGGCACAAAGGGGAGCACATGGACAAGGTGCAAGGAAGAACGGAAAGATGGGCCGGAACATTATCATTCCGGTTCCCTGCGGAACCGTTGCCAGGGACGCGGCAAGCGGCAGGATGCTCGCCGATCTTACCGATGAAGGTCAGGAAGTGCTGGTCGCAAAGGGCGGGCGAGGGGGTAAAGGTAATCCGCATTTTGCTTCCGCTACCCACCAGGCACCGCGATATGCCGAACCTGGAGGAAAAGGTGAACGTCTGGAACTCGAGCTTGAGTTGAAATTGATCGCCGATGTGGGGCTTGTCGGTTTTCCCAATGCAGGAAAATCGACATTGATCGCCGCCATGAGTGCGGCTAAACCAAAAATTGCCGATTATCCGTTTACCACTCTTGTGCCCAACCTTGGTATTGTTCCGTATCGAAACTACCGGTCGTTTGTCATGGCGGATATTCCCGGGATTATTGAAGGTGCAGCAGAAGGCAGGGGACTGGGGCTCCAGTTTCTCAGGCATATCGAGCGTACCAGAGTACTTGCCGTTCTCGTGTCTTGTGACTCCCCGGATATTGCGGCTGAATACAGGATGCTTCTGAAGGAAATGGAGGCGTTCGACCAGCGCCTGCTCAGGAAACCGAGGGTGCTCCTGATAACGAAAACGGACATAGCTCCTGAAGAATTCAGCATGCCTGTCATCGATGATGATATAGAGGTCCTGGAGGTTTCAAGTGTGACCGGCAGCGGGCTTGACACCTTGAAGGATCTGTTGTGGACGACGATAGAGTCTGCTGACGGAACGGTTATGGAAGAACCCGAAAAGGGCATGGAGAAATGACGGTAAATGAAATTATCATACGAACGGCACGCCTGGCAGACGCGGATGCGATCAGACATATTTCCGGACGGTATGCAAAGGAGGGGGTGATGCTTGAACGTTCGACAGAAGACATTATCGAGAATATTCGTAACTTCCTTGTCGCTGAAGAGAACGGGCAGGTGATCGGTTCATGCGCGCTTTCTTTTTTTACGGTGCATCTTGCTGAAATACGCACCCTTGCTGTTATTGATACGTTCACACGCCGTGGTGTCGGCCGCAAGCTGGTCGGGAAGGCTGAGGAGGTACTCTCTGAAGAGGGGGTCAGGACTGCTTTTGTTCTGACACTCAATCCGGATTTTTTTCTCAGTCTGGGCTACCATGCAGTCGACAAGGAACGTTTTCCGCAGAAGATCTGGAGGGACTGCACCTACTGTCCGAAGCTGATGGCCTGCGACGAGATTGCAATGATAAAGGATCTGGAAGGGGCAACAGTCGACAGTCCCCTGTCAGCAGTGGGCAGGAATAAGAAGAGTGAACCTTGACCGTGGCTTTTTTACCGTTTGAATTTTCACTTTTGACGTTTATACATCCGTGATTGTTCGGGAAGTTGTTATAAAAAACAGGGCCGGATTACATACAAGGCCGGCGGCTGCTGTTGTCAAGATAGCATCGCGTTTCAGATCCGATTTTTTTATTGAAATGCGCGGATCGGAGGTGAACGCCAAATCCATTATCGGTGTGATGAGTCTTGCCGCACCGAAGGGAACCAAACTTGTCCTGAAGTTCGATGGCGATGATGAACAGGAGGCTGCCGATCAACTCACCAGTTTTTTTGAGCAGGGTTTCGGTGAGCAGTGAGCGTTTTTTTCTTGTGGTCTCTACAGGAGCCGGGCTGCTGATGGCGTGTTTAATCATTCAGTGTATCGGCTTTCGGGCGAATTGTCATCACAAACTTGGTTATCACCGGGATTACGAACCTTGCGAATAGCTTTTGTCAGTCCTTTTTTCCCCCTGAAAGGAGGCATATCCCGTTTCAGCACGATCCTTCGTGACAAGCTGCTTGAAAAAGGGCATGCAATCGATGCCTTTTCTTTCAGTCGGCTCTATCCCCGGATAATGATGCGCGACAAATCGCCGTATGAACCGGGAATGCGTTCCTGTGACGGGATTGCAGCGGTTCTGGACGTGCTGAATCCTGCTACCTGGATTTCGGTTGCGCGGCAGATAAAGCGTCTCGGGTCAGATGTGATACTTTGCCCTTTATGGCAGGGACTTTATGTGCCGCTTTTTGTTCTGGTCAGAGTGTTATCCGGAAGAAAAATGATTGTGCTTATGCACAATTTCTCTTCGCATGAAAGGTTTGCCGGAGAAAAGCTGCTTCGCGATCTTCTGATTGCCTCGTCTGACGGTGTTGTCACGCTTTCGGACCATGTTGCCGGACAAGTCAGGCAATCGTATCCGGACATTCCCCTTCGATCCCTCTTTCATCCTGTATACGAAAACCGGGCCGATGTGCCCTCAAAGGCTGAAGCAAGGAGAATTCTCGATTTCGGGGACGATGGGCGGATTCTCTTGTTTTTCGGTTATGTGAGAGCCTATAAAGGCCTTGATATTCTGGTGGAAGCAATGCCGGAAATCCTTCGCCGCCATCCCGGAACGAGGCTCCTTGTGGCAGGCGAGTTTTACCATGGAGAAAAAACGATACGGGAGCGGATCGAGAAGCTCGGGATCAGTGATCATGTGACGATAGAATCGGGTTTTGTTCCGAACGATCGCATACCGCTGTTGTTTTCGGCATCCGATGCCCTGGTCCTTCCTTACAGGGAGGCTTCGCAATCGGGTGTGGTGCAGCAGGCTTACGGTTTCGGCAGACCCGTTATCGTTACAGACCGGGGGGGATTGCCGGAGTATGTTTGTGATGGTGAAACCGGGGCAATTGTCAGAAGTCTCGAACCTTCGGAATTTGCACAGGGAGTCTGTGACTTTCTTGATTCAATGAAGACTATCCCCTGCGAGACGAAGGTTGCCCTGCAGGCTGAAAGACTTTCATGGGAAGTCTTTGCCGGAAAGCTCGAGTCATTCATGCGGGAGGTGGCCCGTTGATCGGAGCAGGTAAAAGCGTGATCGTGATCGTGGTCAACTGGAACAATGCTGAAGATACGATCCGGTGCCTTGAATCGCTCAGTTGTGTTGTCTGTTCGGGGATGCGGATTCTGGTTGTCGATAATGGCTCGACCGACCGTTCGGTCGAGTTGATCAGACAAGGTTTTCCAGGTATCGAAGTGCTGAAAATGCACAGCAACAGGGGTTACGGAGGGGGGTGTAACGCCGGTTTTGCACATGTGTTCGAAGAGAGGCCGGATTATGTCGTTTTCCTCAATAACGATACTCTTGTCAACAGGGATTTTCTGGAACCGCTCATCGCCCCTCTTGCTTCTTCTGGCGATGTTGCGGTTACTGTCCCGCGAATCTGTTACATGGCGCATCCGGAAATGATCTGGTATGCTGGAGGGGTGGTGAACCTGATTACCGGTAATGTTGCCCACAGGGGGATCCGCAGAAAGGATAGTGCCATGTACGCCACTGAGCATGAAACAGACTATGCTACGGGATGCTGTATGGCAATGCGCGCAGCCGACTTCAAACAGGCTGAAGGATTCGATCCGGCTTTTATGATGTATGGAGAGGATGTCGATCTTTCGCTCAGGATCCGGAAAAGCGGAAAACGAATTCTCTATGTTCCGCAGTCGAGAATATGGCACAAGGTAAGCGCTTCGGAAGGAGGAGAGATGGGGGCGAGGAAGTTGTGGAGAAAAAACCTTTCGATGCTGAAGCTGTTCATGAAGCATCGTGCATGGTTCGGCATGGTGTCATATCTGGTGCTTCTACCCTTCAGGCTGGTCCGGGGAGTTATAGAGGTGAAGTCTTTCAGGTGTATCCGGTCTGATACAGTGCACCTGAATTGAGCGATTGTCGAGCATGCCGGAGATGCGAGGCACAGGGAGTGCCGCTGTATCCCGACACGTCGGGACGCAAGTTCCCTGTAACGAAGCAGATCCGGCCCTGTGAAATAGAATACCTGATTTCACGGGGTCGGCATTTCCCGACGTGTCGGGATTTTAAAAAATGCGACTCTTTATCAGTTTTTACGTTCACTTGACAGGTGAGGGATAAACTCTATACAAACACAGTATAACAGATTTTTTTAATGAACTTACTGTTATGGGGCATCCCGACTCGTCGGGACACTCAATTTAGGGTGCAATGAAAAGCCAGATCGTCATAGCACGGCAGGCAGGATTGTCGTTTGGAGGACTGCTTGCCGGCCAGGGTCTCAGGTTACTGATCAACCTTGCGATTGCGGCTCTTTTCGGTGCAAGGTATCTCGGCACCTATGCGCTTGCCCTGGCAGTTATTCAGATCGTTGAAGTATCCGCGACATGCGGACTCGACATCGGGATTCTCCGATATATCAATGTGAATGGCAATTCTGCCGATAAACAGCGGGATTATATCGGTTCGGCACTTAAAACCTCGCTTTTGTATGCGTTACCGGTCACGCTGCTGCTTGTTGTCATGTCGGGACCGCTCTCGGCGCTCTTCAACGGCGGCAGTCTTCTCCGTCTCGCTCTTGTCTGCTATGCATTGTCAGTGCCGTTCAATGTGCTTACGACTGTTGCAGGCCATTCCATCCAGGCCTACAAGAATCTTCGGCCAAAAATTCTGGCCATGCAAGTCATCCTGCCGGCAACGGCTCTGCTTCTTCTTTTGTTTTTCGATGGTGTGGCAGGTCATACGGTTGCGCTTCTCGCAGCACCTCCTCTTGCAGCAACGGTAACGTTCGGCTGGATCTGGAGACAGCTTCGCACCCTGACTGGAACGACCCTGGGGGATGTGGTGCATGCAGGTTCCCGCAGGGATATGCTGGACTATTCCCGCCCGATGATGTTTGTTGCGTTTCTGGGTATCGTGAGCCACTGGATGGATATTCTTATGCTCGGTATGTACTCCGATGCCGATACGGTAGGCCTCTATCAGCCGGCTGTAAGGACAGCAGGGCTCATGCGTTCGGTCCTTGTCGCGTTTACCGGGATAGCCGCACCGTTTTTTGCCGAAATGCACGGACTTGGTCAAAGAGAAAAGCTGGAGCGTACCTTTAAACTGCTCACCCGCTGGGTGATAATGGTTTCGTTGCCTTTTGCCGTCTATCTCATGGTGATGCCCGAAACATTCCTTGCCCTTTTCGGAGACGTGTTCATCGCAGCCGGGCCGGTTCTTGCCGTTCTTGCCATGGCTCTTTTTGTCCAGTCGGTTTTTGGGCTGCACGATGTGCTGCTGCAGATGACCGGTTTTTCAAAAGTCTGTTTCATCAATGGGATTCTCGGCGTCATCCTGCATGTTATTCTCAACATTTATTTTATTTCGCATCTTGGCATGATCGGTGCCGCATGGGCGCTCTTGACGCTGTATGTGTTGCTTGGAGCGGTAAGGAGTGTCCAGGTAGGTGTCCTTCTTCGTTTTCAAGCGTTCAGCCTTGTCGTTTTCAAGCCGGTCGCGGCAGCTCTTGTAACTGCTGCCGTACTTGTATTCGCCAAACCTTTTCTCGATTCCCTGCACGTTCCTGTTTCGATTGCAGGCGGAAGTATCCTGATTGTCTTCGTTTACCTTTTATGTATAAAGGTATTACAGTTGGAACAGGAGGAACTGGACGTTATTTTGGAAATGTTCAACCGTTCAGGAAATGACAGACACTCGAAACAGGCGCATTAAAGGCACTCTGTTGAGCAGATGAAAAAAACGATGCTCCCATATATACTGTCCCTTTTTGGGTACCTTTTCCTGACAGCGATCATTTTTTTTCCGGTTCTTTTTCAGGGACTGGCTCCCGCGACCCCTGACAGTGTGAGTCCCATGGCGACATCGATAGCGCTCGATCTTCTTAAAGAGGAGATCGGCCGGTATCCGTTGTGGCAGCCGTGGTCGTTTTCAGGTATGCCGACAGTCGAAGCGTTTACCTATCTCAACGGTCTTTACTATCCCGGTGTGCTGCTCGGCCTGTTCGGAATAGACGGCCTGCTTCTGCAGCTTCTGCATTTTGTCTTTGCCGGTCTGGGTGGTTTTGTCCTTCTCCGCCATGTAAGACTTCGCGACACAGCTGCATTTCTGGGCGGGGCCGCATTCCTGATGACGCCGTACATGATCACCATGTTTGTCTATGGCCATGGAAGCCAGCTGATGACAGCGGCTTACATGCCCTGGATACTATGGGCGGCACTTCGTCTGCTTGGAAACATGCGGCCGGCAGATATGGGAATACTGGCTCTTCTGCTCGGATTTCAATTACAGCGGGGTCATGTCCAGATAGTTTACTATACATGGCTTCTCCTGATCCTTCTTGTTCTGATGACGATTGTCTGGGGTGAACCCGTTCTGCGCTATGTCAGAAAGTATACGATGCTGTTTGCCGCCCTCGGTATTGCGCTTATTCTGTCGGCGGTTGTCTATCTTCCCGTCTTCGAGTATGCTCCGTTTTCAGTCAGAGGTGCCGGATCGGGGGGAGGGGCTTCATACGGGTATGCCACAATGTGGTCGATGCATCCCCGTGAATTCATCACCTACCTGCTTCCGGGAGCTGTTGGTTTCGGGGGAATAACCTACTGGGGCGAGATGCCGTTTACCGATTATCCGAACTATGCAGGGCTTGTCGTTCTCTTGCTTGCCATGGCAGGCTTTATTCTGGAAAGGCATCAGGCATTTGTCCGTTTTCTGGGTGTGAGCCTCGTCCTGATGGTGCTGCTTTCTTTCGGGAAGTATTTCAGTCCGGTCTACGATCTGTTCTACCATACCGTTCCGTTTTTCAATCGTTTCAGGGTTCCGTCAATGGCACTGATCGTTGCATCTTTCGATCTTGCACTTCTGGCTGGATTCGGTCTGAATGCCGTTACGAAAGCTTTGTCAGGAAAATGGATGTATTATCTCAACATTGCGATGCTTGTCATTGCTGCGAGTGCGTTGGTTTTTCTGATCGGTCAGGGACTTGTCGGTGGATTTGTGCAATCGCTTTTTCCTGCTCCCAGGGTCGAAAATGTTGAGCTGGCCGGATTGATAGATACGGTCCGATGGAATCTGTGGAAAAGCAGTTTTTTCTGGATGGCAGGCATCGGAGGTTTGTTCGCCGCACTTTTGTGGCTGCGTTCCAAAGCGCTTCTAGGCATGGCGCTCACCAATGCTCTTCTGGTGATTCTGGCTCTGGCGGATATCTACATCGTCGACCGTCAGATTGTTTCTCCGGCGCCCGATACTCTCAGGCCATCGCGGCTGATGGAGCACCACACGCTCGATATGGCTTTTGAGGAAGATGATATAACCGGTTATCTCAGCGCCGACACTACTTCCGCATACAGAGTCTATCCTGCCGGGAATCTTTTTTCGGAAAACAAGTTTTCGGTTTTCGGTATCGAATCGGTTGGCGGGTATCATCCGGCCAAACTCAGGCTTTACGATGAAGTGCTCAGGGCAACGAACAATCTTGCCAGTATCAAGTTCCTTCGTCTTCTCAATGTCCGGTATGTTCTCAGCACTCTGCCGATAGAAGATCCGCAGCTCGATCTTGTTCATCAAGGCGAGCTTCGTCTGGCAGGCGGCCCGTCGAGTGCGGTGCTCTATCGTCTTGCAGGTACGCTGCCGCGGGCATGGTTTGTCCGTGAGGGTATAGCTGCAGATCCGGGCATGAACGTTGTCGAATCGGTGCTTGGCGGCAGATATGATGCGGGCCAGCAGGCTCTTGTAGAAAAAGCTCCGTGGCGCGGCAAGAGAACGTTTGGCAAAGCGGAAATTCTTTCGCTCTCTGTCGGCCCTGAAAGGATCGAGGTTTCGGTTAATGCCGAAGAGGAGGCTTTTCTTGTTTTGAGCGAAGTTTTCTATCCGCTCCGATGGAAGGTGAGTGTGGATGAACAGGAAGAGAGCATGTACCGGACAAACGGCCTTTTGAGAGGCGTTCTGGTGCCGGAAGGAAAGCATGATATCGTTTTTTCTTTTGACAGGGGGGCATTTGAAAACGGCAAGAAGCTTTCTTTTGCCGGACTGGCGATGGCGCTGGTGCTTGTCGGTACGGGACTTTCTGCATTGCAGCCCGGCCGCAATCCTCTCTGAACCGGGTTATAACAGCGTTGACAGACATGAAAAAAATACTGTTTCTCAGCATGAATTTTCCTCCCATGATGACCGAAGGGTCTTCAAGGGTACTGAAGCTGGCTTCCTTTCTTCCTGCCCATGGCTGGGATCCGGTCGTCATTGGAAATCATTTCCTTCAGGGAGAGAGGATCGATGATTTTCCTTTCGATATTCTCTATGCTGGAATCGGGCAGGAGAGAGAGGAACTGGAAAAGGAGCATCTTTTCAGATTCCTGCACGGTCTTGCAGAAAAAAAGCCTGCTTTCGGGGCAAAAAAATCCGGCGGCGTTCAGATCCCTCAAGGCAGGGAAGGTGAAGCGTTATGGCTTTCAAATGCGAAATCTCTTGCAGGAGAGCTTTTGAAGGAAAATCCCGACATTGAAATGATCTATGCGCAATCCCCCCCATTTGCCCCGCAGCAGCTTGCCCTGGAGCTTTCTCTGGCGTATAATCTCCCGGTGATGTTCGACTGCACAGGTTTTTTCCCCGATCAGAAACAGGAAATGAGCGTTTTTCTGTCCGGGCAATATGTCACTGTGCCCTCAAGGGCTGTAAAAGAGCATTATCTGCGAAAGTACCAGGGCAAGATCGGCCATGACGATGTTTCGATTCTTCCAAACGGGTATGATTCAGGAACGTGCAGGATAATGGGAGCCGGTACGGGAGAAGATTCCTCGATGTTGTGCGTGTTCCATATTGAAGGCGCTCAGGGAAAAGGGATCAAAAACTTTTATTTTGCATTGAAAGCGTTTCTGGATTCACAGGAGGCGGCCAGAGAGCGTTTTTCCTGTGCTTTCATAGGTCCGGGAGCAATTGATGTTGACCGGCATCTCAAAAAGTACGGTATCGAGGGCCTGAAACGTCTCTCTTCCCCCTGTTCCAGGGCTGAAGAGCTCGACCTCTGTTTGCGGTCGGATATGTACTGTCTTGTGCTCGGGAAAGAAGAGTGGTATGAATATCTGGTTCCCGAGCGTCTTTATGACTGTATGGCCATGCAGAGAGCTGTTGCGGGTATTGTTCCTGAATGTCAGGCAAAACAGGTGCTCGAAGAGGCGGGGTGCAGGACAGTCTTGACGGATCATACACCGCGCATGATCGATTTTCTTATGGATTCATTCGATCTCTGGCGTACAGGTCAGCTTCTTGCCGTTGCCCCTGAACGCCTTGAACAGTATGATTTTCGACAGGTAACCCAGGTATTTCTCCGGGAGATTGTCGCCAGGTTTCCATCGGCTTGATCGGCCGGATTGACCGAACATTTTTTCTGAAAAAAGCCACATTTTTAGTGGCTTTTACTTTTGTCCTGACTTCTGCCACTTTTTGCTGATTTCCGGTTCAGCAAAGATAACTCTTTGTAATTTATTTAGTTAACTTTTTTTCATTCCTCGGTTTCCGCACTAATGATATCTTTTCTCCATGCGTGGAGACTTGACTATCAGAAAAGTACGGACCGCGTCTGGAGCAACCGCCGTTCAGGTGGTGCGTAATGAGAGGAAAAAGCGTACTATCATCAAGCATATTGGCAGCGCTCATACCGAAGATGAATGCGAGCTGTTACTTGCCGAGGCTGAAAGGTACGCTGAAGCTCATTGCCGCCAGCCCAATCTGTTCGCAGAAAATTCGGCACCCACACCGAAGCTGGACCTTGCCTGCGCCAAACTCGTTGGTGTGACGCATCTCTTTGCTCGCAATGCATTGCTTGCTTGTGCTCGGTTATGCGGCTTGCGTGACTTGCCGGAACTCTATCTTGATTTGGCGCTTATGCGCATCATTGAACCCACTTCAAAGCTGCGCACGCTTGAACTTCTGGAGTGGTACTTCAATGTTCGTTACGCTGAGCGCACGATCTATCGACAGTTACCCCGGATAGTCAAGCATCAGGAGGAAATCGAGACAGCGGCCATTCAGACTGCTCGCAATGACTTGAAAGAACCATTCAGCCTGATGCTCTATGATGTCACGACGCTGTACTTCGAGTCTTTCAAGGAATACGAATTCCAGCATTCGGGATTTTCAAAAGATAACAAGCCACAGCAGCCGCAGATCGTGATTGGCCTCATCACCACTCGTTCAGGATTCCCTGTCATGCACGAGGTATTCGAAGGCAACACCTTTGAGGGGCATACCATGCTGGCCGTTTTGCGTCGGTTCCAAGAGCGGGTTGGCGATATCAAACCGGTCATCGTAGCCGATGCTGCCATGCTCTCGAAAACTAACATGCAGCAGTTGGAAAAAGAAGGGTATCGCTACATCGTTGGGGCACGGTTGTCGAATACCTCAATCCGATTCATTGAGCAGATTGACAGCACCCTGCCCCGTATGGACAAGGCCTTGAGGCGTTTCGACTATGATCACGCTGTCGAGAACGCCTCCATGATCTGTGAGTTCTCTGAAACGCGATACAAGAAACACAAACGAGAATATGACAAGCAGGTTAAGCGGGCTCTTGAACTGCTTGAGCGCAACGAGCCCGGAAGGCGAGCCAAGTTCGTTAAGAAATCCAGCGTGAAAGACAAGCCATTCATCTTTGATACGGAACTGCAGGCCAAGGCAGAAAAGCTTCTGGGCATCAAGGGCTATGTGACCAACATCCCTGAAGAAGAGCTATCCGGCACTGAGGTCATTGCCTATTACCACGACCTGTGGCACGTGGAACAGGCATTCCGCATGAGCAAGTCAGACCTGAGAACCAGGCCGATCTTCCATCATACCCAAGAGGCTATCCGGGCTCATGTGCTCATCTGTTTCATGGCATTGATGATGGGCAAATACCTTGAAATCAAAACCGGCAGATCGTTACGGAAAATCCGCCAAGAGCTTTGGCGCGTTCACGAGGCCCAGATTCGTGACGAACGAACTGGCGAAGTGCACGTATTGCGTATGGATACCAGCGAATTGGAACGGAGCGGAATTATGAACCTTTTGATCTCTGAGTTTCCGCACTAATTGGCCGAAGTCAGGACCGAACATTTTTTCTGAAAAAAGCCACATTTTTAGTGGCTTTTACTTTTGTTTTTAGAGAGAAATGTTATACCTTGGTGGTCCTTATAGATTTTTCGATCGGTCCGTACTATGGATGTCGATGGTTAACAACTGAATAGAGTTTAGAATATGCCGACGATTCAGCAGCTTATCAGACGCGGAAGACAGACAAAGGCGTCGAAAACAGCCTCACCTGCTCTTGAAAAGTGTCCTCAGAAAAGGGGCGTCTGTACCCGTGTGTACACGACTACGCCGAAAAAGCCGAATTCCGCCCTGAGAAAGGTTGCTCGTGTGAGGCTTTCGAACAAGATCGAAGTGACGGCTTATATACCGGGTGAGGGTCATAATCTGCAGGAGCATTCGATCGTGCTCATCCGCGGCGGAAGGGTCAAGGATCTTCCGGGCGTCCGTTATCATATCGTGAGGGGTGCTCTGGATACCTCCGGTGTCAGTGACCGCAGGAACGGTCGTTCAAAGTATGGTGCAAAGCGGCCGAAAGCGGGTGCTGCCGGTTAAGTGAATTCCTTTAATTTCTGACGTCTACTATGGGTAAGAAAGTTGTATACAGCGGTGTCAAGCCTGATCTGCGTTTTGGTGATGAAAGTATGTCGAGGCTGATAAATGCGATCATGATTGACGGCAAGAAGAATGTTGCTGCCAGGATTGTGTACGGGGCGATGGATATTATCGCTGAAAAGATGAAGGACGAGGAGCCGATCGAGGTGTTCAGGCGCGCGCTCTCGAATGTCGCTCCGCTTGTGGAGGTTCGCAGCAAGCGCGTTGGCGGCGCCACCTACCAGATCCCCATGGAAGTGCAGCCTTCGAGGCGCGAGGCGCTGGCTTTTCGCTGGATAAAACAGTTTTCGCTGCGCAGGGGAGGCAAGTCGATGGCTGAAAAGCTTGCCGCAGAACTGATGGATGCCGCATCCGAACAGGGTGCGTCAGTCAAAAAGAGGGACGAGGTGCATCGGATGGCTGATGCGAACAAGGCTTTTGCACATTTCAGGTTTTAAATAACACTTTAACTCGGGCGCGGATATATAATAATGGCACGTCAAGTTGGTTTGGCGAATGTTCGTAACATCGGCATCATGGCCCACATCGATGCAGGAAAAACGACGACGACGGAAAGGATTCTGTACTATACCGGTCGGCTTCACAGAATGGGTGAGGTTCATGACGGCGGTGCGACCATGGACTGGATGGAGCAGGAGAAAGAGCGTGGTATCACGATTACATCCGCAGCGACCACCTGTTTCTGGCAGGCGAAAGTCGGGAATTTCGAGGGTGTCAAGCATCGTATCAATATTATCGATACGCCGGGGCATGTCGATTTTACCGTGGAGGTCGAGCGTTCGCTGAGGGTGCTTGACGGTGCGGTAGCCCTGTTCTGTGCTGTTGGCGGCGTAGAGCCCCAGTCGGAAACGGTCTGGCGGCAGGCAAACAAGTACAAGGTACCGAGGGTCGCTTATGTCAACAAGATGGATCGCGTCGGAGCGGATTTCTTCGCGGCTGTCAAGGCTATCAGGGAGCGTCTTGGCGCAAACCCGGTTCCTGTGCAGATCCCGATCGGCCAGGGTGAGATGTTTGCGGGCGTTGTCGATCTTATTACGATGAAAGGGATCATTTACGATAAGGAGGATGGAAGCACCTTTGAGGAGGTTGATATCCCTCACGATCTGGAAAGCGAGTCGAAGCATTGGCGGATAAATATGCTCGAGGCTGTGTCGGAGCTCGATGAGACCCTGCTCGAAAAATATCTTGAAGGAGAAGAGATTACCGAAAGCGAAATACGCAGCGTACTTCGCCAGGCAACGCTGGACGGTACGATTATTCCTGCATTGTGCGGATCGTCCTTCAAGAACAAGGGCGTTCAGTTCATGCTCGATGCGGTGATCGAATATCTTCCCTCCCCGGTCGATGTGGGTGAGGTTGAGGGTCATCATCCTTCTACAGATGAAGGTATTACGAGAGCGCCGAAGGACGAGGCTCCGTTTGCCGGGCTTGCTTTCAAGATCGCGACTGATCCTTTTGTCGGAAAGCTGACATTTTTCCGTGTGTATTCAGGCGTGCTGAAGGCAGGCAGCTATGTGCTCAATACAATTACCGGCAAGAAAGAGCGTATCGGACGGTTGATGCAGATGCACTCCAACAAAAGGGAGGAGCGTGATGCTGTATACGCAGGAGATATTGCCGCGGCCGTAGGCCTCAAGGATGTGAAAACGGGCGATACGCTCTGCGATGAGAGCAAGCCGATCGTTCTCGAGAAAATGGTGTTTCCCGAGCCGGTTATCCAGATCGCTATCGAGCCCAAAACAAAGGCCGATTCCGACAAGCTCGGACTTTCTCTTTCAAAGCTTGCCGAAGAGGATCCGACCTTCAGGGTCTCTTCCGATGAAGAGACGGGTCAGACACTTATTGCCGGTATGGGCGAACTGCATCTCGAGGTTCTTGTCGACAGGTTGAAGCGTGAGTTCAAGGTGGAGGCAAATATCGGCCAGCCCCAGGTTGCATATCGCGAAACAATTCGTTCCGCTGTCGATCACGAGGGTAAATTTGTTCGCCAGTCCGGCGGTAAGGGTCAGTTCGGTCTGGTCAATATCAAGCTCGAGCCTCTCGAAGAAGGAAAGGGTTATGAGTTTGTCGATTCGATCAAGGGAGGCGTTATCCCCAAGGAGTATATCCCGGCTGTTTCAGCCGGTATTCAGGAGGCGATGAAAGACGGCGTGGTTGCCGGTTACCCTGTTCAGGATGTGAAGGTGACGCTCTATGACGGCAAGTACCATGAGGTTGATTCATCGGAAATGGCGTTCAAGATTGCCGGTTCAATTGGCTTCAAGGGAGCGGCAAGAAAGGCCGGCCCGGTGCTTCTCGAGCCGATCATGAAGGTCGAAGTGATCACCCCGGAAGAATATCTTGGTGATGTGATGGGTGATCTGTCAGGTCGCAGGGGGCATATCGAGGGAATGGGTGAGCGTGCAGGTGCACAGTTTGTCAAGGCCAGGGTGCCGCTATCCGAAATGTTCGGATACTCCACTATTCTTCGATCCATGACCCAGGGCAGAGCGAATTATACCATGGAGTTCGAATGCTACAATGAAGTGCCGAAGAATATTGCAGAAACGCTTCAGGAAAAGAGGGTTGCCGACGAGGCCGCCGGATGAAGCTGCTGAGTGTATGAGTTTTTTTATCAAGAACAATAACAACAGTTAACCGTAAGAGGGAGACGAGATATGGCAAAAGAGGCCTACAAAAGGGATAAGCCCCATGTAAATATTGGTACCATCGGTCATGTTGACCATGGTAAAACGACCCTGACTGCAGCGATCACATCGGTTCTTGCAAAGCAGGGTAAAGCGGCTATGCGCGAATTCGGCGATATCGACAAGGCCCCTGAAGAAAGGGAGCGCGGTATTACGATTTCAACTGCTCATGTTGAATATCAGACAGACAAGCGCCATTATGCGCATATCGACTGTCCCGGTCACGCCGACTACATTAAAAACATGATCACCGGTGCGGCCCAGATGGACGGTGCCATTCTTGTTGTTGCCGGTACCGATGGCCCTATGCCGCAGACTCGTGAGCATATATTGCTTGCCCGCCAGGTGAACGTTCCTGCTCTTGTTGTTTTTCTGAACAAGGTCGATATCGCTGATCCCGAGCTGCTCGAGCTTGTCGAGCTGGAACTGCGCGAGCTTCTCTCCGAGTATGAATTCCCTGGTGACGATATTCCGATTATCATGGGTTCCGCTCTCAAGGCGCTCGAAGGTGATCCGGAAGCGGAAGAAAAGATTGTCGAGCTGATGGATGCCGTTGACGAGTATATTCCCGAACCGGTTCGTGATGTCGACAAGCCGTTCCTCATGCCGATTGAAGACGTTTTCTCGATCTCGGGTCGAGGTACTGTCGGTACAGGCCGTATCGAAAGCGGTATTGTGAAGATCAACGAGGAGGTAGAGATCGTCGGTATCAAGCCGACCCAGAAGACGGTTGTCACCGGAATCGAGATGTTCCAGAAGACGCTTGACGAGGGGCAGGCCGGTGATAATGCGGGTCTTCTTTTCCGTGGTATCGGCAAGGATGAGATCGAGCGCGGTATGGTTGTGGCCAAGCCCGGAAGCATTACGCCGCATACCAAGTTCAAGGCGGAAGTCTACATCCTGAAGAAAGAAGAGGGTGGCCGTCACACGCCGTTCTTCAATAACTATCGTCCCCAGTTCTATTTCAGAACCACGGACGTGACCGGTGCCGTTACACTTCCTGAAGGTGTTGAAATGGTTATGCCGGGCGACAACCTTTCTATCGAGGTTGAGCTCATCGTACCGATCGCCATGGATGAAAGCCTCAGGTTTGCTATTCGTGAAGGCGGACGTACGGTTGGTGCAGGTACGGTAACCAAGATTATCGAGTAAGGCGCGGAAACAGTACTGCAACGGGGCGGGATAGTCAGCTCGCCCCTTTTTTTATTCTAAACATTGAATGAGGATTACGACAAGTGGCTGTTCAGCAAAAGATCAGAATCAAGCTAAAGTCCTACGATCATAGTCTGGTTGACAAATGGGCCGTCAAGATTATCGATGTGGTAAAACAGACGGATGCGATCATATTCGGCCCGATACCGTTGCCTACAAAGACGCATGTGTATACCGTGAACCGTTCTCCGCATGTTGACAAGAAATCCAGAGAGCAGTTTGCATTTTCATCGCACAAAAGGCTTATCGAGATCATTAATCCGACAGGCAAGACGATTGATATGCTGATGAAGCTGGAGCTTCCGAGCGGTGTTGATGTTGAAATCAAGTCTTAATGAAAACAGAAAAGCAAATCTGAAATGGCTGCGATTCTTGGTAAGAAAATAGGTATGACCAGCATCTATGACGAGAACCGTCAGGCAGTGCCGTGTACGGTTATCCAGGCTGGCCCCTGTTTTGTGTCACAGGTGAAAACGGTAGGTGCTGATGGTTACGACGCATATCAGTTGACCATAGGCGAACGAAAAGAGGCAAAAGTCACCAAACCCCTCAGGGGGCATTACGCCAAAGCCGGAGTCGTTCCCGGCTACAGAATGACAGAGTTCAGAAAAGATATTATGGGGGGTGAGCTCGAAGAAGGCAGCCCGGTCAGTGTCGATATGTTCAGTGTCGGCCAGAAGGTTGATATACGAGGAATTTCCAAGGGTAAAGGATTTGCCGGTGTTGTCAAGCGTCATAATTTCGGCGGTGGTTCGAGGACTCACGGTCAGTCCGACAGGCTTCGCGCTCCCGGTTCGGTTGGCGGGGCTTCCGATCCTTCGCGTACCTTCAAAGGGACGAAAATGGCCGGTCGAATGGGTGGTGAAGCAGTGAGCGTCCAGGGCCTGAAAGTCATGAAAGTTATTCCGGAGTCTAATCTGCTGGTTGTGAAAGGCGCCATACCCGGTGTGAAAAACGCGTATGTGCAGATTGTTTCCTCAAAAAAGTAAATGGTGATCACTTGCTAGCATGGAACTTAAAGTATTGAATACAGGCGGTTCGGAAACCGGTGAGGTCGTCAGGCTGACAGACAATGTGTTTGCTTCCGAAGTGTCCGAGCATGCCATGTATCTCGATGTCAAGTCGATTTTGGCAAACAGGCGTCAGGGTACGCACAAGGTGAAAAATCGTTCCGAAGTGCGGGGCGGCGGAAAAAAACCATACCGGCAGAAAGGTACCGGTCATGCCCGTCAGGGATCGACACGTTCTCCGCTTATGAAGGGTGGCGGTTCGATATTCGGCCCACAGCCAAGGGATTACAGCCTCAAGGTGAACAGAAAGACAAAGCAGCTTGCGCGACGCTCGGCGCTGACGTCGAAGGCCCGTGACGGGGTGATTGTCGTTGTTGAGGATTTTTCGTTCGACGAGATCAAGACAAGGCAGATGGCCGAGATTCTTGTGAATCTTGGTCTTGACAGTAAAAAGACGCTGATGCTGATGCCGGAGCATAACGATACCGTACTGAAGTCAGGACGAAATATCCCGACGCTCAACATTATGGTTGCCGACAAGGCATCGACATATGATATACTCGACAGCCAGACGGTATTGATGCAGAAGGCTGCGCTGAAAAAACTGGAAGATACTCTGGGTTAACAAAGGTGAGACAGTAAAAAGAGGTGGTTATGAGAAATCCGTTATTGCAGCCCTGGCTGACTGAAAAAAGCACACGTTTGACCGAGCGGGAAGGACAGTATGCCTTTATGGTGAAAGCCAAAGCCAGCAAGACCGATATAAAGAAGGCTGTTGAAGAGAAGTTCGGCGTTCAGGTCGAGTCTGTTCGTACAGCGAATTGTCTTGGGAAATCCAAAAGGCAGTATACGCGAAAGGGACTTATAAGCGGGAAGAAAAATGACTGGAAAAAAGCCGTTATCACGCTGAAGCAGGGGCAGGTGATTGATTATTATTCCGGTTCGACTGACCAGGGAGAAGAAAAGAAATCCAACTAAAGGTTAGACAATAGGTTATAATGGCGATAAGGAAACTAAGCCCGGTTACACCGGCATCGAGATATCTCACGTATTCGGGATTTGATGAGATTACAAAGAAAGAGCCCGAAAAAAGCCTGCTGGAGCCCCTGAAAAAGTCCGGCGGCAGAAACCATGCGGGAAGAATTACCTCGAGGCACAGAGGTGGCGGGCACAAGCGTTTTTACCGGGTTATCGATTTCAAGCGAAACAAGGATAATGTTCCGGCAAAGGTTGCGGGTATCGAGTACGATCCGAATCGTTCCTCGAGAATCGCCCTGCTTCACTATGCCGATGGTGAAAAGCGTTACATCCTGGCTCCGAAAGGCCTTCGTGTCGGCGATGTCCTCGAGAGCGGCGAGAAGGTCGAGGTCCGGATCGGCAACACCATGCCGTTGCGGAATATTCCTCTTGGTACCGATGTGCATAACGTGGAGCTGAAAATAGGCAAAGGCGGACAGATGGTTCGCTCTGCAGGTTCTTTCGCTGTGCTTGCAGCAAAAGAGGGTGATCATGCAACACTCAAGCTGCCGTCAGGTGAAATTCGCAAGGTTCGGATCGAGTGTCGGGCGACGATCGGCGGTATCGGTAATGTCGATCATGAAAATGTCGTTCTTGGCAAAGCCGGCAGGAGCCGGTGGCTTGGTGTACGGCCGCAGACCCGTGGAATGGCGATGAACCCGGTCGATCATCCGATGGGTGGCGGTGAAGGCAGGTCGAAGTCCGGAGGCGGACGCAAGCATCCGAAATCACCCTGGGGCCAGATTGCCAAGGGGATGAAGACAAGAAACAAAAAGAAGGCTTCGGGCAAACTGATCGTCCGTGGGCGTAAAGCGAAATAGGAAGAGAAAGAGAAGCAAAACAATCAGAGAGGATTATGCCAAGATCTCTTAAAAAAGGGCCGTTTATCGAGGGCAAGCTTGAAAAGCGCATTCTCGATATGAACAGCAAGGGTGAAAAGAAAGTTATCAAAACATGGTCGAGAAGTTCGATGATATCGCCTGATTTTGTCGGTCATACTGTTGCGGTTCATAACGGTAAAACCCATGTGCCTGTCTACATCAGCGAAAATATGGTGGGACACAAGCTGGGTGAATTCGCACCGACGAGAACATATCGCGGTCATGCCGGGGGAAAATCCGAGAAAGGCGGCGCGGCACCGAGGAAAAAGTAAACAGTCTAAAGCGGAAAGGGTAAAAGAAATGCAAGCTAAAGCAGTATTACGACATACGCCGACATCGCCCAGGAAAATGCGAACGGTTGCCGGTCTTATTCGCGGAAAGCAGGTCGATCAGGCAAAGGCTATCCTGCTGAACACAACAAAGGCGGCTTCCCGCAACGTCATGCAGACACTCAAGTCAGCGGTTGCCAATTACTCGCAGAAAAATCCCGATGAGCGGATTGATGACAACAATCTGATCGTCAAGGAAATTTTTGTCGATGAAGGAGCAACCATGAAGCGGATGCTGCCGGCACCGATGGGGCGTGCATACAGGATTCGCAAGCGTTCGAATCATCTTACGATTATCGTTGACAAGCTAACACCGGGAAACTAAAAACTACAAGGAGCTAACATTGGGTCAGAAAGTTCATCCCACCGGATTCAGGCTGGGGATTATCAAAGACTGGACATCGAGATGGTATGACGACGGTCCGGTTATTGCCGATAAACTCAAGCAGGACCAGGTTATCCGGAACTATGTCAACGCACGTCTGAAAAAAGAGCGTGCCGGTGTGGCCAGGATTGTGATCGAGCGTACGACAAAGCATATCAAGATCAACATTTTCTCCGCGCGGCCGGGTGCAGTGGTCGGCAGAAAAGGCGAGGAAATCAACAACCTGTCACAGGAGTTGAGCAGGATTACCGGTAAGGAAGTGAAGATCGACGTTGTCGAAGTTGTCAAACCGGAGGTCGAGGCGCAGCTTATCGGTGAAAACATCGCCTATCAGCTTGAAAACAGGGTTTCTTTCAGGCGCGCAATGAAGCAGGCGATCCAGCAGGCAATGAGAGCCGGAGCGGAAGGCATTCGTATTCGGTGTGCGGGAAGGCTTGGCGGTGTCGAAATTGCCCGTGCCGAACAGTACAAAGAGGGAAAGATTCCATTACATACGCTTCGTGCCAATGTCGATTATGCCAGTGTGACAGCACATACCATTGCCGGAGCCATCGGCATCAAGGTATGGGTATACAAAGGTGAGGTTCTCGTGCAGCGTATCGATGCGGTGGAAGAAGAGGAAATGAAGAGGATCCGGGAGCGCCGGAGCGAACAGCGTCCGAGGGGCGGTGGCCGCGATTCACGGGGCAGAAGGCGTCGCAGACCCAAGAAGTCGGAATAAGAGAGTTTGTCCGGAAGGTACAGGAGAAAAGCATAACGTTTCCTCGAGCTGAACAGGCCCTGGAACACAAAACAATCAGAAAAGAAGTGGAGTTGCCGGTATGTTAATGCCGAAGAGAGTAAAACATAGAAAGGTACAGCGTGGCAGGATGAAGGGAAATTCCGGACGCGGAACCACGATTACATTCGGTTCTTATGGCCTTAAAGCGCTTGAGCCTGCGTGGATTACCAGTCGCCAGATCGAGGCGGCCCGTGTCGCTATGAACCGCTACATGAAAAGAGACGGAAAGATCTGGATCAGGATATTTCCCGACAAGCCGGTCACAAAAAAAGCGGCTGAAACACGTATGGGTTCCGGTAAGGGAAGTCCCGAGTTCTGGGTTGCGGTGGTCAAGCCCGGCAGGATCATGTTCGAGGCCGATGGCGTTCCCCAGGACATCGCTACAGAGGCATTCAGACTTGCAGCAAAAAAACTGCCGATCAAAACAAAGTTTATCGTTCGGCCTGATCTAGAAGGTTGATCTGCTAAAAGAGAAGAAAGATACCATGAAAAAGCATGAAATAGCGGCATTGAGCAAAGTGGAACTGGTCGAAAGGATACGGGAGCTTGAAGACAGGCTTGCTGATCTCAAATTCTACAAGGCGATCGAGCCGCCGCAGAACCCTATGGTTTTTCGCAATTCCCGCCGCGATATTGCGAAAATGAAAACAAGGTTGAGCCAGCTTGCCAGAGAGGAACAGGACAATTCCTGAACAGGCTGGGATACAGAGTTATAAAAACGAGAGAATATTAAATCGGGAAACAGCAATGGCTAATAGCGCACAAAGAGGCCGCAAAAAAAGCTGGGTGGGAAAAGTTGTCAGCGACAAAATGGACAAGGCGATTGTTATAGCCGTCGAACGCAGGGTACAGCATCCTGTCTACAAGAAATACTTTAAGAAGACAACCCGTCTTATGGCCCATGACCAGAACAACGAGGCCGGTATCGGCGATATCGTAAAGGTGATGGAGTGCAGACCGGTCAGCAAGAGAAAAAGCTGCCGTCTGGTAGAAGTGGTTGAAAAAGCGAAATAAGCCTGATTTCCAATATCATTTACAATAAAGGTTGAAGTACGATGATCCAGAAAGAGTCAAATCTGGTTGTGGCCGACAACAGCGGCGCTAAAAAGGTTCGGTGCATCCATGTGTTCGGTGGTACAGGCAGACGTTATGCCGGTCTTGGAGATCAGATCATGGTGACCGTCAAAGCGGCGGTTCCGGGTGGAGTTGTCAAGAAAAAAGAGGTGTCCAAGGCTGTTGTCGTCCGTTGTGCCAAGGAGCAGAGGCGTAAGGACGGTTCATATATCCGCTTTGACGAAAATGCCGTTGTTCTGCTCAATGCACAGGGTGAACCGAGGGGGACACGTATTTTCGGCCCTGTTGCCAGGGAACTGAGAGACAGGAAGTATATGAAAATTGTATCATTGGCCCCTGAGGTGCTTTGAGGGGGAAGTGATTGCAAGCGGGAGTAACTCAGCTGGTAGAGTCACAGCCTTCCAAGCTGTTGGTCGCGGGTTCGAGTCCCGTCTCCCGCTCAGGTTTTGAGAATAATAGCTTCGGGATAAAACATGAAAACAGGTATACAGAAAGCCGGCCTGCATGTCAGGAAAAATGACACGGTCGTTGTCATCGCAGGAAATGACAAGGGAAAAACCGGGAAGGTTCTTCGGGTATTCCCTCAGAAAAACAGAGTGATTGTCGAAGGGGTGAATATCAGGAAGCGGCACGTGCGTCCATCACAGTCGCATCCCCAGGGGGCTATCATCGAGCGTGAATTTCCCATCCACGCATCGAATGTCAAAAAGAGTTAAGGGTTTTACAAACAAAGCAGGATGACAAAGACCATCCTGATCAATGGTTAAGACGACGATGGCAGACAAGAAAAAAGTTAAAGGCAAAGGGAAGGAAACGGAGCAGAATCAGGAGCAAAGCGGTGATATTCCTGTTCCCCGCCTTGAGACGACCTATAAGGAGACGGTTGTGCCGGCGCTGATCGACCGGTTCAGGTACAAAAATAAAATGATGGTTCCGAAGCTCTCCAAAATATCGATCAATATCGGTGTCGGAGAAGCCGTAGCCGAACCCAAGCTTCTCGAAACGGCAATACAGGAACTGGGTCAGATAACCGGACAAAAACCTCAGATTCGCAAGTCGAGGAAGGCAATTTCGAATTTCAAGCTCCGTGAAGGTCAGGCCATTGGCTGCAGAGTGACACTCAGGAAGAAATATATGTATGAATTTCTCGAGAGGTTTGTTACATTGGCCGTCCCGAGAATTCGCGATTTCAGGGGCTTGAGTACAACAAGCTTTGACGGTCGCGGCAATTATACGGTCGGCGTCAGGGAGCAGATCATTTTTCCTGAGATCGACATCGACAAGGTACAGCGGATTCAGGGAATGGATATCAGTTTTGTTACGACAGCGAAGACCGATGAAGAAGCATTTGCGCTACTCTCAGAGCTTGGCATGCCGTTTAGAAAAAAGAACACTTAACCACGACAGAAGATGGCGAAGAAAAGCGTTATCGCAAGAAACGAGAAAAGGAAGGCGCTGGTCGACAAATATGCTGCCAGGCGTGAAGAGCTGAAAAAAGCGGGTGACTACGAGGCTCTGAGCCAGCTCCCGAGAAACAGCTCTCCCACGAGGGTCAGGAACAGATGTGTTCTGACAGGAAGAGGGCGCGGCGTCTATGAGAAATTCGGATTATGCCGCCAGATGTTCCGGAAGCTCGCCCTGGAGGGGAAATTGCCCGGGGTCAGAAAAGCAAGCTGGTAAGACGATGCGGAGTGTTAAGCCGCACAAGAATTCATTTTGAAAGAGAAATTAACAGTGTACTATGCCTGTAACCGATTCTATTGCCGATTATATTACCCGTATCAGAAATGCCGGTAATGCGAAGAATACAACGACCGATATACCGTATTCAAAGCTCAAGGAGAACGTATCGAAGCTTCTTGTCGAGAAGGGATACATTAAAAGTTTTACGGTTATTACCTCAGAACAGTTTCCGTTTATCCGGGTAGACCTGAAGTATACAGCTGACGGTGCACCGGCAATCAAGGAAATTACCCGGATAAGCAAACCCGGCAGAAGGGTCTATGAAGGCAAGGACCTGAGAAAATACCTTGGTGGCCTTGGTCTGTTTATTTTGTCAACATCGAAGGGTGTCATCACCGATAAAGAGGCCAGAGAACAGGGCATTGGCGGCGAAGTTCTGTTCCGCATTCTTTAAAATTTTTCAAGCCAAAGCGTTAAGGGAAATCATGTCACGAATAGGAAAAATGCCGGTCAAACTGGCTGACAAGGCGAAGATTGAGATTAAAGACAACCTGATCACGGTTACAGGTCCGAAAGGAACGCTGCAGCAGGCAATGGTTCCCGAGGTGAGCATCGATGTGAATGACGGAGAGATTACTGTTTCCAGGATTGATGACAGCAAAAGGTCAAAGGCGATGCATGGTTTGTACAGGGTGCTTGTCAGTAATATGGTCGAAGGGGTGACAAGCGGTTTTACCAGGAAGCTCCTGGTAAACGGCGTAGGGTTCCGGGCTGAGAAAAAAAGCGATTTTCTTGCTCTCTCGCTCGGGTTTTCTCACATGATCTACTTCAAGGCACCTGACGATATTTCTATCGAGTGTCCCGATCCGACCTCGATTGTCATCAGCGGTATCGATAAGGCGCTGGTAGGACAGGTCGCGGCTAAAATCCGGTCTTTCCGCAAACCTGAGCCGTATCGGGGTAAAGGAATCAGGTATTCCGATGAGTATGTACGCCGCAAGGAAGGTAAGGCCGCAGGTAAATAAGCTATGAACCGATGGCAGGCGACTGCCGGGACAATAATCTATTCAGGATAAAGAAAATGGGACAAGACAGAAGCATTCTGCGAAGGCAGAAAATCAAAAGACGCAGTAAAGCCAGGGGGCAGGGAACACCGGAAAAACCGAGACTATGTGTCTACAGGAGTCTGTCGCAGATTTATGCTCAGTTGGTCGATGATAATAGCGGTTCCACACTTCTTGCCGTTTCAAGCAATTCGCCGGAAAACAGGGAGATGAAAGGTTCTAAAACCGAGATAAGCCACGAGATCGGGAAGCAGATAGGTGCCAGGGCTGTTGAAAAAGGGATAACGAAAGTGATATTCGACCGTAACGGCTTCCGCTACCATGGCAGGGTTCGTGCCCTCGCTGAAGGTGCCCGGGAAGCAGGGCTGGTCTTTTAAACAATACAAAGAGAATGTTCATGTCGAAGAAAACCGCGAAAAATATCAAGCCCGGAGAGTTGAATCTCAAGGAAAAGCTGGTTCATATCAACAGAACAGCCAAGGTTGTCAAAGGCGGCAAAAGATTCGGTTTCAATGCCATTGTCGTCGTTGGTGACAAGGAAGGGCATGTCGGTTACGGTCTTGGCAAGGCAAACGAAGTGCAGGACGCTATTGCCAAAGGGGTTGAAGACGGCAAGAAGAATGTTATCAAGGTTCCTATCGTCAAAGGAACCATACCTCACCAGATTCTGGCAAAATACGGTTCTGCAAAAGTTATGATGAAGCCGGCCACACCAGGTACGGGTCTGATAGCGGGCGGGGCGGTTCGTGCCGTACTCGAGATGGCAGGTATCCACGATATTCTGGCGAAATCGCTTGGTTCGTCGAATCCGCATAACGTTGTGAAAGCTGCGATCAGCGGACTTGAAAGTATTTCCGATGCCTATGATGTCGGTGAAAGACGATCAAAAAGTCTGAACGAGGTTTTTGAAAGCTAAACGGGGTGAGTGAATAATGAGTGATAAAAAGCTGACCATTACCCAGGTGCGGAGTATCATCGGATGTACCAGGAAACAGAAAGAGACCATCAAGTCACTGGGGCTCGGCAGGCCGAATTATTCGGTCGAAAAACCCGACAATCCCTGTACGAGAGGGCAGATAAGGGTTGTTGAGCATCTGGTGAAAGTCGAGGAACGGTAAGAGTATCAATAACAGCAAGTCAGGGATTGAATAAAATGGATTTACGTTCACTACGTCCGGCTGAAGGTTCGGTAAAGAATAAAAAAAGGATTGGCAGGGGACCGGGATCCGGTAACGGTACCACGGCCGGCAAGGGAAACAAGGGCCAGCAGTCCAGAAGCGGGTACTCACGACCGATCTCGGAAGGCGGTCAGATGCCGATTTACAGAAGACTGCCCAAGTTTGGTTTTACCAAACCGAACAGGAAGAATGTTATACCGGTCAATCTGTCACAGATTGAGCACTGGATTGAAAACAAAAAGGCTTCCGGGGCAATAACTCTTGAAGATCTCAAGAAACTCTGCAGCGCCAGCCGTTCGGATTATTTCAAGATCCTCGGTAACGGAGAGCTGAAAACCGCTGTTTCGATAACCGCACATTTCATCAGCAAAACGGCCGAAGAAAAGATAAAGCAGGCAGGAGGAACAGTCACGCTTGCGTCCCGAACACTGCTCGAAGCGGAAAGAATGAAGGAACTTCCTGTGGAAGAGGCGTTGATGCAGCCGAAAGTGGCGGTGAAAAAGAAAAAAGAAAAGAAGTCCTGAAACACGCTCATTGATACTCTATGAAGCTGACTGAGAGCCTTCAGAATATTAACAAAATACCCGAGCTGCGGCAGCGGATAATCTACACGCTGCTGCTGTTGATTATTTACAGGATCGGATCCCACATAACATTGCCCGGCGTTGATGCCGCGGCGGTTTCGAGCGCTTCCCAGAGCCATGCCAATGACCTGTTCGGCCTGTTCGACCTCTTTGTCGGCGGCGCATTTGCCAGGGCTTCGATATTCTCGCTCGGGATCATGCCGTACATCTCGGCCTCGATCATCATACAGCTACTGGGGGCGGTGACGCCGTATTTCCAGAAACTGCAGAAAGAGGGAGAAGAAGGGCGCCAGAAAATCAACCAGTATACCAGGTTTGGAACGGTTATCGTTTCGGCACTTCAGGCATGGGGCGTGAGTGTGAGCCTTTCGAGTCCGGCTACATTCAAGACCCCGGTTGTCCCTGATCCCGGATTTTTCTTTATTCTGACGACGGTTGTGATTCTCACTGCCAGTACGCTGTTCATCATGTGGCTCGGGGAAAAAATAACCGAAAGCGGGATCGGCAACGGTATATCATTGATTATCATGATCGGTATTCTTGCAGGATTTCCGCAGTCGCTCTATGCCGAGTTCCAGTCAGTTTCGCTCGGGAGTAAAAACTGGATAGTCGAAGCCGTTATTCTTGCCCTGATGGGTGTCATCGTTGCTGCGGTGGTTATTCTCACTGTCGGGACAAGGCGGATTCCTGTTCAGCATGCCAAAAGAGTTGTAGGAAGGAAGATGTACGGGGGAGGAACACAGTATATTCCGATGAGGGTCAATACTGCAGGTGTTATGCCGATTATTTTCGCTCAGTCCATTATGTTTCTGCCGAGTACATTCGTCTCCTTTTTTCCCGAGAGCGAGGTTATGCAGAATGTCGCCAATATTTTTGCCTATGATTCATGGTGGTATGCTGTGATGTTCGGCTCAATGATCGTCTTTTTTACCTATTTCTATACAGCGATAGCATTCAACCCGAAAGATGTTGCCGACACAATGAGGCGGCAGGGAGGGTTTATTCCGGGAGTTCGGCCCGGCAAAAGCACTGCAGACTTCATCGACAACATTCTTACCAGGATCACGCTTCCGGGCGCGATATCTCTGGCTTTGATTGCTGTCCTGCCGACCTTTCTTACAAAATTCGCTAACGTGACACCCGGTTTTGCACAGTTTTTCGGGGGGACAAGCCTTCTGATTATTGTTGGCGTGGGCCTCGATACGCTTCAGCAGGTCGAAAGCCATTTGCTGATGCGCCATTATGACGGCTTCATGAAGTCGGGTAAGGTGCGAGGCCGCAGGTAGCCGCAAGGTACAACCCGTTTATGATTACGATCAAGAGCCATCGGGAAATTGAGCTTATGAGAGCATCCGGCGCTATTGTAGCGCAGGTTCTCGACATGATAGGACGCGAAGTAAAGGAAGGAATGAATACTCTGGAACTCGACCGTATGGCCGAATCCTATATTCGCGATAACGATGGTGTGCCGAGTTTTCTCAATTATGCGCCCAAAGGTGATCCCAGCGTCAAACCCTATCCCGCCACTCTTTGCGTTTCGATCAACGAAGAGGTTGTCCATGGCGTGCCTGATGCCAGGAAGATCATACGGAATGGAGATATTGTGTCGGTAGATTGCGGCGTTTTCAAGGGCGGCTACCATGGTGATTCTGCAAGAACCTACCTTATCGGTGAGGTCGACCCAAAAGTACAGGAACTTGTTCGTGTGACCAGAGAGTGCCTTGAAAGGGGGATCGATCAGGCGAGAGCGGGAAACCGTCTTCATGACATATCTGCAGCCGTTGAGAGCCATGCCCGTTCACATGGTTTCAATGTTATCGAAAATATGGTCGGCCACGGAATCGGCACTGAACTTCATGAAGAGCCGCCGGTACCCAATTACGGGAGAAAAAATACAGGGATGAAACTGAGGGAAGGCATGGGCCTGGCAATCGAACCGATGATTGCGATGGGGCGATCGAGAAATGCCGTATCGAAGAACGGAGCATGGGTTGCCGTAACCGAAGACGGTATGCCGTCAGCCCATTTCGAGCATACGATTATCGTCAGGAAGGGCGAGGCCGATATCATGACGTTGTCGTAACAGAGCCCATAAAGTCGATAAAAACCAGAAAAAAGGAGCAAGCATTGGCCAAGGAAGACGCGATTGAAGTTGAAGGTGAGATTCTCGAGGCGCTGCCGAACGCCCAGTTCAAGGTAAAGCTTGAAAACGGACTTGAAATTCTGGCGCACGTATCGGGGAAAATCCGGATGCATTACATCAGGATTCTTCCAGGTGACAAAGTCAAGGTGCAGATTTCGCCATATGATCTTTCAAAGGGAAGAATCACCTACAGGTACAAGTGATGCGTTCGGTGTAGAGCGTTTTTTTGTTTCTGGGCGGCTTGGATATTGTTCTTAATATTTCCTATATTAAAGGCCTTTTCTGTTTTGGGTCAAATTATTCATAGAAGGTATTGATCATGAAAGTGTATTCATCTATAAAAAAACGTTGCGAGCACTGCCGTATTATCAGGCGCAGGGGCAGAAGGTATGTGATCTGCAAGGTGAATCCGAGCCACAAGCAGCGTCAGGGCTGACGAGGTATACTGTATCCGGAATAACGAATTATTAAAGAACCATGAGGATTGCTGGAGTAAATTTGCCGTTGAACAAACACGCTGTCATTGCATTGACGCACATTTACGGTATCGGGAGAACATCGGCAAATACTATTCTTGAGCGGGCCGGCATAGATCCTTCAAGGAAGGTGTCGGAGTTGAATGACGACGAAGCTCATACGATCAGGGAGATTATCGCCGAAGATTACATAGTGGAAGGACAGGCGAGAGGTGAGCAGCAGCTTGCTCTCAAGCGGTTGATGGATATTGGCTGTTACCGGGGTCTTCGTCACCGGCGGTCGTTACCGGTGAGGGGGCAGCGTACACAGACAAACGCGCGAACAAGAAAAGGCAGGCGCAAGACTGTCGCAGGCAAGAAAAAAGCGGTCAAGAAATAAGAATCCGTAGTTGGGGCAGCAAACACTGATATCAAAGATTGTAAAGATACATGGCTACATCAAGCAGAAAAAAGAAGAAGGTAAAAGTTACTTCTGAAGGTACGGTGCATATCAAGGCGTCGTTCAACAATGTACTGGTCACGATCACCGACATGCAGGGCAATACGGTTTCCTGGTCGAGTGCGGGGAAGAACGGCTTCAAGGGATCGAAAAAAAATACGCCTTACGCATCACAGATCACCTCTGAAGCGGCTGCCAAAGAAGCCTATGATCTGGGTATGCGTTATGTGCATGTGCTTATCAAGGGGCCGGGCTCAGGTCGCGATGCTGCCATCAGGGCCTTGCAGGGCGCAGGTCTCGAAGTCCGGTCCATCAAGGATATAACGCCTCTTCCTCACAACGGCTGCAGGCCGCCGAAGCGCAGAAGGGTCTGATCACCGGTTATCCAACAAGAATATTTCAATGAGTTAATTTGATATGGCAAGATTCAGAGGTTCAATCACGAAAGTTTCAAGGAGATTGGGGATTGCTCTTTCGCCAAAGGCTGAAAAATATCTTGAAAGGCGACCATACGCGCCTGGAGAACATGGCCAGTCCAGAAGGGGGAAAGTATCGGAATACGCGTTGCAGCTTCGTGAAAAGCAGAAGATGAAATATCTCTACGGTGTTCTTGAAAAACAGTTCAGGAACTACTACAAGAAGGCTGTTGCGCAGCGCGGTGTTACCGGTGACAACCTTGTAAAACTTCTTGAAAGACGTTTTGACAATGTGGTTTTCCGGGCGGGATTTTCGCCGTCGAGAGCTGGGGCAAGACAGTTGGTTACCCATGGACACCTCATGGTGAACGGTAGAAAAGTCAATATTCCTTCGTATCTGATGAAGCCGGGTGACGCTATAGAATTCAGGCAGAAAAGCCGGAACCTCGATGTGGTAGCAGATTCGCTCAACAAGGCTCCGGAGTCAAGAATTCCTTCATGGATACAGGTCGACAAGGCGCATAAAAAAGCGGTGTTCCTTGCCATTCCCGAGCGTGAAGAGGTTCAGGAACAGTTCAACGAACAGCTTGTAGTTGAGTTATACTCCAAGTGATTTTAACGAAACTCTAAGGTATAAGGACGATGATATACCAAATGCAGATGCCTGAGAAAATTGAGGTCGATGAAGGAGCGCACAGTGATCGTAACGGGACGTTTATCGCGCAGCCTCTCGAGCGCGGTTATGGTGTGACCCTTGGGAATGTCATGCGCAGAGTGCTCCTGGCTTCTCTGCCAGGCACGGCGATAACCGGAATTAAAATAGAGAGCGTCTTTCATGAGTTCTCGGCCATTGACGGTATTCGTGAGGATGTACCCGAGATCATTCTCAACCTCAAAAAGGTCCGTTTCAAATCTTCAAGCAAGAGGAGCTGTAAAACAACCGTTTCCATAGAAGGGCCTGCAGACATCACAGCCGGCGATATTGTTGCCCAGGAGGGTGAGTTCGAGGTGCTGAACAAGGACCTGCACATTGCTACGGTGAATGCTGATGCCAGGCTTGAAATGGATGTCTATATCGGACGGGGCAGAGGATATGTGCCGGCGGAGGAGAACGGCGGAGAAGGGATGCCAATAGGTTTCATTGCTCTGGATGCGATTTTTACACCGATCAAAAACGTGAAGTTTTCGGTTGAAAATACCAGGGTCGGTCAGCGGACGGACTACGAGAAAATGATCCTCGATGTTGAAACAGACGGTTCGATCTCGCCTGACGATTCGATCAGTCTTGCGGGCAAGATCATCAACGACCATGTTTCGCTCTTTGCGAATTTCTCGCCGACAGAGGAAGAGTTCACCGAGGAAGAATACAAGCAGCAGGATGACGAGTTTGAAACGATGCGCAAGCTTTTGCAGACCAGGATCGAGGACCTTGATCTTTCGGTTCGTTCTCATAACTGTTTGAGGCTTGCCGAAATTGAAACACTTGGCGACCTGGTGTCACGAAAGGAAGAAGAACTGCTGACCTATAAAAATTTCGGGAAAAAGTCCCTTACCGAGCTCAAAGAGCAGCTTGATAAATTCGAACTGAAATTTGGTATGGATGTCACCAAGTATCAGATGAACGGATAAGATAAAGAAGTAAACGATATTTTGAATTCCAGAGGCACCGCTCGAAAAGGCAATTGAATCGCGGAGTACATACGGGGTGCCCTTAAGAGAACCATGCCGTTATGCGTAAAGTTAAACCAGCAAGAAAATTGGGGAGAACTGCTCCTCATAGAAAAGCAATGCTTGCCAATTTATCGACGCAGTTGCTGCTGCATAAGCGTATTGAGACAACAGAAGCAAAGGCGAAAGAGGCAAGGCAGTATGTAGAAAAAATCATCACGAAAGCAAAAGACGGTACGGTTCATGCACAGCGGATCATTTTCCGCAAGATTCGTGACAAGGCCGCTGTTCGTGAACTCTTTGAAGATATTGTAGGCAGAGTAGCAGACAGGAACGGCGGGTATACGAGGGTTGTCAAGCTTGCTCCCCGATACGGCGATGCGGCCAAGATGGCAGTTCTTGAACTTGTCGATTATACAGAGGCTCCGGTAGATGCCGGCAAGCAGGTAAAGCAGGACCGTTCAAAGCGTGTTCGCGGTTCCAGGAAAGCTGTCGCAGCGGAGAGCGTTTCAGGTGCTGAGGAGAGTGTGGCGACGGAGGAGAAAGAGGCAGAAGTTACTGAGGAAACTGCAGCAATGCCATCAGCAGAAACCGGTGAAGCCGAATCTGCTTCTGAAGAAAAAGAGGAAAAGGACGGAGAAAAAGAGTGAGGCGAAAGCTGCAGGTCTTATTCCTGTGACTGCATACGTGCGATTGTGAGCCGTGAAAAGCATGTTGTTTTTCACGGCTTCTTTGTTTTTGCCTTTTCCTGCCGGACGCGATCGGAAGCAATAACAACATACTTGTCAAGAAAGCATTCGTCAAACTCGTCAATAGGGTGGAGTGAGATGTCGGCAGGGAAACCGTTGTTTCCAGCTGCATCGGCAAGAGCCTTGCTGACCTCCTCGTCAAGGTTTCCTCCCTTAAGACAGACAAGCGTACCTTCGGGGTTCAAAAGCCTGTGCGCATAGCCGCACAGAATCTGCAGTGGTGCAACCTGGCGGCTTAGTACCGTATCGAAAACAACACCTTTCAGTTCTTCAGCACGTGTTTTGATTGCATGGACATTTTTCAGTCCCAGTGTTTCGATCATGCGGCGGCATGCATTGATCTTTTTACCGGTTGCGTCGATAAGCAGAAACTGCGTGTCCGGAAAAGCGATCGAGAGCGGGATGCCGGGTAAGCCGCCGCCGGTACCGATATCGAGGACTTTTTCTCCTGCAGTGAACGAATGGAAAAAACCGATAAGAAGGGAATGGAATATATGCCGGGTCAGCAAAGGAGCCTGTTCCCTGCGGCTGACGAGATTTACGGTCCGGTTGGCCGCTTCCAGAAGTGCAGCATACTCATCAATCTGCCGGAGCTGTCTCTTCTCAAGATCGAGCCCCCTGTCGCTGCAGGCTTGTTGTATTGTTTCTTTAGAGCCTGTTTTCATGGCATCGTGCTTTGAACAGGACCGGGTATGGTATTCATGATGTTGTCCGTTAAATTATGTATACCTGAACAGAGCGTCCCGACTTGTCGGGATGCAAGTTCCCTGTTCCTTGCATCTCCGGCCCCGTGAAATCAGGCCGAGTATTTCACAGGGCTCGACAATCGCTCAATTTATGGTATAATGTATACATTGTTTTACTGAAGACCGTTTCAGTCCGGTCTGCTTTTTTGCGGTAACCTCTTGACAAGCGTAACGAAGTTTCACTCTATGGGAGTTCCACGTGAACATCTTTTTGCCATCATCATGGCCGGGGGAACCGGCGGTTTGATGTTATGGCCGTCATCAAGAAAAAAAGCACCCAAAGAGTTTATCGACGTTTTCGACGGCGGAACGATGATCGAGGCTGCGGTTGCCCGGATGAAGGAATCGGTGCCTGCGGAAAATATATTCGTTGTGACCAATACAGAGGGAGCATCGTTGATGCCGAAGCTGTTGCCGGAATTTCCTTCGGAAAATATCCTTGTTGAACCTGTTGCCAGAAATACTGCGCCAACGATTGCCCTGGCAACCGCCTATATAGGTAAAAAAGATCGGGATGCCCTGATCATCGTCGTTCCGGCAGATCTTCTGGTTCTTGACAGAAAAAGGTTCGGTGAACTGCTCTCTGCAGGCCTCACTGTTGGCAGTGACGCAAAAACCATGGTGACTATCGGTATCACACCGGATCGGCCGGAGACAGAATACGGTTATATCCAGGTTGATAAACTCCATCCGGCAAAGGACTGTCTGCCGGAAAGTGGAATTCCGATGTTTACCGTCAAGGCTTTTGCGGAAAAACCGGACAGCACTACAGCTCAGGAGTTTCTTGACAGCGGCGACTTCTACTGGAACAGCGGTATTCTGATCTGGCATATCGATGTTGCACACCGGGAATTCGAACGTTCCATGCCTGATCTCTACAAGGATCTCCTGAGCATTTACGATGCAATCGGCAGTGAGAAGGAGCGGGAGATCATCGAAGATGTCTATAGCTGGATTCATCCGGTTTCGATTACCTACGGTATCATGGAAAAAGCTGAGAACATCTGTATGCTTGCCGGTGATTTCGGCTGGACCGACCTGGGCAGCTGGGCGGAAGTGTTGAAAGTCGACAGGAAAGAGGTCGATACCTCCGAGAGCAATGACCCAAGGCTCGTTCAGATTGATTCGGCAAATAATTTTGTGATAAAGGATGGAAAGAAAGCCGTGGCGATCGTCGGTGTCGATGATATCATCGTTATCGACACAAGTGACGCGCTTCTGATCTGCCGCAGGGATAATTCCCAGGATGTCCGAAAAGTGGTTGAACTGCTTCGGCGTGAAGGTCTGGAGGAGTATCTCTAGTTATCCGTCCTTTTCTTCTGACAGGCTCCATTCCGTTCCCTCCTTTGTATCCTTCAGTGTAATACCCGATTCAGCAAGTCGGTTTCTTATGAGGTCGCTGAGCGCAAAATTTCTTTCTTCCCTGGCGTTTTTTCTCAGGTCAAGAAGGATTGAGACAACTCCCTGAAGTGCCTCTTGCTTTGCTTGTTGTTCAGCGGGAGCGACTTTTTTGTCAGGAGAAAGAATGCCGAGGACGTTCTGACCGTAATCCGAGAAAAGTTTATCGCATGCTCTGCGTGAAGCGGGGGTAAGTCCATCGGTGTTGCGTGCTGTGTTGATCGCTCTGGCAAGATCAAACAGCACCGAGATTGCGACGGGTGTATTGAAGTCATCATTCATGGCATCGCAGAAGCGTTTTTCATAAGCTCCCGTATCGATCGTTCCATTTCCCGGTTCGGCAGTTGAAAGTGCATGCCATGTTTCCTGCAGCTTTTCAAGGCCTGCCCTGGAGGCATTGATTGCTGCATCGGAATAATCGAGCGGTGACCGGTAGTGTGACTGAAGAATGAAAAACCTGATGACCGGGGGCGGAACGGTTTTGAAAAGATCGTTGAGGTTCACCGAGTTTTTAAGCGATTTCCCCATTTTGGTTCCGTTGACCGTGACCATGTTGTTGTGCATCCAGTATCGGACGTAGGGTTTGCCGGTCGAGGCTTCGGACTGGGCTATTTCGCATTCGTGGTGCGGAAACTTGTTTTCCATACCGCCGCCATGAATATCGATCGTTTCTCCAAGGTATTTCATCGCCATTGCAGAACATTCCGCATGCCATCCCGGATAACCGGTGCTCCATGGTGATTCCCATTTCATGATGTGGCCGGGTTCGGCCTTTTTCCAGAGAGCGAAATCCGAAGCGTGCTGTTTTTCGCTGCGCGATTCGATCCTGCTGCCTGACTGTAGTGCTTCCTGGTCGGTTCTGCCTGAGAGTCTTCCGTACCCAGGGTAAGAGGCGACTGAAAAATAGACATTGCCGTTTACCTCGTAAGCATGGCCTTTTTCTATGAGTCTCTTTATGAGCGCGATCTGTTCGGGTATATGGCCTGTTGCTGTAGGCGCTATATTGGGACGCTGGACACCGAGCCTGTCCATGTCGTCATAGTAGCTCCTGGTGTAATACTGGGCGATCTCCATCGGATCGGTTTTTTCGAGACGCGCCTGTTTCGCGATTTTGTCCTCACCTTCGTCAGCGTTGTCGGTCAGGTGCCCTACATCGGTGATGTTCTGGATATATTTCGTCGTATAGCCAAGATGACGGAGCCATTTGACGACAACATCGAAAGAGACATAACTTTTGGCGTGGCCAAGATGGGCGTGTCCGTAGACCGTCGGTCCACAGACATAGATGGTCACAGTTCCCGGATGCAGCGGTTCGAAAACTTCTTTCTTTCGGGTGAGCGAATTGTAGATATGAAGAGGCATTGTCTGAACCTGTGTCATTGCGTATGAACCTGGAAGGAACCTAAATTGAGCGTCCCGACTTGTCGGGATGTTCAATTATAGTAAGTTTATCAAAGTCAATGTGATATACTATCGTTCTATAGAGATTAACCATGATCAGCAGGGTGAACGTGAAAACAGATAAAAAACCGCATTTGTTGAAGTGCTCAATTTAGTAGGAAGTTAAGGATTTGGGTTTTTCGGACAAGGTGTTTAGCTTTTCCCTAGCGTTTTTTTCGGTATCCTGAAACCGGGTGTTTCAAACAACACCCGATTCAGGATGCCGTCAGTTGCCAGATCCCTTTGCATCCGGAACCGGATCACTTTCCGGTTTTTTATTTTTGAGATGAAAATAAGAAACGCAAGATTTTATAAAAGTGTTTCCGCCCTCGATCAACTGCCTGAAGAGCCGTTACCGGAAATTGTCTTTGTCGGGCGCTCCAATGTCGGCAAGTCAACGCTGCTTAACACACTGACAGGGAGAAAGGGGCTGGCGAAAACAAGTACGACTCCCGGTAAAACCCAGCTCATTAACTATTTTGTCATCAACGATGCCTGCTATTTCGTCGACCTTCCCGGCTACGGGTATGCCAGGGTAGGCAAGGCAAAACGGTTCGAGTGGGGAAAACTGCTCGGTGACTATGTCCGTACCGGAGAACGTATCGTTCTTGTTATTCTTCTGATCGATTCGCGGCACCCGGATATGGAGTCCGACAAAGAGATGGCGGAGTTTCTCGACTATTGCGGACGTGAGTACGGTATTGTGCTGACAAAGTATGACAAGCTGAAACAGAAGGAGAAGGCCCGTGTACGGCTCACCATGAAAAATCACTCGTTCAATTCCAAATTTATAGTAAATTACTCGGCTCTTTCCGGACAGGGGAAAGAGGAGCTTCTTGAACAACTGGCGGCCTATACAGGCTGAAAAAGAACATTTACGTGAAAGAACACAACAGAAGAGAGCAGTCAGCAGCATCGGCAACGGTTATTGTCGGAACGCAGTTCGGCGACGAGGGAAAGGGAAAGCTTGTCGATTTTCTATCGTCGAAATTCGACGTGGTAGCCCGTTACCAGGGCGGTGCCAATGCGGGACACACGATCTGTTTCGATAACAAGACGGTTATTCTGCATCTCATTCCTTCAGGGATTTTTCATGATGGCTGCACCTGTATTATCGGTAACGGGGTTGTCATCGATCCCAATGCACTTCTCGAGGAAATCCAAAAAGTCGAAGAGCTTGGCTACGATGTCAAAGGGCGGCTGTTTATCAGTCATAACGCCCATCTTATCATGCCGTATCACAAGCTTCTCGATTCCCTGCATGAAAGCGCCCAGGACAAGAAAAAAATCGGTACGACCGGCAGGGGCATCGGACCCAGCTATGAAGACAAGTTCGCCAGGAAAGGGATTCGTGTTGTCGATCTGCTTCATCCGGAGGTTCTTGAAGAGAAGCTGCGCTCCAACCTCGAGGCAAAAAACAGGCTGCTTACCAATATCTACGGATCTGAAGAAATCGATATCGATGCAATGGTCCGCGAATATTCGGAATTTGACAAGACAATCGATCCCTACGTGACCAATACCCAGCTGTTTCTCAACCGGGCGCTCCGTGAAGGCAAGACCGTCCTGCTCGAAGGCGCCCAGGGCTGTCTGCTCGATGTCGATCACGGGACCTATCCCTACGTGACATCATCCAACCCGACGGCCGGAGGAGCGTCGACAGGATCGGGTATCGCTCCTAACTACATCGGCAATGTGATCGGTGTTGTCAAGGCTTATATGACAAGGGTCGGTAACGGTGCGTTTCCAACTGAACTTCACGATGAAACCGGTGACAAGCTTGGAAAGATTGGCAACGAGTTCGGCGCGACCACCGGCAGGAAACGTCGCTGCGGCTGGCTTGACCTTGTGGCGCTCCGCTACTCGCTTACCGTGAACGGTGTAACCGAGATCGCGCTCACCAAGCTGGATGTTCTCGACTCTTTCAGTGAGATCAATGTTTGTATGTCCTACACGCATGGCGACAGGACGATTACTGATTTTCCTACAGACGACCAGACTCTGAGTCAGGTGAAGCCCGTCTACAAGACATTGAAAGGATGGAATGCTTCAAATGCATCGGCACGCAGCTATGAAGACCTGCATACGGAGACAAAGGCATTTATCGGATTTCTCGAAGACGAACTCGGTGTGCCGGTAACCTTCATATCCGTCGGACCGGGAAGGGAAGAGACTGTTTTCCGTTAACGACAGAGAAGGGGGGGCGAACATGGCTCTGATGGATATTTCTGTGATACCGCTCGATGGCGGCTCAGGCAGTCTCAGCGCAAAGGTTGCCGGGCTTCAAAGGCTTCTCGAACAAAGCGGCCTCGACTATAAACTCAACGACATGGGCACCACCGTTTCCGGAACGGCAGAAGAACTCTTCGCCGTTGCCGAAAAGCTTCATGGCCATCTTTTTACGACCGGCTCAGAGCGCGTCTATACGGTTCTGAAGATCGACGACCGGAGGGACAAGGATGTTGGCATTGGCGGCAAAATTGCTTCGGTTGAGCGGAAGATGAGGTAGTGTGATGAATTAATGCGGCAATTTGCTTCGTGTGCATTATAACCGGGTTCCCGGCTGGCAGCCATAGCATTGTAGTTTCAGGCTGACAGGGCTTTTCAGAGGTTTTCATTTCTGCCTATTATTCGTATCTTCACTTCTTGATATTTAAGCTCGACGGTTCAGAATCTGAAGCTGTATTCGTGGTTTTTCCGAGGGGATGCGGCGGCAGGCAATATTCAGGAGGAAGGAGTTCATGACGCCGGTTCCGGGACCCACCCAGATTATCAAAGAAGACAACGTCACCCACAGTTTTTGTGGACTTGCCAGTGTAGGGTGGCTGTATCAGAAAATCAGGGACAGTTTTTTTCTGATCCTGGGTACGCATACCTGCGCACATTTTCTGCAGAACGCGCTTGGCATGATGATCTTTGCAAAACCGCGTTTCGGTATTGCCCTGATCGAGGAAGGTGACCTCTCGCGCGAGGATCCAAGCCTTGAGGACATGATCGAAGAGATCAGGCGGGATCACCACCCCTCTGTGATCTTTCTGCTCTCTTCCTGCACACCTGAAGTCATGAAAGTTGATTTCAAAGGCCTTGCCCGTTCACTTTCGACACCGGAAATGCCGGTGCTCTTCGTACCGGCCAGCGGACTTGTCTACAACTTCACGCAGGCCGAGGATTCGGTGCTGCTTTCGATGCTTCCTTTTTGCCCTGAGGCACCTGCAGGAGAAAAAAGTGTCGTTTTTGTCGGTTCGGTCAATGATTCAATTGCCGATGATCTTCGTTCGGAGGCTGAAGAACTCGGTATCAAAGTTGGCGGTTTCCTCCCTGAAAACCGTTTTGACCGTTTGCCGGCAATAGGTCCTGATACTGTCCTTGCGCCGATACAACCTTATCTTTCAAGGACTGTTGCCCGGCTTAACCGGGGAAGGGGTTCGAGGGTACTTCACTCGCTGTTTCCATTCGGTCCAAGGGGAACAAGGATTTTCTGGGAAGATCTTGCCGCTATGTTCGATATCACGGTTGATCTGAGAGAACGGGAGGAAGCAGCCTGGGAGAGAATCTCGGAGCAGGTCGATATATTGAAAGGTAAGCGTGTTTTCCTGACGGCTGACACCATGATGGAGCTTCCCCTGGCCCGTTTTCTGAAAAATGCCGGTGCGGAAATTATGGAATGCAGCAGTGCATATATCAACAAGAAGTTTCACGCGCGTGAGCTTGAAGCGCTCGATGGTGTCAGGGTCATCGAACAGCCGAATTTCCATCGGCAGCTTCAGGATATCAAGCGGGAAAATCCTGATCTTATCGTTACATCCCTCATGACGGCAAATCCTTTTGTCGGCAATGGTTTTATCGTCAAATGGAGTATGGAATTCACCCTGATGCCGATCCATAGCTGGTCGGGTGTCTTTACGCTCGCGAACCTGTTCGTTTCGCCGCTGCAGCGTCGCAGCAAATTGCCGGAATTCGACGAATCGGTCTGGCTGAAAGGAGTGATGCCGAGCGCAGAGGGGTAAATTAGGCAACAGTCAAAAGGCAAAAGGCGAAAGGGAAAATCAAAAGGCAGAAGTCAAAGTATAAAGGGGATCAACAAGCATGCGTCTAGCTTTCTGGCTCTACGAAGGAACCGCACTCTATGGTATAAGCCGTGTTACCAACAGCATGAAAAACGTCCATACGGTTTATCATGCTCCTCTGGGAGACGATTACATCACAGCAACCTATACCATGCTGGAAAGGACGCCGGAATTTCCTGCTCTTTCCATCAGTGTAGTCAGAGGCCAGGACCTTGCGAGCGGTGTTTCGCGGCTCCCCAATACGCTTGAACAGGTTGAAGAACACTATCACCCCGAAATCATTGTTGTCGCACCAAGCTGCAGTACGGCATTGCTTCAGGAAGATCTCGCCCAGCTTTCGAGACATTCGGGGGTCGATCCTGAAAAGATCATCGTGCACGATGTGAATCCTTTCAGGGTCCAGGAACACGAATCTGCCGAAGGCCTGTTCACAAAACTTGTGGAGCAATACGCTCTCGAACAGAGAAGGACTGAAAATCCAAGCGTGAATCTGCTCGGTTTTACGTCGCTCGGTTTTCATCTTCGTTCCGACCTTACCAGTCTGCGCAGGATTCTCAAGACACTCGGTGTCGATGTGAACATTGTCGCCCCCTGGGGGGCGGGTCTCGAAGATCTTCGCAATCTGCCGGCTGCCTGGCTCAACGTGGTGCCCTATCATGAAATGGGTCGGGGTGCATCGGATGTTCTCGGTGACAAGTTCGACATGCCATCGGTAGAGGGCGCGCCCATCGGCGTGCAGCCAACACTTGCATGGATCAGGGAAATAATCGGGAAACTCAATGCTATTGCGCAGGAAATGGGGAAGCAGGCAATCGAGATGCCTCCTCTGACAGAATTCTCTCTTGACGGGTTGAGCGCACCGAGCGGTGTGCCATGGTTTGCCCGCACCGCTGACATGGAGAGTTTCAGCGGCAAGCGTGCCTTTGTGTTCGGCGATGCGACGCATACTGTCGGGATGGTCAGGTTTCTCAAGGACGAACTCGGAATGCAGATCATCGGTGCAGGCACCTATCTCGAACAACATGCTGACTGGATACGCCGGGAACTCGAAGGCTATCTGCCGGAACCGCTCATGGTGACAGACAAGTTCCAGGAGGTTTCGAAGAAAATAGAGGACGAAATGCCGGAGCTGGTATGTGGAACGCAGATGGAGCGGCACAGCTGCCGCAAGCTCGATGTTCCCTGCATGGTTATCTCGACACCGACACATATCGAAAACCATCTTATCGGTTATTATCCGGTATTGGGCTTCGAGGGAGCCGATGTTCTTGCCGACCGTGTCTATACTTCCTGCAAACTCGGATTGGAAAAACATCTTATCGACTTCTTCGGCGACGCAGGACTGGAGTATGAGGAAAAAGGCCCGGCGGCGGAGGGTTCGAACGGCCGTGAAACAGCTATAAAGGGCGAAGAAGATATTCCTTCAGGTATTGATGGTTCTGGCGAAGGAATGCCCTGGACAGACGATGCCGAGACAATGCTCAGGAAAGTTCCATTCTTTGTACGTAAGAAAGTCCGGAAGAATACCGAGAATTTTGCCCGTGAAAACGGAGAGACGACCATATCCGCCGAAGTGTTTAAAAAAGCCAAGGAAGCCCTGGGAGGGTAAGCAACCGGAGTTGCATTGTCAATCATTTAATCGTTGTGATTTCACCATGAGTTTAATACTTGCAGTCTATGGAAAGGGAGGTATCGGCAAGAGTACAACAACTGCGAATATTTCCGCTGCATTAGCCCTGAAAGGAGCCAAAGTTCTGCAGATCGGTTGTGATCCCAAACATGACAGTACGTTTCCCCTCACGGGAACCTTGCAGCAGACTGTTATCGAGGCTCTTGAAGACGTTGATTTTCATCACGAGGAACTGACCGAGGAGGATATTATCCAGACCGGATTCGGGGGTGTTGATGCGCTCGAGGCGGGAGGACCTCCAGCAGGAAGCGGCTGCGGAGGTTATGTGGTCGGCGAGGCCGTGAAACTTCTCCAGGAACTGGATGTTTATGAACGTTACGATGTTATTCTGTTCGATGTACTCGGAGACGTCGTGTGCGGAGGATTCAGTGCTCCGTTGACCTATGCCGATTACGCAGTGATCATTGCAACCAACGATTTCGACAGTATTTTTGCGGCTAACCGCCTCTGCATGGCGATCGAGCAGAAAAGTACCCGTTACAAGGTAGAGCTTGCCGGTATTGTTGCCAATCGGGTTGACTATCAGAAAGGCGGCGGTACGAACATGCTTGAACAGTTCGCCGACAAGGTGGGCACCAAGCTGCTTGCCAAGGTCCCCTATCATGAACTGATCCGTAAAAGCCGTTTTGCCGGTAAAACCCTCTTCCAGATGGATGAAGGCCCTGACAAGGACGAATGTGTCAAGCCGTATAACGAGATTGCCGATTTTCTCATGTCCCAGGACCCGACTTCAAGCGTTCCGAAGCCGATCGGCGATCGTGATATCTTCGAGATTGTCGGGGGGTGGCAGTAGGGGAAAAAGGCAAAATTCAAAAGGAAAAGGTCGAAAAGGGAAAAGGCAATATTTGTTAGCAGTCTTCACAGCCAGCACGGCAATGATTTGATATAGGGGCGGGCCTGTGTGTGCCCGCCCGTTGTGTTTTCTGGCGGTATGGCTTGACAACTCACAGAGTGGATTTCTTAGATTAAAGGCGGCTTTCGGGCTGCCTTTTGTGTTTCGAACTTCAGTCTGCTTTCAACGGGTACCACTTGATCGTAACGGCGAGGGTTCTGGTATTGTTGAGAACCGTTCATGATTCATATATTAATAAGAACGCATGATATGGTGTTTTTCGTATGAGAAGAGAACAATGTTTAAAGAAAAAGAGGTAATTGAGATGAGTAATAAAGAAATTCTTGAGCGAGCCATGGCACTCAAGCCCGAAGAGCGGTTTATGATTATTGAAGGTTTATTGAAAAGCCTTGACGAACCGGATCAGAAGATTGATGAAATATGGGCTGAGGAAGCTGAAAAACGGCTGAAAGCATACAGGGAGGGGCGCCTTGAAGGCATTCCTATGGAAGAAATTTTTTAAGGGCCGATGACCAAGGTTATTTTTTCAAAATATGCGAAGCTCGAACTGAACGATGCAACGAATTTCTATGAGATTGAGTTTGAAGGTCTTGGTCAGGTTTTCAAAGAGGAGGTTAATACATCAATAAAAAGAATAACACAATACCCTGAAGCATGGTCAACAGAGCGAGGTGATATAATTATTGGATTGATAGGGAAAGATAATTCCATGGTGGAGTTACCAATAGCAAGAGGCTGTCTCATAAGCACAGCCAGAAAACGCAAAAGGGCTACCTGAAAAGGTGGCCCTTTTGCGTTGTGATTGGTATCTTAAGCTATGGAAAATC
>JANQHB010000023.1 GCA_028277225.1 Chlorobium sp.
TCGAATGAATAATGCAAGCAATTGTTTCAGATCTTCAGGATCATCACCCCAGCTTCCTTTTCCCAACTCCATGAACTTGCTGATCCAGATTTTTTCTTCCTGTATTCCCTTGTTTGCCTGAGTTTTCAGTGATACCGCTACTCCGTCGATGGTTATATCGTGCCCTTGATTGCCTTTGGGAGCTAACTGTGCTTTTTTGTCAGACATGGATATGACACGTTCGAGAAGGTATTCAAATTTGTCTTTGGAGAAAGGTTCTGCAGAAAACCCGTGATGAATTCTCAGAGCATCACCAAAATTTTCAAGGGTTTCTTCGTCAAGTAAATCAGAGTTGAAAATCCTGAAGTTATGAGAACAATGAAAAATCTGAACCGTTCGTTCAAGCCAGGAGAATTGCCCTGGTGTTAATTCTCTGACTGATGCAATCAGGGCCTTAATTCTTTCTTTATCAATCCGGTTCATATATGGTTCCTTGGTAAGTGATTGTAATACTGTAGGATGTTACTACTCTAACGAACGTATAACCTACAAATTTTTCTTTTCATTGAAATCTGCATTAGAAAAGGGAGATGCTTACAAGTATATCATCTACGAGAAGGGTGGAGACATGCTCTTTGTGAATATTAGAAAGGTGGGGGGGCCTGCAAGAGTTGACGCTCTCAGCATACATATCGGTAAAGTCGAATGCGGGGCGGGCAGGCACGGGGGCCTGCCCCTACGGGAAGGCGAAAACAAACAACTCAACGATTCAACAAATCAACAGCTCAACATTTCCCAGCTCATCGCTGATAGGGATATCTGTCTTTCATGGGGTTGTCGGCATGCTTGCCGTCCTTGCAGGTGTGGCACGAAGCATGTAAAGTTTTCAGACTTTTTTACCCGTGACTGTTTGACTTCTTGAATAATTCACGAACTTCTGAATTGTTTTTTGTGTTACTTCAACCTAAACCATTTCACCAAGCGAATCACGCGATACTATGACCTTCGGTAATTCCGGTACTGCCGCATCTCTTTTCCGGCATTCCCTGTTCTGCGGATTCCGGGCCTGTTTTCTCCTCGTTTGCATCCTGACGGTTTTTCTTTTTCCCGGTACTGCAACTGCCGGTGAAAAAGTGTCGAGAGAATTGTTCATCGATCTTTTGAAGAACAGCCATCCGGTCTTTGAAAAAGAGACGCTGAACCGGGAGATCGAAGAGGCAGTGCAGCAGAGCTTTCGTGGTTCGGAAGACTGGAACCTTTCTTCATCATTGGCTTGGTCGCGTGAGGAGGCGACAATTTCCGCGTTCAATCCGGATCTGACCAATGCGCTCTCGCTGGAAACCGTTTTGAACAGACAGTTCTGGGATACGGGAGGCCGTCTTTCTGCAACTTATGCATACAACAGGACGACAAGCAAGTTTGACGAGACACCTTTCTTTACTTTTCCTGACCGCTCGTATGAGAACAGCCTGGAACTGCAGTACTCGCAGCCGATACTCAGGGACAGGGGAGGAAAGCTGAGCCGTCTTCAATATGATCTCAAGGGATATGATGTCGAAGCAGCAGATATTCAATCGAAGGAATCCATCGAGGAATTTCTCACCGATGCGGTCTCGAAATACCTCGATTGGGTCTATCTGACTGAACAGAAAAGGATCATTGCCAAAAGGCTCGAGCTGAGCCGCAAAGAGCTTTCCCGTACACAACAAAAGTTCAAGGCATTTCTTGTCGATTCGGTCGAAGTGATACGATCGAAAGATGCATTCAACACCTGGAGGCAGAATCTCGGACTGGTCGAATCGCAGTTGGGCGCCATCAGGTCAGAGCTTTCCGTTCTTGTTCAGGACGACCGGTTCATGAAGGCTTCACCGGATTTTGATCTGTACGCCACTCCGGAGCCGGAATCCCTCGAAACAGCAGGTGAGATGCTCAGGAACAATTCCCGGGTCCTGCAGCTTCTCGATGTGCGAAAAAAACAGCTTGAACGCAATGCGTCAGGACTGAAAAATGCCGGGTTACCCGACCTGTCCCTCTTTGCTGCGGTTACCGTCAAGGATGCTGACGAGGATGGATGGGATGCGTTCGGCTTCGATAAAAAAGACGCCGCGGTTGGTCTTCAGTTTTCACTTCCTCTCGAAAACAGAACGGCTAATGCCGACTATCGGAGAAACCGGCTGCAGATGCTGCAGCTCGACAAGGAAAACGATGATGTGTCCCTTACTCTGAACGCTTCTCTTGCCTCTCTCCATGCGCAGATGAAGCAGCTTTTGCAGGTTCTCAGGCTGAACCGCCAGCAGATCGAGTCTGCAAGGCAGAGGACGCGTGAGGAAATCAAGATATATGAACAGGGAAGAGGCGACCAGACCTTTGTGATCATGAGCCGGGACAACGAAGAAAGCGCAAAACTGACCTATGCGGAAAACGCTCTGAACTACCAGAAGCTCTGGCTGCAGTACCAGGCATTGATGGATAGGGTTTATTAGGGAATCGTGATTCGTAAATCGTGAATGGTTTTTTTAGGTAATGGGTAGTAGGTAATGGGTAGTAGGTAATGGGTAGTAGGTGGTGGGTAGTAGGTGGTGGGTAATAGATGATAGAGAATGGGGGGCGTGACTGGTCACTCGTTACTCGTCACTAATTTTCTTTTGACTTTTTTTCATGAAACCTCTGTTTCGATTTTTTGCTGAGCGTCATATGCTCGCGTATCTGTTGACGATCCTGGTCTTTTTGTTTGGGCTGGCGACGCTCTGGCAGATCAATCGGGCGCAGTATCCCAAGGTCAATTTCGGCCAGTTGGTGGTGACGACGAATTATCCCGGTGCAGCGCCTGAAGATGTCGAGCTCAATGTGACCAACAAGATAGAGGATGAGCTCAAGAGCGTCACCGATATCAAGCGTGTTTTTTCCATGTCGATGGAAAATGTCTCGATCGTTATTGTCGAGATCGAACCAGACGCATCGGATGTTGAAGGTGTAAAACGCGAGATCCGTGAAGCGGTTTTCCGGATAACAGATTTCCCTGTTGAAGTTACAGAGTCTTCGCTGATCACGGACATCAAGTCTTCCATATTTCCCATTCTCGAGGTTGGTCTGAAAGGGGACAAACCTTATCACGAACTTCGTGAGCTTGCCCGCAGATTCGAGAAAAAGCTGAAGGATATTCCGGGAGTCGCGACCGTACAGCGATACGGGTATCGAGAGAGAGAGATACAGGTCGAGCTGTATCCGGAGAAGATCAGGGAGCTTCAGGTTCCGATGCGGGAAGTCGTCGATGCGATACAACAGCGAAACATAAGGGCAACTGGCGGTTCGCTCGAGTCTTTTACAAGTGAAAAAGATCTTGTCACCCTCGCCCAGTTTCGTGATCCTCTGGAGGTAGGGGATGTGGTAGTAAGGTCCAGTTTTGACGGGCCGTTGATCAAGGTATCCGATATTGCGGATGTTACTGACGGTTTCGAGGAGGAAAAAGTTTTATCGAGAATAAACGGCGAGCCTGCGATCTCATTTCTGATCAACAAAAGTGAATCGGCCGACATCATAAGGACTGTACAGGCAATTCGTAAACTGGTCACGGAGGAGGAGAAACTGCTGCCGGAAGGAGTGCGGTTTGTCTACGGCCTTGATTTTTCCCAGTACGTGGCCAACCAGCTCTCCATTGTCATGATGAATGGAGGGATCGGTCTTGTGCTCGTTCTGATCGTTCTCTCGCTGTTTCTCAATCTGCGTACGGCCTTCTGGGTAGCTCTCGGAATCCCGTTTACCCTCCTCGGAGGTATTTCGCTTTTACCTCTCTTCGATGTCGAGCTTGACACCGTGACCCTGACGTCCCTGATCATCGTTATCGGTATTGTTGTTGATGACGCCATCATCATTTCTGAAAATATTTTTCAGCGAAGGGAGCGTGGCGAGTCGCCTATCGAAGCGGTTGTCAACGGTATTGAACAGGTCTACAAGCCAGTATTGACTACGGTACTGACGACGTTTTTTGCATTCGCACCGATGTTTTTCATGCCGGGCGTCCTCGGGAAATTTATTTTTGTGATCCCCCTGACGATCACGCTTGCTCTCCTGGTATCGCTTGTCGAGGCGTTTCTTGTTCTTCCGGCTCATATCATGCCAGGGCTTTACACCAGAGAAGGAGAAGATCCAAAATCAACCATGCGCAACTGGTTTGTTCCGGTTCGCAACCTGTTTGAAAAAGTGTTGCTTTCGATGCTGCGCTTCCGGTACGCGCTCGTTCTTATCGCATTTCTCTCTTTTGGAGGAGCACTGTATTACGGCATGAACTATATCAGCTACATACTTTTTCCCACAAAAGGTTCTGACGCTTTCAGCATCTGGATCGAGCTTCCTGTCGGCAGTTCGCTGAAAGCGACGTCGGAAAAAGCCGCCGAGTTTGAAAAACTTGTCGCGGAGCTGCCGGAGGACGAGGTCTCGGCGTATCTGACACGAATAGGAACACAGGCTGATATTGTGCCGATCGAGCAGGAAAACTTTGCCGAGCTTGCAATCAAACTGACACCCTATGGTACGAGAGACCGGGAGGCGGACGAGATAGTCGAAGTGATTCGTGAAAAGGCAAAGAAGATCGACGGTGTTACCTCAACCACGTTTTTTGTCGAATCGGGCGGGCCTCCTGTGGGCAAACCCGTGACCATCAGGGTTGTGGGTTCCGATGATTCGCTCAGAACGGCGTATGCCGATGCCGTCTACAGGTATCTGGAGGGTATCGACGGCGTGACCGATCCCGACCGTGACGACAAGGAAGGCAAGGAGCAGATTGAAATATCGATACGTCACGACCGCCTTTCACGCCTGGGGCTTTCGGTAGCCGATATCGCCAGAACGGTCAGGACCGCCTATGACGGCCAGGTTGTCACCAGCGTTCGTTACGGCGAGGAGGAGGTCGATTTCAGGGTTATGCTGAAGAAATTCACAAGAACCAGCCTGGATTATCTCCAGGAACTCGCAATACCGAACATTACCGGCAGACTGATCCCTCTTCGCGAAGTAGCCGACTTCGAGCAGGGTTCGGGACCGTCTATTTTCCATCACTATGACGGGGAACGCTCCATCACGATTTCAGCCGATGTTCAGCAGGATACCGTCACGCCGATCGAGGTCATGCAGGATGTCGAAAACCATTTTTCAGGGAACCGGGAGTATCCCGGAATCAAACTGGTATTCGGGGGGGAAGCCCAGGAATCGGAGGAATCGCTCAGAGGGCTCTTTATCGCTTTCGGCGTTGCGGCGTTCGGTATCTACTTTTTGCTCATACTCCTCTTCAATTCACTCACACAGCCGCTGCTTGTCATGATGTCTATACCCTTTGCCATTATCGGGGTTGTGATAACCTTTGCGACGCATGGCGAGGTGTTCAGTTTTCTCGGGCTCCTCGGCGTTGTGGGCATGGCGGGTGTCGTTGTGAACGATTCTCTTGTTCTTGTCAATTACCTCAACGAACTCTACAAGTCCGGCATCAAGAACGATATCAACGCTCTTGTGGCAAAAGGAACCGCCGATCGTCTGCGGGCAATTCTTTTGACGACGGTAACCACAGCGGCCGGTCTTCTGCCTCTTGCCTACGGGATAGGCGGAACGGATGCCACGATGATGCCTATGGCGCTGGCTCTCGGATGGGGTCTGCTTTTGGCGACACCGTTGACGCTTGTTCTTATTCCGTGCCTCTACCTGATAGGTTTCGATATCAGGAATCTGTTTTCGAGGATTTTTTTCAGGCAAAAAGGTTCATGAAAATTACCGGGTTCAGGTTGGGATATCGTTTTTATACTGTACATTGTGTGCACTGGACCCATTAAGTAGATGTATCTGATGGCGTTCATGCCTTTGTTTTATCGATTGTCATTGCACCATCAATTATTGTTGCACCAGAAAATTATGTTGAGGCGTTGTGTAAAAGAAGCCGGAAAACTGGCGATCTGCGTTATCATTTTTTCAGCATCCCTTGCCGGCTGCGGGGGAGGACAAAGGGGGGGAGGTATGCAGATGCCGACGCCGTCCCTGCCTGTCATGACAATCGAGCGTTCTTCCACGGAGGTGACAAAACAGTATGCAGCGCTTCTCGAGGGAGTGGTGACTGTCGAGGTCAGGCCGCAGGTTGACGGGACGCTTCAACAGATAGCCGTCGATGAAGGCGCTCTGGTCGAGTCCGGACAGCTTCTGTTTGTCATCGATGACCGTGTATACCGGGAAGAGCTGAACGCCGCCGTTGCAGCGAAGCATGCTGCAAAAGCAGCACTTGACGTTGCCGGGATAGAGGTCGAAAGGCTCAGGCCCCTAGTTAAAAACAAGGTTGTTTCGGCAATACAGTTGAAGCAGGCCAGTGCGAATCATCGCTCTGCCAAGGCTCGGCTCGAACAGGCTGAAGCCGCCGCAGAGAGAGCACGCATCAACCTCGACTATACCCGGATCAAGGCTCCTGTGGATGGTTATATCGGCGAGATTCCTTTTCGAATCGGCAGTCTGGTCAGCAATAACCAGGCGGAACAGTTGACGACGCTGACCGATATTCATGAGATTCGTGCCTATTTCAGCATGAGCGAAATTGATTTTGTGCGTTTCAAGCAGCAGTTTTCCGGCAGTTCGATTGAAGCCAAGCTTGCATCAGTACCGCCTGTGACCCTGCTTCTGGCAGACGGAAGCCGATATTCTTCTGAAGGGAAACTCGATGCGATCAGCGGTCAGTTCGACCGTTCAACGGCATCGGTCATGTTTCGTGCAACGTTCCCCAATCCCGAAGGCAGGATACGGTCGGGAAATACCGGCAAGGTGAATATCGTCTACCGTTATGACAATGTCCTCCTTGTTCCCCAGGAGAGCACGGTGGATCTTCAGGACAAGATATTTGTCGTCAGGGTTGATGAAAACAATGTCGTGTCAAGAACACCGATAACGGTTATTGGAAAAAGCGGTTCCGATTATATCGTCAGCGACGGGATAGAAGCAGGCGATATGATTGTCGTATCCGGATTTACCCGTCTGCCTGACGGAACACCTATCAATCCCCAGAAGGCTAAAGGAAACGGTGATCCCGAAGCGAAAGAGCAAGGCCGATGAACGGTGACGTAAACAGGTGAGCAATGTTTGAGCGATTTATCAACAGGCCGGTTCTTGCAACGGTCATATCGGTTTTTATTTTCCTGCTCGGCGTGATCGGGATTACCCAGCTTCCTCTTACCCAGTTTCCCGATATAGCACCGCCTGCTGTCGAAGTAACGGCCACCTATCCGGGCGCCAATGCCGAAACCATTGCCCGCTCGGTCGCTCCCTCGCTCGAGGAGGCGATCAACGGTGTCGACGACATGACTCATATGACTTCGACATCGAGCAACGACGGTTCTCTCCGCATCAACGTGTTTTTCAGGACCGGCACCGATCCCGACAAGGCGGCTGTTAATGTGCAGAACCGGGTGGCGACGGCATCCAGCCAGCTGCCCGAAGAGGTGACAAGGTTCGGGGTAACAACCACCAAGACGCAGAACAGCATGATCATGGTCATTACGCTGTTCAGTGACAAGCCCGAGACCTACGATGCGACGTTTCTGCAGAACTATATGAAGATCAATCTGCTTCCTGACATACAGCGTGTCAACGGGGTCGGTCAGACTCTGGTGTTCGGGGTGAGAGACTACTCCATGCGCATATGGCTGAAACCGGACAGGATGGCAGCGTATTCGGTGACTCCCCAGGAAGTGATTGCTGCGATCCAGAGCCAGAACGTCGAGGCTGCGCCGGGCAAATTTGGCGAAGGTACAGGCGAGGCTCTCGAACTGATCATCCGTTACAAGGGAAAGTTGAAGCAGCCGGCTGAATACGGCGGCATTATTCTGCGCACGAATGCGGACGGTTCGGTTCTTCGGTTGAGGGATGTGGCAAGGGTCGAGCTTGGTTCCTTCAGTTATGCGGTCGATGCTGACGCCAACGGCAAGGAGTCGATGACCATGGCCATTTTTCAGGCCGCAGGATCCAACTCCAATGATATCCAGATTGCCGTTCAGGAAGTGCTTGATAAAGTGGCGGAATCGTTCCCCACCGGCATTGACTACATTATTCCCTACAGTACGAAAAAGTCGCTTGACGAGTCGATCGAACAGGTGATTGTTACCCTGCTGCAGGTTTTTGCGCTTGTCTTTCTGATCGTGTTCATTTTCCTGCAGGATTTCCGCTCGACGCTCATTCCGGCCATTGCAGTTCCTGTAGCCATTGTCGGAACATTTTTCTTTTTGACCATTCTGGGTTTTTCCATCAATCTCCTGACCCTGTTTGCGCTTGTTCTTGCAATCGGAATTGTGGTCGATGATGCAATCGTCATTGTCGAAGCTGTCCATACAAGGATGGAAGAAGAGCGTCTCCCGGCAAGGGATGCCGCACATCAGGTCATGCGGGTGATTACCAGTGTGATCATATCAACAACGCTTGTTATCGCATCGGTTTTCCTTCCTGTCGGTTTTCTTGGCGGCTCGGTCGGGATGTTTTATCGCCAGTTTGCCTTTACGCTGGTAACGGCAATTCTGATATCGACGGTCAATGCGTTGACGCTCAGTCCGGCGCTCTGTGCCTTGTTTCTTGACAGAGACGCTAAAGGAGAGGAAAGAGAGGGTTGGTTCAAACGGACCAAGCGGCGTCTGTTCATGGGTTTCAATGCAGGTTTTTCGGTGGTGACAGAGCGCTATGTCGGTACACTCAAGGTACTCATCCGGAACAAATGGATAAGCATTGGAGGGCTTGCCGTTGTGTCAGGGCTTGCCTTCTGGATGGCGTATTCTGTCCCGTCAGGCTTTATTCCTGACGAGGACAGCGGCTTTTTTATCCTTTCCGCAGCGCTTCCTCCCGGTGCTTCGCTTGACCGGACAATGCAGACCCTCGACAAGGTCGAGGACATTCTGCAGGCGGAAGAGAGTGTGAATCACGTTATTTCGGTTGCAGGCTTCGACCTGTTGGCCGGGGTAAGTTCTCCTTCGGCAGGGGTTGTTTTTGCCAGCCTCAAGGACCCGGAAGAGCGAGGCAGGGTCAAAAATATCGGCGCGATCATGGGCGGGGTATCCCAAAAGCTTGGATCGATAACCGAAGGTTCATTTTTTCCGTTCCAGCCTCCCACCGTTCCGGGATTCGGTAATGTGGGCGGTCTCGAAATGGTGTTGCAGGACCGGACATCCGGCAGTCTGGAAAATTTCGGGAATACAGCCAACGGATTTATTGGCGCTTTGATGGCACGTCCCGAGATCGCATTTGCGTTTACCACGTTCAATACCGGCTATCCACAATACGAGATGCTGGTCGATGACGTGAAAGCGAGTCAACTGGGTGTTCGCGTCGATGAATTGCTCGGGGTCATGCAGGCATATTACGGGAGTTTCCAGGCATCGGATTTCAACAGGTTCGGCAAATACTACAGGGTTATTGTTCAGGCAGAGGCGGAAGACCGCAGAGACCTCTCTTCGCTCGATGGCGTGTTCGTGAAAAATGCCACGGGAGACATGGTGCCTGTCACGTCGCTGGTGAGCATGAAAAAAGTCTACGGTCCCCAGACCGTGGAACATTTCAATCTTTTCAATGCACTGACGGTCAATGGCGTGGTTGCTCCGGGATTTACCACCGGTCAGGCTCTTGCAGCCGCTGAGCAGGTGGCGGCGGAGGTTCTTCCTCCCGGTTTTGCCTGGGACTGGAAAGGGATGAGCCGCGAAGAGGTTGAGTCGGGTGGACAGGCGATCTATATTTTTCTGTTATCCCTTGCCTTTGTCTATCTCCTTCTTTCTGCACAGTATGAAAGCTATATCCTGCCTCTTGCTGTCATTTTCTCGATCCCGACCGGGATTCTGGGTGTTTTTGCGGGCATACAACTGTTCGGTATCGAGAACAACATCTATGTACAGGTTGCGATGGTTATGCTCATAGGATTGCTGGCAAAAAACGCGATTCTGATCGTGGAGTTTGCTATTCAGCGCAGGAAAGCCGGGTATACGCTTGTTGAGTCGGCGCTCGAGGGTTCGAGGGTGAGACTCAGACCTATTCTCATGACCTCGTTGACCTTTGCAGTCGGTCTTGTGCCGCTTCTCTGGGTGACCGGGCCGTCCGCTCTCGGCAACCATTCTATCGGTACAGCGGCCGTGTGCGGTATGCTCAGCGGAACGTTTTTTGGCGTGCTGATCATTCCGGTACTCTATGTGCTGTTTCAATCGCTTCAGGAAAAGATCAGCGGTCCGCCCGTGCAGGCAGGCAACGACAACCGCGATACGGTCTAGAGGAGAACGATTACCATGAGGAAAAGAATAAGGGAACACCGGATCGGCCCGATTGTGATGCTGCTCTTCTTCCTGTCTTCGTGCAGTACGGTTGGAAAGTATTCACAGCCCGATACATATTTGCCGGATGCCTACAGGGGGGTTGTCGCTCCCGATTCGACGGAGGCTGCTGCTTCTGCCGGTTCAGTTCCATATCGTTCCTTTTTTGCCGACTCGTCGCTTGTCAGGCTTATCGATGCAGCGGTCGAGAGGAACTACGATATGCAGGTCGCCCTCAAGAATATCGAATATGCCTCCCTTGCGCTGAAACAGACAAAACTCGGCAATCTGCCCGGTCTGAATCTTCAGGCGACGGGAAGTACGGCAGCAACATCTGATTACGGGAGCAATCCTCTCCCTCCGGGCAAGGAGCGTGTCGAAGATTACAGTGCTTCTGTTCTTTTGTCATGGGAAGCCGATATCTGGGGTAAAATCCGTAACACCAAAAAAGCGGCACTGTCTGAGTATCTTCGCACCCTTGAAGCAAAAAAAGCTGTACAGACAAGACTTGTCGCCGATGTTGCACAAAGCTACTACAACCTGCTGCTGCTTGACGCACAGCGTCGAATCACCAGGAGAAACCTTGCACTTGCCGACACCACGCTTTCAATGATGCGGTTGCAGTACGATGCGGGGCTTGTCACCTCGCTTGCTGTTGAGCAGCAGGAGGCGATTCGATTGGGAATACATTCAGGTATCGCGTCTTTAGAGCAGGGAATTGCCGTCCAGGAAAATGTTTTGAGTGCTCTCTGCGGCAGGCTGCCGGAACGTATTGCCCGTTCCGGAAACGTTCCCAAGCTGCCGGATGAAGAATGCTGTTCAGCAGGTTTGCCTGCTTTACTGCTCAGCAACCGTCCCGATGTCAAGGCCGCAGAAATGGCGCTTATGAAAGCCCATGCAGAAACCGGCGTTGCTTCGGCTCAACTTTATCCTTCGTTTTCAATCAGTGCCGAAGCGGGGTCCAACGCCCTGAAAGCCAGCAACTGGTTTACTTTTCCCGGTTCGTTGTTCAGCTTTGTCCAGGGAGCGGTTCTGCAGCCGATATTTCAGCAGGGTAAACTCAGGACAGCCTATAAACAGGCTAAAGTGGCTCGTGACCGGGAGGAGATTTATTTCAGACAGAAGGTTGTCGATGCGGTACAGGAAGTTTCCAGTGCTCTGGTGACACTTAAAAAGCTGGCTGACAGAGAAAAGGCTGTCAGGAAACAGGCCGGTATTCTCCGCAAGTCGGTCGGGAATGCCGAGCTTCTTTTCAAAAGCGGCATGGCCGATTACCTGGAAGTGATGACAGCGCAGGCAAATGCTTACGATGCTGAGCTTTCACTGGCAGATATCCGGCGTCAACGTCTTGTTGCCAGAACGGAACTCTACAGGGCTCTGGGCGGCGGATGGAAGTGACTGCAATGGGGAAATTATTTAACGCTGATCCGATGTTCTTTTTCATATCGCAGTATGATCAAAACAATATGAAACAGAAACAACAGGAGGACTATTATGGAAGGTGGACAGAAGCAGCTTGATCCGGTAAAAACAGTCGTCGGTGTTGCCATGTTCATTCCCTCGATCGGCATCCCCGTATTTTTTGCATCTGTGGCAATCAGGGTACTGAGTACATTGTTCGATGCCGCAGGATCATTTGTCAGCGGGGTCACGGGTGGTTCCGCAACAGCACCACCTCAGGCAAAAGCAGAAAAAGCAGCAGGATAAACGAACAAGGTCTGATTTGTCGGAAACAGAAGGCTGTCTCAAAAGCACTTTTTTTCGGTATTCATAATGGATTTTTTGAGGATCGGTGCAGGGAAAAAGTTTCAGTATCGCTTTTTACGGACCGAATCAGTGACTTTTGAGGCAGTCCTCTTATCTTTCCGGGGATTTGTAACCTACAGGAAAGCTGGATATATTGTAGTAATTTAGGTGGGTATTTGTTGTTGATAACCTGAAACCATTGTGTTATGGCTGATTCAGAACAACAGGAGAACATGCTCAAAACAGCTGCAGGTGTTGCCGGAGGGGCAATTTTATTTTCTCCGGTAGGAATGCCTTTTCTGCATGGTCTGGCAGGTATTGCAGTGACCAGTCTTGGTGTCATAGCAGCAGGTTCGGCGATAGGAGCTGTGAAAGACAATATCGGTAGCATGTTTGATCATAAGGATGACGAAGAAGACATCGAAGACCGTCTCGATGATCTCATGGACTATGATGAAGATGAGGACTGAAAAACGGTGATTTTTATCACGTATTCCACTTACAATTACCATGAGTGATTTAGTCAACAAAGCAGTAGGGGCGGCATCATTGGCAGGTGGAGCTTTTATGCTTACACCACTTGGATTGCCAATTCTTTTCCACGGTGTATCAGGCATTGTGGTGGGAGGCTTGGGGCTCTATACGGCAAACGCTGTTTTAAAGGAAATTGTCGAAGAAAACAATAAATCCAAACAGCGGGCACAAGAGCAGTCGCAAGGAGAGAGCCCGGCACAGGAAAACACTCCCGGTTAAGGGCAACTACCCCTTCTTGTTTCCTGGTGCATCTGTCGGGAGCAACAGTTTTTCAAGTTTTTCACCGTCCGTTACAGGAAGGCTGCACGTATTGGCCTCGCACACATAGGCGGCAGGTTCTTTTGTGCGTTGTGCTATCTCAGAAAGAAAAGGTGTTGTGCATGTTTCATGTTCATCCGCGTGTATGATGAATGTGTCCGGCAGATACATTTTTCCTCTGACGTTCTTGAGTTTTTTCATTTTTTCATCCTGACGGCTGCCGGCAAAGAGTATCTGCCGGGTGCCGAAGTAAGGAAGCATGGCTGCCTTGAGCATGCAGGGAAGCTGTCGGCTGTATTCATTCAATGTTTTGCTGAAAAACGTGATGGTCCTGTCCGCGGCCTCTCTGAAATCGTTTCGATCCATCATATCGGCAAGCCGGTAGAGAGAGATGACGTTTATCGAGTTCGGTGAAGGTTCGGCTCCGTCGTAGTCTTCCTTCATTCGAACAGGCAGGGATGTATCGTCTACAGCGGCATTGAAAAAGCCTCCTGCTTCATGGTCGAAGAACAGTTCGAGCTGTTTTCCCATCAGCTTCACGGCTGTTTTCAGATAACGGTTTTCCGAAGAGGCTTCATAGAGATCGAGCAGCCCCTGAATGAAAAACGCGTAATCATCCGCTTTTCCTTCTATCCCGCGCGAGCCTTTTCGATAACGCCGAAGAAGCCTCCTGCTTGATGCATCGTAAAGATTGTCGAGGATACAATTGGCAGCTTTCTCTGCAGCTTCAAGGTAGCGCCGGTTCCGGAACGCAGAGTATGCTTTTGAAAGGGCCGAGATCATCAGTCCGTTCCACGAAGTCAGGATCTTGTCATCAAGATGCGGCCTTGGCCTTGCAATCCTTGCATTGAAAAGTTTTATCCGTGCGTTTGCAACAGTTTCGCTGATGGACTCCGGCGTCATGGAGAAGTGCACGGAGGCTTCCTGAAAATCATGCTTGCGATAGAGAATATTTAGTTCGGTAAACTCCATGTGAGGATCGTCCAGAACGTTCCCCCCGGCTTCAACACCATGGATATAACAGAAGAGTTCGGCTTCATGCGGATCGAGCAGTGATAGTATCTCCTGCCGGGACCAGGTATAGAACGCGCCTTCTTTTTTTCCCGGACTGTCTGTCTCAGGATAACTGTCGGCGTCTTCGGCTGAATAAAAACCGCCATTACTGTCGGTCATGTCGCAGAGGACATAGTTCAGAATATCGTCGGCAAGACCGGCATAGCCTTGTTCGCCGGTAATCTGGTAGGCCTCGGCGGCAAGAACGGCAAGCTGTGCATTGTCGTAGAGCATTTTTTCGAAGTGCGGGACATGCCAGCGTTCATCTGTCGAATAGCGGGCAAATCCGCCGCCCCCGACATTCCGAATGGCCAGATGGTCATGAATGCCACCCGAATCCATTTTTTTCAGGGTAAACAAAGCCATTTCCCGGGCATGTTCATTGCCGGTATAGTATGCGTAGGCAAGAAGAAATTCCAGGATCGAAGGCTGCGGGAATTTCGGTGCAGTGCCGAAACCCCCATCGTCGCTGTCGAACAGCTCTGCAAAGGTTTTTGCTGCACGATGGAAAACCGCCTCATCGAGTGTGGCCGGTTCGGGTGTGTGCATGACAAGGCTCCGAAGCTGTTCATTCATCCCGTCAGCGGCAGAAAGAATCCTCTCCCGTTCCTCTTTCCATGCCCGTTCGATTGACAGAAGCAGGGTGAGGAAACCGGGTTTGCCATAACGGTCTTTCGGCGGAAAATAGGTGCCGCCAAAAAACGGTTTCAGGTCCGGGGTCAACCACACCGACATCGGCCAGCCTCCACCGCCTGCCGTAGCCTGTACATAGGTCATGTATAGCCGGTCGATGTCAGGGCGCTCCTCACGATCGACCTTAACGGCAACAAAGGAGCGGTTCAGGACTTCTGCAATGGCATCATTTTCGAAGGATTCCCTTTCCATGACATGGCACCAGTGGCAGGTTGAATAACCGACAGAAAGAAAAATCGGTTTTTCCTCGCTTCGGGCTTTTTCGAACGCAGGTGTCCCCCATGGATACCACTCGACAGGATTGCAGGCATGCTGCAGGAGGTAAGGGCTGGTTTCCCTGGCAAGCAGGTTGTATGTGCGTTCTGAAGATGCCATGATCACAGGTTTTTTTGCTGTTCTTTTCTTCTTGAACACCCCTGGGTACAAGGAAGTTCATATTTTTGAAACCCTCAGATCATTTGGATCGTTATATGGTTATGTTTTCGAGGTCAGGTTTTGTTCACGTTTTGAAACGGTATGACGATGATGAATTATAAATGGCTTGTAGTATGTCTGTCGCTCTCTTTTACAATGGTAACGGCAACCTCATGTGCAGGGGAGATGCGTGACGGTTTGGGAAAAAAAGATTCAACAGTCAGTATGAATCAGGAGGATACCATGACATGTAAAGCACTTACACCAGAGGAAGAAAAAGTGATCGTTCATAAAGGAACGGAAATGCCTTATACCGGCAAATACGTCTATAACAAGGAGGATGGAACCTATGCGTGCAAACGATGTGGCGAGCCGCTTTTTCATTCTTCGGACAAGTTTGACTCGGGGACAGGGTGGCCGAGCTTCGATGATGCGATACCCGGAGCGGTAAAAAAAGAAACCGACGCGGACGGAAGGAGGACGGAAATACTTTGTGCCAACTGTAACGCTCATCTCGGCCATGTGTTCTATAACGAAGGATTCACCGACAAAAATGCCCGTTACTGCGTCAATTCCATTTCGCTTGACTTCAACAAGCAGGATGATGGCGATGCAGCTGCAACCGGTACAACCCGTACAGCTGTTTTTGCCGGGGGCTGTTTCTGGGGAGTGGAGTACCACCTGGAAAAGGTTGACGGGGTAAAAGCCGTACGGTCGGGTTACACAGGCGGCGCCAAATCAAACCCCACCTACAAGGAGGTTTCTTCCGGCAGGTCCGGACATGCAGAGGCGGTCGAGGTCGAATACGACCCGTCGGTGGTTTCATATGAGAAGCTTGCCAAACTGTTTTTTGAAATCCACGATCCGACCCAGCTGGACCGTCAGGGTCCGGATATCGGCCCGCAATATCGCTCGGCGGTGTTCTATGCGGATGACGAGCAGAAAAAAGTTGCTGAAAAGCTGATCGCTCAATTGAAAGACAAGGGGTATGATGTGGTGACACAGCTCGAGCCGGCGTCAACGTTCTATCCTGCTGAAGACTATCACCAGGATTACTACGAAAAGACCGGTCATCAGCCATATTGTCATGTGTACAAGAAACGGTTCGACGGCTGATCGTGGGGGGGATGAATAGTTCTGAGTTCTTGGTTCCAAGTTCTGAGTGAAGAAGAAAAGCAATGAGATCTCAGCAACGAGTGCTGAGTTAAGATAGCAGGTTGGCTAGATGGACGGCTAGATGGTTGGCCAAGAAGGGAGTAATATGGTTTTTGGTCATTTGAGTCCTTTTTGTCCTTTTGGTCTTTTCCACCAGTTTGAAAACAACTCAAAAGACAACAATCTTCTCCTGAGTGACGATGAATTGTAGGGGCGGGTTTGAGACCCGCCCCTACAGTGTCTGGAGACAAGAGGGTTATAAGGAGGCTAATGGGGGCAAGGCTCCAGTACGACAAATCACTGCAATGGACTCTCGGAAAAAGAACACAATGACTGGAGGAATGAACAGCAGCCGCTTTTGGTTACATGTGGTATTGCTTTAGGTGAAAACAGGCTGATACTCTCTCAATGGAAGACAGCAAGAAAAAAGAATCGAAATCGATTCAATACCACGAAGAGCTGCCTGCAGGACATGAAGACAGGTTGATCGGTTTTCTTCATGATATCATTCGCTTTACGGTCAGAATTCTGGCAATTCTGATGATGTTCGTGATTATCTGGGGTATCGGAGATGTCGTGTACGTCCTTTACTCGCGCCTGATGCAGCCGCCATTCCTCTTGCTCAATATCAATGATATCCTTGAAACATTCGGCGCGTTTCTGGCAGTACTCATCGCCATCGAGATATTCATCAACATTCGCCTCTATCTCGGAACAAACGTCATTCCAATAAAACTTGTTGTCGCAACGGCCCTGATGGCTATTTCGCGTAAGGTCATCATTCTGGATTTCGATAAAATCACCCCTGAATACCTTTACGGCACTGCTGCAGTCATTTTTGGACTCGGTATTGCATACTTCCTTGTCACCGGCGAGTCCTCCTGGACCGGATTGTTTTCCTCCAGAAAAGAAAAACCGGACAACAGGTGAACCGTCTGCTGTAACGAAATTGGTTCCCTGATGTATAAATTGTGCTATTTTATTTAGATAAAACGCTTTGTAAGGTAGTAAGCGGCGCACATTGATTCGGCAACCAGTAATGGAGAACGATCATGGACGAAGCAGTGGCACAAGAAAAGCCAACCACTGAGGGAACGGCTAAAATCGTTTACATACTCTACTTGACCGGGCTTGTCTTTGGTATTACATCGCTTATTGGTGTCGTTATGGCTTATATCAATAAGGATGATGCGCCTGAATGGTTGAAGAGTCATTACCAGTTCCAGATCAGAACTTTCTGGATAGGAATTCTTTACACTTTCATCGGCATAATACTCTCTTTTGTCCTTATAGGTGTTCTGGTGCTTTTTTTCTTCGTGATTTGGCTGATCGTCCGTTGTGTTAAAGGCATAAAGTATCTCGATCAAAAGGAAGCTCCTCCAGACCCGACGGGTTGGATGTTCTAAAGGCAACTTAAAACTTATCCAGTACCTCCAAATGCCCTCACTTTGCTCGGTTTCACCTGTCCTTTCTCTTGAATAATTGTCTTTTTGTTTTGTGAGACTCAACTGAGTTGTTGCATTGCAGAGTATTAAGCCAGGATATCAAGAGCGAAGGGTTCCTGGTAAGATTGCGGGTTGTTTGATGTATAATATTTGTACTATCTTGTTTGGAGAGAATGCGTTGTAGGATGAAAAGTTGTGCAGAAGAACTGTGGGCGTTGGTCAGAATCAATGCATACACAATCTTCAGTTGTGTTTGTCCAGGTAACTTCGAAGGTGTTAAGAAAAACATGTTCAAAGTCTGATTTCTTTAATGTTGTTATCTGGTATTTTTGATTAGATTTAGATGATGAATATATGATAGTGCCTTGCTGATTAGTGTAATGTTTTTATAGAATGATCTGTGCGTTTGCAGTAAAGGAGATAATGCATAATAAAATATAAAATAATATGATTATGAGCTCTGTAATTGATTCATTGTTGGAGAATCAGATGATAGCAGTCTTTTTGATTTTGATTATTTTTGGAGTGGTTGTTGTATTAGTGATAATGATTATATTTGCTTATAATAATGGTCGTGATATAAGTGTTTTTGGAATAGAAATCAAGTCTGGTGAATTAAATGAGAAAAATGATTGTGAGGTTGAGAAAAATATGTTTACAATTTGTAACATAATGAGTGCTCATGATTTGTGGAGTGATTTTGAAGGGACGTTTTATGCATGGAATCCTTCCTGGCAAACAGAGCTGGTGACAAACCCGGATGATTGGGCAGACGTTCATCTTCGAAGATATATGGATGGGAGTATTAAGCGTGTTGTTTATGCTGTTTCCAAACAACCGCTTGTAAAAAACGATTATGTTAAATTTTTTTATTATGATGGCTTTAAGCGTTTCTTTCAGATTTTTACACAAAAAAATCCAACCATAATTCCACGGTTAGAAGAGAAATTAGAAGTGTATGTTGTAGATCAACTCCCTTCGAATCTAAGCTTTTTTTTAGGTACTAGTAGAAAACAAAAAAAAGAAATTGCCCTTCTGCTCATAAATGATGAGCCTTTTTGTATAAATGGAACTCCAACAATTGCGTTTAAAACTGAAAATGAAGAAGTGGTCAATCAAATGAGAAATATGTTTTATGGTATTATGAATGAGGTTGAGTCAACAAAGATAACATCTCTAGTTGGTTAAAATAAAAAATGTCTTGATAATGGAGTCATAATGCGAGTATTAGCTTTACAGCCCGATATAATGCCATCAGATACCCGTGATGAAAGGAATCAAAATATTGACGTAATTGTAGATAAATTAGAGCATATATTGGATGATAATGATCATTATAGTATTGATTTACTTGTGCTGCCTGAACTATGCACCATAGATTACTCACGATATGCTTTTGAAAGATTAAAGGTGTTGAGTGAGTCTTTACAAGGATATTCTGTTGACGCATTATCGGTTATTGCGAAAAAATACAAGACTTTTGTTAGTTTTGGTTTTCCCAGATCAACTGGTGATAAGTATAGGATCAGTAATGTTGTTTTGAATGAAAAAGGGTGCGTGATTTCTTATTATGATAAGCTTCATATTGCACAATTTGGAGCATCAATAGAAAAAGAATATTTTGATAAAGGTGAAGGGGTTTGTGTATTCTCATTGAAAAATTTTAAGGTAGGAGTTGTGATTTGTTATGACTTTAGATTTTCTGAATATCTTAGAGTTCTTGTGCATAAGCATAAGGTAGACTTTATTATACATCCAGTTGCTTTTACGGAAGATGAAACCTTTAGAAGCTGGCATGACTTTGTAGTTACACGTGCTCTTGAAAATCAAGTTTACTTCTTGAGTTTGAATAGAGCTGGGGATGCATGGGGGAACTCAATATTTTGTCCGCCATGGGTGGGTGGAAACTTTAGAGAGGAAAAATTTGGGAAAAGTGAAGAGTATCGGTTGTTTGACCTGGATATAGAAGATATAAAAATGATACGTGAAAAATATTCATTTAATCATGACAGAGTTGAATGCTACGAATCGCTTCGTAATATTCAGCTATAATGTTATGCGCTCAAACCATATACCAAGAAAAGAATAATTGCTGAAGCAAAGCCTGTTTTATAAAACAAAAGGAAGTTTAAATGTCTATAGAAAAACATATAAGGGAAATACTCACTGAATATCAGGAGAAACTTGGGAGTATACTCGATGACAGGTTGGAATCCGTGGTGTTGTACGGCTCTCAGGCGCGGGGAGATACGGAGGATGAATCCGACATTGATGTGCTGTGCGTCATGAAAAATTCATTCAACTATGGAGAACTGATCGACAAGACATCACAGGCGACGGCGGAAATAAGCATGAAGCACGGGATGACACTGTCGAGGGCATTCGTTACCAGTGCGGATTTCAAAACCATGAAAACTCCTTTTCTTATGAACATCAGACGGGAAGGATTGACGGTTTGAGTACTATGAAAGCCCACATTATAGAACGCATTACCGACCTGTCACTGAACACTGATCCGTTGAGCATGGTCGAGATGCCGGTTCCCGAACCTGCTGCAGGGGAGGTGCTGCTGAAGGTGAGGACGTGCGGGGTTTGTCATACGGAGCTTGATGAGATCGAGGGAAGGACACCTCCGGCTTTTTTCCCGGTTGTTCTGGGACATCAGGTTGTGGGTGAGGTTGTGGTTCATGGGGACGGGGTGAGCGAGCCTGCAATCGGGAGCAGGGTAGGGGTGGCCTGGATTTATTCTGCCTGCGGGAAATGTGATCTCTGTCTTGATGGAAAGGAGAATCTCTGCCCGGATTTTCGTGCGACCGGGCGGGACGCTCATGGTGGCTATGCGGAGTATATGGTTGTTCCGGTTGCGTATGCCTATCCGATACCTGACAACTTTTCAGATGCCGAAGCAGCGCCTTTGCTCTGCGCGGGGGCTGTCGGGTACCGGTCGTTAAAGCTTTTGAATCTCAAGAACGGCCAGCCTGCCGGACTGACAGGTTTCGGGGCTTCGGCGCATCTTGTATTGAAAATGATGCACTACCTCTATCCCGATTCACCGGTGCATGTCTTTGCCCGCAATCCGGAGGAACGGGAATTTGCTTTTTCACTGGGTGCCGTCTGGGCGGGGGATACGACCGATAGTGCTCCCGAGCCGCTGGCGGGTATCATCGATACGACACCGGTCTGGCTGCCGGTGCTTTCCGCCCTGGAAAATCTCATGCCCTCGGGACGTCTCGTGATCAACGCGATCCGCAAGGAGTCGATCGATACGAAGGTGCTTTCAGGCCTCGATTATGCCACGCATCTCTGGATGGAAAAGGAGATCAAGAGTGTTGCCAACGTTGCCTCGGCCGATGTGCGGGAGTTCCTGAAAATTGCGGGTGAGATGGACTTGAAACCGGACGTACAGCTCTATCCTTTTGAAGAGGCAAACAAGGCGCTCATGGATATCAAGCAGCGCAGGATCAGGGGGGCGAAGGTGCTGAGTGTTGAGTGATGATTGTGGGGTGTGGGATGGAAGAAGTGCCGAGTCCTGAGTGCCGAGCGCTGAGAGAAGAAAAAAGCAATGAGCAGCGATTTGGGATACTTTATAATATTGTTTTTTTGCGTTGTCTAATGATTTTTTCCCATCACGATTAACGATTCACGGTTTTCCTTTTTGTCTTTTCCTCCACTTTGAACGTGACTCGACAAATAACCATCTTCTCCCAATACCCAATACCCAATACCCAATACCCAATACCCAATACCCAATACCGAATAATTAAGGATGTTCGGTGGCAGTGTTATATCAAAAGCAGGAGGCTTACGGCCATGACTGCCATGCCGATGACGAGGCCTGAAATGGCCAGGTGGTGTTCACCGTATTCTTCGGCTGTCGGCAGCAGTTCGTCGAGCGAGATGTAAACCATAATGCCGGCGACTCCGGCAAGGACGAGGCTGAAGACAAGCGGGGTAAGGAAAGGGCGGAGCACGAGGTAGCCGATAACGGCTCCAAGCGGTTCTGCCAGGCCGGAAAGAAACGAGTAACTGAAGGCTTTGCCTTTGCTTTTTGTGGCAAAGTAGACAGGAACGGCAACAGCCATGCCTTCGGGTATGTTGTGCAGTGCAATGGTTGCTGCTATGACGATGCCGAGATTCTGGTCGGAAAGCGCACTGAAGAAAACTGCCAGACCTTCAGGAAAATTGTGAATGGCAATGGCAATTGCCGTGAATATCCCCATTCGGTAGAGCTTGCTTTCCTCAGGTTCTTCGTCTTCGATAGTGCCGGCAAGCGACATTTCATGAGGGTTTCCGATATGAGGCATTAACAGGTCGATGATCCATATGATGCCTATGCCTGCGAAAAATGCAGCAGTCGTGATCCACGCGGCAGCGCTTTCCGACATTTCTTCAAGGATAGAAGCCTGTGCCTCAGGAAGTATTTCGGCAAACGAGACGTAGAGCATGATGCCGGCTGAAAAGCCAAGGGCAAAAGTCAGAAAGCGTTTGTTGGTGTGATGGACTGTCAATGCAAGAACGCTGCCGATGCCTGTTGACAGTCCGGCAAGAAGTGTGAGCGAAAGCGCGGGAAGCATCTCGGCAGAGATCATGTTGGGTGGTTTTGTGTTATCCGGCGGGCTGCTGCGCGTTTATCCGGAAGTTTTTGCTTCAATTGTTTTAATCAACGTTTTTACGTCCGGAATGTCCTCGATTTCTTCTCTCGACAGCAGGAGTTCAAGCGTTTCACTCTGCTTGAGAACGACGGGATAATCGTATTCCTTGTTGTATTTTTTTTTGAACTCATCCCGATGGAGAAACTCCATTTCGGTGGATGAGGATTCCCTGAAATCTTTCCATATCCTGTTTTCGGTAAAGGTGTCGTGCGTCAATGCGCACAAGCCGCACTGGTAGGTTTCAGGGCTGAACAGCTTGTGTCCGATGTCAAAAAGGCCGCTGACCGGGTCGCTGTCTGCATTATAAACAAAAACCAGTTTCATCGTTGCCTGGGGTTGATGTTACGAAAAAATTCTAATTTAGAATATATCTAAATAACGCACATTGTCCGGATCAGGTTCCTTGTTATTATGATCCTGAATTGACCGATTGTCGAGCCCCGTGAAATATCTGGTCTGATTTCACGGGGCCACAGATGCAGGGCACAGGGAAAAGGGAGCATCAAAAGGTAAAAGCCAAAGGTCAAGAGCCTATGACTCAATAACAGATTGTCTTTGATAAACGTGCTAGTACTGAGCATAGCAATGAATCGGGACGCTCAGTTCAGGATGATACAATCTTGTATATATCTTCGACAGTGTCGCATCTGTGGTAGAGCAGCTTATGATCAGGTCTGACCAGTTTTTTTTCAGCAAGCTTTTCAAAGAACTCAAGAAGCGGCTCCCATATCCCATCGATATTGAACAGTATGATGGGCTTGTCGTGGTGGCCGAGATGCCGCCAGGTGATGATCTCCATCAATTCATCGAGCGTTCCGAAGCCACCGGGCAGGATAATGAATGCATCTGCAAAGTCTGCGAGCTTCATTTTCCTCTCATGCATCGATTCGACGATATGCAGCTCGGTTATGCCATAATGAGCAATTTCTTTTTCTTCGAGAAATCTTGGTATGACTCCTCTTGCTGTTCCGCCGTGCTGCATCACTGCACTGGCAATGCAGCCCATCAGTCCGACATTGCCGCCGCCAAATACAAGCGAAACATCTCGTTCGGCAAGACCCTTGCCAAGCTCGGCAGCGCTGCTGTAATAGCTTTCAGGCAGGCTGTTGCTCGAACTGCAGTATACTGTAACTGATTTTGCCATATGTATGAGTGAATATTAATTCTGTGATGGGTATTGGGTAGCAGGTATTCGGGGAAGATAGTTTTTTTGAGTTGTTTTCAGAGTGGACGAAAGGACCAAAAGGACAAAAAGGAAAACCGTGAATCGTAAATCGTGAATCGTGATGGGGAAAAAATCATTAGACAACGCAACAAATCAATATTGGAAAGTATTCCAAATCGCTGCTGCTCATTGCTTTTTTCTTCTCTCAGCGCTCGGTACTCAGCACTTCTTCCCCCCCACATCCTACACCCCACAATCTTCCTACCTGTTTTTCGTGATACTGTCGTCAGATCGTTGATAGACATAGGTTGCCGGTTTATCGATTTTTTTGACGGTATATCGTTTCGAAGCACGTTCCCAGAGTTCGGTGTCTTCTGCGTAATCGACGTCGGAAAATCCTTCGAGTGAAACAAACAGTTCACGTCTGCCAAAAAAAGTTCCCCCAAGGGCACATTTCCGGATATGTATTTTTCTTTCCGGATGATGACAGTCGGTGACATAAACATCATCGTCTCCGCAAAAACCGCCTGAAAGCAGGTCGATCTCGGGATGTGTTTCAAGATAGTTCAAACGTGAAGCAAGATGTTCCGGCAGATAGTAGTCGTCACTGTCGAGAAACGTGATATAGCTTCCAAACGAAGCCTGGATCCCGGCGTTCCTTGACAAAGCGGGTTTCCGGTTTGAATGCTTCATGTAGCGGATGTTGGGATGTTTGTCGATAAAACCGGAAATCCGTTCGAACGTCTTATCGGTGCTGCCGTCATCGACGAGTATCAGTTCCCAGTCCCTGCAGGTCTGTTCAATGACACTTTGTATTGCGTTCGTCACTGTTTTTTCCCGGTTGTAGGTCGGGATAATGACCGATATGGCTGGCATGAGTGAAAATAGCATGTGTATTCAGGTATGGGATCACGATTCTCCAACAAGCTGAACGAACACTTCGCGGTCGCGGTGACGGTTGTCATGATCGATATAGACTATCTGCTGCCATGTTCCGCGTACCAGTTTTCCGCTGCTTACAGGCATTGTCACTCCAGGTCCCATCAGCGAGGCTCTCATATGCGAGAAACCATTATCGTCTCCCCAGGTTTCCGAGTGACGGCTGCGTTCCTTGCTTGATATGAGCCGTTCGAGTTTTTCTTTCATGTCTTCGACAAGGGCGGGTTCGAATTCAATAGTTGTTATCGATGCGGTGGAGCCAATGGCGGAGATACAGGCAATACCTTCATTGATCCCGGATTTGGCAATTATGTTTTCCACCTGTGATGTCATATCGATGATATCCGAGTAGCCTTTGGTTTTGAGATGAATGGTTCCGGAATAGGTCATAGCCTGAAATTTTGTATTGCCAGTGCGCAGACAAGCATTCCTGCTACCAGGAAATTCTGTGCTATTGCATTGTATCGAACATCCATTGTTCTGGGTGAACGTACAAGGCCGAACTGCAGCATAAACTGAGGGATGATGAGGAAGGCGACAATCAGGGCATAGAACGGCTGATTCAGCATCAACACATAGACAACTGCCATGAGCTGACCCAGATTGATCAAAACAGCAGCAATGACGGCCGCGTTTTTTTCGCCGTATGCGACCGGCAGCGTCCGGATCCCTATCTGACGGTCTCCCTCTATCGATTTGAAATCGTTGATCGTCATGGTGCCTGTGCTGGAGATGGTGAAGAGCGTTGCGACAGTCAGTGATGGAAGGAGCGATACAAGGGTGAAATCGGGATTGTATGCAATTTCGCCTGCTAACCAGGGGATCACAAGGTAGGAGATGGCGACAATGATGTTGCCTGCCCAGAGCCGCTTTTTGAGTTTTATGGGATTGGCACTGTACAGGTGCGCGTTGACGATGCCGACGACAACGTAAAGGGCGATGAGCGGATGGATCAGGTAGCCGACAAGGACCGAGAGCAGCGACCATACGGCAATCAGAATTGTTGCGTTCCTGAGCGATATTTCACCGCCCGGGATAGGACGACGGGGTTCGTTGATTTCGTCGAGGTCGCGATCGAAATAATCATTGAGCATCTGACAGGTACCGCTGGCCAGGGGGCCGGTCAGGAGAACACCGAGAAGAAACTTGACGCCAAATAAATCAGACCACCCGAAGGCTCCACTGGCAACAGCGCCGCATAAAAAGCTCCAGATAACAGGAATCCATGTGACCGGTTTCAGGAAACGTATGAGGAGGGCGATATTGGAAAGGCGGCCCGATGTTCTTTTCGGGGGTTGGACCTGTTTGCGATATTCGAGAGATGGATTGAACGCTTTTTCGAGCTCAGGTTTCCCGTTCGAACGCTTTTTCTGGAATATATCGGTCACCCTGTTACGTTTGTGATTGTTTTTTCAAGGTCCAAAAAGTTCACGTAAAGCTACTGAACCGGATGGCATATCACAAATCCTCAGAGATTTTATGACATCGTATTCGGGATCATCTGATCTGTTCGCGATGGTGCATTCGATTGCACAAACGTTTTATGACAGAGAAACGGGGTGTGGGGGAATAAAAAAGCGGCCGGTGCAGCCGGCCGCTTTTCAAGAAAAACCTTGAGATTTTTATCCCTGAACGATGCACTCGGCGGGGCAGACTACGACACATGCCTGCTCGTCGAGACCTTCACACTCGTTGCAGGTGTTCGGATCGATATAATAAATGTCATCGCCGGCTGAGATTGCCTGTGTGGGGCATTCCGGCTCACAAGCTGCACAATAGGTGCATTCTTCAGTAATGTAAAGTGCCATGTTACATTCTCCGTTAGGGTTACAAAAAAAATTGCCGCAAAAAGAACAGATTCCTGAAAACAGGAGGTTAATATATATTTTTTTTTCTCCCGGCAAAATCAAGAACACGATGGTGTTAACACCTTAAATATAACAGGACTGCAGCCAACATCACACGTTGATCAGGCAAAACAGCAGGTGCATGTCTCTGTTATTCTATTTGCGATGATTGTCGTGTTTTGTACTCGAAATCAATTCTCCCTGTACTGACTGAAAAAACCTCCTTTTACATGTAACAGTACGTGCAGGAACAGAGTTCCTCGTCAGGTTACCGCATTTGTCGGGTCGTGTGTCCAGGTTGTTTTTCCTCTTCCTTTTCGTATGCATCGATGATGTTGCGCACCAGCCGGTGGCGGACGACATCCGATTTATCGAGAAACACAAAACTGATGCCTTTGATCCCCTGAAAAATAGTCCTGGCATTCATAAGGCCTGATTCAACTTCAACAGGAAGGTCGATCTGTGTCACGTCTCCAGTTATGATTGCTCTCGAATTGATGCCGAGCCGCGTCAGGCACATTTTCATCTGCTTGTTCGAGGCATTTTGAGCTTCGTCAAGTATGATAAAGGAATTGTTGAGGGTTCTGCCTCGCATATATGCCAGGGGGACGATTTCGATCACGCGCTGTTCGGTCAGCGCCCTGAGTTTTTCCGCGGTCAGCATATCCTGCAATGCGTCATAAAGCGGACGAAGATAAGGATCGATTTTCTGGGCAAGATCTCCAGGCAGGAACCCGAGGCTTTCGCCTGCCTCAACGGCAGGGCGGGCAAGGACAATTCTCTTGACATCTTTTTTTTTCCATGCTGCAACGGCGATTGCGACAGCGGTATAGGTTTTTCCGGTGCCGGCCGGCCCGATGGCGAAAACAATGTCGTTTGTCTTTGCTTCGGAAACCATTTTTCTCTGGCCGTTTGTCTTTGCCCTCACTGCATAGTCTCTGGCCGCGACAATGACATCATTATCGGTCGGCAGAGTGTTTTCTTCTCCTTCAGGTTGCGGTGTAAAGGCAAGGCTGAGCAGGGCATTCAAATCATTTTCCAGGATCTCGCCGTGCTTGTCTGCCAGGAACCTCATTTCAGAGAAAATCTTGTCGAGAAGCTTGATGTCGTTTTTTTCTGCCAGTATCTGAAGTGTATTTCCTCTTGCAGTGATCCTTGCATCAGGAAACTCCTCCCGTATTTTCTTCAGCCAGGCGTCATGAGGGCCGAAAACAATCACTGGTTCTATGCCCTCGAATTCGATGATTTTTTCTCTTGGCAAGTGGTTGGTTTTTGTGTTAAGGAATATCCTTGTCGAAATGCGGTGTTTCTGTATTCAAAAAGCCGAGTACATACTCCTTGATACCTTCTTCGAGAGTCGTCATTGGACGCGTATAGCCTGATGATCGGATGGAATCTGTTTCGGCCTGTGTGAAATACTGGTATTTATCCCGCAATGTTTCCGGCATGGGTATATACTTGATGTCAGGAGCCAGACCGAGTGCTGAAAACGTTGCATTAACAAGGTCGTTGAAACTTCTTGCCTGTCCTGTGCCGATGTTGAAAAGGCCATGAACGGATCTGTTTTCAAGCAGCCAGAGCATAAAAGCCGTGCAATCCTTAATGTAGATAAAGTCCCTCTTTTGTTCTCCGTGACGGTAGTCATCCCTGTGAGACATGAACAGCTTGACGGTGCCATTTTCGAGGATCTGGTTGAAAGCCTTGAAGACAACGCTGGTCATATCTTCCTTGTGATACTCATTCGGTCCGTATACGTTGAAAAATTTCAGCCCTGCAGCATGTTCAAGGATTCCTTGTTTCCTTGCCCATATATCGAAAAGGTGCTTGGAGTACCCGTACATGTTGAGAGGTCTCAACCTATCGAGAGTGCTCTCGTCGTCGTCATAACCCTTGTTTCCATCTCCATAGGTGGCAGCACTCGACGCGTATATGAACCGTATGTTATTCTTGGCGCAATGTGTGGCGAGCTCTTTTGAATACCTGTAATTGTTTTCCATGAGCAGGTTTGCGTCAGTTTCGGTCGTTGCACTGATCGCTCCCATATGGATAATAGCCTGAATTTCAGGTAGACGGTTTTCAGCCAGCAGGTTGAGAAACGTGTCTTTATGGATGTAATCGCTGAAAGTGAGTCCGGTGAGGTTTTTCCATTTACCTGTTGTCGCCAGGCCAAGGTCATCGACCACAACAATGTCATCCCGGCCGGATCTGTTGAGTTCCCAGATCATTGCGCTGCCAATAAAACCAGCTCCTCCGGTGATGACGATCATGATCGTTTTGCGGGACTAGAGTGTAATGTGGATGAATGCTCACAAAATATAATGCAGCCCGCTATAAAACAAAAGAGGCTGTCCAGGAACAATGTCCGGGACAGCCTCCAGTGCTATGAGGGCTCTGTTAAGCTGATGCCTTGAGAACACTTTCGTTGATCATGAATTTTCTGCCGCAGAACAGCCAGAGACGAATTGTTTCAACGGGTTTATCCATTATTAAGGAAATATCCTTGTGTTTCAGGCCCGGGATTTCTGACAACAGGACTGACAATTTTATGTCTGCAGCCCTTTCCCTGAGTTTCGGGAGAATGGAGTTGCATGAACCGTTTTCGTTATTCTTCTTCATATCAAGTTCAGTATCCTGTCCGTACCGGTCTATATAGCTGTTTCTGAAACGTTTCAGCATATCGGTGCGTTGTGTATCGGCTTTTACATTCCTGTAGGTGCTGGTTACAAGCTCAGCAGAGGCCTGCTCATTTCCGGTCATCCAGTATGCAAGACTATATATGTCGTCCAGCAGGTTCATCGGGGTCTTGTTTATTTTTATCATCTCTCCCTCCTTAAATGGGATTAATATTGTCCTGTTTTAAAGTATGAAAAAAAAACAATAAGTCAACAATTTTTTTGTGTGAATCATGAAAAAGGGGATATTCACCAGCAGGATGCTTTTAAAATCTGTATTTTATCCTGCCGCAGGTGCGCTGACACGATATATACCGAAAAATGAATGAATAAGGATTATTCACGATTACTCAACCCCTCTCTCGAGGATATAGGGGCATACATTGTCGAGGGAGGGCAGCAGGCGGATGTTAAGCTCAATCAGAACGAAAGTCCATTCGATCTCCCGCAATGGATGAAAGAGGCCATTCTCGATGAGTTCAAAAAAGAGGCCTGGAACCGTTATCCCGACATTCTTCCTTTCAGGGGGATAAAGGAGTATGCTGCGTTTACAGGCGTTTCTTCTGAGTCGGTCATGATGAGCAACGGGTCGAACGAAATGCTGTATACGATTTTTCTGGCCTGTCTCTGCAAAGGGAAAAAGGTGCTGATACCACAGCCATCGTTTTCCTTGTATGAAAAGATAGCCCGATTAATCCTGGCCGACATTACAGCCGTTCCGATGCATGAGGATCTCGGTTTTGATGTGGAAGAGATCATTCGACGGGCAAGGGATGAACAGGTTGGCTTTATTGTCCTGTCGACACCCAATAATCCGACAAGCAAGTCGGTGACGCTCGATGAGATTCGAAGGATTGCTGAAGAGGTTGAGGCAATAGTACTGGTCGATGAGGCATATATTGAATTTTCAAGACAGGAATCTGCGATCGGGATCGTTATGGAATATCCCAATCTGATTGTACTCAGAACCATGTCCAAAGCGCTGGCTCTTGCGGGCTTGAGAATCGGTTTTACCATAGCCAATCCGGAGCTGATGGCCCAGATCGTGAAACCTAAAATACCGTTCACATCAAGCAGGCTTGCCGAAATAACGCTCAAGCACGTTCTCGGTAACTACAAGCTTGTCGAGGAAGCGGTGGGCTACATTCTCGGGGAACGGAGCCGGATGATGGAAACGTTATTGAAATTTGAAACCCTGACCTTGTTCGAAAGTGACGCAAACTTTATTATTATAAGGGTTTCTGATTCAAAAAAAGTGTTTTCGAGACTTGCCGGTGAAGGTATTCTGGTCAGAAACGTATCGGGTTATCCCATGATGGAAAATTGCCTCCGGTTCAATGTTGGCCTCAGGGAAGAAAACGATCTTCTTCTCGATACATTACGAGCCAGTTCGTGAGCATGCAGTACAGGAAATTACATGGTGACGAAATGTCACGATTGAGCGTTAGTGATTTTATTGATGTCCAAAAGCATCCGGTGTCCGTACTTCTTCATAACATAAGAAGTATGTATAATGTCGGGTCGATATTCCGGACAGCGGACGCAACCGGCATAGAAAAAGTCATTTTAACCGGCTATACGGCAACCCCGCCAAGGAAAGAAATTGACAAGACTGCGCTTGGGGCACAGGAAAGTGTACAATGGGAATATTATTCCGATCCCGCTGAGATACTTGAAAAGTTTAAAAATAATGGCGTTACAATATACGGTCTTGAAATTACGGAAAACAGCATACCGTATACATCCGTTGACGCAGCCGACTTTCCGTTATGCCTTATTTTCGGTAACGAAGTCGATGGTATTGACGGTACTATTTTGGACCTCTGTGATCACGTTCTTGAAATTCCGCAGTTCGGAACCAAGCATTCCCTGAACGTTTCGGTCGCTGCAGGTATTGCGCTTTATGAAATGGTAAACGTTTTCAGACAACAACAAACGGTCGGGGGGGGAGCTGGCCAACATTCGAGTTTATAGCTTATATGCTGCATTACAGAACATACAGGCTTACTGAAAATAATCCCTGGGTAGTCTTTGTTCACGGAGCTGGCGGGAGTTCGTCGATCTGGTTCCTTCAGGTCAAGGAGTTTAAAAAGCGTTTCAATATCCTGATGGTCGATCTCAGGGGGCATGGCAAATCAAAAGGCCTTTCTTTTAAACCGAACAACAAGTACAGTTTTGAGGATATCACCCGGGATATCATCGAGGTTCTCGACCATCTGAGCATTGCGAAGGCTCATTTCATCGGAGTATCTCTTGGTACGATACTGATACGGCAGATAAGCGAACTCGATCCGAAAAGAGTTTGCTCCATGGTCATGGCCGGTGCCATTATACGGTTGAATGTAAGAGCCCGTTTTCTTGTGGGGCTGGGTAATACATTCAAGCGTTTTGTCCCCTACATGTGGCTGTACAGCTTTTTTGCCTGGATTATCATGCCGAGGGCCCGCCACAAGAAGTCGCGGCTGCTCTTTGTCAACGAGGCCAAGAAGGTTGCACAAAAAGAGTTCATGCGGTGGTTCAAACTTACCTATGAATTGAATCCGCTTCTCAAGTATTTCGAGGAAAAGGATACGGGTATTCCGACGCTCTATCTGACCGGAGAAGAAGATTACATGTTTCTTCCCGCCGTTGAATATATCGTCGAGCGACACTCCAATTCGTTTCTTGAAATCATCAGAGATTCAGGACACGTCTGTAATGTCGATCAGCCCAGGGATTTCAACCGGCGTGCGATAACCTTTATGCTGAGGTATTCATCCTGCCCCGCTCTTCTGGTGGAGACATCACCGGCAGCGGTTTAATTTTTCCTGTTATAGTGGTTCATGGCGTGCTCTATGCCGTTTGTAACGAAATCGAGGGCGGCATCGACGCATCGCAGCAGGGTATCATTCACGATACTTCTTTCTTCTTCACTGATTTTTCCCAGAACGAACGACGAATGCGAGCCGGTCAGCAGTTCCCGTCCGATTCCTACCCGAAGACGAGCGAAATCCTCTCTGCCCAGGCATTGAATGATGTGTTTCAATCCGTTCTGGCCACCGGCGGATCCTTTGGAGCGAAGGCGTATTGTGCCGAGAGGAATATTCAGATCGTCACAGACGACGATGATCTCTGATATCCCGATTTTGTAAAAGTTCATTGCAGCAACGACAGCATGTCCGGACAGGTTCATGTATGTCATCGGCTTGAGCAGAATCACAGGATTGCCGGCATGGGATATTTTGGCGTAATGGAAATTTCCTTTTCCGGTTGAAAGCCCGGTTCCAAACTGGCGTGCAAGTTCGTCGATAACTTCAAAGCCGATGTTATGACGGGTGTTTTCATGCCGTTTTTCCGGATTTCCAAGGCCGACAATGAGTTTCATAAAGAATGTTGAACTGTTTATCTGTTGAATTGTTGAACTGTTTTCTTCTCGATGGATATAAATTATCGGACCGTGCAGTCCGGGAAAAAAAAGGCCCCGATATATCGGGGCCAACTCGTTACTTGTTACTCGTCACTAAATAAGCGGTGCGATAACAAGTGCCACGACCGCGATAAGCTTCATGAGAATATTGAGGCTGGGGCCGCTGGTGTCTTTGAACGGATCACCGACAGTGTCGCCGACAACTGCAGCTTTGTGTGCTTCGGTACCCTTTCCGTAGGTAACACCGTCAAATTCTATCTTTCCTTCGATACGTTTTTTCGCATTATCCCATGCGCCGCCGGCGTTTGACTGGAAGATAGCCATAAGGACGCCCGATGAGGTGACGCCTGCAAGCAAGCCTCCGAGCATGTCTTTCGAAACAAAGCCGACAACAACTGGAACAAGCACGCCGAGTGTTCCGGGCAGTATCATTTCACGAATCGCGGCTTTCGTCGAAATGTCGACACAATGAGCGAATTCCGCAGGTGTCGTGCCTTCGCGCAGACCCGGGATTTCGTTGAACTGTCGGCCGACTTCAGTGATCATGTCCCTGGCTGCCCGGCCAACAGCTCCCATTGCCAGAGCACTGAATACAAATGGCAGCATGGCTCCCAGAAGTAGACCGGCCATGATGACGGGTTTGGAAATGTCGATCGATTCCACTCCTGCCTGTTGACGGAAAGCTGCAAAAAGAGCAAGAGCCGTAAGTGCTGCGCTGCCGATGGCAAAACCTTTTCCGATGGCTGCGGTTGTGTTGCCGACAGCGTCGAGCTTGTCGGTTCTTTCACGCACTTCAGGATCGAGGCCGGACATTTCAGCAATACCTCCGGCATTGTCGGATATCGGTCCGTATGCGTCGACGGCGAGCTGGATACCGGTAACGGAGAGCATGCCGAGAGCAGCGATAGCAATACCGTAAAGTCCTGCGAAGTAGTGTGATCCGATAATTGCGATGCAAAGGACGATGATCGGCAGACCGGTCGACATCATACCTGTGCCAAGCCCTGCAATGATGTTTGTCGCAGCGCCAGTAACGCTCTGGTAGGCGATTTCGACAACCGGTTTGTTATGGGTAGAGCAGTAGTATTCGGTGATCAGGCCGATAAGAACTCCGGCTGCAAGGCCGATAATGACTGCGAAAAAGATGTTGAGAGACGTGTAGGTGAATCCGTCGACAGTCCAGGAAGAGGGGAGAATGTTGGTGATGATGAAATAACTCAGAACAGCCATGATGAAGGATGCTCCGAATTCACCCATATTGAGTCCTTTCTGGGGATTGCCGCCTTCCTTGACGTTGACAAAGAACGAGCCAATGATCGAGACAATGATTCCGACTGCTGCGATAACCAGAGGCAGAATGACTCCTGCTATCGGCGGAATGCCCATGCTGTCGAATACAGGAACGAATGCCGCACCAAGAACCATCGTACCAATGATGGAACCGACATAGCTTTCAAAGAGGTCAGCTCCCATACCGGCTACATCTCCGACATTGTCACCAACATTGTCGGCGATCGTTGCCGGGTTTCTCGGGTCGTCTTCAGGAATACCCTCATACACTTTTCCTGCAAGGTCAGCACCAACGTCAGCAGCTTTTGTGTAGATACCACCGCCTACACGGGCAAAGAGTGCGATAGAGGAGGCTCCAAGAGAAAAGCCGGAAATCAGGTTGATGACCTGGCTTATTTCAGAAAACTGGCTGTTGTAGACAATAAAGAGAGAGGAGAGGCCGAGAATACCGAGTCCTACAACAGAAAGTCCCATGACAAGGCCGCCGGAAAAAGCAATGTTCAATGCTTTCGAGAGCCCTTCTCTGGCAGCGTTTGTTGTTCTGACGTTGGCTTTTGTTGCGACTTTCATGCCGAAAAAGCCCGCAAGGCCGGAACAGATTGCACCGACAATGAAACTGACAGCTATGATCGGTGAGGAGTCGGCTCTACCGCTGTTTGCAAAACCCAGAAGGATTGCGACCGAGATAACAAAGATTGTCAGAACCTTGTACTCGCGTTTCAGAAAAGCGACAGCTCCGTCTGCGATATGTCCTGCTATCGTTGTCATCTGTTCGGTGCCCGCATCCTGTTTGCCAACCCATCCTGCCTTGAACAAGGCATAAAGGAGAGCGATGATGCCTGAAGCTGGTACTGCGTAGAGGAGTAGTTGTTGGTTGTCCATTGTTTTAGGGTTAATGTTGTTGCGAGATTGAAAAAACAACCGAAATATGAATCATTGAACTTTGTTCATACAGGCCGGCGGGGTTCACGGATCAGTTACGTATATCCGTGAAAGCATGCGGCGGAGTGGCTATGGAGTATAATCTTGAAGATCATAAGATTGCAAATTTACGATTTCTGTTTTCTTCTGCAAAGTGGTTGATCTACTGGAATGATGAATTGCGGTCTTTTTTTTGTTACTCGATATGCAACTGCAGCAGGAGTGGGAGGTGGTCTGAATAGCCGCCCAGATAGCGTGTTCCCCTGTAGGTCGCATACGGGCGTTTTTTCTTCCCGGTTTGCATATGTGGCGTGACAACACATGAAAATGCGCTCTCGGGCATCATCACCCCCTTGTTGTCGAACAGTCCTGCCGATACCAGTATCTGGTCAAATTTCAGCCATCTGCCGCCGAAATAACAGCTCCCCCTGGAGCGGTTCATCCCCCAGCAATTATAGAGTTTGCCTTCAGGCTGAAGCAAAAAGGATTTCCTGTCAGTGGTAGCATTGAGTACCTGGCAGACAGATCTGTCGCCGGGATTGTCGTTGAAGTCACCCATGACGATGATGTCGCCCGATTTGTCATCAATACAGAGGCTGTCGATGAGTGTTCGGGCAGTTTTTGCCGCAAGGAGCCTTTGCGGTTCTGACCACTTTGTGTCCAGCAATCGGGATGGCCAGTGGTTCAGGATGAGATGAAAAGGGGAAGCGTTAGCGGAAAAGCTGTAGAGGCTGATGTCCCTGGTGTTTCGCTTCTCGACAGGAACCTTTTTCGATGTTGTGCCGAGGAGCCTGACGCTTGTCGAGTCATAGGCAACGGCTATATCGATGCCTCTCGGGTCGTTCGAGGCATTGTATGCTGTCGTGTAACGGTTTTCCGGCAGAAAAGCCAGCAAGTGTTCGAATACCTCCTGATTTTCAACCTCGCAGAAAGCCAGGATGTCGGGATAGGCGCCTGTTCTCAGCTTGACGACCTTGATGACATGGGCAAGCCGCATGCATTTGAGAAGCAGTTTCTTTTCGGTCCATTGCTTTTTTCCTTCAGGAGTGAACTCCGAGTCTTCGGTTTCCGGATCGTCGATTGTGTCGAAAAAGTTTTCGACATTCCACCACAGAATCGATAGTCGTTTTCCGTTATTTGTATAATCCTTTCTATTATTTGTTTTTATATGGTCTGATTGAGCGGTTTCTTTCTGATATTTTGCTGTTATTTGTGGTTTATTTGCTGCTAATATGCTACTTTGAAGAAATAGCAGCAAGAATAACGGCAAGAAAAGGGTGTTTTTAGCGCTTTTCAGAGTGTAAGAGAGCTTTATAACTGCCTGAAAAGAAATGCTTTGCTGACGTTCCATTTTGCTGTTGCATCGGGAATTCAAATCAGGGATAAGCATGGAGGTTTTGTCTGTCAATTTGGCAAAGCGGAAGCAGGGTAAGAGCGGCCGCATAAGTCTGTATCTTGTTTACTACAAAGGATTCGTTAAAACACCTGACGGCAAGACGAAGGCTATCAGGGATTACGAATACCTGAACCTGTACCTTGACGATAAGCCAAGAACAACGGCGGAAAAGGAGCATAACAAGAAGATACTTGAGCTTGCCAAGTCAATCAAGGCGAAGCGGGAACTTGAGATCAAGAACGGGCAGTACGGCTTTGATGCCGGAGTGAAAAGGAGGTCCCTTTTCCTTGAGTACTTCAAGGCCGAAGCAGACAAGAAAGTTAAGCCGGATGATTCCGGTAATTGGGCCAGCACGCTGAAACATCTTACAGGTTTTGTGGAAAGGCGGTATTCGTCGAGAATCACCTTTCAGGGGATCGATAAAGCATTTTGTGAGGGCTTCAAGGATTATCTCAGGGATGAGGCAAAGACAAGGACAGGTAAGGGCCTTTCCTCATCGTCTCAGGCGGCTTATTACGGTAAGTTCAAGGCCTGTCTCAACAAAGCGATAAAGGACGGGATTCTTTCCGCTGACCCTGCAAAGGGCGTGGCGCGTCCGAAGATCGTTTCTCACAAGCGTGAATACCTGACTTTCAATGAACTTCAAGCAATGGCAAAGACCGAGTGCCGGAATCCAACATTAAAGCGGATGTTCCTGTTCTCCTGCCTTACCGGATTACGGTTCTCTGATTGTCACAAACTGACATGGGGCGAGGTAGAGCAATACGGTGATGGGTGGCGGATCGTGTTTCACCAGCAGAAAACGAAAGGGCTTCAGTACCATGATATTTCACAGCAGGCACGGGAGCTTTTAGGCGAACAGGGCGGGCCTGATGAACGGGTGTTCTTCGCGATAAGCAAGTATTCGGCATATCTCAGTATCGTTCTCCGGGAATGGGCTTTGAAAGCAGGCATTACAAAGCACCTGACGTTTCATTCTGGCCGTCACACCTTTGCGGTGCTGCAACTGGAGAACGGAACGGATATTTATACGCTCAGCAAGCTGTTAGGGCACAGAGAAATTGAGGTTACGGCCATTTATGCTGATATTCTGGACAAGACTAGACGAGAGGCGATGACGAAAAGAATTCCTGAGCTTCGTTTGTAAATGAGTCTGGTTTCAGCGTAACAGTGTGAAAGCTTGTTACGTTGTTTCGGCTTTACTGATTAAGGGTTTGAGGGGAAATGTAACATAACACGAAGTGTGTTATTTACACAGCATTCACCAGAATCGGTTTTGTATCTGAAAAGGAGGAAAAAACAACAGGCAAAAATGGGCAATTACCTTCCTGATACTTTTAATAAGCTACTTATCGATGAACTCTGCAATGCAAGAGAAATAGACTGGGAGCGAGCAGCTAAAGGTTATTTTCTGCGAGATAAGCACGTACACATAAAGAGAGAAGAACTTGCTGATATGATGAGGGGCTTTTTGAAGGGAGGGAATATTCCAGAAATTCCTCTGAAGTATATGCTCGCCCCTGCTGATTGGAGAGAAAAACCGCTGTCGTTTATACGTGAACAAATACGAAACAGTCCAAAGGAGTATAAAGACTATTTGAAAACTGCGGTAACACGATATAAAACTGCCTGTGAGAAAAGGCTGGGATCGAAACCCGACTGCTATCGTAAAGGTTCAGTGACCAATTTTGGTTGCTACCATCCTTTTGTGTTTCTAAACGATGAATCCTATACAGAAAACTCAGATATACCGAGGGTTAAGTCAGTTACCTGCTTGTCTATTATGGATAAGATGCCTGTTTTAAACAAATTGCAGGAATTACTTGACGAGTGGACAAGCAGCACTGATGGAGGGCCCGAAGAGGAAATACAGAATATTAGAACTGATAAGCGTAAAAAATTATCAGATGAGCTATTTGAGAAAGAAGTGCTTCCAAAGATCATAAAGGCTTTGCTTGAAACGGAATACAGCAACAAAAAAGATGTTTTTAAAGCAATAGTTGCCAATTATGATTTTGGGTGGAGCCTTATCGAGAAGAAGTACAATATGTATAGAGATGATCCAGAAAAGAAACTGATTCCTGCACTTGAGAAATACGGGAATGCAGACCTGATTATTAAGTCAAACAACGGTAAGAAACTTCTATAATAAAGAGAATATTAAGAGAATTTCTCTCCTTCTTCACCTTTCTTTTCTTTCCCTTTTTGCTTGTAACAGCCGCAAGGGCTGGTTTTCATAAACCAAAAAGTTACAGGCAATGTCACTTCCAGAGCTTGACCAGATCAACAACAGGCTTGAACGTATCGAGAACTTACTTGTTCTGAACAAGAACGTTCTCACTATGCGTGAGGCCGCAATCCTTACGGGTATTTCCCTTTCACACTTGTACAAGCTGACCTGCACGGGTGGCGTACCATGTTATAAACCGACGGGAAAGGCGATTTACTTCAATCGTGAAGAGCTTGAGGCATGGTTACAGAGAGGGCGAAAAGCTACTACCGAAGAGGTTGAAACCGCAGCCGCAACTCATGTAACACTGAAACCGGCAGGAGGGAGATCATGAGAGAAAATGCCCGTAGAGATGCGGCGGATTTACAGCAAGCCATTGAAAATGAAGGTAAGCGAAACTTCAATAAGTGGATTATTGAGAACGCTTGGGATTACCCAGACAAAAAGTTGGATTTTGGGGCAGTTATTATTGACACCGAACACGGGGCGGTTCTTACCGAGAAAGGGATAATGCAGATAACGGGAGCGGGGAAGACCGGGAAAACCATGTTGTTATTCAACCTGGCTTTTGCGCTTGCGCTTGGAAGGAATTACTTGTCCTTCCAGATAAACAAGCCTTATCGGGTGTTATATCTGAATGGGGAAAACAGCAGTAGAACGCTTCAGGAAAGATTGAAGCTGCTTCGGGACTATTACGGCGTAGATGATGAGGCGGAGCAGCTTATCCGAGAGAACTTCCTTTTTGTTTCAAAGGGATTATTGTTGCCTCGAAAAGAAGCACTGACTGACTTGAAAGGGAATATCTCAGTGATTCAGCCTGAAGTAGTCATTATTGATCCATTGAAAAATTTTTTTGATGGAGAGGAAAATTCCGCTGATGACATGCGGAAATTCATGCAGGCTATCAGGCAGGTTGTAGAGGAACATAACGTCACGGTGGTTATTCTCCACCATACCGGCAAGAAGCGGAATGAAAACGACCTCTATACAGGCAGGGGCAGTTCTGTCCTCGCTGATGATGCCGAAACAACAGCAGCTTTTTCAAAGGACACCAGTAGCAAGGGGCGTTTCAAGCTATCTATAACCGGGCGGAATTGTGAGGAGTTTACCTTGTGCTTGGTAAGGCCGGAAGACAGATATTTCCTCTACCATGAGGCCGATAAGCCAGAACCGCAGCCGGATTATATCACGGTATCGATCCTTGAGAAGTTGCCGGAGCAGTTCTCAACACAAGATTTTGTTAATGAAGCAGAGAGGCAGGGCATCCCGGATCGGACAGCTAAAAGGCGTTTATCAGAATGTGCTTCAGAGTTTGGATTGCTGAGAAGATTAAAACAAGGGCATTACGAGAAGGTGCTTTTAATGCCAGAAAATACCATTGGCATAAGTGGCATGAAAGTTTGTGCCAAAATGCCATTCCCTATAGGTGTTGGCACAATGGCACAAACTTCCGAGACGGATGGGAAGGCATTCTGATGAGCTATAAATACGAACTTGAGAAGGGATCGAGAAAGAATTTCTGCCCGGCATGTAAACAGAAAACCTTCGTTCGATACGTGGACACAGAATCAGGAGTATATATCGCTGATGAGGTTGGCCGGTGTGATCGAGAAATAAAATGCAGTTACCACCTGAAGCCGGGAGAGTACTTCCTGTCAGGCGAAAATCTCTCCCTTAAACGGCTCCTAAGCAACGATCAGCGTAAAAGAATTATCAAAGTGCCTGATGAAAAGCCAGTGTACGTTCCTGACGTTCTGTTCACGGGAAGCCTTCAGTACTATGAAGAGAATATATTTTTCCGCTATCTGGTTCAGTTGCTCGGAAATGATAAGGCTGAAGAGCTTTGCACATGGTATTGTGTGGGGACCTCAAAGCATTGGCAGGGGGCCTGTGTGTTCTGGTATGTAGATCATTTCGGTAGAGTGACGAGGGGGAAGGTTATGCAGTACGATCAGACCGGGCACAGGGTGAAAGGATGCACGAATTCTGTTCACAGCCTGATGAAATTGGGGAAACTGCCGGGACTTCATTTGTATGGCCTGCACTTGGTAAGACTGGATAATACTTTACCCGTTGCTATAGTTGAAAGTGAAAAGAGCGCTATACTGGCTGCAGGTTATTTAAAAGGCTTTTTATGGATGGCAACAGGTAGCCTCTCTACCCTGACAGCGGAGCGGTTGGAGCCTTTACAGGGCCGGGAGATTATTCTGTTCCCTGACGGTGGAGCATTTGAAAAATGGCAAGAGAAGGCCGAAAGCCTAAGCAGGACAGTCAATATTCGGTGCTCTGATGTACTTGAGCAAAGCCTGACCGATCAGCAGCGAGAAGCAGGGTATGATATTGGGGATCTTGTTGTTGATGCACTAAGGCCGAAGGGTTCAGGTGCAAATGGCACTCATCAAGAGTCGCATATATGTTCATAATAATGGATATATATGCATATTTTGTATTAACGATCAGCCCGAAATCATTATAAAAATTGACTAACAGGAGGTTGACCCCCCTATGAGCAAGAAACGACTGAAAACATTGGGCGATATCCGGCGATACCTGGCCGGATTGCTGAACAGATATGAGGCTAGGGAGATTGACGAAACACATCTGAAAGCCTGTGCATATGTGTCGAATATTCTCACCAGCACGATCAAAGACTCTGATCTTGAGGAACGCATCGAGAAACTGGAGCAAGAAGTGAAAAACAACAATCATGGGCCTATTAGAACGGCGTGTTGAGAAGCTGGAAGCCAAGAGCGGCGGGAGTTTGCCTGAGCATGTGTTTAAGATAACCACTCTTCAAGCCGGATCTGTTGATACGACCGGTTGGAAAGAGGTGTTGCGGTCTGAAGTGGATAATGGCAGAGGGCACATCTTTCAGCACTATGACCTTGTTCCACCTGATGAAGGGAAGGCAGAGGAAAGGCAATGAGCCTGAAAAGAAGGATAGAGCGGTTGGAAAAGCACCTGAATGCTAACGGTTTAAGTGAATATCAGCGGTACCTGATGACGCTGAGCGATGAGGAACTGTTTAAACGCCTTGATGAAAATATAGAGAAAAGGTTGTCAAATGGGGAGTCATTAGCTCCTGAATTCATGAGCCAAGAGGAATGGGCGGAGGTGGTGCGGGAGCATCGGGAGCGGGTGAGCAGATAGAATATTCTTGCTGGGGACTATTTCACTCAGCCGCATTGATAAAGCTCCTTTTGGCCAATAAAAGATTGTAAAGCTGATTATTGAGATTTTTTGATTTCTTGTCCATTCTATCCTTGAGGGCTAACGACCGAGATAACCAGCCCGCCAACGAGCTGGCTACCGACTTCGAGCGTGGCACAATGTTTCGTAACCAGCTGAAAAAACGCGCGTGCTTGCGGGTCGGGTTAATTGATTTGTTGTGTTTGTGCTGGCACGGTGCTGCTTAATGCCTCATGTCCCATACTAAAATTTTCCTGCTCAGTTTCTTGTGGGTAAATACGTTGCTCTGTATAGATATTTGGCGAATCAGATTTTTTGCCTGGCAGTATTTGCATGCGATCAAGAGTATTGATTAGGTCATCAATGCAGCCTTCTGGGTCTACGGTATAACTTGAACCCCAGCAACGCCAAAATTTCCAACCAACTCTTTCCATGACTCTTTGCCGTTGCCAGTCTTCCATCCATTTTTCAGGTGGGTGATATTTGTCACCATCTAACTCTATGGCTAATCTTCTGTCGTTTTCTCCCTCAACCACCATATCAATTGAAAAGGCGCCAACCTTTACTTGTGGTGTAACATGGTAGCCTTTCTCTGTAAGCCTTGTCAGTACATCCCTCTCAAATCCTGAATCACATAAATCTAGTGGATTATCCAAAGTATCTCTTTGCGGCATAGGATTGACAAAATGTTGTAATATTCTCAGGCGCAAATCTGACTCGTTTTTCAAGTCAGATTCCTCTAAACTCCTGAATAGATACATTCTGTCTCTGGCTCTAGAGAGTGCTACATTGGTTCGTTGCTCATACTCTCTTTTTGTCATTGCTGCCCCTTGCCCGGCACCGACAACCATTGACAAGAGTATAATGTCCCTTTCTTTTCCCTGAAAAGTTGCCGGGTCTCCACAGGCTATATGAAACTTTTGGTAAATATCTTCACCTAGCTCAATTAACAGTTCATTTTGAATAAATTTAGCCTGCTGTGCACCTACAAGAGAAATAACACCAATTGTTCTCCCTGAATATTTTGGATTATTAACAAGAGTTTTGATTTCAGAAACAATTGCTTCAGCTTCATCCTCATTGATTTTCTTCAGCTCATCCCGGCGACCATGTTTTACATGAACATCAATCAGAGGTGGCGTTAGCTTTTCCGATGCTGTTGGAATTCTCAGAGGGTTGAGTGGCTCACTGTAAAATTGCATGCTGAACCTGATAATAGGTTCAACACATCGGAAATGCTCTGTTAGCATAATGCGCTGGCCGGGGAATACTGCATTGGCAAGATCATAAATTGATACACCAGGAAGAAGCAACTCGGCAAAAGGTTGTCCTCTTAAAAAGTTATGCCTGAGTTGTAGAATTTTCTCTTCAGCTATAAATGCAGCAGTTGGGCTTACCTGCTTATCGTCACCAACAATCAAGATTTTCTTGGCTCTCATTATTGCAGGCAAGGCTGTTATGTCTGACTGTGATGCTTCATCAATAATAACCAGATCAAATGAGCCAAAGTCAGACGGAAGGCTTTCGCTAATGCGCCATGTTGGCATGATCCAGCATGGAACACCACTATAGCAATCATTCATTGCTCTGTAGGCATCTCTTCGGTGTCTTGGAGCCCTTTTCCCTGTACCTTTTCCTATTTTTGCTACAGAAGAAACGAAACGCATTAACGCACCTTGGACACGCTCTGTCATATTTGTGTGCAGGCCGATATTTGTTTTTACTTTGATTAAATCTGAAAAGGTTCTTTGCAAATCGTTGCCGAGGCGAGAGCGTTTCTCCGATAATTTTTTCAGTTCTTCTCTTCCGTCAATTTCTTGTAGGTATTGGTTACGGCGTTTCCATTGCCAAGATGCAAACCAATCTATCGGCGTTAATTCATTTTCCGTTGATGAAATAGGTTCTGTTCTGAGTTGATTTGCCCAATTGGGAGCACCCGAAGATAATATTTTTTCTGAAACTCTTTCGGCAATAGATATTTCATTTGCTAATTCATTTAGCCTATTTAGTTCTGCTATAAAACCTTGCCACTCTTTCATGATTTCATCTGAAGAGTAAGCAGGATTGCCAATTGAGTTCTGGATGAAATCCAGTAACTTAATAGAAACTTCACCCTCAGAGTTTTTAATTTTATCCGTGAGATCTTGTAATTTTATCCTTTGCGCCCCTAAGCTGATTCGAGATGTATTTAATTTAATGGCTTCAAGAACCTTTTCGATTTCAGTTTTATTTTTGAGCAAGTTACTGATGGCCACGCCATGGGGAAATAGTGCAGAAATCTCACTTTTTATTGCACCCCACTGCTGGGCGACCTCTTCAGCTTTGCATATTGCGTCATGAATTGATTGACCAGTTTTGAATGGATCACCATATGAAAATGATAATTTCGGTAGTTCAAGCTCCTGACCTGCATGGTTCCAGCGGACTGTAAATTTTCGGATATTATCTTGGAATACGATATAGTCTTTGGCAAGTTGCCATTGTTCTGTGCTTTTCGGCTCCTCTCCATCTATACGAATAAGTTCTAAACCCTGTTTTGCTTCCTTATTTCCGAATGGCAAAAGACCAAAAGGTCTTTTGCCAGCTATTAGATTGTTAAGTGCATTTAAAATTTGCTCACTATGCGAGGCAGGATCATTTACTTCAACGAGAGTTCTAATGAATTTTTGTCTTTCAGTCATCAACCTGCTTAATTCATTTCGTAGCTCATTAAATAATTCAATGTGACTCACTTGGTCTTGTTTGTTGAGCCAATGGTAGAACAAACTTTTTAGCCATGGAGAAGTTTCTAGTTGAGCTAGGAGGTGGTGGAGGTCTTTTAGGGGAGAGATTAAATTCTTTGCGCGGTCTACTGACTTTTCAACTGATACGGCTAATGGAGGAATACTATTGTCTTTAGCTTGCTCCTCTATTCTTGCCGAGGTTGCTAGGTCGTCATGGATTGCTACAATATTCGCTGAGTCAACCATGTCTTGCTGATTTGGCAGGCGTTTGCCTACATAGCTAATATCTTTACCAAGATTTCTTCTCGCTGAGCGAATACTGGCAATATCAGAATCTGTAAATTGAGGAATAAATTTTTCGGACGAACCAAGAGCATCAAGAAGCCACTCATGCTTGCCTGTATCAGAAATAACCTGTTCTGCCAGCTCCATGGCTGTTATTTCTGATTCTGTGCCAGAAAGCTCCTTATTTATGGGGTTTAGTTGTTTTAAACCCCAGTCTTTAATTTCTCCGTCAATTTTTTGAATCTCTTTTTTGAGCTGTTTAACTCTCAATTCATGAGACCCTGCCTCTTGTTTTAAATCTCGTAGATTTGTCTGGCTTGCTATGCCTGCAAGAAGCTGTACAGCGGATTCAAGCTGTTTCATTCCTTGCTTTTCATTGGTCAGAAGGCTGATGGTAAGCGACCTTAACTCCTCTGGTATTTGCCCTTGTAGCACTGACAAGGCGGGGTCGCCTTTTGATGTGACAAGCACTGTCCGGCCTGTTGCAAGGTAATGACAAATAATATTTGCGATAGTATGCGTTTTTCCTGTGCCAGGAGGACCTTGAACAACCACACCATCATTTTGCTCAAGTCTATCAACTATTTGAACTTGTGCGTCATTGAATGGTTTTGGGAAAAATAGTTCTGCTTTCTGGCAACTTGGCGAGGATGATAATGAAGATTCACTCCCGGAGGCAATACCTGAAGGAGCCGTAACCGGTTTTGCGTCCGACAACTCGGAGATTATTCTTTTAGCTGGCTTGGGAATGTTGCCCGGTGATTCTTCTAATTTTTTTTGAAATCGTTCTATGTCTTGAACAAAACCTGTTCTGCTTCTTGGGCGCACAAACATTACCCAACTGTCTGTGATTTCCAGTGTGTCTCCGATTTTATTCGGTTTGCGATTTTCTTTGTCAGGGTTAACGTCTGGCCAATAAGTACCTTTCTCGCTCAAGTATGTTGATGCTTGCCTAAGAATTGGCTCAAAACTTTCATGGACATAAGGTGAAAATTCAACATCATCTGATAGCTCAGAAAAATGCTTTTTCCCAAACCGTATAAGGGTATTAACACCAGGGTTATCAAGTGCTGAGAAAGAGCCTAACGCAAGAACTGGCTCAATGTTTCTGGGGTGAATCAATATTGAACCGTCTTCCCGGTTGACTTCAATTTCAATAGCTTTTTCGATAAGGGAGTGGTCAATCTTATGGCCTTCACAATTCCATCTGGCAATGCCAATGCCCCAAATGAGTTCTATTGGCTGCTCATCTCCTTGAGCTTCGATTGTTTGTTGTAGGCTAAAAAGTGAATCATAGACTTTTATAGTTTTACGCCGTGGCTTTTCCTCTTCTGTCCATGGTAGCCATTGTTCATTAATATAGTTTTCAATATTTGATTTAATGGCAATATTGTTACCCAACCTGATAATTATATCTTTGCTATTGGTTGTATCATCGAGGTCTTTGAGTGGGGTTTTAATGTCTGCTTCTGAGATAACTCCTTGGGTAACTAAATTTTGTGCTTCCGATTCGCTTACTGTTTTTATAATTTTTTCTTTCACTTCAGGCTGAATCATAGGGTCATTACTGACAGCAACCCATTCCTGAAGTTGTTTCGGAATCTCTGGGGGAGGAATTCTTATTAATCTTTCAACTCGTACCCAAATTGGCACCCCATCCTCATCTGCGGTATTATGCTGAATGCCAATGCGACCTTTAAGTTCATGTTCCCAAATAACCAATTGTTTATATTCGTCGATTCTGAATATTGGTTTTTGGTTCAACATCCCAACATGATGCACATACTCTAGCAGGTCATTAAAGCGACCTTTCGCATCTGGATCATTAATCATATTTTATTTTCGGGTACTTTTTAGAAACACAACATTATTTATTATCTGCACTACAGATTTTCATGCAATCCTGTAGAAAAAACCAAATACGATGCTGATAATCAGCCTGATAAGCGCATAAATCAAGCATCTGCGGCAAGAAAAGATATCTCATGGTATGCTTATACGGCATACGCATAACTGAGCCGCAAATTATTCTTCTTCATCTTCTGTCCACATCCCTGCACAATTTCGCCAAACCCGCAGATAATTGCAAGCATAGTTCCCAGCACCGACGACACGAAAGAGAAAATCAATATCGGTGAGCTACGGGCCGAAAAGAGTGGTGGCAAGGGAGTGTTTCTCATGGCCGGAAAGAGCGATATTGAAGCAGGCTGCTTGCTTGCATAATACGGATATTTTGAGCTTAGACGCTGAATTGATGCCGGGCACATGCCCGGCTTTTTTTATGCCCGAAATGGCTTTTGTGCTTGTTTTTGCTGCTATCATGCTGTTGAACTCTTGTTTTGGTTCGTCTATAGTGCTTTATTGTAATGCCTTAGGGCATTATATCAACATTCCACCACAAGACAGATAGTGTTTTTTTTTCTTTTGAAAGGGTGTCTGTTGCGGTACAGAAGTGAAGAAGGCTGAGAATCGTAAAGAAGAAGGCTGAAAACCTGATTTGCATGTGCTGTTCGTTTCAGAGGCGTCGTTTCTTGATGATGATAATAAAGTAATAAATGCGTCTCATTTATGTGATACTTCAATCGTAAAGATGCCTGCATGTCTGATTTTCAGGCAGGAATTCCGTTGTTCTGAATGTTGATGGATGAAAGTTGTTGCTTCAGGAAATATCACTTCGAATTGTGTTTTTTTTGATATATGTTTTCAGCCTCAGTAGTAAACCAAGTCAGTTCAATGCAACCGCAAACAAATATGTCACAACGATTTGTGCCAGGAAAACATGATGAAATCGGCATTCGTCGGATGTTCCCGGCATGGGGACGTTTGCAGTTCCGGCGATGCTTGATCGAAACGACATCTGTCCATATGCAGAAGCGGCCTGCGGTTACGGTCTTGCAGAGAAGAGCGCTCTGACGGGAAGCGTCGGGTTGGGCTCACCGGCCTATGGCGGCATTGCCCGTCTTGAAGCAGCTCTTCGCTACGGCGTGAAGTTCTGACATCGGGTCATCACTGGAGCGCATCCCGGCTATCTGCTGGGGCTTTGCGTTCCTGTTGACCGGTTCATTTCTGATATACTTTCTTTAGCACCATTTTCGTCTATCAGTTAAAAAGGTATTTCCGGCGAAAAACTCGATGACAGATTTTTGTCAGAATTGTTGCTGTGCAGAGGTTTTCTGGTATGGTATTGTTGCTTTGCTGCTCAAAATCAGGAAAAATGCCGTCTCGAACATTGGTGATGACACTATGGGCGTATTTGTATACATGTCTTTCAATCAAGAATGACTGGCCGGTTGTGATAGCAGTTTTTTGTTATAGAGTATAACTGAAATGGCAGTCCAGATGACGCATATCGGCACGACAAAAAAGTAGCCAAGTCCCATGGTGATAATGCCGATACCTATGGAAACAACCAGCATTATTATTCCTCCTGTTATTGTTGCATAGAACATCCCAATGGGACCAAAAAGGAAGGATAGCAGAATCCCGATTCCGATGCTCTTTGTTGGTGTTACAACAACCGGTGTTATTTTTTCATTCGACATGATATTCTCCATTGGTGACGGTGTTGATGATGTTCGTTGTTTAGAGGAGGTGAAAGATAGTCAGAATATCAAAATGAGCCAAGCAAATACGCTGAAAAATGCTTCTTTGATGTTTTTATGCCGTATATGTGCGAGTGCGTTGAGCGCATCGGGTGTTTATTCCGATCTGATCCTGTCAGATGAGCGGGGGGGATCACTGGTTGACCGGCCAGTGAGTAAGGCGCAGGTTTCTGCTTTTGTTCGGCTTGGAGGCAAACCGAGCCTGCAGAGTAATTATTCATGAAAAAGGGACTTATGTCTATCTTCACGTTTACAGTATTCGAGTAGTAGTCCATGTGGTTATCCTTGTATAGAAAAGGTAGAGGGGTCAATTCCTTTTAATCATTTTCATCATGAAAGCAGTCAGGTGGACCATTGCCGCCGTCTTGATTGTCGCAGCTTTTTTGCCGGTCGATATTCTGAAGACATCGTCGATGAGTTGCTTTTTCACAAGCCTGTTGCGGGACAGTTGGGTGTTGTCCAGGAGATGCATGCCTGGCCGATGATTGGCAATGAGGGGGTCAAGCCTCTTGCCATAACGGTTTTTGTGAAAAACTTCGGGGAAGATCGGCTGCTGAATCCATCAAGGGATCTCAAGGGAAAAAACATGGCGGTTTCGGCATGCCTGGCAAGAGGCAGGAAGCTGCCTGAAGGGTTGGAGTATGAACCTCTTGAAGGTAATGAAAACGATAATTATTCGACGGTCGTTACCCGTGACCTTGATATAAAGGCCGGTGAGACACAAAAGGTCGAACTGGATGTGACGATCCCGCCCAGATACTGGGGATTTGTACTGACAGTGGAGCAGATATAAAGGTTCTGTTTGAGAATATCTGATCATTTTCTGACGTTCAGACCGATGCCTGATCTATACCGATGAGGTTGTGTGTCCGGTGAGAAGGTTCAGGGGAAAAGGCAAAATTTTTTCTTTATCAGAATGATATGTAACTTGTCCGGGATTCTTCGGAAGCATGCCGATGGAGCCGCAAGCCAATGAATCAAGAGCAGTATGGCGCACAAGTCCGATTTCACACAAAAAGCCAGGGATATACTCGAGGAGGCGCTCGACAGGGAGGCTGTTGATGTGCTTGCCAGGATATCCCGGGAGATGCAGCAGATTTTCAATGAAAATCCGGAACCGTCACGTAACGAGGTCGTAAGAATTGTCCGTGACTATTTTACCGGGGACGGCAAGTCCGAACAGTTTGTGGAAAGCTGGATACATACTGCGGAAGAACATTGCGACTCGCGCGGGCTGCGTGAGGAAGATCGGCCGAAAGCGATGTTGTCCGATCTTGGCGTGTTTCGTTTTATGAATTTTCTTATGGAAAAAGGGCTGACCGACGATCAGGTTAATATTGTTCTCAGGGGAGCCGTTCAGCAGGCGAACTACAAGGGAGATTCCTGACAGGGCTGTATTTCATCTGCTGTGAATGATCAGCATTATCCCTCCGACGACAAGTACTACTCCAGACACTCGCATCATATTGAGTGGTTCGTTGAGAAGAACGACCGCCAGTATATACGTTATAAGTGGTGCCGCCGATATGATAGGGTTGACGATGGAAATGTCTGTTGTTTTTACGGCGCTGAGATAGAAGAAGAGCATGATGGTGACAGCAGCTCCCTGAAGAAGCGCGTAAACGGTGTATCGAACAGGTATGTCTGCCGAAAGGGATGAGGAACTGAACCAGACAATCAGTCCGAGAATGAAGGTCTGGGCAATGCTTCGGTAAAATATCATCTGGGTGATGCCCATTCTGCCAAGTGTGATTTTTTCAAGAATCGGCAGGGAGCCCAGAATCGAGACGGTGATGATCAGGGGAATAGAGAAATGCAGTGTTTTCATGGCTTTATAGTTCATTTTTTATAACCTGTACATCTACAGTCTTCTTTACAGACGGTAATGTGCAATCAAAACCACGGAAAGATTTCGATTATGAACAAAACAGAACTTCTACACGAAGGGAAAGCAAAAAAGGTTTTTCTCACCGATGATAATGACCTTGTCATCCAGGAATTCAAGGATGACGCCACAGCTTTCAATAACAAGAAAAAAGGAACGATCAGCAATAAAGGGATTGTCAATAATGCAATTTCCTGCAAGCTTTTCACTCATCTTGCCGACAACGGCATTCCGACTCATTTTGTGGAAAAGCTCTCCGACAGGGATATGCTCTGCAAGCGCCTGGACATTATCATGGTTGAGGTTGTTGTGCGGAACGTCGCTGCCGGTTCGTTAGTCCACCGGTATGGTTTCGCCGAAGGAAAGCAACTCGAAAATCCGATTATCGAGCTCTACCTCAAAGACGATGACCTTGACGATCCTCTGATGAACGAAAGCCATGCTGTTGCACTTGGGCTTGCCTCTTATGAGGAACTGGATGTTTTGAAAGAGTTTGCTGCGAAGATCAATACCTTGATGAGGAGCTTTTTTGCAGGCCGCAATCTGAACCTGGTCGATTTCAAGCTTGAATTTGGCAGGCACAATGGCGAAATTCTGCTCGGAGATGAAATAAGCCCCGATACGTGCAGGTTCTGGGATCTCGATACAGGTGAGAAAATGGACAAGGATCGTTTTCGCTACGATCTCGGCGGGGTTGAAGACGCCTATTCCGAGGTTGAAAAACGAGTGCTTGACCTTTGATGCCAGTCATGATGTGAGCCGGGAGGGCGGATGCTGGAAAGTATTGTCGATTATCTGCGGACCGCGGACCCGGCCGCAATCTACCTGTTTCTGTTCTTGATCTCTTTTCTCGAAAACGTTGTCCCGCCCATACCCGGCGACGTTCCTGTCGCATTTGTCGGCTACCTCTGTTACTCGAGCAACATTGATTTTTTCCTTTCTGTCATTTTCGCTTCTATCGGTTCTACCGTCGGTTTTATGACGATGTTTCTCTTCAGCCGTATGATTGGTCTGAAGATCTATGCCAGGGGAGAGAGCAGGATTCGGCACGGGATTGTGCGTGCAGTTCATCGTATGTTTCCGCCTGACCTTATGGAAGCGGCCCGCATCCGTTTTTCTGCCCATGGATACACGGCTGTCCTTGTGAACAGATTTCTTTTCGGATATCGCGCGATCATCTCAATTATGGCCGGTTTTATGCACCTGCATGTGATCGGTGTTCTGCTGGCGGCGTTATCGAGTTCGGTGGTCTGGTACGCGGTTCTTCTCAGGGGCGGTTATTTCCTTGGTGAGAACTGGCAGGACATCGGTTCCTACATGGCGATCTACAGTGTCCCGCTGAGCCTCATTGCCCTGTTGATTGCGTTTGGCGCTTTTCTCCGGCATCGCAAAAGACATAAGACGCCGCATGAATAATTCATGAGCGCTGGAAGAATCTGAGTGCAGAACTATGCACCGAGCCGGTCACCTGACCTTTTTTCCTCCTGAAATATCGTGATGTCCCCTGTTATAACTGGAATTGTACACAAGGTGATCCGGTATCCATCCTGAGGTTGTTTTTTTATGCTGTTGCACTTACCTTTAGCTTCTGCGTCAAGGCCTTGAACCCGACCCGGACCGGGTGGTTCATGTGTGAGTAATATTTCTTGAATGTAGGAGGGATTTGTACCAATGGGAATAGGCATTAAACCATATCCGCCTGAAAAGAAAGGAAAGGTTCAGAGGATCGACTCTCTGGAAGGAAAGAAGGAAATGGCATGCCAGGTGCGGCGTGATGTTGTACGCATGCTTACAATGGCGGCGTCGGGTCATACCGGAGGATCGCTCGGCATGGCCGATGTGTTTACGTCACTTTATTTCGGTATTCTTGATCACGATCCGCATGATTTCAAAAACACCTTTGGCAGGGATATGCTTTTTCTTTCCAATGGTCATATCGCTCCTGTCTGGTACAGTGTCCTTGCCAGAAGCGGATATTTCCGGGTCGATGAACTGAATTCGCTTCGCAGGATCAACAGTTATCTGCAGGGACATCCTGCTTCTGAAGCAGATCTTCCCGGGATTCATATAGCGTCCGGTTCGTTGGGGCAGGGACTTTCGGCAGCTGTCGGTGCCGCTCTCGGTAAACGTCTTGATGGATGTTCAGGCGATGTATTCTGCCTGATGGGTGACGGTGAAAGTCAGGAAGGGCAAATCTGGGAGGCTGCTATGAGTGCAGCTCATTACGGCCTTGGAAACCTTATCGGTATTGTCGACTATAATAATCAGCAGATTGACGGCGAGGTGTCGAGTGTGATGAATATCGAGCCGTTCGCCGACAAATGGCGATCGTTCGGATGGAATGTCCATGAGTGTGACGGAAATGATATTGAGGATATTATCCGGGTGACCGGATTGATCCGCTCGGAAAAAGAACGGAACAAGCCTTCGGTTATACTGGCTGTTACCGTTATGGGAAAAGGGGTTCCCTTTTTTGAGGGAACGATGCCTGACAATACCAACTGGCACGGTAAACCTCCTTCCGCCGAGCAGTGTGAAAAGGCTCTGGAAATTCTGGGTGAGACCTCGTTTGGCGATTTTTAACCATGGGAATGTGTGTAATTGCAGATACTGTCAGGTACGTATAAAGGGCAAAAGCTGCAGCGATCTGCAACCGGATCAATCCGGCCATGCAGCAGCAGGGTAAAAAAATCGCTGTTCGATATCATCTCCGTAAGGATGGAGATTGATGGGGCAAAGGTACTCGATCTGTTCGCCGGGTTCGGTTCACTGGGATATGAGGCTCTGAGCCGGGGTGCTGCAGAGGTTTGTTTTGTGGACAGAAGCATACATTCCCTGAAATCGTTACGCGGTACCGCGTCGGCACTGGGTATAACATCCGGAATAAGGATCCTGAACAAGGATGTAGTATCATTCATAAGGTCTGCTGATGATACCTATGATCTTGTTTTTTGTGATCCCCCGTACAACTGGAGAGACTATAACGGGTTGATCAGGGGTATTTTCAACAGGGGACTGATTACCGATGAGGGGCTTTTGCTGATCGAACACAGCAACAGCTTCAGCTTTGAAAACGAGCCATACTTTTTTTTTGATAAAGATTACGGAATGACCAGGGTTACATTTTTTTCTCGAACATCTGCCTGAACTGACGTTATGTCTACAAATGAAAAGGGTCGGCCATGAAAAGGCATGCAATATATCCCGGGACATTCGATCCCTTTACAAACGGGCATCTCGATGTCCTTGAAAGAGCTCTTACGATTTTTGAGAAGGTTATTGTCGTTATTGCCGAAAACAGTAAGAAGCAAACCCTTTTTTCCGCCAAGGAGCGTTCAGCGATGATCGAAACCGTAACCGCGAGTCTCCCGGGCGTATCGGTTGAGGTTCTGCATAGCGGTTTGCTTGCTGAATATGCAAGGGAAATGGGCGCGACGGCTATAATCCGGGGTGTGCGTCAGGTCAAGGATTTTGAATACGAGTTTCAGATGTCTCTTCTCAACCGTCATCTCAACCCGGAGGTTACTACAGTATTCCTGATGCCCAACGTCAAATATACGTATGTGGCTTCTTCGATCATCAAGGAGGTTGCGATGCTTGGCGGTGACGTGAGTAAATTTGTGCATCCCCAAGTTTTGACCATGCTTGAAAACAAATGCATGGAGCAGAAACCCTGAGACTTCAGATGTCAGGAGTATACTTTTCAACAACACACCATTTATTAACAATTATGAACGGAAACAACAATCCAGGTGAAAAATATCTCACCCGCCGTGTTCTCAGCATGCAGGAATCTCAAACGATGAAAATATCGGGTCTTGCAAAGCAGATGAAAGCCGAGGGGAAGGATATTATAAGTCTTTCAGCAGGGGAGCCTGATTTCCCTACTCCTGATTTTGTGGCTGAAGCGGGGATTGAGGCCATACAGTCAGGATTTACCCGATATACTGCCAACGCCGGTATACCGGAACTGAAAAAAGCTGTGGCCGAAAAATTCAAGCGGGATAATGCTATCGAGTTTTCTCCTGCCCAGATCATCGTGAGCGCAGGCGGCAAGCAGACGCTGGCCAATGCGATTCTGTCTTTGTGCCAGGAGGGTGACGAGGTGATCATCCCAGCTCCTTTCTGGGTCAGCTTCCCTGAAATGGTGCGGCTGTCCGGTGCAGAGCCTGTTATTGTGCCCACGACTGAGGAGACAGGCTATAAAATGACTCCCGAGCAGCTTGAGGAGGCAATCACTCCTCAGACAAAGCTGCTTGTTCTCAATTCTCCGTCCAATCCTTCCGGTGTGGTTTACGCCGAGAATGATGTGCGGGCATTGATGAAAGTGATCGAAGATCGGGATATTTTCGTGCTTTCCGACGAGATGTACGATCAGATCGTTTACGGTGACGTCAAACCGTTTTCACCAGCCAGGATTCCTGAAGTACGGGACAGGGTTATTGTCAGTAACGGTGTATCGAAAACCTATTCGATGACCGGCTGGCGTATCGGTTATCTTGCCGGGCCGAAATGGCTGATCGATGCGTGCGCGAAAATACAGTCACAAACGACATCGAACGCCAACTCGATCGCTCAGAAAGCGGCTCTTGCTGCACTGACGGGCGACCAGAGCATTATCGAAGAGCGCAGAGCCGAGTTTGAAAAACGGAGGAACTACATGTACGAGGCGCTCAATGATATAGCTGGAATTTCGGCAGCCATGCCGGAAGGCGCTTTTTATATCTTTCCATCGATTGCAGGGGTGCTGGGCAAATCTTTCGGCGGCAAAACGTTGCATACCTCGACCGATGTTGCAGAGTATCTTCTTGTCGATCATTATGTGGCCACCGTACCGGGTGATGCTTTTGGTGCTCCTCTGAATCTCAGGTTGTCCTATGCCGCTTCGATCGATGAACTCAAAGAAGCAACAGATCGAATAAGAAAAGCGTTTTCATAAGCAGCCATGCTTCCAGTCCGTCGAAGCCGGGGTTATACCCGGTGGTTCAGCTGGTATTCGAGACGGCAGTTCAAAAAGTACTTTCATGCTGTCAGAGCTTTTGTTCCGGTCGAAACCCGGAACATGCAGGCAGCATGCCCGGTGCTCTTTTACTGCAACCACGCCTACTGGTGGGACGGTTTCTGGTCTCAGCTCTGCACGGAAATGTTTTTCCGTCAGAACCTGTATATCATCATAGAATACAGTCAGCTTGTGAAGTATCGCTTTTTTACCCGCCTCGGTGCTTTTTCTCTTGACCGTCAAAACTCACGAAGCGCGATGGAGACGGTCGATTACGCTGCAGCGCGACTGGCTGAAACAAGCGGGAAGCAGAACGCCTTGTGGATTTTTCCTCAAGGTGTGATCGAGCATGTTGACAAAAAACCGCTTCATTTTTATAACGGTGCCTCATCGATCGTTGACCGTGTTCTCAGGAAAATCAGCAGTATCTACCTGGTTTCAGTTGTCAGCCGGATTGAATATCTTGAGGAGCAGAGACCGGAGCTGTTTCTTTCCTTCGGTAGCCCGGAACTGGTGAACCGGGATGTCTACGATGGTAAAAAAGAGTTGACGGTGCATATGCAGAATACAACCGATCGCCACCTGTCCGATCTCAAACGAAAAATAATTGACAGGGACACGAGTGAATTTCAGCTTCTTGTCAAGGGAGCCGAATCGGTAAATACAAGGGTTGACGTTCTGAAACGATTCTGGCGCTCCGGGCGGAAGTGACGGTGTGGAGGCCGAAAGCCATAATAACCCTGAATTGAACGATTGTCGAACATGCCGGGAATAAAAAAATGTTCTGTTCTTGATATCCCGATAGTTCGGGGCGTTCGGTTCAGGATAAAGTGAGTTGAGTATGAGTAATGTTATATGCAGTTGTACGTTAGGTGACCATGCAAAAGTACGGTTGCAACTTTCCCGAATACTTCACCGTGAACTGGAAGAGTTGTATGGTGCCCCGGAAGATATATCGAGTGATATATGCGAGGTAGAACTCAAGTGCTGCCGGAGGGATTTTTACAGGGCTCCTGCCGGAGAACTGCCGGAGGTAGGTAGGGCTGTTATTGTCGAGGCTGACGGAGGGTATGACTACGGTATCGTCTATGCCGCAGGAGTCATCGCAAGTAAAAAAATGCAGCTGAAGGGGCTTGAGGAGAGTGGTGAGAGTATCGGTGCCATTATGAGGTTTGCTGATGAAAGTGATGCGGAAAAGCTTCGTGCAGTCAGGGAACGTGAAACCGGTATTCGCGACATCTGTCTTTCCAGGATCAAGGCTCACAGGCTCGACATGAAACTGGTTGATGTCGAATTGCGTCTCGATCAGCAGAAAGTGACCGTATTTTATACGGCCCAGCACAGGGTTGATTTTCGTTCCCTTGTACGTGATCTTGCCAGTGAATTCAAGGCCCGGATCCAGATGGTCCAGATAACGACGAGGGAAGAAGCACGACGGGCCAACAGTTTCGGTGCATGCGGATGTGTGTTGTGCTGCTCGAGCTGGATACAGAAAATCAATTCAAATCCTTTCGCTGAAAAGCAGCATGCATCTGAGAGCACCCATGGTGAGAGTCATACGCACAACGTCATCGGTCAGTGCAACCGGCCAAAATGCTGTCTGAGCTACTCAAAAAACCAGGGATGCAGGAAACATTCTCCTCAAGAGACCTATCCTCCTCTTGGCAGCAAAGTCACTACTCCTGACGGTATGGCTATAATTGAAAGTATCGATCCTTCACGTAGAGAAATAAGCCTCAGATACAGCGGGAACGGAACGCTGATGGTTATGGCGCTGCGGGATTTCAGTTCGATGTTTGTCAAGAAATAAGTCTGACCTAAACTGAGTGTCCCGACTCGTCGGGATGCTCAATAATAGTAAGTTTATCAAAGACAATCTGTTATACTATATTTTTATTGAGATTATCCCTCATCTGCAGGGTGAGGGTGGAAACAGATAAAGAACCGCATTTGTTGAAATCCCGACAAGTCGGGAAATGCCGATCCCGTGAAATCAGACCGGATATTTCACAGGGCTTGACAATCGCTCAATTCAGGTCTGAACCACATTTTTTTCATGAATAACCAGTATAAACGAACACTTGTTACGACAGCCCTTCCTTATGCCAACGGTCCTGTACATCTCGGTCACCTGGCCGGTGTTTACCTTCCTGCCGACATCTATGTCCGTTATAAAAGACTCCATGGTGAGGATATCATCCATATAGGGGGATCGGATGAACATGGTGTTCCCATAACGATAACAGCTGACAATGAAGGGATTTCACCCCAGGAGGTCGTTGACAGGTATCACCGCATGAATCTTGATGCTTTCGAGCGGTGCGGCATCTCATTCGATTGCTATGGAAGAACTTCCTCAGACCGTCATCGTGAAACGACACAGGAGTTTTTCAGGGAGATCAATGCCAAGGATATTTTTGTCAAGAAAAAGGAGCATCATTTTTTTGATCCCGAAAAAAAGCGTTTTCTGTCGGACCGTTATGTGACCGGAACCTGCCCGATATGCAAGAATCCCGAGGCGAACGGAGACCAGTGTGAACAGTGCGGTACACATTTGAACCCTCGTGAGCTTATTGACCCGAAAAGCAAGCTTTCCGACAACGCTCCGGAACTTAGGGAAACGCTTCACTGGTATTTTCCGCTCGGAAGGTTCCAGGAGTTGCTCGAGAAATATGTTGCGGGTCATGACAAGGACTGGCGCTCAAACGTTCTGAACTATACCCGGACATGGCTCAAGCAGGGGCTTGCCGACAGGGCGATAACCAGGGATCTCCACTGGGGTGTGCCCGTTCCCGTCCAGAGCGACGAAGCTGCCGGAAAGGTTCTCTATGTCTGGTTCGACGCTGTTCTTGGCTATATTTCTTTTACCCGTCAATGGGCTGAAAATGAAGGTTCTCCGGATCTCTGGAAGGAGTACTGGCAGTCACCGGACAGCCGAATAATTCATTTTATCGGCAAAGACAATGTTGTGTTTCATACACTCATGTTTCCGGCGATCCTGATGGCATGGAACGAAGGGAGAAAAGAAGGCGTGTACTCGTTGGCCGATAACGTCCCGGCATCAGAATTCATGAATTTTGAAGGGCGGAAATTTTCCAAGTCAAGAAACTACGCTGTCTATCTTGGTGAATTTCTCGACAGGTTCCCTGCAGATACCCTGCGTTATACCATAGCGATGAATTATCCCGAGAACAAGGACAGCGATTTCAGCTGGACAGACTTTCAGAACAGGATCAACGGTGAGCTTGCCGATACCCTCGGGAATTTTATCAAGCGTTCGATCGACTTTACCAATGCGAAATTCAATGGTGAAATACCCTGTGACTGCACTATTGACGAATGGAATGCACTGGGTATCGACTGGGAAGATAGTTTCGGGAAGCTTGAAAATGCATACAATGGGTTTCATTTCAGGGATGCTGCAGCTCTTACCATGCAGATTGCCCGTTCTGCAAACCGGTTTTTAACCGAGTCGGAGCCATGGAAAGAGATGAAAACCGATCCTGCAAGAGCAGCAAAAACCATGGCGCTGTCGGCCAATCTCTGCCACACACTCGCGATTGCATGGTATCCGGTCATTCCGCACACCTCGAACAGGATCTATTCGATGCTCGGGTTCGATCAGGCGCTCGATGAAGCCATCAGGACCGGCAAGGTATCCTGGGACATGGCAAAGAAACCCCGGTTGTCAAAAGGGCACAGGTTGTCCGGTGATTCTGAAATACTTTTTCGCAAGATCGAGGAACGGGATATTGCTCCCGAACTCGCGAAAATCGAAAAGCTGCTTGCAGAAATCGAGAAAAAAGAAGCTGAAGGCGATCAATCCGATCCGATCAAGCCGGAGATCAGTTTCGATGATTTTCAACAAGTCGATCTTCGTGTCGTAACGGTTACGGAATGCGAAAAAGTCAAAAAAACGGACAAGCTGCTCAAGCTGCAGGTCAAACTCGGTGCCGGACATCGACAGGTGCTGGCTGGTATTGCGAGCTCATATGAACCTGAAGATCTCGTTGGAAAACAGGTCGTTCTTGTTGCGAACCTTGCCGAAAGAAAAATCAGAGGCGAGCGCTCTGAGGGAATGATACTTGCAGCCGAAGGGAACGATGGCAAACTTCATCTTGTTGAGGTTGACGGATCTGATGTCAATGGAAAAACTGTTCAATAGTTTTTGCATAGAACATTATAATCCTTACATTAGACCACACTAACATCGTGGGGTGGAGCAATTGGTAGCTCGTCGGGCTCATAACCCGAAGGTTGCAGGTTCAAGTCCTGTCCCCACCACAAGAAAAAGGGCCGCGCCATGTTGTGCGGCTTTTTTATTGGTGATACCTTTTGACTCCCCTTACCCTGTGCCTTGCATCTCCCGCATGCATGGTCATAGAAGTTCATGAACGGTCTCTTCAATGGTTGTTTTGTTGGGCATTCTCTGCAACCGCTCATTGTGGATTGTATATATTCCTGTAACGATTGCCAGAACAAGACCTGTCTGCCATGAAACGTCCGATTTTCATATCGCTTGTTCTCTTTCTTGTTCTCTGTATGACTGTTGTTTCGGAGGCAGGAGTGTTGCGGTATGGTATCGATGTGCTCGATGCGAATCGCTGCACGGAATTGAAGGGGAAGCGACTTGCGCTTATTACCAATGCTGCAGGAACCACGATGAGTGGTGAGCCCGATTATCAGGTCCTGTTGCGACACGGGCATGATCTGAAATACCTGATGGCTCCGGAGCATGGTTTTCATGCCCTTCTTGGAGCAGGTGTCAAGGTTGGTGATGAGCGGATAGCCGATACGCTGAAGGTATATTCTCTTTACGGTTCAAGCAAAAAACCTGATGTTGAACTGCTGCGACAGACCATCGATGTGCTTCTTTTCGATCTGCAGGATATCGGGGCACGGTGTTATACCTATATTTCAACCATGCGTTATGCGATGGAAGCCTGTCAGGAGGCGGGTATAACATTCATGGTCCTTGACAGGCCAAACCCTCTTTCGCCAATACCCGCCGATGGTTTCATGCTCGATCCGGATCAGCAGTCTTTTGTGGGAATGGTGCCGGTACCCTTTGTCCATGGTATGACTGTCGGAGAGATAGCCCTGTTTCTCAGGGAGCGTTTTTATCCCGGTCTGCGACTGCGTGTTGTCGAGATGGAGGGTTATAAAAGGGGGCGTTTTCCCGATGCATATTCGGGCCGGCGATTTGTTGCTCCTTCTCCGAATATCCGGGATCTCGAGACAGTACTGATCTATCCCGCAACGGTTTTTCTCGAAGCTGCCAATGTCAGTGAAGGGAGGGGGACGTCCGATCCTTTCCGGCAGTTCGGGGCTCCGTTCATTCATTCCGGCTTCCTGAAGAAAGAGCTCGACAACTTCAAACTTCCAGGCGTTACGTTCAGGAAAACGTCGTTCGTACCGTCATCAGGAAAATACAGCGGCCTTGCCTGCAACGGGATAAAAATCAAGGTGACCGACCGATATGTTTTCGAACCGTTCAGGACGGGAGTAGCAATCCTGCTTTCGTTAAAGAAGCTCTACCCCGGACTTGTCGATTTTGAAACGAAGGGGGATTTTTTCGATAAACTGGCGGGAGATCCCGTTCTTCGAAGAATGATCGTTTCCGGCCATACACTCGAAGAGATCCTGGCCGCCTCCAGACTCCAGGTGCATGCGTTCGAAAAGGCCAATCCAGGAAGGTTTATTTATGAATGGTGAATGGGAAGAAGGGAGGGCAGGAGACTTCTTCAAACAATTCAACAACTCAACAATTCAACACGTCAACATTCTTCACCTTGGAGCGCGGAACACGCCGGTGACTCCTTTGGGAGAGAGCAGGATTTGCCATACCTGAAGCAGTCTGGCGCGGAAAGCGCCGGCACAGCTCAGAAGGTAAAAATCCCACATCCGGAAAAATCTGTCGCTGTACTCTGCAGAAAGGCTGTTACGATGGTTCTTTACATTCTGATGCCATGCCTTGAGCGTAAGGAAGTAATCGTATGCGAAAACATGCCAGTCTTCGAGAACGAAAAGTCCCTCGTAAGCTTTCGTTATCTGGCTGGCCGACGGGATCATGGAGTTGGGGAAGATATACTTGCTGATCCAGGGGTCTGTACAGGTTGAAAATTCGTTGCTTCCTATGGTATGAACAAGGCAGAGTCCGTCGGGTGCTAGGCAGCGGTCTATAACGTCGAAATACCGGCGATAATTTTTGTGACCCACATGTTCGAACATTCCTATCGAGTATATTACGTCGTACAGTCCCTCGATGTCACGATAGTCGCAGAGTTTGAAGGTGACCGGCAGGCCATGGCAGCGTTCCCGGGCCAATTCTGCCTGTTTGCTTGAAACAGTGATCCCGGTCACTTCTACTCCATATCGTTCGGCAGCAAAGCAGGCTGCTCCCCCCCAGCCGCAGCCGATATCCAGGATTTTCATGCCGGCTTTCAGGCCGAGCTTGTCAAAAATCAGTTGGAGTTTATGCTGCTGGGCCTGTTCGAGGGTATCATTCTGATTCCAGTATGCGCAGCTGTAGATCATGGCCGGGTCCAGCATGGCCGAAAAGAGGTCGTTGCCGGTATTGTAGTGTCTTTCACCTACGGTAAAGGCTCTCGATGGAATCTGAAAGTTGAAAAGGTGTCCCGCAAGTGAACGGATAAAACGGGCGAATGGTGTGAGTTTTTTGTTGACGCGATGTCGAAGGATTCTGAAAAACAACTCGTCGATTTCAGCACAGTCCCACCACCCGTCCATGTAGGCTTCACCGAATCCAAGGTTACCTTGAGCGATGATTCTTCTGTAGAGCCTTTTATCGTGTACGTGTATGTCCCACGAATTAGGGCCGTTTATGATTATATCCGCCTCTTGAAGCAGCTTTTCTACTTGGCGTTTGAAAGGGGAGTCAAACATCTTCAGGATCGGATCACGGTTGAAGTTTGAAAACGCCTTATGGTTTATCTTTTAAAAAAAGTAACAAACTTTTTTAAAACCAGGCGTTTTTCAGGTTCTTCAATTGTTAAAAGGTCGTGACAGAAGTGCCGGAACGCGCTGTTTGTCAGGATCACTTTCGTTTGCAAGACCGATAGTGATGTCACTGATGTCCTGTTTGACAAGAAAACTGCCAAACAGTCTGTCCCAGAAAGAGAGCATGCTGCCATAGTTTGCATCGTGTTCAGCTCGTTTGCTCGAGTGGTGCAGCCGATGCATGAGGGGGGTTGGAATGACAAGCCGAAGTATTCTGTCGACAGCGGAAGGAATACTGATGTTGCTATGATGAAATTCAATGATCGGTGTCATGATCATCGAGTAGAGAAGCAGTTCCTGAATGCTTGCGCCAATAAGGATGAAAACAGGAAATCGAAGCATTTCCGAAAAAAGGATTTCACCATAATGGAAACGCCATGCAGTCGTCACATCAAGCGACGGGTCACTGTGGTGGACAGAGTGAAAGCGCCAGAGAAAATCATTGATATGGTTGAGCCTGTGCCAGGTATACATCCATAGATCAATAAGGATCACGATAAGAACGGTCTGGGCGAGAGGTGGAATATCAAGTTCCCTGATACCTGCCCAGTAAGGTTTTGCATGTTCAAGGGCAAACGAAAGAGCGATACTTCCCGGCAGGAGTATAAGCAGGTTAAGCCCGGCAATGGTCAGGTTCATCATTGCATGGCTTTTTCTCTTTGTTGTAGTGGAAAAATAAGGAATGATTCCCTCGATGAACCAGAAAAAAAGACCTCCGGCAACGGTTGTCAGCCAGGAGAGAGAGTGAAGTGATTCCATCAGATGACAAAGAGAAGCCTTGACAGGTTATTATCTCGAAAGAGACAATGCCATTGGTACTTCAAAGAACAACAATACACCTTCATCTATGCAACCGGAACTTGTGGTTACTTTTTTGTCAGCGAGCCTGAAAGTGATCTCTTCGGTCGCCCACTTTTTTTTGTCATACCACGTTCATTTTCTGATTGAGCCTCCAGAGCGACAGTCTCATCGAGAGCATGTTCTTCATCATTGATCAAGGACGATGAAATCATTTCCAGATCACATTCTTCTTTGCCGTTTTTCGAAGTTGTCGTATGGGGAGGGGATTTTTTACTGCAGGCTTTTTTGTTTCGTGAGGCCTCGATCAACGTCATGACCTCGTTGAGCGACGTGAAAATGTAAAGCTGTTTATCCAGACCGGAAAGTTTCAGAATATCTTTTATCTGCTGGCAAAGCGATACGAAAATACTCAACAGTTCCGACTGGTTCGCTTTTCGATGAGCAAGAAGCATGGAACTGATTCCGCTTGAATCAATAGCTTTGACAAGTGAGAAATCAATGATGATGTTTTTATCGGCTTTTGAATCGAGAATTTGGTCTATTGCCTCACAAAAACTGTCTGCATGACGGATGTCAAAGACAGGCTCTTCGATTTTCAGAATAATGAGGTCCTTGCGCTTTGATACTGAATGTTTCATCGTCCCTGCCTGTTAAGAAGGCTCAGTTCATGTTTATGCGCCCGAATACAGAATTGACCTTTACGGTCGTTGAGAGATTATAAGAGAGGTATACTATAGTTCACGTTCCCGTTTGCTAGAAGTTTCATGAAAAAGCGGAACATTTCCAAGAAAAAACCCATGTAAAGAAATGCCGTTCAGCGTTATGACGTAAGAGAAAAGTAAGGGGACTCTTTCTCTGATAAGTTCACTCTTGTCCGAGATAGAGTCGTAACACTTTATCAACGCATTCTTCCAGACTTTTACTGTCATAAGGCGCCGGTATCCATCTGAGATCAAGCCTGTTCCGGAAAAAGGTCAATTGACGTTTTGCATAGTTTCTTGTGTGCTGTTGTATCAGTGCGACCGATTGTCCGATATCATGTTTTCCCTTGAAATAATCGAAAAGCTCTCTGTAACCGACAGTCTGCAAGGCGTTGGGAAGAGGTCTGTTCTCTTCTTTCCGGTGTGTCCGGTAGAGCTTTTCAGCTTCTTCGATCAAACCGGTCCGGATCATGTCGTCGGTTCTTCTGTTTATGCGTTCATAGAGCTCTTTTCTGGGCATGACAAGACCAAAGGGCACAAATCTGAACGGTAGCATTTTTTTTGTCGGGGATCGCTGCAATTCGGTTACGGTTTTACCCGTTATCGAAATTATTTCAAGGCTTCTCAGAAGACGTTGTGTTTTCGATGGGTCGAGGGTTGCTGCCTGTTCAGGGTCAAGGGAGCGCAGGCGCTGATAGAGCGCTTCGTTTCCCTTTGTTTTCAGTTCCTCTTCAAGCAAACATCTTGTTTCAGGGTCTTTTCCGGGAAGATCGGCAAAACCCTGCAGCAGCCCTTCGATATAGAGTGTCGAACCGCCGACAACGATCGCATTGTTTCCTTTTTGAACAATAGTTTTCAGACGGCCGAGTGCATCGGAGACAAAATCACCTGCACTATAGTCCTCATCGATCTTTTTTTCACTGATAAAGTGATAGGGACGTTCTCTCAGCATTCCGGAATCGGGTTTCGCAGTTCCGATATCCATCCCGCAATATATCTGGCGGGAGTCGGCGGAAACGATTTCGGCATTGATTTTTTTTGCCGCGGCGTGGGCCAGAACAGATTTTCCAGAAGCAGTCGGTCCTGTTATGACGATCACGGTCCTGTCGGCCGGAGCGTTCCTTGTGGAGGGCTTCAGATCCTGCCGATCCTGCATAAAAGCGAATAGATTTGTGTCAGCGGAAGCCCGACAACATTGTAGTAACACCCTTCGATGCGCTGGATAAAGCATGAAATGAAAGGGTCCTGGATACCATATCCTCCGGCTTTGTCATAGGGTTGCTGTGTCGTGATATACTGCCTGATCTCCTTTTCGGTCATTGGAGAGAATGTGACACGTGTCGTTGCACAATCTTTATGACAGCGACTGTTTTCAAGCAGTGCGAAACCGGTTTTCACTTCATGGGTTTTTCCCTGCAGGCCTGCAAGCATATTGCAGGCTTCTTCGAAAGAGCCGGGCTTTCCAAGTGACTTTTCTCCATGGATAACAGTCGTGTCGGCTCCAAGAATGACCGATTCTCTCAGGTCCATGTCGGTTTTCATTGCGGAAAAACGTGCTTTTTTTTCAGCGACGGCCATGACATTTTCTTCAAAAGTCAGTTCCGTATCAAAGTGTTCATCGATTTCGGCCGGAACAGTACTGAAGGGTATCTGCATGAGTTCCAGAAGTTCCCTGCGGCGCGGCGATTGTGATGCAAGTACAATGTGGATAGTTGACATATCGAATGGTTTCGGTCCTCGATGTTTATTGGGGTTGAGAGTTGGTCATTTTTGTTTTCGGTTCAATCGAGGGTGTTCCAGCCTTTCCGGTTCAGGTCGGTGTAGATGAAAATTCCGGCGGCAAGAGCGACCACGAAATAGACAGACGCTGTCAGCGGTTCCCCGAAAAGGAGTTTGCCGGTGCCGAAAAGAATGGAATACACAAGAACAATACCGGCAATCCAGTCGAGAAACAGTCTTGAAAAACCGGATTCGGATCGATGTCCGCCGGTTTGGTCTTTTTCGGCGACGGGTTTCCAGAGTGAACCGCCCGGTCTGGTTCTTGACCAGAATTCGAGCAGGTGTTTTTCTTCTGTCGGAGGAGTCAGATAGGTGACCAGAAGGGTCACGGCAATGGTGAAAATGACGATAATATAGATCGACATCGGGAACTCGATGTCGGTGAAGAACTGAAGGCATGCGTAAGCGGCAAAAGGGGCGATCATCGAGGTGATCTCAGACCAGGCGTTGAGTCTCCACCAGTACCAGCGAAAGATCAGGACGAATCCGGTGCCTGCACCGCACTGAATAATGAATTCCCATGCTCCGGTTATGGTTTCGAGGACAAAAAATGTAATAAAGAGCGCAAACAGTGCAACAAGGACGGTAAACACCCTGGACATGGAGACGTAATGGCCGGGTGTCGCATCGGTTTTCAGGAATCGCTTGTAGAAGTCGTTGATCAGATAGCTTGTTCCCCAGTTGAGATGTGTGGAGAGTGTTGACATATATGCCGCAAGAAAAGCTGCGATGAGAAGTCCCTTGAAACCAGCCGGGAGGATCGATTTCATGACATGGACAAAACCGTCTTCTTTTTCTGCAGCGGGCAGTTCGGGAAAAAGGACAAGGCTCGCCAGACCGACGATAATCCATGGCCATGGTCTCAGGCAGTAGTGGGCAACGATGAACCAGAGCGTTGCGAGCAGGGAGTGCTTTTCGTCTTTGGCACTCATCATCCGTTGAGCGATATACCCTCCGCCCCCCGGTTCGGCTCCAGGGTACCAGGATGCCCACCACTGGACAAATGCCAGGGCTGCAAATGACGCAAAGGTCATCTGAAGTGTTCCATTGATGTTTTCGGTGGCGTTTCCGGCAGTGACAGAAGGGAAGAAATCGAACATCCATTCCGGCAGAGCTCCTGTGATCCCTCCTGCACTGGTGATTTCCGGGGCCTGTACTGCCAGTATTGCAAGGACGATACAGCCTGCCATCGAGATGACGAATTGTACAGCGTCGGTGATGGAGACTCCCCAAAGTCCGGAGAGTCCGGAGTAGAATGTGGTCAGGAGTACACAGGAAACGATGACGAGTTCAGGGTTGAGCTCAGGTATCATTATCCTGATAATCTTGTACATGGCAAGGTTGACCCACCCGATGATGACTGCGTTGATGAAAAGCCCGAAGTAGAGAGCCTTGAAGCCTCTGAGAAACTTTGCCGGTTTTCCGCTGTAACGCAACTCGATGAACTCGAGGTCGGTAAGAATGTTGGCTCTTCTCCAGAGCCTGGCGAAGAAAAAGACGGTAAGCATTCCTCCGGAAACGAAGGTCCACCAGAGCCAGTTGCCGGCAATACCATGTTTTGCAACCAGTCCTGTAACGGCAAGAGGCGTATCTGCGGCAAACGTCGTGGCAACCATGCCTGTTCCGGCAATCCACCAGGGAAGCTGTCGTCCTGAGAGAAAAAACTCTCCGACATTTTTAGAAGCCCTTTTGGAAAAATACAGGCCGATAAGCAGGGTGAGGACAAGGTATCCTGCAATAATACTGAGATCAAGGGTGGTAAGATGCTCCATTGTTCCCGGTTACGGTTTGCGGTTCAGGACGTTATTTCAAAATATAGCATACACTACTGTGAAAGAGTTGTTCGGATCTTACACCTTTATACTATTCGTTGTTCTTGCACGGGATATGCGGAAGCCATACTGACGCCGGATGGGAGACGGATCCCCGGAAGAGGTCCGGGGATGAGCGTATAAGAACAAATTGCAGGCTTGCAGAGATCGTCTTATTCCTCGATCCTTGAAAGGTCGAGAAAACTCTGGAAGCGGTCTTCAATTTCCAGCAGTTCAAGGTCTGCAAGTTTCTCTGTCCCGAACTTTTCTACGCAGAAGCTTGCCATTGCGCTGCCATAAAGCACAGCCTTGCGGAGTTCGCTGTCATTGACTTCTTCTGATCTGGCAAGATGGCCGAGAAATCCTCCGGCAAATGTGTCTCCTGCACCAGTGGGATCGTAGATTGATTCAAGAGGATAGGCGGGCGCCGCAAAGATGCCGTTATCGGTAAACAGAAGAGCGCCATGCTCACCTTTTTTTATGATCAAGGTTTCGGGTCCCATATTTCTGATGATCCTTGCCGACTTGACAAGGTTCGGATCGCCGCTGAGGAGGCGTGCTTCACTGTCATTGATGATAAAGATGTCTACTCTCTCAAGTACTTTTTTCAATGCTTCCGGTTTGCCTTCGATCCAGAAATTCATGGTATCCAGAATTACCAGATCGGGACTGGACATCTGTTCGAGTACCTTTATCTGGAGTTCCGGGTCGATATTGCCGAGACAGATGTATCTGGAGTTACGATACTGGGCGGGAATATGGGGGTCGAAGTCAGCGAACACATTCAACTGGGTATCAAGGGTATCTCTTGTGTTCATGTCGTAATGGTATCGACCGCTCCATCTGAATGTCTTGCCGCTCTCTTTTACCTGGATCCCTTTTGTGTCAATGCCGCTTTTCTGCAGAAGACGGAAATGATCCTTGCCGAAATCGCTGCCGACAACGCCCACGAGATTGATTTCATCACAGAAATAACTGCTGGAAAGAGCGATATAGGTTGATGATCCCCCAAGGGTGTCGTCTGACCGGCCGAATGGGGTTTCAATGTCATCAAAGGCAAGAGAGCCAACAATGAGAATAGACATGGTGCTGGATATTAAAGTTTACGTATTGCATGATGAGGCCGGCATCGTCCTGTGATTACGGTTGGACCGGGATGTCGAAAACGAGACATTCCCCGGGTTTCATTTCAAGCTGAAGCCTCTGTTCATCAACAGAGAACAGATTGCCGGAAATCATATCCTTTAGCGTAAAGCTTTTCTGGAGAAATTCCATATACCCTGAGGTATTATTTTTACAATTGCTGTTGCCGATGAACAGGAGGTTTCTTTCTTCACCTTTACGCATTATCGCCATCAAGTCAGGGGACGAGACAAATGGCAGAGAGAGGAAACCGGGTTTTCCGTTCAGAATGATCGTTTCATACGTTTTCCGTAAAGAGAGCATTTTTGCTATAAATGCCGTCAGAGGTTCTTCTCCGTTGCAGCCGGCCCAGTCATAACCGCCGGGACTGAAAAGCGGCAGGGTGTCGGTCTTCCATTTTTCCCGGTCCTTGTCGGTGAAATTCAATCCCAGGTTAACCGGTTTTGCTTCGCAAATCTCCATCCCCGAATGAATAAACGGAATTGCCGGCAGCATGCAGGCAAGACCGAAAATAAAGCGGGCACGGTTACCGCAAACAGCGTTCCCTTCGAGGTTATGACAGACTCTCGGTGTGTTGTGGCTTTCCCCTGTTCCGAAGAAAGGAACTGCTATGCCTGTTTTGTTGAGGAAGTTAAGAAGGCCCCGAATGAAAACAGGATCCTTGATGACAAATGGCAAAGAACCGAAAACCGCGTTAAAACCTTCGTCTTTTATTGTCGGGGATGGATCGAAGTTTTCATCCCAGAAGGCAAAATCCGGGTCATTTTTTCGTGCTTTTTCAACAATGGATTTTTTCAGCGCAGGGGGCAGGGCATGGCCCATGTCGATCATTGCTCCGTGAATGGAATACCTGTTCTGGAAAAAAGGGATGATGTCGCACAGCGTATTCCAGAGCTCGGTATTCGCATACCCGGGCTGGTCGAGTTCAGTGTCGTACATACGGATGGTATTGTAGGCGATATAGTTGAACTCGTCATGATTATGGAGCTTGAGGTAGGCGACGTCGGTCCAGGGAGGTTGTTGATCGTCAGGCGGCCAGTCAGAGAAAGCGCTTGCAACGACACTTTTTTTCCCGTCGTAACCGACACCCGAGACTTCTGTATCTGTAACAATCACCTTTTCGGGAGAAACCGTGAATCGTTGTCTGAATGTTGTATCGGGTTCCGGAAGATTGGTGAAATCATGTTTGTCAACCTGTTCGTAGATTTTGTTGAGCGTATCCTGGTCGAATACCGGTGACGCATATGATCCGGGATGTGAGCCGCTATTCCTGTCGGCGAGCAGCCAGTAGTACCAGTCGGGATGTTCTTTTACCCAATCGCTGTCAACGGCAGAAGTTCTGAATACGAATTCCAGGACGACCCTCATCCCCATAAGCTTTGTGGCTTCCATGAAAGCGGAAAACTCCTTTTCAGCAGTAAGTTCAAGCGCCGGTTCCGACAGAAGCGGGTCGATACGGTAGGGGTTCCTGACCGCATAAGGTGATCCGAGACTACCTTTTCTCTGGCATCTGCCCGGTTCTGTGACCGGCAGAAGATAGACGGTGTCGATTCCCATCCTTTTCAGATAGGGAAGCAATGCGATGGATTTGAGAAACGTTCCGGTTTCGCGAAACCCGTTTACAAGAGTCCGATCTGATATTGTTCCGTCACCGTTGTGGTCAAATGCGGTCGTAAGACGTACAAAAAGATTGTAGACAATGCTTTTCTGTGACCATTCATCTGCAGACGTTCCGGGGGATGAATATCCTGTGGTGGGTTCCATGGTGACGATCGTACTGACAATGTCGCTATAATATCCTGCAGGATCGACCGTATTGGTGCCGGTCCGGTTTTCATCCCAGAGGGCAGGTATCTGATAGGAAGGAGAGAGACGGCGTGCCCTGAGAGTATTGAGTGCATCGAGAAGTGTTGTGAGGTGATCTGTACTCACGGTGAGAAACGTTGATGATTGTACTGATATTCGTTATGATAGGTATCTAATGTACAGAAAGCTATTTTACTCCCCAATGAGGATTATTCGGATGACAATCGAATACGACGGCTCCGGATTCTCGGGATGGCAGCGGCAGCCTGGTGGAGTGGAGACCGTTCAGGGTATTCTGGAGGAAACGCTTGGCCGGATCCTGCAGGAACAGGTGAGGCTTACCGGAGCCGGCAGGACCGATAGCGGAGTGCATGCCAAAGGACAGGTGGCTCACTTCAGGACGGATTCCGAAATCAGTGCCTGCCGCCTTGTTCATGCTCTCAACTGTCTGTTGCCCCCGACAGTTCGTGTTTGTGCCATGAGCGACGCTCCCGAAAAATTTCATGCCCGTTTTAGTGCTGTCGCCAGGGAATACCGATACTTTTTTGTGGAAGAACCCTCGGTTTTCCACAGAAGATATGCTGGCTGCAGTAACGGCCCTCTCGATCCTGAACAATTGAACCGGCTTGCACAGGAACTGGTCGGTATTCATGATTTTTCAGCTTTTTCAAGGGTGGATCCGGAAAAGGACAACTCGAGGTGCAAGGTATATGGAGCGTCATGGCAGAAAATGGATGAGCTTACCGTATTCAGGATAACTGCTGACAGGTTTTTGAGAACGATGGTTCGTTTTCTTGTTTCAGCGCAGCGTACCGCAGCCCCCGGAGAAATTGCAGGCGCTCTACAAACCGGAGTGTTGAAAAGAAAGACAGAGCCGGCAGATCCTGCAGGCCTGTTTTTGTGGAGGGTGGTTTATTAGTTTTTAGTGACGAGTGACGAGTGACGAGTGACGAGTGACGAGTGACGAGTGACGAGTGACGAGTGACAAGTGACGAGTGACAAGTGACGAGTGACAAGTGATTAGTGAATCGTGAATGGTGAATCGTGAATGGTGAATAGGGAGACTGGAGGCCGGGGTTTGGGATGAATAGTTCTCAGTTCTTGGTTCTCAGTTCTGAGTGAAGAAGAAAAGCAATGAGTGGGGGAGGACAGATTGTGCTAGGTGTTAGGAAAGAGGTGAGGATTGTAGGATGTGGGGTGGAAGACTGTAGGGGCAGGATGGCTGGCTGGCTGGTTGGCAAGAAGGGAGTAATATGGTTTTTGGTCATTTTCGTCTTTTTTGTCCTTTTGGTCTTTTCTTCAACTTTGAAAACGACTCAACATAAAACCATCTTCTCCGAATACCGAATACCGAATACCCGGCACAGAATGACGATGTTTGAATGCAGGGGCGGGTTTTCCTGATGGACAAATGATGAGAAACTTTCTTTGATGAATGCTGTTTGTATGATGTATCCGGACTGTTTATGTTTACAGTTCAATAAGTATTGTGTGTAACGTGATTTCAAGTATGCGGAAGGAACTTCTCTCTTGAGGACATTTATTCTCAAATACATTCTTGTTTTCCTGTTTGCTGTGCCGGGTTTTTATCCGGCAGATGCTCATGCAGGGAAAAAAAGTGACGGGGCAGTTGTAGAAATGCTCGACAGTCTTGCTACCTCCGGTTATTTCAGCGGCAGTCATTACTGGAGGTCGAGCAACCGTGGTGATTACGGTTATCCGTCTGCTTTTATTCCACAATTCGATGACCAGACATATTCGGAAAGGATTGCACGGTTGAACGGCAGTACTCCCATTTCCCTGATTTTTAACAGCCATGTAAGGAAATTTATACGGGTCTACGCAGTTGACAAGCGGAAGATGACGGCGAAAGTCCTTGGATTGTCAAGGATGTATTTTCCCCTTTTCGAAAAGAGACTGCGACAGTACAATGTCCCCTCCGAGCTGAAATATCTGGCGATTGTTGAATCGGCTCTCAATCCCGAGGCGGTATCGTCTGCAAATGCAAAAGGACTCTGGCAGTTTATTTACGGTACCGGGAAACGATATGGGCTCCAGTCGTCTGCTTTTGTGGAAGACCGGTTCGATCCCGAAAAAGCGACTCATGCAGCTGCCAGGCATTTGAGGGATCTCTATAATATCTATGGTGACTGGTTTCTTGTCATGGCGGCCTACAATGCCGGTCCTGGAAACGTGAACAAAGCGATCAGGCGCTCCGGCGGTGCGAGGGACTACTGGAAGATATGGCCCTATCTCCCCAGGGAGACAAGAAATTATGTCCCGGCATTTATTGCCGTGACCTATGTGATGACCCATAACCGGGAACACAATATCTATCCTGTCGATCCCATTTATCTCCATGATGACATCGGATCGGTCAAGGTTTCCGATATACTCGCTTTCGATCAGGTCAGCGAAGTTATCGAAGTTCCCCTGCAGGATCTGGCATATCTCAATCCCCAATACAAACTTGGGCTGGTTCCTGCCGGGAAGACCAATCCGTATTATCTCAGGCTGCCCAAAGAGTATGTCGAGAAATTTACCCGGAAAGAAAAAGAAATATATGCGCACAAAACCAAACAGGGTCTTGACGGAGCTGCACTGCTTGCAAAGGCCCGGGAGGTAAAGGCAACATCTCCAAGGAGGACGAGCCAGGATATTCATGTGGTGAGGCGAGGAGAGACGCTGGCGTCTATCGCACGGACATATCGTTGTTATGTCAGTCAGCTTATCAGGTGGAATAACCTGAAAAGTTCCAGGATTTATCCCGGCCAGAGGCTGAAAATTTTTGGCTCTCCCAGGTCCGGGAGCAGAAGTACGATTGCGTGGCACAAGGTAAGGCGTGGAGAAACGCTTGGCAGTATCGCTCGAAAGTACGGCATGAGTGTGAGTCGGCTGAAATCGCTCAACGGGAAGAAGAGTTCCAGAATCTACCCCGGCCAGAAGCTCAAGGTGAAAGGACGAGCCGGTTCAAGAGGAGGGCATACCGCCAGTGTATCCTGGCACAAGGTAAGACGTGGTGAAACGCTTGGCAGCATTGCTCGCAGGTATGGAATGAGTGTGAGCCGTCTGAAATCGCTCAACGGGAAGAAGAGTTCCAGAATCTATCCAGGCCAGAAGCTCAAGGTATCGGGAACGGCGGTATCCGGAGGCGGCAGTCCGGCTGCAGTATCCTGGCACAAGGTGAGTCGCGGGGAAACG
>JANQHB010000049.1 GCA_028277225.1 Chlorobium sp.
TGCTGGTGTAGCTCAATTGGTAGAGCAGCTGATTTGTAATCAGCAGGTTGCGGGTTCGAGTCCCATCACCAGCTCGGAGTAGGACAACAGTACGGGTAGGTAGCGAAGCGGTCAAACGCAACAGACTGTAAATCTGTCGACATATGTCTTCGGAGGTTCGAATCCTTCCCTACCCACGCGAGTTTATTCTGTTAGCCAGGCTGATGTAGCTCAGTCGGTAGAGCACTTCCTTGGTAAGGAAGAGGTCACCGGTTCAAGTCCGGTCATCAGCTCAAAGGAACATGTGGTTATGCAGACGTCAGTAGCTTAATTGGTAGAGCAGCGGTCTCCAAAACCGCAGGTTGGGGGTTCGAGTCCCTCCTGACGTGCAGGTGGAAAGGGAAAATGAAACCGTGAGCGTATTCTTGAAGACAGCATATGAAGCAGTATCTCGATAAGGTTACCGGGTATTACAAGGATGTGGTCAATGAGATGAAGAAGGTTTCCTGGCCAAGTCCACAGGAAACCCGTGATCTGACCGTTGTTGTGCTGACTGTGTCGGGAATACTTGCCGTATTCACGTTTTTGGTGGACTGGGTTATCACAACGTTTATCGGAAAATTGCTGTAAACCAGGAAAAGCTGAGTCAGGATGAGTGAAACGACCATGGAGCAGGATGCTCAGGGATTGCCCAAGCCACGCTGGTATGCGCTGAGAATTTATTCCGGTCATGAGCGCAAGGTAAAGGAGGGCATAGAGCTCGAGGTTGAACGCCAGGACCTCGGGGAGAAGATCCTGCAGGTTTACGTGCCTTACGAGAAGTTTGTCGAGGTCAAGAACGGGAAGAAAAGGAGTCTTACCAAGAACGCATTCCCGGGATATGTGCTCATTGAAGCTGTTCTCGACAAGCAGACCAAGAATCTTATCATGGATATTCCTTCTGTGATGGGATTTCTCGGGGTCAATGATATCCCGACTCCTCTCAGGCCTGACGAAGTTGAAAAGATTCTCGAACCCGACAGAACGGCAGTTGAGCAGCGAACAGTTATCGAAGCGCCTTTCCAGGTCGGGGATTCAGTCAAGGTTATAGATGGTCCTTTCAGTTCGCTGATCGGTGTGGTGCACGAAGTGTGCACTGAAAGAATGAAAGTAAAGGTGATGATCAACTTTTTCGGTCGAAGCACTCCTACCGAACTTGATTTTTCACAGGTTAAGTCTATTTCTCAATAAACGGCTCGGGTGGCAGAAGAGCTGTTGAAACGGTGATGTTTGTATGGCAAAAAAGGTAGTCGGGTTCATTAAACTGCAGATTCCCGCGGGTGGAGCGAATCCTGCACCGCCTGTCGGTCCGGCGCTTGGACAGAAAGGCGTCAATATCATGGAATTCTGTAAGCAGTTCAATGCAAAAACCCAGTCACAGGCGGGAACGATCATACCTGTTGTTATTACGGTGTTTTCAGATAAATCTTTCACGTTTATCACCAAAACGCCGCCTGCAGCAGTGCTGCTGCTCAAGGAAGCCAAGCTGCAGAAGGGTTCAGGGGAACCTAACAAGAACAAGGTGGGAACCGTAACCGAGGAGCAGGTCCGCAGGATAGCCGAACTGAAGATGCCGGATCTCAACGCATTTGATATCGAGGGAGCCATGCAAATGGTTCGCGGTACCGCCAGAAGTATGGGTATTGTTGTAGAGGGCTGATCTGATCAGCTCATAATCGTGAAAGTGGGAGACCGGGAGGTCGTTTTATAACCACCAAGAAGTATAAAAATGGCAGGAAAAAAATACAAAGTCGCCTTGGAAAAGGTGTCGGCTCGCGGTGATTGCGAGTTGATGGAGGCTGTGGAACTTCTCAGGGAGATCAGCGATAATGGTTTCGATGCATCGGTGGATGTGGCTATGAAACTGGGTGTCGATCCGCGTCATGCCGATCAGGTTGTGCGTGGAACCGTAATGCTGCCTCATGGAACAGGCAAAACGGTATCGGTTCTGGTGGTCTGCAGCGAAGCCAAAGCAGAAGAGGCCAGAGAGGCAGGTGCCGACATGGTCGGTTTTGAAGATTATATCGAAAAAATCCAGAACGGCTGGACCGATGTGGATGTGATCATTGCGACTCCGGACGTTATGGGTAAACTGGGCCGGGTCGGCAAGATTCTCGGGCCCCGGGGCCTCATGCCCAACCCGAAATCGGGTACGGTGACCATGGATGTTGCAAAAGCTGTCAGGGAGGTCAAGGCCGGCAAGATCGAGTTCAGGGTGGACAAGGCGGGTAACGTCCATGCTCCTGTAGGAAAAGTCTCGTTCGGAATCCAGGAGCTCACTGACAATGTCACCAGTTTTATCAAAGAGGTTGTGAGGTTGAAACCATCGGCGGCCAAAGGTCAGTATATCCGGAACATTTCCATATCAAGTACGATGTCTCCGGGGATCAGGGTGAAAAAAGAGAAGTTTGTCGCCTAATATAAACGGTTGAGAAGATGAAGCGCGAGAAAAAAGAGGAGATAGTCAAGGCTGTTGCCGAGAGACTTGAAAAAGCTCAGGGTATATATCTGACCGAGTTCCAGGGTCTCGATGTAGAAAAAATGGCCGAGCTCAGAAACGAGTTTCGCAAGGCCGGTGTGGAGTACAAGGTCGTCAAGAATACGCTTGTCAAAAAAGCCCTTGAAAATGTCAACGGCGGCGATCGTCTTGCCGAAGGGCTGGTCAATACGACCGGTTTGGCTATCGGGTATGACGATCCTGTTGTTCCTGCCAAGATCATTGAGAAATTTGCCAAGAGCAATGAACAGCTGAAGTTCAAGATGGCAGCTATCGACGGCTCGGTTTTTCCGTCTGACAAGCTGAAAGAGCTTTCGAAAATGCTCAGCAAAACCGAGAACATCGGCAAGGTTGCAGGCCTGGTGAACAATGTCGTCAGTTCGGTCCCCATGGTTATCAATGCGGTCATGAGAGATCTTGTATCCGTTCTGGACCAGGTGGCCAAACAGAAACAGGATTCGTGACGAAGAATCTATTACGCACTCAAGAAGAATTGCAATACAATCAATAAAAACAAGAGAGGAAGATAATGGCAACTATTGACACACTCGTAGAGGAAATTGGTAAGCTGACCCTTACCGAAGCTTCCGAGCTGGTAAAAGCGCTGGAAGAGAAGTTCGGTGTGAGTGCTGTTCCGGCCGTTGTTGCCGGTGGTGTGGCTGCTGCTCCCGCCGGAGAGGCTGCCGCCGAGGAAGAGAAAACCGAGTTTGACGTTGAGCTGAAAGCGATTGGCGCAAACAAGATCAACGTGATCAAGGTTGTACGTTCAATTACCGGACTTGGGCTCAAAGAGGCCAAGGAGATGGTTGACGGTGCTCCGAAAGTCGTAAAAGAGGCTGTAAGCAAGGAAGAAGCTGAAAAAATCGCTAAAGAACTCAAGGACGCAGGCGCGGAAGTTGAGCTCAAGTAACATTCTTTCAGGTGTCGATTCTGATCAGAAGCTCCGTCTCAGCATGAGGCGGAGCTTTGCCTGTTTGTAAGAGTACGGCCCTTCAGTTCCCGGAGTACCTGTTCAGCGCCGATGCGGCTGCTGGCCGTGAACTGTTGTGCTGTGGTACGATGAAGAAAAAGAGAAGTACTTCCTGCAATCGTTAAAAGTGAGGTGCACGTGAGAGCGGCAGATAAAGCAAAGAGCAAGTGTATTGATTTTTCCAAAATTCCGAGTATTGTCGGTTCTCCTGATTTATTACAAGTCCAGCTCGATTCTTTCAGGAGGTTTATACAGGATAGTGTTCCTCTTGCAAAAAGAAAGGACTATGGGCTTGAAAAGGTGCTGCGCAGCGCTTTTCCGATAACTGACACCCGTGGTCTGTACCTGCTCGAATATATCTCATATACATTCGATAAACCAAAATACAGCGTAGAGGAATGCATTGAGCGGGGGCTCACCTATGACGTTTCGCTCAAAGTGAAGATGAAGCTTTCCTACAAGGACGAGCCTGATGATTCCGACTGGAAGGAAACGATTCAGCAGGAGGTCTACCTCGGCAGGATCCCCTACATGACCGAACGCGGCACGTTTATCGTAAACGGTGCCGAAAGAGTCGTTGTCGCCCAGCTGCATCGTTCCCCGGGTGTTGTTTTCAGTGAGGCGATTCATCCGAACGGCAAGAAGATGTATTCGGCCAAGATTGTACCCACCAGGGGGTCGTGGATCGAGTTTCAGACCGATATCAATAATCAGATCTATGTTTATATAGATCAGAAAAAGAATTTCCTTGTCAGCGCGCTCCTGCGTGCCATTGGATTTACCAAGGACGAGGATATCCTCAGCTTGTTTGATCTTGTCGAAGAGGTTCCTGTCAAGGCCGGCAAGAAAGAGTACCTGATCGGCAAGAATCTGGCATCGGATATCGTCGATATGCAGACCGGGGAGGTTGTCAGTGCAAGAACCGCGATAACTGAAGATATTTTTGACCAGATCAGCGCAACCGGTTATAAAACGGTCAAGATCATGAAGCCCGGTTCAGGCGAAAAAGGTCTTGACAAGTCGGTGGTCAACAACACCATTCTCCATGACAGTTCGGCGACCGAAGAGGAGGCGCTCGAGATCGTATACGAAGAACTGCGTGCCAATGAAGCGCCGGATATCGATGCGGCCAGGAGCTTCCTGGAAAGGACGTTTTTCAACCAGAAAAAATATGACCTTGGTGATGTCGGCCGCTACAGGATCAACAAAAAACTCGGCAGGGAACACGAGGCCTTCAGAGAGTTTCTCGAAGAGAAACCTGAGCTGAAAGCTCTTTCCGACGGGATATACGAGAAAATTCTTCAGACAATTCAGTCGTTTTCCGAAGAACCCATTGGTGAAGATATCATGGTGCTGACGCACTATGACATCATTGCGGTCATTAATTATCTGATAAAGCTTGTCAATGGACAGGCAGAAGTCGATGATGTCGACCACCTTGCCAACAGAAGGGTCAGGACTGTCGGAGAGCAGCTTGCTGCACAGTTTGTCGTCGGTCTTGCAAGAATGGGGAAAAACGTTCGTGAAAAGCTCAATTCCAGGGATACGGACAAGATCGCTCCGGCCGATCTGATCAATGCCCGGACGGTATCGAGCGTTGTATCGAGCTTTTTTGCGACGAGCCAGCTGTCGCAGTTCATGGACCAGACCAATCCTCTTGCTGAAATGACCAACAAGCGCAGGGTTTCGGCGCTCGGACCGGGTGGTCTTACAAGGGAGCGTGCAGGATTCGAAGTCCGTGACGTTCACTATACACACTATGGCCGACTCTGTCCGATCGAAACACCTGAGGGACCGAACATCGGTCTGATCTCTTCATTGTCGGTTCATGCAGAAATAAACGACAAGGGATTTATCCAGACGCCGTATCGTGTTGTCGAAAAAGGTGTCGTTACCGATAAAGTGCTCATGCTTTCGGCCGAGGATGAAGAGAACAAGATCACCGTTCCTGTCAACGTTCCTGTAGACCAGAAAGGGAAAATAAAATCAGAAACGGTCCAGGCACGAACAAAGGGTGACTATCCGGTCGTTACAGCCGAAGAGGTTGATTACATGGATGTGTCGCCCATCCAGATCGTCAGTGCCGCTGCGGCGCTTATTCCTTTTCTCGAGCACGATGACGGTAACCGGGCTTTGATGGGTGCTAACATGCAGCGGCAGGCTGTTCCGCTGCTTGTTGCCGATGCTCCTGTTGTCGGTACCGGTATGGAAGCGAAAGTCGCAAGGGATTCACGTTCAGTTGTCCAGGCCGAAGGGAAAGGGATCGTTGAATCGGTAACAGCTGAAAAAATCCGTGTCCGCTATGATATCGACGCCGACGATGAGAACAGGATGGTCATGCTCGATCCCGACGAGGGTGTGAGAACCTATGAACTGATCAAATTCAAACGCTCGAACCAGGATACCTGTATCACTCAGAAACCTGTCGTGAAAACAGGCCAGGCAGTCAGCAAGGGAGATGTTCTCGCAGATGGTCCTTCGACCGATAAAGGTGAACTGGCCCTTGGGAAAAACGTTCTCGTAGCATTCATGCCCTGGAGAGGCTATAATTTTGAAGATGCGATTGTCCTGAGTGAGCGTCTTGTTTATGACGATGTGTTCACCTCGATTCATATCCATGAATTTGAAGCCAACGTTCGTGACACCAAGCGAGGGGAGGAGCAGTTCACCCGTGATATCTACAATGTCAGCGAAGATGCCCTGCGTAACCTCGATGAAAACGGAATCATACGTATCGGTGCCGAGGTCAAGGAACGCGACATACTTGTCGGCAAGATCACACCGAAGGGTGAAAGTGATCCGACTCCTGAAGAAAAGCTGCTTCGTGCGATTTTCGGTGACAAGTCCAGCGATGTCAAGGATGCGTCCATGCATGTCCCGGCCGGAATGAAAGGCATTGTCATCAAAACCAAGCTGTTCAGCCGCAAGAAGAAGGTCGGTCTTGACATCAGGGAGCGTCAGGAAGCTATCGATGTGTTGTATGACGGCAGGGAAGCCGATCTGCGCAGTCGTTTCAAAAAGTGGATGAAAGAGCTTTTTGAAGGCAAGGAGACTACTGGTGTATACAACGAAAGAGGCAAGGAAGCGATCGCAGCCGGTACGGTACTCAACGAGGAACTTCTCGGAAAATTTGCAGGGCTTGGTTTTCTCGAGTCCCTCGATCTATCAAAGGGGATCGTCAAGGAAAAGAAAGCAAACGCCGGTTTCCTGCGCCTGTGCAGGGAGTTCCGCCTGATGCTCAAGGAGCTGGAAGATGAACGGGAAAACGAGAAGTACAAGCTCAATATCGGTGATGAACTTCCTCCGGGCATCGAGGAACTTGCGAAAGTCTATATCGCCCAGAAAAGAAAGATCCAGGTTGGTGATAAAATGGCCGGGCGCCATGGCAACAAGGGTGTTGTCGGCAAAATTCTGCCCGTCGAGGATATGCCGTTCATGGATGACGGAACACCTGTCGATATTGTCCTGAATCCTCTGGGCGTTCCAAGCCGTATGAATATCGGCCAGCTCTACGAGACCTCTCTCGGCTGGGCCGGAAAGACGCTCGGTGTACAGTTCAAAACACCTATTTTCGATGGTGCCACATATGAAGAAGTACAGGAGGAACTGGAACGTGCCGGACTGCCCAGGCACGGAAAGGTGAAGTTGTATGACGGAAGAACGGGTGAAGCGTTCGATGATGAGGTGACCGTCGGGTATATCTACATGCTCAAGCTCAGTCATCTTGTCGATGACAAGATTCATGCACGCTCTACCGGTCCTTATTCGCTCATCACGCAACAGCCTCTCGGGGGCAAAGCCCAGTTTGGCGGACAGCGATTCGGTGAGATGGAGGTTTGGGCCCTCGAGGCATATGGCGCAGCCAATATTCTCAGAGAGATGCTTACTGTTAAATCGGATGACGTTGTAGGACGGAACAAGACCTATGAGTCGATTGTGAAGGGGCAGAACCTTCCTGATCCGGGAACACCGGAATCGTTCAACGTTCTTGTTCGCGAACTGCAGGGTCTGGGTCTGGAAATTCGTATCGACAACAAGGTGCCCTGATGTTTGATACGTTTTCTGGTGACCATTGGCAGGATTTTAAAAAGGTTGTTTTAACAGAGAGGGATATACACTATGATTTTTTCACAGGGAGCATCACCGATAAAAGGTGACTTTTCAAAGATAAAGTTCAGCATTGCTTCACCGGAAAGCATTCTTGCCCATTCAAGAGGCGAGGTGCTCAAGCCCGAAACGATCAATTACCGTACCTTCAAGCCTGAAAGGGACGGTTTGATGTGCGAAAAAATCTTCGGTCCTACCAAAGACTGGGAGTGCTACTGCGGCAAATACAAGCGAGTCAGGTATAAAGGCATCATCTGTGACCGTTGCGGCGTGGAAGTTACCATGAAAAGCGTTCGCCGGGAGAGAATGGGACATATATCCCTTGCCGTTCCCGTTGTTCATACATGGTTTTTCCGTTCAGTGCCCAGCAAAATCGGGGCTTTGCTCGATCTTTCGACCAAGGAACTCGAACGTATTATCTACTATGAGGTCTATGTTGTCATCAATCCCGGTGAACCCGGTGAAAAACAGGGCATCAAAAAGCTGGATCGCCTGACCGAAGAGCAGTATTTTCAGATTATCACCGAATATGAAGACAATCAGGATCTCGATGATTCCGATCCGAACAAGTTTGTGGCCAAAATGGGTGGCGAAGCGATACACACCCTGCTCAAAGGTCTCGAACTTGAATCCCAGGCCAATGATCTGCGCAAAGTGCTGCGCGAGAGTGGATCCGAACAGAAAAAGACCGATGCTCTCAAACGTCTCAAGGTTGTCGAAGCGTTCAGGAAAAGCTACGAACCGGTAAAAAAATCAAGAAAAAAATCGACAGGGCTTTTTCCCGAGGATGAGGCTCCCGAGCCATATGTCTACGAAGGCAACAAGCCGGAATACATGGTTATGGAGGTCATTCCCGTCATTCCGCCCGAGTTGCGCCCTCTCGTCCCGCTCGAAGGCGGTCGCTTTGCGACATCGGATCTCAACGATCTGTACCGGCGGGTCATCATTCGTAACAACAGGTTGAAGAAACTCATCGATATCCGTGCTCCCGAGGTTATTCTCAGGAACGAAAAAAGGATGCTTCAGGAAGCGGTCGATGCGCTCTTCGATAATTCCCGGAAGGCTAACGCTGTCAAGACCGGTGAATCGAACCGTCCGTTGAAATCGCTTTCGGATGCATTGAAAGGAAAGCAGGGCCGTTTTCGACAGAATCTTCTCGGAAAGCGTGTCGATTATTCGGGGCGGTCGGTCATTGTCGTCGGACCTGAACTGAGGCTGCATGAATGCGGTCTGCCGAAAAGTATGGCGATCGAATTGTTCCAGCCATTTGTTATCAGGCGTCTTGTTGAACGCGGTATCGCTAAATCGGTGAAGTCCGCCAAGAAGCTTATCGACAAGAAAGAGCCCGTAGTATGGGATGTCCTCGAGAAGGTTATCGACGGCCGTCCGGTGCTGCTGAACCGTGCACCGACACTTCACCGCCTAGGCATTCAGGCTTTCCAGCCGGTGCTGATCGAAGGTAAAGCGCTCCAGATCCATCCTCTTGTCTGTACGGCTTTCAACGCCGACTTCGATGGTGACCAGATGGCTGTTCATGTACCGCTTTCCCAGGAAGCCCAGCTCGAAGCAACGCTTCTGATGCTTTCTTCGCACAACCTTATTCTGCCTCAGTCAGGTAAACCGGTCACTGTTCCTTCGCAGGATATGGTACTGGGTATGTATTACCTTACCAAATCGAGGCCCGGGGAAAAAGGTCAGGGACAGGTTTTCTATGGTCCTGACGAGGTGATGATCGCATTCAATGAGGGGCGTGTCGGGCTGCATGCGCTCGTGTTTGTGAGATATGACGGACGGGTGGAGCAGAAGTTCGATCCTCTCAGAATGCTCGATATCATTTCTGATGACGAATCTGAAAAGAAAGAGTGGCTTTCAAAAGAGATATCCGAAGACAGAGTCCTTGTGACTACGGTGGGCAGGGTGATCTTCAACCGCTATGTTCCCGATGCTATCGGTTTTGTCAACAAGGTCATTGACAAGAAAGGAGCCAAGGAACTTATTTCCAAGATATCCGGTGAAGTCGGAAATGTCGCCGCAGCCGAGTTTCTCGACAATATCAAACAGGTCGGATTCCATTTTGCCATGAAAGGCGGGCTTTCCATAGGGCTTTCCGATGCCATCATCCCTGAAGCCAAAGTGCAGCATATCAAGAAAGCTTCAAAGGAAAGCAACAAGATCATCAGGGAGTATAACAGAGGTACGCTGACCGAAAATGAACGTTATAACCAGATTGTCGACGTCTGGCAGAAGGTTACCAATATCGTTGCCGAAGAATCGTATCAGAAACTTCGCAAGGATCGCTCGGGATTCAATCCCCTGTTCATGATGCTCGATTCCGGTGCCCGGGGATCGAGGGAGCAGGTGCGTCAGCTTACCGGAATGCGCGGACTTATCGCCCGACCCCAGAAATCGATGTCCGGTCAGCCGGGTGAAATCATCGAGAACCCGATCATTTCAAATCTCAAGGAAGGTCTGACGGTTCTCGAATATTTTGTTTCGACGCATGGCGCACGTAAAGGTCTTTCCGATACGTCGTTGAAAACAGCCGATGCGGGTTACCTGACCAGACGGCTGCACGATGTCGCACAGGATGTTATTGTAACCGAGGAGGATTGCGGTACGACCAGGGGAATCCATGTCGAGCGCGGCATTGAAGAAGAGACCGGTGGCCAGATCAAGTTCAGTGAAAAGATCCGCGGCCGTGTTGCATCGAGAGATATCATCGATACACTTACCGATGAACTGGTTCTTTCATCAGGAGAAATCATCACGGACGATATTGCCGATGCGATTCAGAAGAATGTCGGTGTTGTCGAAGCCGATATCCGTTCAGTCCTGACCTGTGAGTCGAAGCAGGGTATCTGTTCGAAATGCTACGGCACCAATCTGGCGGTACACAAGCTGGTCGAGATCGGCGAGGCTGTCGGAGTTATTGCCGCTCAATCAATCGGTGAACCGGGAACGCAGCTTACCCTCAGAACCTTCCACCAGGGAGGAACCGCACAGGGCGGTATTGCCGAAACCGAAACAAAATCTTCAGTTGAAGGTCAGGTCGAATTTGAGAGTATCCGCAGTGTCGAGCAGGAAACCATCAATGAGGACGGTATGCCTGAAACCCAGACGCTGGTTATCCAGAAAAACGGCAAGATCAATATTGTCGATCCCGACTCAGGAAAAGTTCTGAAACGCTATGAGGTGCCGCATGGAGCGCATATTGCCTGCAGCAACGGGGATATCGTCTCGAAAAACGATGTTCTTTTCAGCAGTGAACCCAACAGCACGCAGATCATCGCTGAAACAGAAGGGCAGGTCAAGTTTGTCGATATTGAAAAAGGAGTCACCTACAAGGAAGAGGTCGATCCGCAGACAGGCTATGTCCAGCATGTGATCATCAACTGGCGGACCAAGCTGAGGGCTTCCGAAACGAGGGAGCCGCGCATACTGATCGTCAATGACGAAGGTGATGTGCTGAAAACCTATCCGGTCCCGATTAAATCGAACCTCTTTATCGAGGACAACAGGAAGGTCAAGCTGGGCGATCTTCTTGCCAAGGTGCCGCGAAACCTTGATCGCGTTGGTGGCGATATCACGGCCGGTCTTCCGAAAGTAACGGAGCTGTTCGAGGCGCGTATTCCTTCAGACCCTGCGATCGTGTCAGAGATTGACGGTTATGTGAGTTTTGGACCGCAGCGCAGGAGCAGTAAGGAGATCAGGGTGAAAAACGAGTTTGGCGAGGAAAAGAATTATTATGTACAGGTTGGTAAACATGTCCTTGCTAACGAAGGCGATGAACTCAATGCGGGTGAACCGTTGACAGACGGTGCGATATCTCCACAGGATATCCTCAGGATCCAGGGCCCGAACGCCGTACAGCAGTATCTGGTGAATGAGATACAGAAGGTCTACCAGATCAATGCAGGTGTCGAGATCAACGACAAGCATCTTGAAGTCATCGTTCGTCAGATGCTTCAGAAGGTGAGGGTCGAAGAGCCTGGAGATACCGAACTGCTTCCTGGTGATCTCATAGACAGGACCGTGTTTATCGAAGCCAACAATGATGTGGCTGAAAAGAGCCGGGTTGTAGAGCGGGGAGACGCTCCTCCGAGGATTCACGAAGGACAGTTGTACAAGGACCGCGACATTACCAAGCTCAACAGGGAACTGCGCAGAAACAGCAAGAACCTGATTGTTACCGAACCGGCACTGCAGGCAACCTCTCATCCTGTACTTCTCGGTATTACCAGTGCCGCATTGCAAACTGAAAGTGTCATATCGGCAGCATCGTTCCAGGAAACAACCAAGGTGCTTACTGATGCGGCCGTTGCCGGAAAAATTGACAATCTTGCCGGTTTGAAGGAGAATGTGATTGTCGGTAAACTGATCCCTGCCGGAACCGGTTTGAAAAAGTACCGTAAACTTTCTCTTGAGTTTCCCGGCAACGGGAAAAATGGTGCTGCCGCTGAAGACACTGCAATAGCAGATCCTGCGGAAGAAGACGCTGAACAGACTGAATAAACTCGTAGAAACATTCTTGTAAAAAAAAAGACGGTGATGAGCCGTCTCTTTTTCTTATAGGTCTTATAAGTCCTATAGGACTCATAGGACCTATGTGTTTTTTATCCGCTCAAGAAAGATGATTTCCCCTACGACATCGAAAAACCGGAGTTATCGAGAAAACCGGTATCGAAATCGCCGCTTCTGAAATCGTCTGTCATAAGCAGCTTTTTATGGAAGGGAATCGTGGTTGCGATGCCGACTACGATAAATTCGTCAAGGGCTCGCAGCATGCGTTCTATCGCTTCTTCCCTGGTGTCAGCGTGAACAACGAGTTTGGCAATCAGCGAATCATAGTAGGGGGGTACCCTGTAGCTTGCATACCCATGAGAGTCAACACGGACTCCCGGACCACCCGGAGTGTGAAATACCTGCAGTTCTCCGGGAGAGGGTCGAAAGTTGTTTTCAGGATCTTCGGCATTGATGCGGCACTCTATGGCGTGCCCTTTAGGCTGGAAGGTGAGCCCGGAGATGTTTCTTCCATCAGCGACAAGGATCTGTTCTTTTATCAGGTCGACATCGTATCGTTCTTCGGTGACCGGGTGCTCGACCTGGATACGTGTGTTCATCTCCATAAAGTAGAAGTTCCCGTCCGCGTCAAGGAGAAACTCGACGGTTCCGGCCCCTTCATAATCGATTGCGGCAGCAGCTTTGACCGCAGCTTCTCCCATTCTTTTCCGGAGAGCTTCGTCAACTGCCGGTGAGGGAGTTTCTTCGATGAGTTTCTGGTGCCTGCGTTGTATGGTGCAGTCTCTTTCACCGAGATGCATGGTATTGCCATGCTGGTCTCCAAGAACCTGAATTTCGACGTGACGGGGATTGACGATGAACTTTTCGATATAGACGCCTTCGTTACCGAACGCCTGTTTTGCCTCGTTTTGTGCCGTGACGAGCGCCATATCAAGCTGAGAGGCTTCGTTGACAACTCTCATGCCTTTTCCGCCGCCACCGGCCGTCGGCTTGATGATGACAGGGTACCCGATTTTCTCTGCAGTGTCGAGAGCTTCCTGTACCGAACCAATGAGTCCGTCGCTGCCGGGGACGACCGGAACGTCTGCAGCGACCACGGTTTCCCTGGCGGTGTTTTTGTCTCCCATTTTGCGAATCATCTCTGCATGCGGCCCGATAAACTTTATTCCTGATGAGCTGCACACTTCGGCAAAATCTGAATTTTCTGCCAGGAATCCGTATCCCGGATGAATGGCGTCGGCATTTGTGATCTCGGCTGCTGCGAGTATTCGCGGAACGTTCAGGTAACTTTCTTTCCCCTGCGAGGGTCCAATGCAGACAGCTTCATCAGCATATCGTACATGGAGTGAATCCCTGTCTGCCGTGGAATAGACGCCAACGGTGCTGATACCGAGCTCGCGGCAGGTCTGCATGACACGTAAGGCTATTTCACCGCGGTTTGCTATTAGAATTTTATTGAACAACGTTATGTTTGTTTTGGCTGTGCGAGATATTGTTTTCTCCTTGTCAAAACACGACCTGATAACAACAGGACAGCGTTATCCTGATCAGGGCTTGATCAGGAAAAGCGGCTGGCCGTATTCGACAGGCTGACCATTCTCCACGAGGATTTCAACAACGGTACCTGAGACGTCGGATTCGATTTCGTTCATGAGCTTCATCGCTTCGATGATGCAAAGCACATTGCCATTTTCAATCTGGTCATTGACATTGACAAATGGATCGGCCTCAGGCGACGGGGCTCTGTAAAACGTACCGACAATAGGTGAATGAACTTCCACGAACCCATCTTTGCCGTCACTGGCGGGATTGCCCTCTGCAGATGCGGATGCAGCTGCCGAAGGAAGAGGTGTCTGTGGAGCGGATTGCACTACAGGTGCCGATGTCGGCTGAGGGATGCTTTGCAGCGCCGGAGTTACCGTGTTTTTTTTCAACGTGATTTTGAATTCACCTTCTTCAATTGTTGCTTCATCGAGGTCTGATTTATTGATCATATCGATGAGTTGCTGAATTTCCTTGAGGTTCATGATATATTGCTTTGGATTAAGCGACGTTCTATTTTTTTACCCTTTCCATGTAACTGCCGTTGCGAGTATCGACACGGATGATGCTGCCTGTTTGAATGAACATGGGCACATTGACTTCCGTACCGGTTTCTACAATTGCCGGTTTTGTTCCGCTTGTTGCTCTGTCGTCTTTGGTTGCAGGGCTTGTTTCCTGTATTTCAAGCTCGACGAATGTGGGGAGTTCGGCTTCGAGGATCGAGCCGTCATCAGCAAAGACGATATCGACAAGCATGCCTTCCTTGAGAAAGCGGGACGGTGCACCGATGGTGTTTTCAGGGATGGTGATCTGGTCGAATGTTTCAGAGTCCATCATGACATAACCGTCACTCTCCCTGTAGATATATTGATACTGTTTCCTTTCTGTTGTGATCAGGTCGACTGCTTCGCTGGCGCTGAACCGGTATTCGACATTTCTTCCTGTCTTGAGGTTTTTCATGCCGGCCTGGTAAAATGCCCGTAAATTGCCGGGAGTCCTGTGGACCAGTGTTTCAATTCTGTGCGGTTCGCCCCTGAAACGGATAATTGCTCCTCTCGATATAGTACTGATTGACGTCATATGTTGAACTGGCCTGTGCGAAGACTTACAGTGTTGCCTGAAACTGAATATAACGGACCTGCATGCGACAAAGAGCCCGTGACAAGGAGCCCTCACTGCCGCAGAGCGTCTGTCTGCGATGCGGCAGGAAGCTAAATATAATACAGTGTAACGGGATTGCCAATTGCATGCTGTAGCACACGATACCTGAAAGCAGCAGGATCGATGAGATTTCACGATGAAATGCCGTATGGGTGTCGGGTACGGACATAAAAATCGATTGCATGTTTGAAACAGACTGGTTACATTGATTTTAATGTAGTTTCCATTAGAATTAATGAGTATCGAATTAACATTAAACCATTGTCCTATGTCTAAAGCCGAGTTAGTCGAAAAGATTGCATCTCAGGCAGGCTTGACCAAAGCCGACGCGGAAAGAGCGGTCAATGCCTTTGTCAATGTCGTGACCGCAGGCCTGAAGGCCGGAGAGGATATCACTCTTGTAGGCTTTGGCACGTTTTCCACAGGTGAAAGAGCCGCCCGGCAGGGTAGAAACCCCCAGACTGGCGAGACCATTTCAATTGCTGCGAAAAAAGTTGTCAAGTTCAAGCCCGGCAAGGCGTTGAAAGATGAGGTTGCCTGAGTGATCTTTTTGACCCTTGCAGCCAAGGCTTATGTTCATCAAGTCCATCTGGTATCTACCCGGTGGGCTTTTTTTATAATATTGCATCTGTTTTCATGGCAAAGAATGTAGTTCTCGATTTTGAAAAGCCGCTCTTCGAACTCGAAGAAAAACTTCACGAAATGCGGGTCTGCTTGAAAAAAAGTGCAGGCGATCATAACCTGGCTGAAACAGAAAGTCTCAATGGAGAGATTGAAATCCTTGAATCGAAGGTCGATGCACTTCGCCAGTCGATCTACCAGAATCTGACCCGATGGCAGAAAGTGCAGCTCGCGCGTCATCCTGAACGGCCTTATACGCTTGACTATATCTATATGATGATGCACGACTTTGTCGAACTTTCCGGTGACCGGCATTACCGGGACGATAAAGCCATCGTTGGAGGATTTGCCAGCCTGGAGAAGAAGGAGGCAGGATTCAAGCAGACTGTCATGGTTATCGGTCACCAGAAAGGAAGAGATACAAAGTCAAATCTGTACAGGAATTTCGGTATGGCCCAGCCCGAGGGATACCGCAAGGCACTCAGGCTCATGAAGCTGGCTGAGAAATTCAACAAACCGGTCATAACGCTGATCGACACCCCAGGTGCATTTCCGGGAATCGAGGCTGAGGAGATGGGGCAGGCAGAAGCTATTGCGAAAAATCTTTTTGAGATGTCAGGACTTCGGGTTCCGATTATCTGTGTTATCATCGGTGAAGGTGCAAGCGGCGGTGCCATTGGTCTCGGTGTCGGAGATCGCATTCTTATGGCAGAGAACGCATGGTATTCGGTAATATCGCCCGAGAGCTGCTCATCGATCCTCTGGCGGAGCTGGAAGTTCAAGGAACAGGCGGCAGAGGCGCTGAAGCTGACCGCAGAAGATCTTCTGGAGCAAAAGCTTGTAGACAGGATCATTCCTGAACCGCTTGGCGGAGCGCATCACGATCCTGAAGCAATGGCGCGGACACTCACCTCGGCACTGGTAGAGGAACTCCGTGTTTTGCTGTCAAAAGATCCGGGTGATCTGGTCAATGAGAGGATAGAGAAGTTTTCGGGAATGGGAGTCTGGAGCGAGGAAGAAGCCTGAGAATTGTTGATTTGTTGAGTAATCAGGATTGAACATTGAGAAGAATGCAAAAAAGCCGGTTTCAAGCCGGCTTTTTGCTTTTCTTCAGTAACGGAAGAGGGTTACTTGATCGTCCAGGTGCTGGGGCCTGCGAGGAGTTCCTCGAGACTGCCTTCGCCGTCGGCCTGTGCCAGTGCGATCTGTGCATCGAGAGCCTCTTCATAGGTGAAGCGGTCCTCAACATAAAAGATGCCAATGGGCCTGGGCAGGCAGTTTTCCGACGTGTCCGGATCATCGAAGAAGTCTGCGAGAATATTCGCTTTCAGCTTATCATTCTCGTCGTGCATCCAGAGATCGTCTTTGGATACCGATGAGTCTTTCAGATCTACAATGACAGGCGTGAAGCCGTCGAGCTTGATGCCCCTGTCGTTTTGTTTTCCGAAAACGAGTGGTTTGCCCTGTTCAAGATAGATGGTCGTATCGGCTTTTCTTTCACGATCGGTAAAGGGAGAAAAAGCACCATCGTTGTAAATCGGGCAGTTCTGGTAGATCTCGACCACGGAGGTCCCGCTGTGTTGTGCCGCACGTTTGAATATCTCCCGCATGAGCTTTCCGTCCCTGTCAAGGACTCTTGCCACGAAGGTTCCGCCGGAACCAAGTGTCAACGCAAGGGTGTTCATCGGGTAGTCAACAACGCCGTTTGGAGAGGTGACGGTTCTGAGTCCCACCTTTGATGTAGGAGAATACTGTCCCTTGGTGAGACCGTAGATCTCGTTGTTGAACAGTATGACATTCATGTCGAGGTTTCTTCTGATCGTGTGGATATAGTGGTTGCCACCGATAGAGAGCGCATCGCCGTCACCGGTAGCAATCCAGACGCTCAGGTCAGGCCGTGCGGCTTTGAGCCCCGAACCGATTGCCATCGCCCTGCCGTGAATGCCGTGAACACCATAGGTTGCAACATAGTACGGCAGTCTGGACGAGCAGCCGATACCGGAGACAAAAACAACCTCTTCAGTCGTGAGTTCGAGATCCGCCATGGCGTTTTTCAGCTGCTGAAGCGCAGCATGGTCGCCGCAGCCCGGACACCATTTGACTTCCTGGCTCGACGTGAAATCCTGGGCCGTTATCTGTTTTTTTGTATCGGTCATGATTTAAAGCTCCTTTAAGATATCTGTGATTTTTGCTTCGATTTCCATCTCGTTGAACGGGAGCCCCTGTACCTTGCTGAAACCGATCGGTTCGATCTGGTACTTGTCCCTGATGATGTGGATAAGTTGGCCGTTGTTGTTTTCCGGGATGAGAACCTTCTTGAACTTCCCGAGAATGTCTCCAAGGTTTTTCGGGAGCGGATTCAGGTAGCGAATATGCGCGTGTGAAACGCAGCAGCCGCCTTCGAGTACCTGTTCGACCGCGATTTTGATTGCACCGTAGGTCGAGCCCCAGCCAAGAACCAGAAGATCGCCTTCCCCGGCACCGTTGTCAATGGTCTGGTTGGGTACCAGGTCGATGACCTGTTCGATCTTTTCGGCTCGAAGCTTGGTCATCAGTTCATGGTTTTCCGGAACGTGAGAGACAGAACCGATTTCATGGGCTTTTTCAAGTCCGCCGATACGGTGTTCGAGACCTTTTGTTCCCGGTATCGCCCATTCTCTGACGCCTTTTTCATCACGTTTGTAAGGCAGATACGGAGGAGCTTCCGGTTTTCTTTCCTTGGCATATTTCGGTGTAATATCGGCAAGATCCTTCGGTGCCGGTATCAGCATCGGCTCGGAACTCAGGCCAAGGTAGCCGTCGGTAAGACAGATGACCGGAGTCATATATTCAACGGCGATTTTTGCCGCTTCATAGGTTGCATAGAAACAGTCCACAGGAGATGTGGCTGCAATGACCGGCAATGGTGCGTCACCGTGACGGCCGTACATGGAAATAAAGAGATCCGATTGTTCGGGTTTGGTCGGAAGACCGGTGGACGGCCCGCCGCGCTGAACGTTGACAACGACAAGCGGGATCTCGAGCATGACTGCCAGTCCAAGAGCTTCAGCCTTGAGCGCAAGACCGGGGCCCGCGGTATTTGTTGCCGCGAGAGCGCCACCGTATGAAGCACCGATGCTTGTAAGGACGCCGGCGATTTCATCTTCGGCCTGGAACGTTTTGACGCCCCATTTTTTCAGCCCTGAAAGTTCCTGCAGAATTTCGGAAGCGGGTGTGATGGGATAGGAGCCGAGGAACAGCTCGATGCCGGCTTTCTTTGCGGCAACGGCCAGGGCGAGAGCCGAGGCTTCGTTACCGGTAACACGGCGGTAACGGCCGGGTTTCTGCGTTGCCGGGTCTACTTCGTAGCGGCCATGCTGGGAGAACATTTCCGTTTCGTCACCGAAATTGTAGCCGGCTTTGACGGCTTTAATATTGGCTTCGGCAACATCGGCTTTTTTCTTGAACTTGGTTCTCAGGGTCTCGATCGTGGTTTCGATCGGCAAGCTGTAAAGCCAGTAGAGCGTTCCAAGCACAAACATGTTTTTACAGCGGTCGATGTTTTTTGTGCTGAGCCCTGTATCGGCAAGCGCTTTCCTGGTAAGTGTTACCACCGGTATCTCGAACACTGTATAGTCCTTGACCGTACCGTCTTCAAGAGGGTTGTTTTCTTCTCCGTAGCCTGCAAGCTTCAGGTTTTTTGCGTCAAAACCGTCGGTATTGGCAAGAATGATCCCGCCATGATGCAGGTTTTTGAGGTTGGCTTTCAGTGCCGCTGCATTCATCGCGACCATGACGTCAAACTTTGCCCCAGGAGTATAGACAGACTTGCTGCCGAACTGTAACTGAAAACCGGATACACCGGAAATAGTGCCGGCAGGAGCCCGGATTTCGGACGGGAAGTTTGGAAAGGTATTGAGGTCGCTGCCGTAGACAGCTACCGTGTTTGCAAACTGTGTTCCAGTCAGCTGCATTCCATCTCCGGAGTCTCCGGCGAAAAGAACGGACACGCTGGTTTTTGATGTTACCATTGCTTTCTTGTTTAAAATTATCGGGTCACTCGTTGAACTTGTACATGCTGATATAAATGCGATCCCCCCTCTCTGCAATTGAAGATTACAGAGCCTGATGTCAGCCTAAGGTGAAATAGTCTTTCGGAGGGTGAAAACCGGAACTGGTGTGGCTCAGGTTTTCAGCAAAGCTATTAATATAAGCCTAAAAGAAAGATGAAGCAAGTTTTTCAGGAATCGTCTTCGTCGTCCTTGACGATGACAATGTTGTTTGCCTTGCAATACTCCTGCCAGAGCAGTTCAAGTTTTCCGGGGCAGTTATCGTCGAGATCGCAGATGTCACAACGCTGGAGTCCGTACATCTGATCCATCCAGCAGCCGTTGGAGCTTTTTTTGACCTCATTGACATAATTGGGGTTTTCCATCATTTTCTTTGTCGACAACTCCATCAGGTAGAGAATGTCCTCTCTTTTTTTCGGGTCTTCCATTCCCCAGCTCATAACGTTCCCCCTTTGCTTTGTGAATCAACAAAAAGCACCTTGTACAGAAGTGTAACGAATAATATAGGTCTTTTATGATCAAGAATACAGCTTTTGAGATATCTGTACCGGACGGGCGTCTGCAAGTCCAGAGCATCATTGACTGGTATCAGGGCCATGCTTGCGGGGACGGTGCAGCAACATTTTTGAGTTTTGCATTGCTATCTGATCCTTTATCAAGGATTTATTACATTTCAGCTATATATACCTGGTCGCGTTATAGCTTATTTCGATGCGTTCCATGACGATTGAATTCAGAAAAAAAGCCCTGGAGAAACTGAGCAGACCGGATGATCTCGACCGGTTGATGCCCGTAACAGATTCAAAAGGATGGATCGCACTTCTTGCTGCAGGCGTTTTTCTGCTGGCTGTTTGCGGATGGGGTTTTTTGGGGAGAATCAACACACTGGTATACGGTGACGGCATAACGCTTTCGCAAGGAGATATTCGTTCCGTTGCAGTCCGGACAGGGGGCGTTCTTACCGGTTTGAGTGTGACAAGCGGAGACCCTGTTCGTAAGGGACAGGTGCTGGCTGTTGTGGAGCAGCCGGAGCTGAAGCAACGATTTCTTGACGCGTTTTCTGAATACGAATTTCTGAGATCACAAGAGCATGAACAGCGCGAATATTTTGAACAGCAGATCACTCTCCTGGAGGAAAGGAAAGAGAAGGTCCTGAAACGCCATCAAAAAGGTCTTGTGGATAAATCACAAGTACATACTGCGTCTCAAAGGCTCATGGAAACGAAAAACAGGTTGTACGACTTCAACAGATCGCTCGCTTCAGCCCGGAGACGACTGGCCGGTTCCAGAGAAAATTATAAATGGAAATCGGCGGTTTTTGCGCCCCTGACGGGAAGAGTGCTGGAGGTTGAGTTCAATAACGGGGAAAATATCACGGCAGGATCCGAACTGCTTCATATCGAGCCGTACGACTATTCGGGAGATTCCCTGGAGGTAAGGCTTGATCTTTACTTCCAGTCAGGTGACGCGAAACAGATTCAGAAGGGCATGGAGGCATATGTGGCTCTTTCGACTGTCAGTTCTGAAAAATATGGATATGTCATAGGCAAAGTCATAGCCGTAAGCAGGTATCCGAAGTCGATACAGTCAATAACAGCCGATGTGAAAAATGAACAGCTCGCTGCTTTGTTTGCAGATACAAGCCCGCCATACAAAGTGACCGTGAAGCTGCACCAGGACAGCACTTCCCCGAGCGGGTATCTCTGGACTTCAGGAAAGGGACCCGATATTTCCATATCCTCCGGTATGCTTTGCAGGGGAAGGGTTGTCGTAAGCAAACAGCGCCCGGTCGATCTTGTAATACCCATGTTGACAGACTTTGCTCTGGGAAATTGAGAAGGATTGACAAATGGATCACATGCCGGTTCAAAGCCGGTTTCGCTTGAACCCGTTGCCATGCTCTGCCGGAAAGAACGGATGGATCATTTACCCTGTTTCCAGACGTTTTCCAGCATGAACAGGTATGTGCTGTCAATGTAACCACACATCGAAATGCAGAATAAGCTTTTTGTTGCAGAACCTTCATGGCATTCAGGTTTTCTATCAAAAAAGGAGTCCCTGACATGACGTCAGGAGAACGGGAACGTTGGAGTGAGAAGAGGATTAAAACGCCAACGGTTCTCCAGATGGAAGCTGTAGAATGCGGCGCGGCGTCTCTGTCAATGATTCTTGCATACTATGGACGCTACGTTCCTCTTGAAGAACTGAGGGAGGAATGCGGTGTGTCCCGTGACGGAACAAAAGCGAGTCATCTGCTGAAGGCAGCAAGAAGGTACGGGCTGGAAGCCAGAGGGTACAGGGTGGAAATTGACGGGCTTCATGACCGGAAGCTACCCATGATCCTTTTCTGGAACATGTACCATTTCGTCGTCTTCGAAGGCTGCAAAAACGGCTGGTATTACATCAACGATCCGGCTGCAGGGCAACGCAGGGTGACGCCTGAGGAGTTCAGTGATTCTTTTTCGGGTGTTGTCCTTGAATTCCGGCCAAGAGAAGCGTTCGAGAAGAAAGGTCGGCCGTTCAGTTTATACGGCGCTCTGTCAAAAAGAGTGCCGGGACTTGAAATGGCGCTGGTCTACATCATACTTGCAAGCCTGCTTCTGGTGCTCCCGGGGCTTGTCATCCCTTCTTTTCTGAGGATATTCATCGATTTTGTCCTTGTCGAGGGATTTACGGGCTGGGTGCAGCCGCTCCTGATCGGCATGCTGGTGACAGCATTGTTGCAGGGGTTGCTCACATGGCTTCAGCAGTACTATCTTCTCAGGACCGAGACGAAGCTTGCGCTGACCTCATCGGCAAAATTTTTTCATCATCTCTTCACGCTTCCCATACGTTTTTTTTCGATGCGCCAGGCGGGTGAAATTTCACGACGGGTACAGCTGAACGATGATGTCGCGACATTGATAGCTGGAGATCTTTCCTCGAATACCCTGAATGTTCTCCTGATCAGTTTCTATGCCCTCCTGATGTTCAGCTATGATGTATCGCTTACCGTTGTGGCTATTGCGATTGCGGGTTGTAACGGTCTGGCCCTGCAGTATGTTTCTGCAAGGCGCAAGGTCATGAATATGAAATTCCAGCAGGATAACGGCAAACTGCTCGGGACAACGTTCTACGGTATCCGTACGATCGAAAGCATCAAGGCTGCCGGTGCCGAGCACGATTTTTTCTCGCGCTGGTCCGGTTTGTTTGCGACTATGGCAAGCGGACGGCAAAGTCTGGGTTTGGCGACGGTCTTTCTTCTAGCCGTTCCCCCGTTGCTGCAGGCGCTCGGCAATGTCGGAATTCTTTTTGTCGGAGGGCTTCGTGTCATGGAAGGCGGTCTGACGATGGGTATGCTTGTGGCGTTTCAAAGTCTGCTTGTGTCGTTTCTTTCGCCGGTCAACCAGATGGTTACACTTGGTCAGCGGCTTCAGGAAGCCGAGGGGAACATGCAGCGTCTCGATGATGTCATGCATAATCGTCCGGACACCGGTTTTGCAGAGGATGCAGAAGTGTCATGCTCTGTTGACGGGAAGCTGAAAGGTTCGGTAGAGCTGAAAAATATAGTATTCGGCTACAACCGCCAGGAACCTCCGCTCATAGAAGACTTTTCCCTTCGCTTGCCGCCTGGTTCCAGAGTCGCATTGGTTGGGAATTCCGGTTCCGGCAAATCCACTCTGTCCAGGATCATTTCCGGCATCTATGAGCCCTGGAGTGGTGAAGTGCTCTTCGACGGCAAACCTGCCAGGCAGATTGACAGGCCGTGTTTTATCGATTCGGTCAGCATTGTCGATCAGGAGATCACACTGTTCGAGGGAAGCGTTGCCGGGAACATAACAATGTGGGATGCAACAATTCCTCAGGAAAATATTGTCCGGGCCGCAAAAGATGCGGTTATACATGATGTGATCACCGGCCGGACAGGCGGGTATCAGAGTCTTCTGTCGGAAAGCGGCACAAATTTCAGCGGCGGGGAGCGTCAGCGACTCGAAATTGCCCGTGCACTTGTATCCGAACCCTCGATCATTGTTCTCGACGAAGCGACAAGCGCCCTTGATCCGGGCACCGAAAAAGAGATCGATTCGAATATTCGTGCACGGGAAATTACCTCTATTATTGTTGCACATCGTCTGAGTACCATACGTGACTGTGACGAGATCATCGTCCTCGACCATGGCAAGGTTTGTGAAAGAGGAACGCATGAAGCGCTCATGGCCCGGGAAGGCATCTATGCCGGTCTTGTAAGAAGCGGTTGACACACAAAAGGATTTCTTTGAAGGCATGAACGACAAGAATCAACAGCAGTGGTCAGATCCGGATGGAAAAGACGGGTTCAGGGAAAGGGTTGCCTTGAAGCAGGAATCTACCCGCAGGAGGTTCACGAGAGCGCTCGAACGTCTTGCGGGTGTTATGAAAGGAACGCATACTCCGGATGTACCGGAATACGATGCCGATCATCTTTTCAGTGCGTGCGTCCAGGTAGGCAAAGCGTGCGGCATCACTGTCTGCAAACCTCCGGAAGAGAGTATCGAATCTCATGACGATCCTCTCACGGCAATGAGCCGTTATTCAGGTTTTCGATTGCGGAAAGTCACGTTCATGAAAGATCAGAGATGGTGGGAGGCTGACAATGGTCCCCTTCTTGCATTCCGCACCGGGAGCCGGAGTCCGGTCGCACTTTTGCCTCAAGGGCCGAAACGCTACATGCTTGTGGACCCGCAAAGCAATGAGCGGACGGTTGTCAGCCGGAGTGTTGTCGATGGCATCGAGCCTGACGCATGGATGTTTTACAGGCCTTTTCCTGACAGGCCTGTCAGCGGAAAAGATCTGTTCCGTTTCGGAATCAGGGGAAGTTCCGGTGATATGGGATATCTTGTCATGTTCGGTTTCGGTGCGGCTCTGCTCGGTCTTTTGACCCCTGTTCTGACAGGTGTTCTTTTTGGAACGGTCATACCGGAAGCGTCCCGTCCCCAGCTTCTCCAGGTTACGTTCATACTTGTTGCCAGCGTTCTCTCTGTTTCCGGTTTTCGCCTTGCCCAGCAGGTTTCTGCAATGCGTCTGCAAAATCGAATCGATATGCTGTTACAGCCTGCGCTGCTCGATCGACTGCTCAAGCTTCCGAGCAGCTTCTTTCGATCTTTTTCTTCCGGCGATCTTGTTTCGAGGGTCATGGGTGCAACACAGATCAGGGAGATTTGCAGCAGTTCTGCAACAGGTGCTTTTCTGGGTATGATTTTCGGTACGATGAACCTGCTGCTTCTTTTTTACTACAGCTGGCAGCTCGGGCTGCTGGCTATCGTTCTTTCGGTTGTCTTCATCGGAGTGAGCTCCTGGCTGACATTCAGGCAGGTAACGCTTACCCGTGAAGCGCTTCAGACCGAGGGTAAAATCTCCGGTCTTCTCGGCAACCTTCTGACAGGCATCATGAAGATCAGGGTGACCGGAACCGAGAAATCGGCTTTTTCCCTCTGGGCCGAAAAATACAGCAAAGAGAGGGGAAGAACCTATGAGGCCGGAATATTCCAGAACATGCTCACGGTGACGGTAAAAACCTTTCCTGTCGTTGCCCTTGCATTGATCATCGTATCCGCAGGAGGCCTTTTGACAGGAGTTGAACTCAAGACCGGCGATTTCATCGCTTTCAGTGTCGCCTATACAGCGTTCCAGACAGCGCTTATGGAATCTGTGACAACCCTGATCGGTTGTGTTGCGGTCATTCCGCTCTATGAACGCCTGAAGCCTATTCTCGCTGCTGTTCCCGAGTCCGGCGGTGAGCAGACCTGTCCCGGTAAGCTGACGGGCCGTCTCGAACTCAAGAACGTCAATTTCAGCTACAGCGAAGACGGACCGCAGATCCTGCATGATATTTCGATCAAAGCGGCCCCGGGAGAATTCATAGCTCTGGTCGGCAGTTCGGGCTCAGGGAAATCGACACTGTTCAGGCTTTTGCTGGGATTTGAAAAACCGGATACAGGAACCGTCTATTATGATCGAGTTGACCTTTCGACGCTCAATGTCCAGGATGTCAGGCGTCAGACAGGCGTTGTCATGCAGAACGGGCATCTGCAGCCCGGCATGGTGCTCGACTGTATCGTCGGGTCATCAAACCTTACCGTTGAGGATGCATGGGAGGCGGCAAGGCTTGCAGGGATAGCCGAGGATATCGAGCGCATGCCGATGGGTATGGGTATGTATACGCTCATCAGCGAAGGGAGCCATACAATATCCGGGGGACAGAAACAGCGTCTGCTGATTGCCGGGGCGCTCGTCCGCAAGCCACGGATCATTCTCTTTGACGAAGCAACCAGTTTTCTTGACAACAAGACACAGGAAATCGTCAGTCAGAGCCTTGAGCGCATGAACGCAACAAGGGTTGTCATTGCCCACAGACTCAGCACCATCCGTCATGCAGACAGGATTTACTGTCTTGACAGAGGGAGAATTGTCGAAGCGGGTTCTTTTGAAGAACTGATGGCAAGGGACGGATTTTTCCGGCAGTTTGCACGGAGGCAAATTGCCTGATCGGCGACTATTCAAGAACAGATAGCATCACGAACCATGATACATGTTTTTTCGCTTCTCAAGCCTTTACGTTTTTCGCTGCTGTTTCTGTCGGCAGTGTTGATCGTGACGATCTCTTTTTTCCATGTGCTGCAGACCGGGCACGCGCTCAGTAACGCCAGATCTCTTGTGTTACTGAAAATAAATGAGATAGAGAGTCTCATCGAGCGCAATGAACAGAGGCTTTATGCACTTCGTCTCGAATCGGATGCCCAGTCGATTGCCAAAGCTCATGCTTTTGCGTATATGATCTCGCTTGATCCGTCTCTTGTATCGAATATGAAGCGGCTGGAAGAGGTCCGGAACCTGCTCAATGTCGATGAACTGCATGTTGGAGACAAAAACGGTATTCTTGTCGGGAGCACCCTCAGCAGCCATATCGGCTATGACTATGCGTCCGATCCCCAGTCAGAACCTTTTCTGCTAGGTATCTATTACAAGGATTTCGAGCTTGCCCAGAATCCTCAGCCAAAAGGGATCGACAGGGAAATGTTCCAGTATATCGGTGTCGCACGCATAGACCAGCCTGGTATCGTTCAGATCGGATACAAACCTGAACGGCTTCGAAAAGCTCTCGATGCTGCAGATATCCATAACGTCGCTTCGGGGTTCAGGATAGGTGCCGGAGGTTCGGTGCTGATCTGCGATCTCGACGGTGTTATTGTCAGCACGTTTGACGGCAGTCATATCGGTGATAATATCGAAACGGTCGGTTTGAGCAGCAGGCAGGTCAGAGGTATTGAAGGGTCTTTCAGGGCTGTATTCGATGGTGTCGGAAACCTTGTCGTTTACAGGACATCCGGTGATTACACTATCATAGGAATGCTTGAAGAAAAAGACATTTTCGGTCAACGTAATGTTTCCATTCTTTATCTCTTTTGCAGCGGGCTTGTGATCCTTGTCGTCATTAACGTCTACATTGCGGTACTCCAGAGAAAGCAAAGGGAAGGCGATGCAGCATGACGGTATTCCGGGGATCCGTACAATTCTCACAAGTCATCATGGCTTCTGAAGGTATACGGTCTGCCGCAGGAGCGCAATGCTGGAATTTCAACTAAATCCTTGGCTTATTGACAGATGGCAGAGCTGTCAGAAACAGCAGAGGCAGTTTTTCCTGTTTTTTTTTAGGATGAATCACAATAAATTTACTGTTACCTAAATTGAGCGATTGTCGAGCCCTGTGAAATATCTGGTCTGATTTCACGGGGCAGGAGATGCAAGGCACAGGGAATGCCGCTGTATCCCGACACGTCGGGACGCTCAGTTTGGGTGTCAACGATATGGCTTTAGTACGCAAGATGCATTGCAGCCTGTTTGAAAAAAGTATTTTCAAATGACACATTTCAAGGAGGATATCTATGTCATTGATCTATGCAAAAGCTTTTATGGAACAGGTCATGAGGAGCAGGGAGTTGCAGGATCGTCTTGCCGCGTGCAGGAACAGGGAAGAGCGTTTCAGCCTTGCTAAAGAACCTGGTTATACGTTTACCGCAGATGATTTGAAAAGTGCCGGGCAGAACTGAGTGATGATGAACTTGATGGGTTTTTGACAACGTTTTTGTTTTGGTGTTTCTGCACGTTTAAGTGGATAATGCGGTTTTATATTTATGCATTTAAATCCTTGATCAGGGAGGAACCGATATGTCTCTAGATCAGGCAAAAGCTTTTATGGCCCTTGTTTCAGGCGATAAAGAGCTGCAGGTAAGGCTGGGAGCATGCGACTCCAGTGCAGAGCGATTTATTATGGCGAGGGAGCTTGGCTTTACCTTTTCTGCCGAAGAACTTAAACTTGCCAGGACGGAGTTATCGGATGAAGATCTCGATGCTGTTGCCGGTGGTGAAGACTTTTACAGCATTTTTTTTGACGGCCCATGACAGTCAGGCCCGGTTTGGTTTTTATGGCCAGGGGGCCTGAAGAGGTGTGATTGCATTGGCCTCGATCTATCCGGCTCGCTGTACTGTCACGTGTTGCAGTTTCATGTCCGGTAAGAAGTGATTCCAATTGATAGAGCTCGTTATAACTCATACCAGCAAGGGAGTTGTCTATGTCTGTTGAGCACGCAAAAGCGTTTTTGACAAGAGTTGCCGATGACGGTCTGTTGAGGGATCGGCTTTCGGCCTGCCGGAGTATCGAACAGCGTTTTGAAATTGTTCGGGAAGCGGGTTTTTTATTTACTCTCGATGAACTGAACGATGCCAGAACAGTTCTCTCGGACGAGGATCTCGATGCTGTAGCCGGAGGTGTTTTCATGGGCGGCAAAGGGCTTTCTGATTTTTGTTTTACGGATATCAACTTTTTCTGACGGGGAAGGTTGTTTCAGCCAATCGGTGTGGCAAATCTGTTCCTGTCCGGAGTTATTCTGCACCGGATGAGCCCCTGCAATGTGAGGCCGGTAGTGTAAAGCCGAAAGGTGACTTGCAGGAAAAAAAGAGTCTGTACGGAATAACGGCCGGTGCCCCTGAAGCCATTGTGCTGTTTGTTGTACAGCGGTGCAATCTTCGATGTACCTATTGTTGCGGCGGGGGCGGACAATACGATGTTTCCGGGAGTATGGATGAAAAGACCTTCATGCATGTATGAACACGCCCGGGGATACCGGCGATATCAGAATCCCTTCGGAACGGACCTGTGCCTGCGAAAAGAAGAGGGCGGAACAGCAAATGGTTCTCTGGACATTCCTGAGCAGGGATGATCTGCAATGGTTCGGGATGGAAGATATCATTCCGGTACAGAGCTGTATGCTGGATTTTGGCTGAGAACAATGGTTTTCTCAAGCGTTCGCAGTCGAAATCCGTTTTCTTTGCGGGGCGAAGTTTTTGAGTAAGTCGATTTCTTTTTATACTTCCGTGATTCAGTTTTGATTCCAACCATACAATCAAGCGTAATCCGGATCATGTTAGTGTCCCGCAGAATTTTTCTTGTTCTTCTCTTACTGATTGCCATGTCCTTTGCTCTCCATGCAGGAGAGTTTGACGTTACCACGACAGACGATGCAGGCGGGGGATCGCTCAGGGAGGCGGTGGAATCGGTCAACAACACTGCCGATCCTGCAAACACCATAAGATTCAGGACATCGGGCACAATCAGGCTCGAAGCTCCCCTTGAAGACATTCTTTATCCTGTTGTTTTTGAACCGGACGGCAACAGCGTTACGGTTGAAGCGCATCGGGATGATTATGAAGGATCGGTGCTGAAGACAGGTGCCGGCGATCCGTTGTTGTCATTTCCTGAGCATCTCGTGCTTTCCGTGACGGGGCCAAACAGTGTGGCCGGCCTGATGTCGGATAATGATATCGCGATCACCGGTGATCTTGCCGGAACAGCACGTGCTGAAGGGGATGGATATGCTGCCGCTCTCTATCCGGCCGATGGCGGTCTTGTTATAGGAGGAGATCTTTCAGGAACGCTTTCTGTGACGTCTGGACGTGTATCATGGGGCGTTCGCTCGTTACAGGATATTACGATAGAAGGTGACCTGTCGGGTACGATCACTGCTGATTCCCGGGCAAACGCATATGGTTTGCATTCCTTTGATGGTGACATCATGATCGGTGGCGATCTTTCCGGTGAAGTGCAAGCCATTTCAGATAACAGTTTCTCTTTCGGACTGCATGCAGGAAGTGGGAGTGTTTTGATAAAAGGCGACCTTACCGGCACTGTTCGGGCACAGGCGAACGGGGTTGATGTCCGGGGGCTCGATGCCGGTGGCGGGGCGCTGACGATCGAAGGCGATTTGACGGGAACGGTCAGTGCGTCTTCAAACGGATTTCAGGTATTCGGACTTCATGCAGATGATGACTTGTCGATAGATGGAAATCTTTCCGGTTCAGTTGGCGCCGTCAGCAGTGAGGACGGAATGGTTGCCGGCCTGATAAGTCACGGGGGCTCGATATACGGAAGGTCTCCCGAAACTTCTCTTGTCGTTTCCGGCCTTGTCCGTGCAGAGGGTCAGGGGGCGGCCTCGGGTATCATCAGCGATGACGGCATGAATCTTCTTGTCACCGGTACGGTGAGCGGTATCGACTACAGCGGCAATGGACTGGGTTATGCAATCCGTTCCGGCAAATTTTTCCGTTTCGGAGGGTATTATGATGATACCGGAGAGGTAACCGATATCGTTACCATTGCCGGTAATGGAGCACTTGTCGGAAACGTCCTGCTCGGAAACGGCCAGGATATCATGACGCTTTCCGATAACGCGGATATTGACGGCGTGCCGGAACTCAGCGGCGGAGGGGGTCAGGACCTCCTGTTGCTGGACAGATGGAACGGGACGTTTGACGAGGCTGAAGTTGTTCATTGGGAAGAGATCATCGTGACAGGCGGTTCGGTTGCGGACCTCGGGAAGAGCAGAACGCTTGGCGGTTTCAGCGACGGAGCGTTCATGATGAAAATCGAGCATGGTTCGGTGCTCTCTGCAGTCGGTAATTCCCCCGGTCTTTACAGGGTGGAGGGTTATCTTGAAAACAGCGGCATGCTCGACATGCGTGACGGTGATGCCGACGATGAACTCAGAGTGACGGGTGACTATACCGGGGGAGGACGGATCGGTATGGATGTCGTTTTCGACGAGGGGGATGCTGACCTCCTGATTGTTGACGGCAAGGTGAGCGGCGTGACAGCAATCGATATCCAATTTCAAGGAGCTGCTCTGCCGGGCAGCAGCATTGAGCTGGTCAGAGTGGCGGGTCAGAGCCTGCCGCAGGATTTTGTTGCAGGAGCGTTCAATGGCCCTTATGTTCTCGATCTGACAGAAGAAGACGGGGTTTGGTCTGTCATCAATTCAGGCTCTGTTCGTGATGAGGCGGCTGTGACACAAGGGGTCATGCCGTTTGTCGACCGCTTCAGCCGGATGCTTGTCCCGCGCTTTCATGAACGCCGTGCGTATGGATGGGGTCTGGATAAGGCCGGCGCATCAGGTCCCTGGTGGATGCAAACGGACGGAAGCAGTTTCAGTCTCGGTCTCGAAGGTGATGCTGCTGCAACTCTAGACGGTCATGCGGTTCTCCTGCGGGTCGGTTATGATCTCCTTCGGGACAACGTCGGTGAAAAACATGTTTCGGCAGGACTCTTTGCCGGGACAGGCTATCAGCATGCCGATGTCCTGGTGCACGGGGACGAGACTGTGGCCGGAGGCCTCGAACAGACATCCTGGTATGGGGGGCTCTATGCCTGCACAGACGCCCCTGGGAAGTACTTTGTAGAGACCGTTCTGCAGGCGGTCTATCATGACGTCGAGTCAGAGTATCAATCGGAAGAGCGTTTCGGCAGTTCACTCTGGCACTACCTCGTGTCGTTCGAGACCGGTTTTTCGGTTCCGCTCAACCCGGACATTCGTGTCGAACCGCATGTCCACTTTCTTTACCGTTCAATCGGCGGGTTTGATCTGCAAGCACCGTTTGACCAGGTTACTGTTGAGGATCATGACGGGTTGACGGGACTGTTGGGGATAGGCTTTTTTCTTGACAACAAGTACGGTTCGATCAGTCCTTTTCTGGAAATTGACCTGATAAAAGATTTCGGCGGAAAGGCTGGAGCAGCATACGTATCGACAGGCACTGACCTTGCGACCGGTGCAGAGGATCTCATGATCGAAAGCACAATCGGCATCAGGGGAAGGTTGTCTGCAGACGGCGCTTCAGGCTACTACCTGAAAGCGGGATTGTCGTACGGTCTCGACGGGGCGGGATCACGCGAATACATGCTTTCGACAGGGGTTCGGGCGGAACTTTAACAACAAAACAATCGGAAAAATGCTTGGAAGCCGCATGGTAAAAACTCTGTTTCTCTGCATCCTGGTTTCGGGAAGTTTGGTCTGCCCGGCTGGTTCTCTCTCGGGAATGGCAAAACCGCAAACGTCGGCTGAATCAGGAGGAGCCGGGTATTATGAGGCGGTGTCGGACCTGAAAAACATAATCCGCACTACTTCGTCAGTCAGAACAGATATCGAAAAAGCCTTGCAACTGGTGCCGAAAGCCTCTTTCTGGTATGGGAAAAATACGGATGACTTTATCGCTTTTTTCGGTGAGTGGCTTGTGTACAATCCTCTGCCTGATGCCCCCGGCAAATATATCAGGCCGTTTGACGAACTGGCAAATTCAGGAGCGGGGGATATCCTGTTCAACAACAACGTGTTCAGCTCCTGGTTTATCGAATTCGTCAATGCCCGTGGTGACTATCTGAAAACACCGGCTTCTTCAGCCACGCTCGGTAAATGGATGGCCTATCCCGACGTACATATCGATGATTATCAGGTTCCTGAAAAAGGGTTCAAAACATTCAATGACTTCTTTCTGAGGAAAATAAAGCAGGGGGCAAGGCCGCTTGGGGGTGAGGGGAATCCCTCGGTCATTGTATCTCCCGCGGACGGTTCGATCTGCGAGATTTACGCAAAGGACCTCGATTCGAATTTCCGGGTAAAAAGGGATGTGATAAATATTCGTCAGACGCTCAACAACAGCCCTTATGCTGAACGGTTCATCGGCGGAAGGGTATTCGATATCCTCTTGTGGTTTACAGATTATCATCACTTTCATGCTCCGGTAACGGGAAAGATCGTCGAGATCGGGGAGTACTCCGGTTCCTATAATTATGACTTCGCCCATGTTGACTGGTATCATGAACTCGCCAAACATAAACGTACCTGCTATGTCATCGATTCCGAAAAATTCGGCCTCGTCGCCATGATCCCGGTCGGTTTCTGGGGTGTCGGGTCAATAAAGAACGAGGTAAAAATCGGTGACCACATTCAAAAAGGACAGAAAATAGGCCATTTCGACTATGGCGGTTCCTCGATACTGCTTGTTTTCGAACCAGGGGCTGTCGAGATGTTATTGCCCGTTCCCGCAAGGGAGACCGGAGATGAAGGTTACCCGGTGAAGGTACAGCAGAAAATAGGTGAGGCGGCCAGATAAGGTTTTCTGCCGGGATATCACTGCAAGGCTCTCAACTGGTTTATGATGTACCGGTGGGGGTTGATTCCTTATCATAGTCGGTATGACATTCATTTCAGCATTGGTTATTGTTCCAAGTGGAATGCTGCCTTATTGATTTCGAGTGTTTGTCGATATGTTTTTTCTGCATTCAATGCTGTCGATGGGTCGCTATAAAATATATATTTGATTATTGTTCGTGCAGTTATTCAGTATGCTGATTCTGTTTGGTTTTTCTGGCAACAATAACATACTCTTTACATGTTTTATCTTTTTTTATTATATGGTTTTCATATGAACTCCATTCTACTTCAATATAGTCACTATAAGCATTTTTAAACCTGCTTGATAATTCAGTTTTTGTGTTTTCATTTTTGTCGATAAAAACATGATTGTGTATATATGCTCTTTCGTTAGGATGAATTAAATCCAAAAAATATATCCCTTGCAATGCTTTGTTATTATAACCAAGAAACTTTTCAAATGATCTTGTGAATTCATCGAGAATAAGATTACAGTTTAGAACAGCATATGCATCAAATGGTGTGGAATGTGTGGCATCCAGTTGCTTATAGAGAAGTTGCAGTCTTCTCATAATTGCCTCCATTTCAAGTTTGTAGCTTGAAGTCATAAGGTGTGTTCCAAGACCACTTATTGTTGTATTCCTTTTTCCATACATGATCCAGTCGACATCAGCTCCATCATTTTCCAATTTTTCCAGCAATTTTTTGCCTGGAATACTTTTGCCTTTTAGGTAAGGCCCCATTTGTGCAGGGTATTTGATCCCTGTTGCCCGACAAAATGCACTGATAGAGCCATGCTTTTTTAGGATATATTCCCGAAGCCTGTAATTGAAGTCCTTGTAAATTTTCATGAATTACAACTGTTTTTTATGGGGGTTATGGGGCGTAGATTCTTTTCTCGGATAGAGTTATACAGCTTCGGTTATCTTTTGGTCTTCAGAAACAGAATTATGCCGTTACATGGAGCGGCGGACTCTTTATGGAGGTGTTTACGGGTTTATACTTGGGATCGTTGGTGTTTCTTTTGAAGGTGAAACATGACAGGTTTGTAGTACTTATTGACAATAAGATGTTTTTTAAAAATGCTTTGTGCGTAAAATATCTGTATTTTTGATAAGGCGTTAAAGAGACGCTGTTCGTTCGAAATGGAAGTGCCCTGGATTTCGATGGTAGTCTTTTGAGACATATTATGCAAGAGAAATGCGTAGTTGGGCACTGTCTTTCCACTACGAGAGAGCGTGCAATAAGTCTTCAGCGAACAGTTTGCGATATTCTTGTGAACGTTACAATGTAATAAGTTATTGTATGTTTTGCACTTTTGGAGGGTTTTTTGCTGTTCTTTGTTATAGGTGCATATGTATCATATATCAGAAAAACATAGGCTTTGCTTGTTGTAAGTATTTTTTGCTGATTAGTAGTGCACGATGAAAGAAAAAAATAAGGCTGGGGATCAGCAAGAAAATTCTGTGTTTATAAAGGTTTGTGCTATCTGGACTATTCGATCGCTAAATGAAGCGTGAGTGGTTAACCGATGATTTGTTCGGTATAATTGCATTCCCCTGCCCCCATGAAAAAATTAGCTGTTATATAAGCATATAACATTGACATTTTAAGGCATTATCAGAATCCTTTCCTGAGGCCTGTCTTAAGCACCTTATTTTTGCATAAGGGATGTGCATTTATGGTGAGATGTTCATTTTATTGCAGAGGGGTTTTTCATGGATAGATGCAACTGGGAAAATTATGGTATTGGCTATATGTGGTTTGCGTTGTCGGCTGTTTTACCCCTTGCGATGCATGGCAAAGCGGATGTAAGGGTGTTGCTGAGACGCGATTTTTATGCAGAGTATGCTCTTGGATGTTGTGCCCGGGAGCTTTTCCAAAAACAATAATAACCTGAAAAGGAGGTATAATTATGGCAGTTGAAAAAACCATCGGGTCATCAAGTCTCGTTGAGGTGGTTGACCGCATTCTCGATAAAGGTGTCGTCATCGATGCTTGGGCCAGGGTATCGCTGGTTGGTATCGAGTTGCTTGCAGTAGAGGCAAGAGTTGTTGTTGCTTCTGTAGAGACCTATCTGAAGTATGCTGAAGCAATCGGTCTTACTGCTCGCGCAGCTTGATGTTCTGAAAAGCTCAGGCCTGGGATGAGATTTTGTTGCAAGCGTATCCTTGTTGCGGCCAAAAAGCAAGTATACGTTTCCAGTAAAATCTCGATTGTTGGTTGTTTCCAGGAGGGTTGTCCTGGCAGTTAAGAGCTACATAATATTTTGAGTGATGGATATCAGGGGGTTTCAGGAGAAAGTCGGAGAGATCGTTGATGAAGTTTTGTCGGTTTATGAAGAAAGCGTAGGAGCCGTTGAACAGATTGTTTCCACGCCGTATCGGTTTGTCGAGTTAGAAGAGGAAATCTTTAGTACCCGAAAAGAGAGCGAGCAGATTTTTGTGACGTTGAAAGAGTTGCTGGCTAACAATGACTCTCTCCGAAAAAAAGATTTTGATTGTATGATGCACCGAATTCTCGATGCTCAGGAAAAAAGAGCGTCAGAGGTTCGAGATATGCTTCGGTCTTATTTCGATGGCCAAAGAGAGATGGCCTCGGTACTGCGGGAAAAATTGCAATTATTCCGTGCTAACCTTGAGGGGGGCAATCAGGAGTTTATCAGGCAGTTCAGAGCATTTGCTGATAATCTGTTTCAAGAGAGAGAGCAGAGGAAAAGATATGTGGAGGGAAAATTACATGAGTATAGCCGATCCCAGCAGGAGATGGCAGAGGCTTTGAGGAGATTGTTGGAAAAGGGAAAAGAATTAAGAGTTCGTGATTTGAAGAGTTTGCTTGCTGAGTTTGAAAATTCCCGTGTAAAAAGAAAGAGAGAGCAAGGTGAACGTGAGAAAGAGGTTGCTGATATGTTAAAAGGATTTAAGGAAAAACGTTTGGGCAGCGGTCAGGCACTTGATTAAAGTATTGAAAATCAAGGGCATAACGGTTTTGTGGCGTAGATATTTCAAGAATTCAACAAGTAAACTATAAAATAATAAACTATAAAATAAAATATCATGGGGATTTCTTCAGACATGGCTAAACTCGCCGAAAGCATCTCTTCTGCTTACGAGGAGCGTAAAAAAGGTGCTGAAAGCCGTCTTAGGGAGCTTGAAGATCTTAGACATGAAGTGCGTGACAAGCTTGGTGCATTTGAAAAACAACGAGAGAAAATGAGTGGGGAATTGCAAAAGGATCGTGAAGATGTGCTTGGCAGGTTACATATGGCCAATGAGGATTTAAAGATTTCGGTCAAAAATCTGATGAAGGTTCTTGGGGTTGACCGCCGGGAAAAAAGCGCCGAGCAGGCAAAGATGCTTCACGAGTTTCATAATGCGTTGAGTGATTCGGTTGAGAAGCTGCTGCGGGTGTTCGCTGCTGAGCGTCAGGATATGAAGAAAGCCCGGGATAAAAGTTTGGCTGTAATGATGAAAAGTCTTCAGGATTCTGCTCAGGACTTCAGACGGGACGTTCAGCGAATAATGAAGGAGGGGCGTCAGGAGCATCAGGAGAATGCGAAAAAAGTAAGAGAGCAGCTTGATCATTTGATGGTAGAGTTGCGTCAGGGTTCAGAAGCTTTGAGAAGTGTTCAGAGGGGAGACGGCGGAAAGGTTGTTTCCAGGGCAGCGAAAGAAAAGAAAAGAAAAGTTGAGTCTGCAAAAGCCCCGGTGGTTGCTGAGCAGGAAGATGCGGGCGTTATCGAAGCTGAACGTTTGGTTCAAACTGTTGATGAGAAAACGAGTGCGGCTTCTGAGGATCTCGAAGGGCAGGTGCTGGAATACATTGGTAATCATCCCGAAGGTGTTCGTATCGGGGAGATGGAGACGCCATTGGGCACAACCCGAATGCGATTGGGGGTTATTGCCAAGAAGCTATACGAAAGCAACCGGTTGAGAAAAGAAGAAAACCTGTATTTCCCGCTGTAAACGGGACGTTTCCAGTTACATCATTTAAATAATGTGAAAATTGCATGCCGAAAATTGATGAATTATCTGTTGTACTTGAGCCGACAGCGCAGCCGGATTTTGTGGAGACCGATTATGTGAAAGGAATGGTGCAAAGAGCTCATGCGTATATCGGAGCAGGCTTTCCAGTACATTTTCGAGGCCCCTCAGGTACCGGCAAAACGACCTTGGCGCTTCATCTTGCTCATAAAATAGGGCGGCCGGTTATCTTGATCCATGGTGATGCTGAGTTTACTACATCTGACCTCATAGGTGGTGAGCATGGGCATCGTTTTCAAAAGGTTGTGGATAATTTTATTCACACCGTTCATAAATATGAGGAAAACATGGTCAAGCGGTGGATGGATAATAGGCTGACCATTGCCTGCAAGCATGGGTTTACGCTGGTCTACGATGAGTTTTCACGTTCTCGACCGGAGGCAAATAATGTTTTGCTGTCAATTCTGCAGGAAAAGATAATGGATATGCCTGCCGGGAGAGGGGAAGACCCGTACCTGAAAGTTCATCCTGATTTCACAGCCATTTTCACCTCGAATCCGGAGGAGTATGCCGGTGTGAATCGAACCCAGGACGCATTAAGAGACAGGATGATAACGATGGATGTCGATCATTTCGACTATGAAACAGAGGTGAGGATCGCACGGGCAAAGTCAGGTCTTTCCCGTAAGGATACGGAAAAAGTGGTTAACATTGTACGGGGATTGAGAGAGTCCGAAAAAAGCGAGTTTGAGCCTACGGTAAGGGCCAGCATTATGATCACAAGAACGTTAAAGCAGCTTGGCCTTAGACCGGAGCGTGACAAGGAAGTGTTCGGGGAGATTTGTCAGGATATTCTTTCATCGGCAACAAGCAGGGTTGGCTCTAAAACCAATCAAAAACGCGTAAGGAAAATTGTTGTGGATTTAATCAATGAGGGTTTGATCTTAACAGTGCGTAAAGAAAAAGAGGAAATGTGTCATGAAGCAGTTTAGTGCAGTTCGGGGAATGAAAACACTCAAAACCGTAGGCGGGCTGAAGCGTCGTGCATCAAGCAGTGATCGAGTTCAGGCTCATCTTGATATCTATATTTTGGTGCAGGAAAGGGATCGTCTTGAGAAAGAAAGGCATCAGGTTTTATCGAGGCTGGACTCAATCGATGATAGATTGAAAATTATCGGCGACCGGATAAGTGAGTTGAAGGGTATCTGCAAAAAGGAGCCTGCGCAAAAGCAAAACCAACAGATATTGAGCGATAAGGAAGAAGGTAAGGCGTGGCAGGTGAAAAATCTGCAGTATTAATTATAAGATGTATCTCCATGAGTCAAATAGCCCATGCAACACAGGCTTCAACACTTGCCGACATTTTAGAGAGGGTTCTGGATAAGGGTGTTGTCATTGCTGGTGATATAAAGGTGCAGATCGCAGATATCGATCTTATAACGTTAAAAATACGTTTGATTGTGGCCTCTGTTGACAAAGCCAGGGAGATAGGGATTAACTGGTGGGAAGAGGATGGGAATCTTTCCTTGAAAAGCAAGTTTAAGGAGCTCCAGCAGGAAAACAATGCATTGAAGGAGAGGGTTGTGAAACTGGAGGCTGCAAGAGACGCGGGTTAAAGGTGGCGATGCGGTAATCGTACTCGTAGTTGGGAGGCCTTGGGGAAAAATGAATAATGAATAGTGAGTATTGGGAAAGGAGGGGGCAGAATCATGAGTGAAAAAAAGCAAAAAAAAGAAGACTTTGACATTGATTTTGGATTTGGCAGCCTTAAGCTCGGCGGATTATTTGACAACCTTGAAAAACTGGTTGATGCTGCTGCCAAACTCAAGGAGTCCGGCGGAGAGTATACAAAAGAGGGTGAGATCGATTTAAGTCACTTGAGAAAGGGGATGAAAGGGATTTTTGGTGTTACTGTCAAAACAGGAATTGGCGATGAGCAGCCTGTTGTTGAGTCTTTTGGCAACATCAGGAAAACGCCGGAAGGCCCGAAAGTGGAAGAAGAGCGTGAGCCGTTATCGGATATTTTTGATGAAGAGGGTACTATCGTGGTCATGCTTGAAATGCCCGGGGTTGCGAAAGAAGACATAACGGTTGATATCGAGGGCGATATGCTGGAGGTTGTGGCGCAAAGTCAGTCCAGAAAGTACCGAAAGGAGCTTTTGCTTCCCGCACAGGCAGAGGCTGAAACTGTAGCGTGGACATATAAAAACGGTGTGCTGGAAGTAACCATGAAAAAGGCCTGACGTGCCACTCAGAAATCTGCTCGACCCAGCATTGAAAATAGTGCTTTTTGGCGGAAAAGGGGGGGTAGGTAAGACAACTTCTGCGTCAGCTGCAGCGCTGTATCTTGCCCGGCAGCAGTATAAGACGCTCTTGATTTCGACAGACCCCGCTCATTCTCTTTCAGATAGTTTTGAACGCTCGATTGGCGGCTGCATTACCGAAGTTCAGGAGGTAAAGCGGTTAAGCATTCTCGAGATCGACGCAGACAAGGCGTTTGCAAAGTTCCGGTTTGAGCATGAGCGGGAAATCAGGAAGTTGTTTGATACATCAACAAGTCTGGATGAGGAGGATATCGAATCCTTCATGAGTATGCCTATTCCAGGGGTTGACGAGGTTATGGGGTTTAAGACTATTGTAGAGATCATCGATGAAGCAAAGTTTGATAAATACGTTGTCGATACGGCGCCAACCGGGCATGCTTTGCGTTTGATGACATCCCCCTGGCTTTTTGACGACTGGATAAAAGTTATGGCCAGGCTGCGGTGGAAGTACCGCTATATGGTGACTCGGTTTGCCGGAGAATACCGGCTGGACGAGGCGGATGACTTTCTTTTTGTAATGAAAAAGACCGTCAAGAGAGTTCAAAAACTGCTTCAGGACAGAACGCAATCTGAATTCATTGCTGTAACTATTCCTGAAGCGATGGCTATTGAGGAAACAAGAAGGTTTTTAATGCAGCTTAAAAAGCTCAACGTCGCTGTGAAACAGTTGGTGGTTAATAATGTTATGGAGTCTGAAGGTTGTGATTTTTGCCGGCAAAGAAAGCGCAGTCAGAGCATCTATCTTTCGGTTTTACATAAAGAATTCGGCAATCTTGAGCTGACCATGGTTCCACTGCAGCCGACAGAAGTCAAAGGGACCAGGGGTTTGCAAGTTATAATGGATCATCTTTTCAGTTCATGAAAGACGCTGCTGCAGTGAGCTATCAGGTTAAGGAAGCGCTTCCAAAGGATGTTGGCCGGGCTATTTGCAGGCTTGATCCGGAAGAAATGTGCCGCTTTGGGTTTTCTGCAGGTCAGGTTGTTGTTATCCACGGCAAGAGAAAAACCCCTGCCCGGATCATGCCTTCCTATCCTGGGGACCGGGGTAAAACGATTGTGCAAATTGACGGTATTACAAGGGATAATGCCCAGGTAGGGCTGAATGACAAGGTTCGGATTGAAAGTGTGGACGTCCGGTCGGCAAACAAAATTGTGCTGTTGCCGCTCACTGGAGTCAGCCTTTCACAGAAAGATGACGATAGCCGTTATCTGGGCTCTCTGATTGACGGTTTGCCTGTAACAGAGGGAGACAGGATCAGGACTAACCTGTTTGGTGCGAGGGCAGCGGAATTCAAGGTGCTTGAGACTGTACCTGAAGGGGTCACGTTCATAACCACCGAGGCGGCAATACGGGTAAGAACAAACGAGCCGGGAGAAAAAAGAGCGGCAAAGATAGCCTATGAAGACATAGGGGGGCTTGGCTCGCAGGTACAGCGGATTCGTGAAATGATCGAGCTGCCGTTGCGTTTTCCTCAGATTTTTGAGCGTTTGGGAATCGACCCTCCCAAAGGGGTTCTTTTACACGGTCCTCCCGGGACGGGAAAAACACTGACGGCTCGTGCCGTGGCAAATGAAACCGACGCGTACTTTACTCACATTTCAGGTCCGGAGATCATAGGGAAATTTTATGGCGAAAGTGAAGCACGATTAAGGAGAGTTTTCGAGGAAGCAGAGGCTCATGCTCCGGCGATCATCTTTATTGACGAAATTGATGCTATTGCTCCCAAACGGGAAGACATGGGCGGGGAAAAGCAGGTTGAGCGCCGTGTTGTTGCTCAATTGCTTGCATTGCTGGATGGGTTGAAATCAAGAGGGCAGGTCATTGTTATTGGCGCAACGAATTTGCCCAATACTCTTGATCCTGCGTTGAGGCGGCCGGGGAGGTTTGATCGGGAAATTTCGATACCGATCCCGGATAAAAATGCCCGTTATGAAATTTTGCAAATTCACACAAGAGGCATGCCGTTAACTGAAGGTGTCGACCTTAAAAGGTTGGCTGAAGTAACACATGGCTTTGTTGGGGCCGATCTTGACGCGTTTGCACGGGAAGCCGCTATGGTTGCGCTGCGCAGAATTTTGCCTGATATAGATTTTAATCTTGCCGATATACCTTATGATCTGTTGATGAGTCTCAGTATTACCATGGATGATTTTTTGTCCGCCATGAAAGAGGTCGATCCTTCGGCAATTCGGGAGGTGTTTGTTGAAGTCCCGAATGTTGGTTGGGAAGATGTCGGCGGGCTGGATATGGTGAAGCAGGAATTGCAGGAGGCAGTTGTGTGGCCGTTGAAATTTGCAGAGCTTTTTCGAGCAACAAAGACCCGGCCGCCGAAAGGTATCCTGCTGTATGGTCCGCCTGGCACGGGCAAGACCCTGATTGCAAAAGCACTGGCTACTGAAAGCGAGGTAAACTTTATTGCTGTAAAAGGTCCTGAGCTGATCAATCAGTACGTTGGTGAGTCTGAGCGCAGTGTAAGAGAGGTTTTTAAAAAAGCAAGGCAGGCAGCTCCGGCGATTCTCTTTCTCGATGAGGTTGACAGCTTTGTGCCGAAACGGGGCCAGGAGGCGTCAGGAGCGCGGGTAACTGAACGGGTTATCAGCCAGTTACTAACCGAAATGGACGGCATTGAAGAGTTGCAAGGCGTTTTGGTGCTTGCGGCAACAAATCGTCTGGATCTTATAGAACCGGCGCTGCTCAGAAGCGGGCGATTTGATCTTGTCCTTGAAATACCCGTGCCGGACCGGAAAGCAAGAGAAATTATTTTTACCATACATACAAAGCAGAAGCCGCTTGCAACAGATGTGGATATAGCGATGCTCGCCGAGAAAACAGAGGGGATAACAGGGGCGGATATAGCATTTATCTGTAAAAGAGCTTCGATGTTGGCTATAAGAAAGCATATCAAGCGGCTTACATTCCAGGCGCATCTGGAGTCATTGCACGGTAAAGAGCTTGAAAGGCCGTTGCTTTTAACCACAGGGCATTTTAATGCGGCTATTGATTTGCTCAAAAGGGCACCTCTATAAATTGGTGCCCTCAATAGTATGCACGTTCAACGTAACCAGTTGTCAATAAGTAGTATGTCGGAAGAAGGAAAGTACATCTATTGTATCGTTGCTTCATCGCAGGAAAGAAACTTCGGGCCGATAGGAATTGGGGAGAGAGGGGACGAGGTGATGACCATAAGTTATGAGAACCTGAGTATGGTTGTGAGTAATCATCCTGTTGCAAAGTTTATGCTTAAGCCGGGAACAGTTCTCGCGCATGAAAAGGTTATTGAAAAAATAATGCAGGAGTATAATAGTGTTTTGCCGGTGAAATTTGGAACAGTTGCGCGGAATGCTGATGAAATAAGAGATCTTCTTGACAGGAGATATCGGGAGTTTATGGATTTGTTAAACTATTTTGAAAATAAAATTGAATTAAATATAAAATGCGAATGGACAAGCATTGATGATGTTTTTCTGAAAATCGGTAAAGAACATCAGGAAATCAAGATGCTGAAGGAAAAAATACAGCAGAATAATTGCGAATCGGATATCGGAAAAATGGTGGAGTTGGGTAAAATAGTAGAGCAGGAATTAATGAGGAGAAACGAAGATGCAGGTGATGCAATTTTAAGTGCATTGAAAAAAGCAGCTGTTGCCTATAAGCTAAATAAGGTCTCAGGTGAAAAAATGTTTTTAAATGCAGCTTTTCTTGTTGATTCCGGACGTGAAAAAGAATGTGATAATATTGTTGATGATTTAAATGAAGAATATGAGGGGGCAGTGAATTTTATCTGTGCGGGACCATTTTCTCCTTATAATTTTGTTGATATAACTATTTATCCGAAAAATTGGGAAGTATAATATAAGATAAACCAATAAACATTTATTTGAATGTTATGACTCAAGAAGATGGTTTATATGTATACTGTATTATCAAATCGCCAATAACGACATCATTTGGTGATATCGGTATTGGGGGCAGAGGTGATGAAGTAAGGACAGTGGGTTATGATGATATGCATGCTGTTGTCAGTCAGGCATCGTTGACAACATATGATACGTCACGGGAAAACATGATGGCTCATGAATTGGTTATAGAAACCGTTATGAAAGATTATGCTGTGCTCCCGTTGCGGTTTGCTACTGTTATGCATGACGAGTCCGATGTAAGACAGTTGTTAAAGGGTAAGTATGAGAGGTTTGTCGAGGAGCTTGAAAAAGTAGAGGGAAAGGTGGAGCTTGGTGTTAAGGCCATTGCTAAAAAAGATGTTGTTTTTGAGGAAATATTGCTGAAGAACAACGATATTCGCGCATTGAAAGAGAAAATTCAGGGTTTGCCGTATGAAAAAACATATTATGATCGTCTTGCAATAGGACAAATGGTTGAAAATGCACTGGAAGATGAGAAAAAAAAATATCGGGAAATAATTCTTGAAGCACTTGAGCCTGTGGCATTAGAGATGAAAGAGAGTAAACGTTTTGGTGATAGAATGATTGTGAATGCTTCTTTCTTTGTGGATAAGGAAAGAGAAAAGCAGTTTGATGATTGTGTTAATGAGTTAGGTGAACGATATGGTGATAAAATTATTTTTAAGTATGTAGGAGGTATCCCTCCTTATAGTTTTGTTAATTTGTTTTTATAGTTTTTCGAAAAATCATGTTGCTTGTCGATGACATATTGCTTGCTCCGATTAATGGTATAATCTGGATCGCTAAAAAGATTGAAGATATGTCTGAAAAAGAATTATCAGACAAAGAAAAGATAAAAGAAAAACTTATGGAGTTGCAATTGCGTTATGAGCTTGATGAAATAACTGAAGAAGAATATAATCAAAAGGAAAAAGAGCTGCTTGAGTTTTTGGAAAAGGAAACGGAATAAAGCAATGAGCAGAACGAAAAAAAATATCACCGGCAAACCTTCAACGCAAGAACAAGTGTTTTCACAGAAACCGTCCACTATTATCGGAGTACGACACAAAGTTGCATCTTTTTTGGGAGATGCATTAATGGTGAAGTCTATTAAAATCGTTAAAACACTCAAAACTGAAGATGGCTGGGAGGCTATAGCAGAGGTTTATGAGGACAGTGCTTTTATTAAGGAGCTGGGATTACAAACCCGTGTGAAAGATAAAAATCTTTATGAGGTGAAGCTTACCGATGATCTGGAGATCACAGCTTTTGAGAAAGTGAGTACACTTGAATAGAAGCATGTCAAGATGAGCACCTGCATCTATACATACTGTGTAACCCGTGAAGAGGCATGCCTTGCGGAGCTTAAGGAGATTGATGAGCGTATATACTCCATTGCGGACTGTGGATTGATCACGGTGGTCCGAAAGGCTCCGGGTGAGGATTTTTCTGAAAAAAATCTTCCGGAGAATATACAAAATGTTGTTTGGCTTGAAGCCAGGGTACGAGAGCATAACAGGATTGTAAATGCTCTTGCAGGACATGTGACTCTTCTTCCTTTTAAATTTGCTACAGTTTTTTTTTCAGAGGAAAATGTGAGAGATATGCTGATACGATATGAAGTACCGATGAAAGCACGTTTACACCAGTTGACCGGTAAAATTGAATTAGGATTAAAGGTTTGGGGAAACTATAGTGAAGTCAGTGATTATGTAGAGGCTTCAAGCAATGAGATAAAAAATATTAAAAAAGAAATTTTAAAAAGCTCACTCGGTAAAGCTTTTTTGCTAAATAAAAAAATTGAGGATGTATTAAAAAGCTCTGTTTATTCTTTTTTTGATGAACAAACAAAAGGGTGCTTTCGTGACCTTGTTCCGTTTTCATATAAAAGCACGTTACTAAGTGGCTTAACGGCTGAGGGAAATGAGATCGGTTGGAAGGCGGCTTTTCTGGTTGACAGAGACGAAACGGCATCTTTTTTGCATGAAATTGAAAAAAAGCAGGAGGCATTGAAAGCGGCGATGATTAACCTGGAGTGTACCGGACCGTGGCCGCCCTATAACTTTGCTGATCTTGTGGAAAATTAGGGCACCTCTATTAATTTGTTGCGCGCCTCGAATACTTCGTTGGGCGGATAGGAGGGGTTTCTGTGTTCCGTCCGCCTTGTCTTCAGGTCGCTCTCGACAATTAATAAAGGTGCCCATTAACCGGAACGTTTGCAGCCATGAATGAGATTGACGCTTCACAAAATGTCACTGTTCTTGAACTATTGGACAGAGTGCTGAATAAAGGCGTTGTCGTTGCCGGAGATATTACCATTTCTGTTGCCGATATTGATTTGCTTTACTTGGGGGTGAAACTCCTTCTTTGTTCGGTTGAAACAATGGAGCAGCACAAAGAAAAGGCTGAAAGCGTGATCGGAGGGCAGGAAGATGCCTGACGAGCGGATGCTGACTTGCATGTATGCAATTGTGGACTATTCTGCCAAGAGGTTGAATATGAAGCCATTATATCCTGTTACTTACAAGGATATCGCTGCTATTGTTGAAACCACATGCAAAGAACGGTTGATATTTGATCGACAAGCAGTGATTGAATATGGGGCTGCTCTCGATGTTCTCAATGAAACGTTTACGTTACTCCCTTGCAGGTTCGGGACATTTTTACAGGATGAGAAAGCCGTATTACAGGTATTAAGGGAGCATTATGTTTTTTATAAAAAGAAACTGGAAGAACTAAGGGATAAGCAGGAGTTCGGTCTTAAAATACTATCGGAAAAAAGCATTCAGGTACACAGCGAGAATAATAAAAAACAATCCAAAGACGGAAAGGAATATTTACTGCAAAAATTTTATGAATACCGGGAAGATGAGGAACAAAAACAGGTAAATCAGAAAGTAGTCGATGTCATTCATGAAGAATTGCAAAAACTTAGCAGTATGAGCGTGAAGAATGCGGAAATAAGCGGGCATGTGGTTTTCAGCGGCAACTACCTGGTGGGAAAAAAGGCGGAAAGTTTTTTTTGCTCTAAAGTTGAGGCGTTACAGAGAATGTATCCGGAGCTGAAATTTCTGTTGACAGGGCCATGGCCGCCATATAATTTTGTCGCTGAAAAATCATAAAAACCCGATTATGGAAAACAGCAATAAAGTGCTGGTTGGCGCAGATGTCATTGATGTTTTTGTTGAGGAGTTATCGAATGTGAACCACACTGTACCAAAGCATATTGACGTAAACCCTGAAGATGTTGAGCAAGGGTTGGTCAAACTGGTACTTACTCTTGTTGAGCTTATTCGAAAACTTATGGAAAAGCAGGCTATGAGGAGAATGGACGGTGGATCTCTGACCGATGAAGAAGTTGAAAGACTTGGTGAATCGTTATTTCTTCTCGAAAAAAAAATGGTCGAACTCAGGGACTATTTTGGCTTGAAGCAAGAGGATTTAAATCTGAATCTGGGGCCGCTGGGCCAATTGATGTGACATGGTATGGCTTTTGCGGTCATTAAAGATATCGAATAGTATTGAGCAATTCTCTATATCCGAACGGCTTCTGCAAAGTGGCGTCAGCTCCGGCGGCATAGGCCAGCTGCAGATAACTTTCAGGGCTCCTTCTTCCCCCACCGGAGATGGCGATAATTTTAATGTGAGGATGTTCAGACTTGATTTTTTTGATGATTTCAATTCCTTCCTGCTCCGGCATGATGATGTCTGTAATTACTACTGCAACATCCAGGTTCTGTGAGAGCAACTCGAAAGCTTTACAGCCATTACTTGCCGTGATAACAGAAAATCCATCATGTTTCAAGATTTCCCGAATAAATTTCAAGGCAGCTTGATCGTCGTCAATGATCAAAATTTTCATATATAACAGGGGATTAAAATGATGTTGGATAACCTCCGGAGCTGTCTAACAAAAAAATAAGCTGAAAGCCAACGAAGAGAACATCCTTGGTTCTACCTAAACTGAACGTTCCGACTTGTCGGGATGCTCAATCATGTAAATTTATTGAAAACTGCCTTTTTCAATGCACTCGTCATGTGATTTTTCCACATCAGTCGGGTGAAAAAGAACATTAATAAAAAGCCGCATTTGCTGAACCCTCGGTCTGTCGGGAATGCAGATCATACTGAATCTAGTTCGTTACAGGGAACTTGGATCTCGAAATGTCGGGATGTTCGGCAACCGCTTAATTTAGGGATGCATTGCAGGGGTTCATCTAATCTCTGGTTTTGAACTGAGGAACAGGGGAAAATGGTTGGTTAGTCGGTGCAGAACATGAAAAGCAACTAAAGATTTTTGAGAGTATTGAGTAATTCTTTACGTCCAAACGGTTTTTTCAGGGTTGCGTCTACTCCAAAAGAAATGGCAAGCTGGAGACGGCTTTCAGGGTTTATTCTTCCGCCGCCGGAAATGGCGACAATTTTAATGTGAGGATATTCTGACTTGATTTTTTTGATAATTTCAATTCCTTCCTGTTGAGGCATGATGAGATCAGTGATAACAACAGTTACATCCTGACTTTGAGCAAGCTGTTCAAAAGCTTTTTGACCATTATCTGTTGCGAAGACGTTAAAGCCATCATGTTTCAGTATTTCACTAATGTATTTGAGGACGGCATTATCATCATCAATGACAAGGATTTTCATATCATTAGTGAGTTGTATTGTTGTTCAATGAGATTTTCCCTCCATGATTTCCTGAATTGTTCTGTGTAATATAGAAAAACTGACAGGTTTTTGAAGAAATGTCTCAATGCCACAATGTTTCTTTGTCTGCAAAATTTTTTGATTGTTTCCATGACCGGTCATAAGGATGACCGGTAGGCCTGGATTGACATGATGTGCCTTGTTTGCCAAAGTGAGTCCGGTCATTTCCGGCATGGTTAAATCGGTGATAAGCAGGTCAAAGAAGTCAGGCTGGCGACGTATCATATCAAGTGCTGTTAAAGCAGATGTGGTGGCAGTTACGGTATAACCGCTTTGTTCCAGATAACTCTGCATCATTTTTACTGTCGACGGTTCATCGTCAACAAAGAGGATGGAACTGTTTCCTTTGGTTTCTATCATGCCGGACTGATTTGCATGTACTGTAGGTGCTTTTTTATGGGTAAGCGGTAGATAGATATAAAAGGTAGAACCTCTGCCCGGTTCACTTGAAACAGTGATAACTCCTTTGTGCTGGATAATGATCCCATGCACGACAGAGAGCCCGAGACCGGTTCCCCTGTTAACGGGTTTCGTTGTAAAAAAAGGCTCAAAAATCCTTTCCATAGTTTTATTGTCCATGCCTGAACCGGTATCGCTGATGGTCAACAGCAGGTATGGCCGGTCCTGCAAGGCTGGAAGTGATTTGAGGAGTGCGGGGTCGGGACTCAGCGAGCGCAGCCGGATGTTTAGTTTTCCGCCTGTATTTTCCATAGCATGATACGCGTTGGTACAGAGGTTGACAATTACTTGATGCATTTGAGATGCATCGGCCAGGACGTTGCCCGGGTTTTCATTGATATCGGTTGAAATGGCGATTGTCGATGGTATGGATGGCCTGACCAGTTTCAGGGCTTCTGTGATTATTGTTGCGAGGTTGAGCGGAGCCTGGTGAGATTCCTCCATTCGGCTGAATGCAAGAATTCGCTCAACCAGATTTTTTGCTCTTTCCGAAGCCTTCCATATCTCGTTGATGTAGTCTGCTGTCGACTCCCCGGAAGGCATCATTTGTTTTAACATCTCTGCATAGCCCATGATAGGAGTCAGGATATTGTTGAAATCATGGGCAATCCCGCCGGCGAGTGTTCCGATGGTTTCGAGTCGTTGCGTTTGGTGAAGTTGAAGCTCCATTGCTCGTTTTTCCGATTCAGCGATAATTTGTTTGGTTATGTCAAACATAATGCCGTCTGCACCAGTACAACGTCCTTCATTGCAGACAAACGGAGCTCTTCTG
>JANQHB010000006.1:0-17500 GCA_028277225.1 Chlorobium sp.
AGCGCTTCACGGGTGAGCGGGTCGGGCTCGGAGCCTTCGGGCCACCGTTCGTTGATGACCGCCGTGAGGTGCTTGAGCACCATGTCGCCCAATGTTTCCGGGCCGGGGTAGTTCTCCTGCAGGGGAAAGCCGCTTTCCCGGATATGCTTCTTCAGTTGCCGGAGTTTTTCTTCGTCATCGGGATCGGTGGAGCGGTAGTCGTTCCGTTCCTTTTCCGGCACGCTATCCACGTAGGCGGGGTCACGGAAGTAGAAGAACGCGTGGCCGGCCATCTCTGGGTTACGCAGCACACCGTGGAGGATCTCGAGTTCGGTGACGGATTTCTGCTGCTGGAACTGTTCCTGCAGCCATGCTTCCCGTTCGAGCAGTTCGTCCGGGATGCTGTCGGGTACCCAGCCGTAGCGTTCGCCGAGCAGGCTGATGAAGTAGGGACGGCAGCGGTTGATCTCTTCGAGGCAGATTGGCAGGACCTTGCCTTCAGCCGCAGCTTCGTCCGTCACGCCCCAGCGGAGGTCTACTTCGCCCCAGGTGACACCACGTGACTCGCAGAGACGACGCAATTGGGGAAAGATAACCTTTACCAGGTAGTCCCGTTCGGCGTGCATGTCGCGGAAGGTCGAGGAGATGAACACGCGCAGATGCCGGTCGTTTGCCTGGGGCTGTTGCTGCATTATGGAAAAATTCTGGTTCTACTGGTTGAACAACAGAAAACATGCTTGTTGTCAGAGAGAAAATGTCGAGATGTACTTCAAGATGCCGGCACTGGGGGAGGACGGTAATACAAGAAATGATCCTGTAGATGCTCGACGTATATAGCGAAAAATTACGCAATTGTTTTCATTACTATAAAGAGAACAAGTAATTTTTCGATAAAAGAATCCGATTGCTCTCAACAGGTTTTTGACAACAGGGATTATGGCAAAAGAATCGATTTGTTTTTGTGACAAGGCTCTTGCGCTTGAGAGGAAAAAGGCGCGCAGGTATACATCAAAAAAGACGGACCTGTAATAAGGCTTTATAACTGAAAAAGAACCTCTATGAAAGCCGACATTTTTATCAGTTACGCACGTGAGGACGAGAGCCGGGTCAAACCGATAGTGGAAGCACTTGAGGCGCAGGGCTGGACGGTATTCTGGGACCGGACGCTTCCCGTCGGGCAGACATGGCGAAGCCATATCGGTTCCGCACTCGACACTGCACGTTCGGTTATCGTCGTGTGGTCGAAACACTCTGTTGAATCAGAATGGGTGCCCGAGGAAGCTGAAGAGGCCAAGAAACGAAGTGTCTATGTGCCGGTGATCATTGACGATGTGATGCCACCGCTGGGATTCAGAAATATTCAGGCTGCCGATCTGCGAAACTGGAATCAGGATTCTTCGTCACAGCAGTTTGTACAGCTGTTACAATCATTGCGATCTCTGATGCCAGATGGGGAGAGAGTGTTACATGAGCCAGATGCTGGCGGGTCACGTTCATTTACATCATTTTCCGGGAGAAATCTCCTGATTGTTGCGGGAACCCTTATTGTTGCTCTTGTAGCCTTCCTGATGTTGCAGAATAAACAGGACAGGTCTCAACAAGCTTCTTCAGCTGGCTTGGCGAATGAGAAAACACAGGCAATGGGACTACCTGTCAGTGGCAGCGAAAAAGAACAGGAATCTTTGCAGAAAGACACGACTATACGACACGAAACGCCGAAAGTGAGTGAAGAGGATTCTGAACAAGCTGATCAGCCCGGTGTAGTTATTTCTCAAAACAGCGATTCCGGTCCAACTCAAGAAGTGAGATCAGAAAAACATATTCCGTTATCACTGAAAGCCGATGAACTTGTTGACTTCGATGGTAACATCTATAAGACTGTAAAGATTGGCGACCAGGTCTGGATGGCCGAGAATCTTGGCGTCAGCCGTTACCGCAACGGTGATCCGATACCGGAAGTTCAGGATCCGGAAAAGTGGAAATCCCTTAAAACCGGGGCCTGGTGTTACTATAAAAATGACGAAGAATATGGGGAGATTTATGGCAAGCTGTATAACTGGCATGCGGTCAATGATCCAAGAGGATTGGCTCCTGAGGGCTGGCACGTGCCGAGCGATAAAGAATGGATGAAGTTGGAACGATATCTTGGAATGAGTAAGGAGGAAACTGAAAAAGGATAAGGTTATACAAGGGGCGGAGATATTGTTCAAATGCTGAGAGATACGAGTACCGTTCACTGGAACAAAAGGTATAAGCAGGGGACAAATTCAAGCGGTTTTTCTGCCCTTGGTTCGGGCTATCGAAATGATAATGGTCGTTTTAGTGGACAATATTCCAGAGCATATTTCTATACGTCAACGTCTACCCCAAGACGTAGAGATGGAACGGGCACGAGATATCAAGCGTATCGCAAGATCGATAGCAAGTATGTTAATCGGTCTGCGGATTTTCGGACAAATCATGGTTATTCGGTGCGTTGCGTCAGGGATTGATTCAATATGGTGCCAAGCGGACATCCGGAAAAAACAATAATTCTGAAAGAATGTGTATTCAATCGAGAGGAGGAACATCGATCAAGCTCTAACACAGAAATACAAGACTGGATACACCGTGAGCCATGTGATGATAAGAGAAATCCAACGAGACATTTTTGTTCGGTATGATAATGATAGGAGCAAGTTCGTGAAGATAAAGATGGTTGATTTTTGAAATACTGCTGATATCCGCTACCGCACTATATTTTCTTCAGCACAGCAGCTAAGTTTTTCATTATCAATATTGTGTGTGGATGATCCTCTCCTGATCGACTATCCAGAATTTTCAGCGCCTGCTCGTAGAGTGGAACAGCATCATAATAATTGCCCTGTTCTTGTAGTAACTGTGCCAGATTGTTGAGGTCTAACGCAACATTGGGGTGCTCCTTGCCAAAAGCCATTTCATCGATCGACAGCGCGCGTCGGAAAAGAGGTTCTGCTTCAGTGTACTTTCTCTTCGCATGGAGCAACAGCCCCAGATTGTTGAGGCTGCCGGCAACATACGGATGCTCTGGGCCAAGATGCTTTTCACAGAGAGCGAGCGTTTGCCGATAGAGCGGCTCGGCCTCATCGTATTTTTTCTGGTTGCGTAGTGATTCCGCCAGATTGTTGAGTCCGGTAACCACCTCGGGATGTTCCTTCCCATAAGCTTTCTCAGTGATAGCAAGTGCGCGCCGATAGAGAGGCTCGGCTTCGCTGGATTTGCCCTGTCCCTGCAGTAACGACGCCAGATTGTTGAGACTAATGGCGAACTTGGGATGCTCCGGGCCGAACTGCTGTTCATGGATGGCAAGCGAACGTCGATAGAGTGGCTCGGCCTCATCGTGCTTTCCCTGCATCCTCAGTGATTCAGCAAGATTGTTCAGGTCGATTGCCAGCTTGGGATGTTCGTTGTCATAGACTTTTTCATCGATAGCGAGCGTGCGCCGATACAGCGCCTCCGCTTCCCGGTGCTTGCCGACATCGAGCAGCAACCCTCCCAGATTTTTCAGGCTGACGGCGAGACGTGGATGCGCTGGATCAAGTTGCCTTTCATTGAACTGTAACGCGCGCCGGAAGAGCGGCTCGGCTTGAGCATACTTACCCAGGTTTTGCAGCGCCGTTGCCAGATTATTGAGCAGGATTGCGATACTACGGTGATCTGTACCATAAACCGCTTCATTGATCTCAAGAGCACGACGGAAAATGGGTTCGGCGTCATCGTGCCTGCCCAGTTTGCTGAGTATGATCGCGTGCTCATTGTTATACAACGAGTTTTTGTCGTCCAGGGAGGCGGCTTTCCGAAAGTACAGCTCGGCATCTCCATGCCTGAGTTGCAGTGTATAGTTTAGTCCGCGCAGGTAAAACACCGGTGCAAGATCATCTGTCAGGTTGTCATCTTGCTCCTCAAATTCCTCCAATAAACGGTTGACCTCGTCAAGATCGAACTGTTCTCTTGCTTTCTCGATTTTTGGGAAAAGCGTTTGCAGCGCATCGCTGACCGATTCCGTTTTGATTTTTACGTATTTCTTTTCCGCAGCATCCCAATCGTCGAGATATGCTTCGGTCTCATCCAGAAATTCCCCGCGGGGATTATTTTTCGGCACCTTTGTTCAATTAATGGATTTTCACTGTTTTTCTGCCTCTCTCCGCACTATCACAGAAACGATTGCCTTTTCTGGAAAGTACATTATTTGTCTTGTTGTGTTTCCTTCCTGTTCAGTATTTGCAAATCATTCCAGTAGTCGCTCAAAGTCAATTGGGATTTGAAGTCCCTCAGGAAATCATTTTTTCCGCCAATGCCTTCTGGCCAGGTTAGCTCGAAAAGTGTCCATGCCTGACTCATGTTTCCGGTGTAGATCAGATCAAGCATTCTGTCCCACAGCTTGACGGGAGGTGGATTATACTCCCATTTCCCTGTTGCTCTGATGTCGTTTGCCAGTTGCACCAGTTCATCGTGCGGAATGCCTGGCTTCCGCATGAGATCATGTGCCATTCCGTACTTTTTTCCCTTGTACTTCAGTATGACCTGTGGTGCTGGTGAACCTGCAAAACTGGTTCTCCAGTAAGCGAATGTCCAGTCGTGCATAAGGAATTCAAGGGCAGGATCGTTATCAAGATTCTCGAAATGAGTACAACCGCCATGTCCTTCGTTAATTGTCTCGATATGCCGAAATCGGTTTCCGATTTCAAACAAATGAACCATGAAGCAGCAGTGAGCGCCTCCGGTCCACTCAGACACCACGAGATTTGGTCTGCCGTCTCCGGTGATATCCGACCCGATGGTGATAAGGTTATTGGATTCATCCTCCTCGTCAATACTGCCGATTCGGAATCTGCATCCGTGAGCAGCGTGTACACGGACACCTTTGCGGAGTATCTCATAAGAACCGTCCGACAAATAGTCATTCATACTGTAGATTCTGACAACATAGTCTCCGAAAGATTGTTCATCCTGCATCGGACCATTCGGCACGAACAAGCTGTCGGCCGTTTTTTTCTCGACGGCACTACCCATTAAGACAAGGAAAAGAGCAACGGTACTTATTACTATCCAATAGGGTGATGAGGACTTTTCGGAACCCTTTTCCCGTAAGGTCATAGCAGTGTCATTATGTTTCCGAATCTGTTGTTTTGTAATATTGTTCCAAATGACATACAAAACATGTGGTTTGGAACGTATCGACATCTTCAGGCAATTTGCCAGGCATTACATTTTACGACGTTTTTGCTGCTCCACCAATGCTCTTTTCTTTCTTTTTACTGACCAGAATCCTTCGATCTGCTTCCCGGAAAAGGGGGACAGACTATCAGGCTTAATATGTATATGCAGCAATGTTTTTTTCTCAGGTTTATGAATTTCAGTTTAAGGTACCTCGTCCTGTTTTCGTATGTAGAAAGGATCTTGAGCCTGAAATACTGTAGATAAAGGCTGCAAGCGTATGTGTCGTTGTGACTTATGGCTGAGGTACTTGTTCTCAAACGGCTTGGAACAGCCTTGCATCATGACCGTCATTTTTTCGGGGGTGATCACTTTCGTGTATTACAATGTAACGCAATGTAGCGCAAACGCTCTAAACTATCAGGATTACCTGCCATGCCGACTTCACAGCAAAAAGAATCCCGAGATCAGCTAAGTCTGAGAATTGCTTCGAGCACGAAGAAACGCATTGAGGCTTTGGCCCAAGCTACGAGGAGGTCAAAATCATTTGTCATTGAGGACGCGATCAATCAATATCTTGAACTCAACGAATGGCAGATTGAGAGCATCAAGAAAGGCCTTGAAGACGTTAAGGCAGGCAAGGTCATTTCCCATGAAGACATGCTCAAGGAATGGGAAGACTGACCGTGAGGGTGATCTGGACCAGGGAGGCCAGAGATCGGCTCAAGGACATTGAGGAATATATCGCGCAGGAAAACCCGAAAGCGGCAAGAAAACCAGTTCGAGGGATCATTCTCAAAGTCGCTGAACAACTGACATCATATCCATCAAGCGGAAAGGCGGGGCGGATTAACGGCACACGAGAACGGGTTTTTTCCGGTCATCCTTATATAGTGGTCTATAGTGTCAGTTCTGGCAATATCCATGTCTTGACTGTTTTTCACGGAGCTCAGAAAAAGCCTCTTCTATGACCTAAGCCCATCGAACTGAACCACCTGTTTCTTGAAAAATCACGTGGCGATGAGGTTGTTCGTTGGTAATTTGCACAGATAATCGAATAATAGTAGATTATCTATGTAAAATATTGAGCATGAGATTGGAAAAAAAGTTGCGAACATTCGGGGGTGTGCCTGTGACCCACGGTACTCTTCTCTCGATATTAGATGACTATCGATCTCCGAATGACAAGATCGTTCGTATGATCGATGACGGTCTTCTCCTGCCCATCAAGAGGGGGCTTTATGCCGTCTCACCTGAAGTCACCGGTATTCCTCTTTCTCTGGCGCTTGTTGCCAATCTTTTGTACGGTCCGTCTTATGTTTCAATGGATTATGCGTTGCATCACTATGGCATCATTCCTGAGCGGGTCGTTGAGATAACCTCGATGACGACCAGGAGGGGAAAGACTTACGATCTGGCTGTGGGACGCTTTTCCTATACACATTCTTCACCTGAGTTCTATGCCATCGGTATCGATCGGGTCGAGAATTCTGACCAAACCGGTTATCTGATGGCATCCCCTGACAAGGCGCTTTGTGACAAGCTTGTGTTTACCCGCAACCTGAATATCAGGTCAAGAAATGCATTGGAGGAGCTGTTGTTTGACGACTTGCGCATCGATGAAAACTTTCTGGCTCGCTTTGATCTGGACGTGATCAGTGCCTGTATTGCAGCGGATATCAAGTCTGATATGTTAAGATCATTGCAGCAGCTTGTCAACTCACTGCAGCGAGAGGTACCATGACCGTTCTGAAGCAGATGCTGGAAAACTATGACATGACGAAGTCTGACGGAGCCGTGAACGGGTTGCGAGAAGTCATGCAGGAAGTGGCACTTGCCGGGTTGTATCGAGGGGATTTTTTCGACAGGGCGGCATTTTACGGCGGAACCTGTCTGCGGATCTTTTACGGATTGCCGAGATTTTCCGAAGACCTCGACTTTTCCTTGCTTGCAGCCGATCCGGATTTTTCTCTTGATTCCTATTTCAAAGCGGTCAGGAAAGAGTTTTCAGCTTTGGGACTCGATGTTGAAATATCAGCCAAAAAAAACAACCAGAACCGGGATCGAGTCGGCGTTTCTGAAAAGCGATACCCGCCTGTTCAGTTTTGCCGTTCATGCTGATAAAACCATCAAGATCAATTTCGAGGTCGATACACAACCTCCATTGGGGTTCGTAACTGAAGAAAAGCTTCTTCTGCAGCCATTCTCCTTCTATGTCAAATGTTTCAGCCTGCCGGACCTGTTTTCCGGCAAGATGCATGCATTGCTTTTCAGAAACTGGAAAAACCGGGTCAAGGGGCGTGACTGGTTCGATTTCGAATGGTATGTCAGGAAAGGCGCACCGATAAATCTTTCTCACTTTGTCATTCGCGCCAGGCAGAGCGGAAATCTGCATGAGGAACATCTCACAGAGCCGGTATTTCGGCAGTTGCTCCATCAGCGAATAGATACGCTCGATGTTGCAGCAGCCAGGAAAGACGTTTTACGTTTTGTGAAAGATGTCGAGGCCTTGAATATATGGTCGAGGGATTATTTTCACGAGCTGGCAAAACGTATGCAGATCACTGCTGTATCAGGATCAAAGAAACAGGGTGATAGAAGCTAAATAATTTTTTCTCTCTACATGGCAGGGGCTTCTTTTTCAATTCTCCCATACAATTCATACGCCGTACTGTCCTCGATAACAGCCTTGCAGAAGTCACCGGGCTCCAGGTCGAAGCCGTTCATGTCGAGGATGCATTCGTTATCCACTTCCGGGCGTCGTACTGTGTCCTGCCGTAGGCGGTCTCGCCCTCGGTTTCTTCTATCAGTACTTCAACGGTTTTTCCTTCGAACGTGAGGTTTTCTGGTTTCGAGATACCTTCTTTTTTCTTTCATATGTTCCGGTGACGTTCATACACCCGCTTTTTTGTTGATTCTCTCAAGGCAGGGAAGCCTTGCACCAAGGGGAAAAAATACGATAGAGATGAAACTATTCTGCTGAGTCGTGCATATACCCTTTGGAAGAACCGGGTACGATGCACTGCAACCTTGTGTTTCAGATGCATCCAGGGCCGATGCAATACAAGTACTTAAGCCGGAATTTGACGTGAACAACTTCAGGAGAACACTTTTTGTATCACCCATGGTATCGAACCCGCCGCTTTCTGTCCCTGATGTTTTTCTTTGTCCAGTTACTCCTTGTAATAAACCGGGTACCGATGCTGCAACATGAATACCCCGGACACAGTAAGGGAAAAGGTTTTATAAAACAGCATGCCTACTATCAGTCTTTTATCAGCAAGCTACTGCAGCAAGATCGTTCGATTGTCAATCCTCATTTTTTTTCTCCATACGACAGGAACTTCTCTCAAAGCAGAAGAAGTCCTGACCTGGGAGCAGTGCGTTGCGGAAGCCCTACAGGCACGTCCGGATCTTGAGGCGTCAAAAGCCGCTGTTGAGCAGGCCGAAGCGCAGAAAACAATTTCTGCATCAGCAGAACTCCCCCAGGTCCGGGCAAGCCTGAGTACCAATACAGCCGGATCAGGCCGGGGAGGAGTCAGTACCTCTTCAACCTACTCCTATAGCCTTTCCGCATCGCAACTGCTCTATGACGGCGGTGCAACGGATAAGACAATACGAGCCAGCAATGCGGCCCTGGATGCCGAGAGGTACGGATTGGACATTGCGTCGTCAAATGCCAGGCTGGCTTTGCGGACGGCATTCATAGAGTTGCTCAAGGCCCAAAAACTTGTCGATCTGACCAAAGAAATAGCGCAACAGCGAAAAGAAAATGTAGAGCTTCTGAGGCTTCGCTATGAAGCCGGCAGAGAGCATATCGGTTCGCTGCGGCGTTCGGAAGCAGATCTTGCCGAAGCGGAATTCGAGTCAACCCAGGCTCTGCGTGACCTGTCGATTGCCCGGATGAAACTCGGTTCTGCATTGGGCAGAAAAGAGCGTGGGGTACTGGTTGCAGAAGGCTCGTTCATCGTCGAATTCCGATTTGAAAAAACACCCGATTTTTCAGCTCTTGCCAATAATCACCCTCAGAACCTGCAGCTTGAAGCCAATGTAAATACAGTCAGCTTTGAACTCGATGCTTCCAGAAAATCATTGTATCCGGTCCTTTTGTTCAGTTCAGCCGTTGGCAGAAACTCCGTCGACGACTGGCCTGACAGTGATGTTGACTGGAGTGCGGGATTTGACATCTCACTTCCGCTCTATACAGGGGGAAGTGCCAAGGCTGCAACAGCGAAATCCCTTGGCGCTCTACACGAACGAAGAGCCCGGAGCCGTGAAGGCTATCTCGAAATACTCGACAATATCGAGGCAGGCTGGAAGGAGTTTCAGGATGCTGCAGACTACCTCGATGTGCAGAAAAAATACCTTGATGCCGCCGTTATCCGTTCAAAGATTGCCGACGCTCAGTATTCCAACGGTTTGATTTCGTTTGACGACTGGGTGATCATTGAGAACAACCATATCAAGTACAAAAAAACATATCTCAATGCCCAGGCTCAGCTGCTTCTGGCGGAAGCGGAGTGGACGGGTGCAAAAGGAGTTACTCTGGATGAATAACATGAAGAAGATTATACTTGCCGTCACAGGAATTTTTGTTGTGCTGGGCATTGCATCGATACTTGTTTTCCAGGTTTTTCAGAAAAAAGAACTCTCCGGGAGCATGAGAGAACTTCGTGCATCGAGCGGTACGATTCAGGAAACGATAAGCACAACCGGCGTCGTGGAACCGTGCAACCGCCTCAAAATTCAGTCATCCATTGCAGGAAGAGTCGAAGACGTTCTTGTAAAAGAGGGCGCTTTGATCAAAACCGGAGACAAACTCGCTCTGCTCAGTTCATCCGAAAGGGCGGCGCTGCTTGACGCGGCGAGGCTTCAGGACAGAAGCGAACAATCCTACTGGGAGAACGTCTACAAAAAAACAGCAATTCTGGCTCCGATAGACGGGCAGGTCATCGTCAGAAGTATTGAGCCCGGTCAGACAGTAACGACCAGCGATTCGCTCTTTGTTCTCTCGGACCAGCTCATTGTTACTGCGTATGTCGATGAAACAGATATCGGAAAGGTGGCAAAGGGGCAGAAGGCGACCATTACCCTTGATGCCTATCCTGATATTTCGGTCAATGGAAGGATCGAACATATACACTATGAGTCACATCTTGAAAATAACGTCAATATCTACTATGTCGATGTCATACCCGAATCCATTCCAGATGTTTTCCGGTCCGGCATGAGTGCAGATGTTTCTATCATCATCGATGAAAGAAAAGACGTTGTCCTTGTTCCCTCCGAAGCAGTTCTGACGATTGAGGGAGAAACAACTGTTATGCTCAAAAGCACAGATGATGATGTGGGCACACATATGGTCAAGGTCTCTACCGGTCTTCAGGATGAGGACTTTATCGAGATAACAAGAGGCATTGACGCCGGTACGATGCTTCTTGTTCCGGAAAATGCATTTGTGCTTCCCGAAAACAATCGGAATGGCAGTCCGTTTATGCCGCAGCGAAAGAAAGGCAGCCGCAGATGATCGAGCTTTCTTCTATACAAAAGAGGTACCGGATCGGAGAGAGTACCGTCTATGCTCTCAGAGATGTATCGCTCTCTATCAGGCAGGGAGAATTTATCGCCATTATGGGTGCATCCGGATCGGGAAAATCTACACTTATGCATATTCTCGGGCTGCTTGACATACCGGACAACGGAAACTATGTTTTGTCCGGTTGTAATGTAAGCTCACTCCGTGACGATGAGCATGCAGCGCTCAGAAACACTGTTGCCGGCTTTGTGTTTCAGCAGTTTCATCTCCTTAAACGCATGAGTCTTGTTGATAACGTTCGATTGCCCCATTTGTACAGTGGAAAAGAAGGTGATTTCAAACGGGAGGCCCTGGAGTGCCTCAAGCTTGTCGGATTGGAAGAGCGTGCCGGACACAAGCCGAACCAGCTTTCCGGAGGACAACAGCAGCGGGTGGCAATAGCAAGGGCGCTGATAAATGATCCGATGACCATTTTTGCCGATGAACCGACAGGCAATCTTGATTCAATGAATTCTGCCGAGATCATGAAGATTCTCAAAAGCCTTCATGAACAGGGTAAAACCATTGTCATGGTCACGCACGAAGAAAACATCGCAGCGTATGCTGACAGGGTCATTACCATGTCTGACGGGATGATCATCAGGGACGAATGCAGGCAGCAGAAGGCGGTGAAGCAGTTGACAACAAGCGGGCAGGTGATTGCCGCTGCCGGTCCTCGTTTATGGCGTAATGGGCGGCTTGGCGGATTTCTTCACCAGGCAATGCAGTCTGTTCTTGCCAACAAGGTAAGGTCATTTCTTTCAATACTCGGTATTCTTGTTGGAGTTGCTTCGGTTATTGCCATGATGGCGCTTGGCAGCGGGGCACAGGCCTCCATGGAAGAGCAACTCAAATCCATGGGTTCGAATCTGCTTTCTGTCAGGGGGGGATCGGCGACCATAAGGGGGGCTGCTCAAGGAGCCGGTGCGGTTACTCGATTCACATTCAGGGATGTCGATGATATTGCTTCGATGACTTCTCTGGTGAAACGTGCTTCGGGTTATGTGAGTGGCGCAGCTCAGACTGTGTATGGAAGCAGCAACTGGAGTACGTCTCTCAACGGAGTCGGCCTCGAGTACGCCGATATGCGCTCTGCCACACCTGAAATCGGACGGTGGTTCACCCGGCAGGAAGTAAAAAATCTTGAAAAAGTTGTCGTCATAGGTGTGACAGTGGCCAAGGAACTGTTCGGAAGCAATGTCAACCCGGTCGGTAAGTCAATCAAGATCAACAGGATCAATTTCAAAGTTATCGGTGTTGCCCGCGCTAAAGGTTTTTCAGGACCGCGCGACGAAGACGACATTGTGCTGATTCCTGTAACAACAGCGATGCACCGGGTGCTTGGCAAGGATTACCTCGATGCGATTTATGTCGAAGCCTTGTTGCCTTCCCTCATTGATGAGGCAAAAAATGCTGTCGACCGGGTTATTCGAAAAAGGCATCGGCTCAGCCAGGAAGATGATACTTTTTCCATCAGGGATATGACCGAAATTCAGGAAATGCTCTCCAGCACAACACAAACCATGACACTGCTTCTGGGCTCCATAGCAGCGATATCCCTCATAGTCGGGGGTATCGGCATTATGAATATCATGCTGGTGTCGGTTACTGAAAGGACAAGGGAAATCGGGCTCAGAAAAGCCATAGGAGCCAAAAAAAATGATATCATGCTGCAGTTTATCGTTGAGTCAGTCGGACTGACTCTCGTCGGGGGACTGTTCGGCGTTGTTTCCGGGATGACTGTTGCGTGGTGTTTGTCAATCTTTGCCGGATGGGCTGTTCAAACATCAGTGTACTCAATCCTGCTGGCGACAGGATTTTCCATGGTGATCGGTTTGGGTTTTGGGCTCTGGCCGGCCAAAAAAGCGTCCGATCTCGAGCCGGTCGAAGCATTACGGTATGAATAGTGCGTGTGAGATCAGAACTTGAGTGCTCCGGAACGGACCATTCTGAAAATGGTTCTGTCACAAAGAACATTCCATACAGGCCTATTCGATTCTTCCATACAACTCGTACGCTGTACTGTCCCCGATAGAAGCCTTGCAGAAGTCACCGGGCTTTACCTCATGGCCGTTCATGTCGAGAATGCATTCGTTATCCACTTCCGGGGCGCCGGACTGGGTCCGGCCGCTGGCGGTCGAACCGTCTTTTCTATCAGCATTTCAAAGGTTTTTCCCTCGAACGCACGGTTTTTTCTTTCGAAATGCCTTCCTGCTCTTCCATCAGTTTTTTGAGCCTCTTTATTTATTTCCATAACACTGCTTGTTTTAGCGCTCCCTTTTGGACTTTACGGTAGTGAATAAAATTACGTCGGTAAAATGTCGGATACCGACTATGTATTCGGCCCGCTGATGTTGAATGTCAAGGCATCAGTCTTCATGATTTCTATCTGCTATTCTGCATGTCGACTTCGTTTATCAAAGAATGATGTTAAAATACGGTAAAAAGTCATGTTGTTATACTTCTATTTGTTATTATTACTCTCGTTTTGCTTTCCTCTTTCATTTTCATGGGTTTGAATTATCTGCCTTGTTTTTTGGGGGGCATCAATGAACAAGTAGGGGGATGTTAAAAATTTTGATGTAATATTTTAAACTTTAAACAATAAAGGCCTCTCAAATGACAGCCTCTCTTTTTTTTGTTGACAGCAGGGTACACAATATTGAGCATCTCACAAGTCAGTTTTCTTCTGATACAACCGTTATAATTCTTGATCCTGAACGTGACGGGATCAAGCAGATTTTAGAGATCCTTCAGGAATATTCCGGCTTGACATCCATACACATCATTTCTCATGGAGGTCCGGGAAGTATTGCAGTAGGTAATACGGTGCTTGATACAGCGACGCTCGATAGTTATGCTGACGACCTCAGATTCATCGGTTCAGGGCTCGAGGAAGGAGGAGATATTCTCCTTTATGGTTGCAATGTCGGTGTGGGAACAGAAGGGCAGGAATTTGTCGAAAGATTATCGGACCTCACCGGCGCTGATGTGGCCGCATCGGATGATGTGAGTGGCGGTGATGCTGTTGGTGGTGATTGGGAGCTTGAAGGCAGGAATGGACGCGGACATCAGCCTGGGGAGCGCGTTGACATCTTCCGATGCGCTAGCGGCGCTGAAGATCGCTGTGGGCAAGAGCCCGAACCAGGACGGCAGTGAGGCATTGGCGTGGCAGTACCTTGCGGTTGATGTCGATCAGGATGGTGATGTTCAGGCAAGCGACGCGTTGGCTATCCTGAAGATGGCGGTGGATCATGAGGATGCGCCTGAGCATGCATGGTTGATCGTACCTGAGAGTTCTGGCGACGAGCCTATGGATCAAACGACCTTGTCTGGCCGGATTGACCTGAAATGCTGGTGAACCAGGATATGGAGTTTGACTATGTCGGTATTGTGAAGGAAGACGTCAACGGGGGTTGGACACCGTTGGAGCCTGTGGTGTGATTCCGTTATCCGATGCGATTATCATTTATGTGACTCAATGCCTTGTTAGAACGTTATGTAAAAATACGGTTAATAATTAGGTCAATATACGTCTGTACGTTATTTTTACTTTCGATTTCCTTCCCTTTTTTATTTGCATGAGCAAACATTATCGGCCTTGTTTGTCAAGGCGCCAATGGACAGGTATCAGGTGGTTGCTTGGTATGATGAAAATCAAAGAATTTATAAACAATAAGGGGTACAATAATGGCGGAGTATGTGGGCAATGACGGTAATAACATCTTCTACATGCAAGGGTCACTGGAGCAGTTTACGGTTGTTCTGGTAAATCCTTATTCCGGCGATACCATCACCATCGACGAAGAAAAATTCATAAACGACAGTTACTATCATGGTCACGGCGGTTTTGACCGGTTGATTGCCACCAATAACGGTGACGTAATAACGCTGGTGGACAGTCAGGGCGCACAGATGCTGTCCGGCATAGAGCTCATCACCATGGGAGACGGCGGCGACGTCATCGTGCTGTCCGACGAACACATCGAGTATAACGACGTGTCTGTTTACGGAGGCATGTCTGACGATATCATCTGGACAAATGTCGGCGACGATGAAGTGTACGGTGGCTGGGGCAATGACGTCATAGACACCGGGCCGGGTAACGACATAATTCACGGAGAGGAAGGCAATGATATTCTTGCCGGAGGTTCCGGAAACGACACGTACGTGTACGCACCGGGTGCAGGTGATGACGCGATCATGGAAACCGGCGGTGACGACGTTATACGCCTTCAGGAATATACTCTGGGTGATCTCAGCTTCGCTAAAGCCGGCGATAATCTTCTGATAAATCTGGGAGATGGCGGTACGATAACGGTGACCGGGCATTTTGCGGACCCCGGAAATATAGTTGAAACGATAGAGTTTGGTGATGCGTCTACCTTCGATCTTGCCTCGATTGAAATCAATTCCGCTCCTGTAGCGGCGGACGACGTAGCCTCCGGGGCGGAGGACAGCGTAATCACCGGCAACGTGCTCGGCAATGACGTCGATATAGACGGCGACGTTCTTCAGGCCGTTCCTGCCACAATCACGACTGCCGCCGGTGCGACGGTCGAACTTCTTGCCGACGGCAGCTTCACCTATACTCCGGTATCTGACTACAACGGCGCGGACAGCTTCGAGTACGTTGTTACCGACGGCGAACTGAACGATACCGGCACTGTGTGGGTTACTGTTGCAGGGGTAAACGATCTGCCGACACTGACACAGTTCAGCGGACTTGTGGGGACGGCGGATGAAGATGTCGAGGTGGAAATTGCGTTTGCGGATCTTGCAGCATCGGGTGACGAGGCTGATGCCGATGGTACAGTGGAGGGCTTTATTGTCAAGAGCGTATCGAGCGGGACACTGCGGATTGGGGTTGATGAAGGAAGTGCGACTCCCTACGATGAGGTAACAAACAACCGAATCGATGGGACAAACCATGCCTACTGGACACCTGATGAGAATGCAAATGGAGAGCTTGGAGCGTTCAGCGTCGTGGCGGTGGACAACGACGGTGCTGAATCCGATACGCCGATCGAGGCAAAAGTAAATGTAACGGCAGTCAACGACGCACCGACAGTCGAGACGGCAATCCTTGATGCGAGCACCGCCGAAGACGCCGCCTACAGCTACGACGCTTCGGCAAACTTCACGGACGTCGATGCCGGAGATGTGCTCACCTACAGCGCGACGCAGGAGGATGGCAGCGCCTTGCCGGGATGGCTGACGATTGACGAGATCACGGGAGTACTGAGCGGCACACCGTCGAATGACGACATTGGTGTGCTCAACGTCAAGGTGACAGCCACCGACCTCGCCGGAGCGAGCGTATCAGATGTGTACCAGCTGACAGTAACGAACGAGAACGACGCGCCGACGGTCGAGACGGTAATCCTTGATGCCAGTACCGCCGAAGATGCTGCCTACACTTACGCCGCTTCGGTGAACTTCACGGACGTCGATGCCGGAGACGAGCTGAGCTTCACAGCCACGCAGGAGGACGGCAGCACCTTGCCGGGATGGTTGAGTATTGACGAGGCCACAGGCGTACTGAGCGGGACGCCGACCAATGGTGATGTCGGCGTGCTCAACGTCAAGGTGACAGCCACCGACCTTGCCGGAGCAAGCGTGTCGGATGTGTACCAGCTGACAGTGACCAACGAGAACGACGCACCGACAGTCGAGACAGCAATCCTTGATGCGAGTACCGCCGAAGATGCGCTGTACAGCTACGACGCTTCGGTAAACTTCACGGACGTTGACGCGGGCGACGAGCTGAGCTTCACGGCTACACAGGAGGACGGCAGTGCCTTGCCGGGATGGCTGACGATTGACAGTACGAGTGGCGTGCTGAGCGGCACACCGACCAATGGCGATGTCGGAACCATCAATGTCAAGGTGACAGCCACCGACCTTGCCGGAGCGAGCGTATCGGATACCTATGTGCTGACGGTGACGAATGTCAATAACACACCGACCGTGGTGACGGAGATCGCTGATGGAAACGCCTCTGAAGACGCGCATTACAGCTACGATGCGTCGGTGAACTTCGAGGACGTTGACGAAGGGGAAAAACTCAGCTACAGTGCGACCCTGGAGGATGGTAGTACATTGCCCGGTTGGCTGACGATCGACGAGACCACGAGCGTGTTGAGCGGCACGCCGTTGAACGAAGACGTCGGAGTGCTCAACGTGACGGTGACGGCGACGGACCTTGCCGGAGCAAGCGTGTCGGACACGTATGTGCTAACGGTGGCGAACACAAACGATGCTCCGGTTGTCAGTACCGAGATAGCGGATGCAAGCACCCCTGAAAACGCGCCGTACGGTTACGATGCGTCAGTGAACTTCGAGGACGTTGATGCCGGTGACGAACTCAGCTACAGCGCCACGCTGGAGGATGGTGGCGCATTGCCGTCATGGCTGACAATCGACGAGACCACGGGCGAGCTGAGCGGGACGCCGATGAACGGCGACGTGGGAAGTATCAATGTGACGGTTATGGCGACGGACCTTGCCGGAGCGAGCGTATCTGATACCTATCGGCTCACGGTGACGGCTGCCAGCGTCAATACTCCTCCGCAGCTGATAACCGCACTATCCGATACATGCACGCCTGAAAGAGTGCTGTACAGCTATGACGTATCGGCGAACTTCGAGGACGGGGATCCCGATGATACGCTCACCTACAGTGCAATGCTGGAAGACGGAAGCACGTTGCCCGACTGGTTGACGATCGATGCAGGCACGGGCATTCTGGCAGGTACCCCGGAGGACGAA
>JANQHB010000006.1:22500-34070 GCA_028277225.1 Chlorobium sp.
CACCAAAGTATCAAGTGGCGGATGATCAAATCCTTCTCCTATCAGCCGACCTGTAGCAAGAATAATCCTTGGCTCTGAATCGGGCAATCCCTGAAGCTTGGCCAATGTAGCCAAACGATTTTTCCTTGGTATACGACCATGAAGCACAAACATGTTATCGATGTCATTGCCCAAATCAGACATTAGCAGTTCAAGATGCTCTGTTCTTTCCGTTAACACCAGCACCTTTCGACCATGATCATATGCGTTCTTGATATCATCAACAATCAGCCGGTTTCTTTCTTCATCAGTAATCAATGCACGAAAAACATCCTGAATACCACCCTCTTCTAGAATACCGGAAATATGCCTGCTTAATGGTAAGACCTCCAGATGAACAGGAGCGCTTTCTGAATGCATTGCCCGGTATCGTACTGGGCCACATCGCAGAAACAGTATTGGCTGGTGACCGTCTCGCCTTATCGGCGTTGCCGTGAGCCCGAGTATATATTTCGACTTTGCTTCTTTGAGAATGGATTCAAAGGTAAATGCTGAAAGATGATGGCATTCATCGATAATAATCTGTCCATACCTGTCGAGAAGTTCCCCAAGGTCAGATTGGCGAGACAACGACTGAATGAGCCCTATGTCGACCTGTCCGAAAAGTTTTTTCTTCCCTCCGCCAATACTACCAGAAACAACGTCGCCTAAATCAAGAAATGTATGCAATCGTTCCTGCCACTGTCGCATAAGTTCGGCACGGTGAACGAGAATGAGAGTACTGACCTTGCGACGCGCAATAATCGCGGATGCAACGACCGTTTTACCGAATGCAGTAGGAGCACACAAAATCCCTTCATCATGCTGTACCATCGTCCGAACAGCCTTCACTTGATCTGCTCGTAATGTACCGTTAAAAACAACATTAATCGTAGATCCGGCAACCCGCTCATCCACAACATTTATCTTGATGGAGTTCTGCTTTAAAAGTCTCTGCAAGGCTTCAAAACAACCTCGTGGCAGGCCTATATGCTTTGGGTAATTCTCGGCACAGCCAATAATGCGAGGTTTGTCCCATACGGACAGACGCATAGCCTGGGCTTTGTAAAATTCAGGATTCTGAAAGGCAGCAAGACGGATACAGCGATTGAGTAACGGTTGTGAAAGCTTTTCTTTTTCAATAAATATCTGATTGGCCAGAACAAGGGTCAGCGATGTAGGCAAAGGCCCTTGAATATACTCTGAAACAGAGGCTGAACGTTTCCATGGTTCAAGCTCGTCTTCTTCAGTGATAAATGCTACATCAAGGGGATGACGACCGCCGGTAAGACTCTCCACAGCATGTTCAACATCTCCTTTGGCAAGTTTTTTAACTGATGCAAGATAGGACCATTGATCCGGGTATGGTTGAAGGGTATCATCGACGAAGACAGAGAAGCCCTTATCTCTCGCAGGCTTCTGCAAAGGTAATGCGATCAAATTACCAAAACCACCTTTCGGCACAGTATCTTGGCTTGGAAAAAGCCTGTCATAACTCGACATGGAAAGTTGACGCGTACGCTCGCAAGTACGACTTATCAGTGCTGCCCCAAGCTGCATTGCATCACGTGCCGGAATTGCATCAGCAAAAAAGATCCAGATATGAGCACCGTTTCCTGAACGGGAAATCTCAAAAGAAGCTGGAATGGTCAAGCTTCCACATGTCTCCATGAATGCTTGAGCATCATCACGCCACTCTGCGTCATCAAAATCAATAACGAGGAAATAACAGGTATCATTTTTGCAAAGAGGATAGACTCCTATGATATGGCGACCGGCAAGATGATTATAAAGAACCTGATCTGTAAGAGGTAAAAGCTTTCGATGAAAACATTCACTACATTTCACCCTCGGTTTTTGACAAATTCCTCTCCTCCACTCATTGCCGCATGCAGGAGAATATCCCGACTTGCCTTTCGCAGATTCCCAGCGTATCGGAAAAACGTCGTTACGTCCTCTGAACAAATCTCGAAACAGTTGTACCTTCTGCTGTAATGTTAATTGTTGAAGATCCTCTTCCTTTGTTTCACAGGCATTTTCCGGTATCGGATCGCGCACCTTAAAAGGTATGCCATGTTCTTCCAGCAAAGATTTGAGCCTGGCATTTTCTTTTTGCAATTGCCGCAATTCATCATGCAACTGTTCATAATCGCTTTTGTCTCCGCTGTTTTTCATGGCCTACCACTATTCCGATTGATCTATAACAGTCTTAACAATAGTGAAAAGTATGGAGATAACGTCAAATGAAACAGAGTCGGCTCCTGATACTCTGCTCAACCCATCAGCCGTTGCTCATGAACAATTGATGCTGTAGGTTGCTTATAATGAGCATTCGCTACCTTGATAAGGTAGAGGTGATAGCTTCAATCCTTCCATACAACTCGTACGCTGTACTGTTCCCGATAGAAGCCTTGCAGAAGTCACCGGGCTTGACCTCGTGGCTGTTCATGTCGAGGATGCATTCGTTATCCACTTCCGGGGCGTCGTACTGTGTTCGGCCGTAGGCGGTCTCGTCGTCGGTTTCTTCTATCAGCACTTCAACGGTTTTACCTTCGAACGTGCGGTTTTTTGCTTTCGATATGTCTTCCTGCAGTTCCATGAGCTCGCGGACCCGTTCCTGTTTCTCTTCTTCCGGAACATCGTCCTCGAGCGTGTCGAAGGCTGATGTATGCTCTTCGTGTCTGTAGGGGAAGCAGCCGAGGCGGTCGAAGCGGAATGAGCGGACAAACCCGAGAAGTTCCTCGAACTCATTCCTTGTCTCTCCGGGATAGCCGACGATCATTGTCGTGCGCAGGCGGATGTCGGGATTGCGTTCACGGATCGATTCAAGCATGCGGATGGTCCCTTCACGGTCTATTCCCCGTTTCATCGAGGCGAGGATGCGATCGCTGATGTGCTGGACGGGGATGTCGAGGTAGTTGCAGATGTTTTTTCTTTCCCGCATGGTGTCGATCACTTCGAGGGGAAAGCTTTGCGGGTAGGCGTAGAGGAGCCTTATCCATTGGAAGTCCAGGTCCGAAAGCTGTTGCAGGAGATCGTTCAGTTGTGATGATCCGGTGAGATCGTAACCATAAACACTGATGTCCTGGGCGATCAGGTTGAGCTCTTTTACGCCTTTGTCCCTGAGATATGCAGCCTCTTTGAGCAGCTTTTCGACCGGCTCGCTCGTGTAGCGGCCTCTCATCTTCGGGATCGCGCAGAACGAACAGGTGCGGCTGCATCCTTCGGCGATCTTCAGCCATGCATAGTGCGGCGGGGTCAGGAGCGTCCGCTCGTGAAGGTGTCCGTGTGCAATGCCGCCCCCGAGCGTTTCGATGATCTTGTCGAGGTCGGTTGTTCCGAAAAAATGATCCACTTCAGGCAGTTCAGCACGAAGCTCGTATGCATAGAGGGCGCTGAGGCATCCCATCACGTAGAGCGCCGATATCTCCCCGTTTTTCCTTTTTTCAGCGGCGGCAAGGATTTCCTCTATCGATTCGGTTTTTGCGTCGGCAATAAACCCGCAGGTGTTGATGATGATGATGTCGGCCTCATCGGCGTGATCGACGATGTGCAGTCCGTTTTTCAGCGCCTGGGTTATAAGCCTTTCCGAATCGACGGTGTTTTTTGAGCACCCGAGGCTGAGAAGAAAAAGAGAGCGGTATGACGGCATTGTTTCAAGATTGTTTTTTTGCCCTGAATTGAGCGTTGAACCTGTTGAGAAACGCTTCTTTCCATTCGATGAACGAGCCGTTGCCGATCTGTTCTCTGGCGGTACGAGTCAACCACATGAAAAAGGAAATGTTGTGCAGGGTGCAGAGTTTCAGGCCGAGGATTTCCCCGACGTTCAGGAGATGGCGGATGTATGCCCTTGTATAGTTTTTGCAGACATGGTTGTCGAAGCCCTCGTCGATGGGGGTAAAATCCTCCGCAAACCTGGCCGAACGGAGGTTGATGTGCCCGTCTCTGGTATAGACCCGGCCGTTTCGCGCTTCACGGGTAGGTATGACGCAGTCGAACATGTCGACACCGCGTTCGATTGCGTTGAGGATATTTTCCGGAGTTCCGACCCCCATCAGGTAACGCGGTTTTTCTTCAGGAAGAATGGTGTGGGAGAGTTCGAGAATACGGTACATCTCTTCAGCCGGTTCCCCCACGGCCAGGCCGCCTATGGAGTAGCCGTCAAAATCCATTGCTGCCAGTTCTCTGCTGATCTCCGAACGCAGATCTGCGTATGTTCCACCCTGGGTTATGCCGAAGAGCGCCTGGTTGTGGCCGTAATGCGGTCGGGTAGAGGAGAGATGTTTTTTTGCCCGGTCCGCCCATCGGAGAGTCAGCTCGCCTGATTCCCTGACATAGGACTTGTCGGCAGGCCATGGGGGGCATTCGTCGAGAGGCATCATGATATCGCTGCCGATGATCCGTTGTGTTTCGATAACGTTTTCGGGGGTAAAGTGCTGCATTGAACCGTCAATGTGGGACTTGAACGCTACGCCTTCTTCGGTGATCGTCCTTAGATCGGAAAGGGAGTAAACCTGGTAGCCTCCACTGTCGGTCAGAAGGGGCTGGTCCCAGTTCATGAACCGGTGGATGCCTCCTGCCTTGCCGATGATATCGTTGCCCGGTCTGAGGTAGAGATGGTAGGTATTGGCAAGAATGATATGAACGTGCTGTGATTTCAGTTCGTCGGGTTCGACCGATTTGACGCTCGCCCTTGTGCCTACAGGCATGAAAACCGGTGTCGGTATTGTGCCGTGTCCGGTTTCTAGCTTTCCGGTTCGTGCTGCCGTTGCAGAATCTTTGTCGATGACGGTAAAATTCATTATATCCTAAACTGAGCGTCTCAAGAAATGCTCCATAATAGTAAGTATATTAAATACTATCAGTTATACTGTGTTTGTAAAGAAATTATGCATCACTTTTCGGGCGAGTGTGAAAACTGATAAAGAGCCGCATTTTATGAAATCCCGACAAGTCGGGAAATGCCGACCCCGTGAAATCAGACCGAATATTTCACAGGGCTTGACAATCGCTCAGTTCAGGTATATGTTTTTGTGACTGAAAATTAGTGTGCTCATATGTCTGATCATGCAAATGCTTTGAAAACAGTGTATTGAATTCACCAGAGAAGAAAAAATCATTCCTTTCCTTCCCCCATGAAAAGAGAATACGATCAATGCTGGTATGCCGTATATGTTCGTTCGAGGTTTGAGAAAAAAGTCCATCAACAGTTTCAGGAACAGCGCATAACCAGTTTTTTGCCGCTTGTTGAAACATGGCGGCGGTGGAGTGACCGAAGGAAAAAAGTGAGTGTTCCCTTGTTCAACGGTTATGTTTTTGTCCGGATCGATTACAGGAAAGACCATTACAAGGTGCTCGATATCGACGGGGTGGTCCGGTTTGTCGGCATAAGAAACACTCCGTCAGTCATTGCCGACAGGGAGATCGAATGGATCAAGGTGATTGCAGGCGAACCTGATGCTATCAGGGAGGTTATTCCAAAACTTCCTGTCGGCCGGAGGGTGAAAGTTGTTGCAGGGCCTTTCCTCGGCCTGGAAGGTGTTGTTGTCGATCCGGGACGGGGGACAAAACTGGTGGTCTGCTTCGAAAGTATCACACAGGGGATAGAGGTACACATCAATCCCGAGTACCTTCAACCGGTATAAACTATTGCATTCCAAACCATGAAAATACTTGTGACCGGAGCTGCCGGTTTTATCGGATTTCATGTATCGCGCTACCTTCTTGACCGAGGTGACGAGGTAGTGGGTATCGATAACCTGAACACCTATTATGATCCGTCGTTGAAAACATCCCGTCTCGATATTCTTCAGGACTATGGTGCGTTTCGGTTTATCAAGCTCGATCTTGCCGACAGGGACGGAATGGAAGAGTTGTTTCAGGTAGAGAAGTTCCAGCGCGTCGTCAATCTGGCTGCACAGGCAGGGGTGCGGTATTCGCTGGAGAATCCTCACGCGTATGTTGACAGCAATATTGTCGGTTTTCTTCATATCCTCGAAGGTTGCAGAAAAGAGCATGTCGAGCATCTTGTGTATGCCTCTTCCAGTTCCGTTTATGGCGCCAACGAGACAATGCCGTTTTCCGTTCACGATAACGTCGATCATCCTCTTTCGCTCTATGCGGCAAGCAAGAAATCAAATGAACTGATGGCCCATGTCTACAGTCACCTCTATGCTGTGCCGACAACAGGGCTCCGTTTTTTTACCGTTTACGGACCCTGGGGAAGACCGGACATGGCACTTTTTCTTTTCACGAGAGCGATCCTCGAAGGAAAACCGATCAAGGTTTTTAACTACGGTAAACACCGCAGGGATTTTACCTACATCGATGATATTGTCGAAGGTGTCATCCGCACCCTCGATCATGTTGCCGTGACAAATCCGGACTGGTCCGGCCTGAAACCCGATCCGGGCTCGAGCCGCGCTCCCTGGAGAGTCTACAATATTGGCAACAACAAACCGGTGGAGCTTATGGACTATATTGCAGCACTGGAGCAGGCACTGGGCAGAACAGCAGAAAAAGAGTTCCTCCCGCTTCAGCCGGGCGATGTCCCTGACACCTACGCGGACGTCACTCAGCTGGTGACCGATGTCAACTACCGCCCCGAAACCCCGGTTGAGGAAGGTATAGGAAAGTTCGTGGAATGGTACAGGGAGTATTATGGAATTAGTGACAAGTGACAAGTGACAAGAGACGGAAGTGAGTCGGAAAACCGTTTATTTCTTTTTTCGCTTCAGCAAAAAGCCAGCGGTCTAATGGGGATTACCAGTTCTTTTCCCGTTACTTGTTACTTGTCACTATTCACGAATCACGCATCCTGCAGGCAGTAGTAGCTTTTCTGGCCTTTGGTGCAGAGGATGATCGCTCCTGAGCGAACAAGGTCTATGAGCGTTCGCATGGCTTTCTGTATGGGGATTCCTGCGAGTGTGCTGAACTCCTGTGCTGTTATGGTGGAATGTTTTTCAAGATATCCGAGCAGCATTTTTTCGTTTGTGCCGAAAGATAGCTTCAGGGGATCGCCGGCTGATTTCATGAGACAAACCTTGTCGGGTGAAGCTACCTTGTTGTGACTGTCCTCTCGAAGGTAAACTTTTCTTATCTCTTCATATTTCAGGGTGTCGCCGTTCAGCGCGCTGGAGATATGATAGTGCGGTTTGTCATCGCTTTCGGGGACAATGACCATGAGCACAAGTCTTTTTTTATACTCGATGACTTCCGTTTCGATCCGCACATCAGGTTCGATGTGCAGTTTTATGGCATCGTGCACCATTTCCAGCATTTCTTTTTCGCTGTGAATACCGGTAATCCTTTTGTCATCGTCAACGCCGATCAGGATAATGCCGCCTTCCGTGTTGGCAAACGCGGTTATTGATTTGGCGATTTTGACAGGGGAGTGCACCAGCCGTTTAAACTCGGTATGCCGTGTTTCGCCCTTGCCGATAATGTCGAGCAGGGGCATGCTTTCAAGTTCGGACCAGGTGAGTGACATGGCGCTTGAATCTTGAAGTTACAGGAATGGGGATGCCTTCGGCAAAGAACCGGCTGTTACTTTCAAAAAACAAAAACCGGAGAAAAATCCGAACTATTCCGGCTTCATGTGCGGGAAAAATATCACGTCCCGAATCGAATCCTCTCCCGTCAGGAGCATGACAAGCCTGTCAACCCCTATTCCGAGACCAGCACACGGAGGCATGCCATACTCGAGAGCACGAAGGAAATCTTCATCGACAACCATCGCCTCGTCATCACCCCGCAGCTTGAGCTTTGCCTGGTTTTCAAGCCGTTCCCGCTGAACGACCGGATCATTCAGTTCCGAGAAGGAATTACAGAGTTCCTTTCCGCCAACGATCAGTTCGAACCGTTCGACGACACCTTCCTCTGAACGGTGCTTTTTGGCAAGGGGGGACATTTCGGTCGGGTAGTTGGTAATGAATGTCGGCTGGATGAGTTTCGGTTCGACAAATTCTCCGAAAATCTCATCGATGATTTTACCGCTGCCCATTTTCTGGTCGAGTGACAGCCCGAGATCTTTTGCGATGTTGCGCAGTTCGGTTTCAGATTTGTCACGGATATCGACAGAACAGTATTCAGCGATGGCGTCGGCTATGCTTAGTCGTCTGAAAGGCGGATCCAGGCTGATGTCGTTGTTGAGGAAGCGGGTTGTATCGGTGCCGTTGACCGACATGCAGGTTTCGAAGATCAGGTTTTCGACCAGTTCCATCATCCAGTAGTAGTCCTTGTAAGCGACATAAAGCTCCACCTGGGTGAATTCCGGATTGTGAAAACGGTCGATCCCTTCATTGCGGAAATCTTTGGCGAATTCAAAGACCCCGTCAAATCCGCCGACAATGAGGCGTTTCAGGTAAAGCTCGTTAGCAATCCTGAGGTAAAGCTCCATGTCGAGTGCGTTGTGATGGGTTGTGAACGGTCTTGCCGCTGCACCGCCGTAAATGGGTTGAAGGATCGGGGTTTCGACTTCGAGGTAGCCTTTGGAAGTAAAGAATGCGCGCATGAAGGTAATGATGGCCGAACGCTTGATGAAGGTCTCTTTCACCTCCGGATTGACAATGAGGTCGACATATCGCTGCCGGTACCTCGTTTCCTTGTCCGAAAAAGCGTCATAGGTCACTTTCCTGCCATCGATCTCTTTTTCTTTTGCAACCGGTATAGGTCTGAGCGACTTGCTCAGGAGCGTGAACTCTTCAGCATGGATAGAGATTTCGCCGGTTTTTGTTCTGAAGGTATAGCCTTTTACGCCGACAATATCACCGATATCAAGCAGTTTGAAAATCCTGTACGCTTCCTGTCCGACATCGTCCCTCCGGATATAGACCTGAATTTTACCGGCTGTGTCCTGAATATGGAAAAAAGAAGCTTTTCCCATTTTTCGCAGCGTCATGATCCTGCCCGCTACAGAAACGGTTTCAGATTTGTTCTCCTGGTAGTTTTCGATGATCGGTGTCGAATGAGCGGTCACATCAAATACGTAGGGATAGGGATTGACATCTTCTTTGGCAAGCAACGTGCGTTCCTCGATCCTTCTTTGCATCTGATCATTCAGGATTTTCAGTTCGGCATCCTGTTCAGCCGCGATATTCTGCTGAGGGTCTTTTTCTTTTGAGTCGTTCATGTATTCTTGTTCTTGGCGAAATGATTGGTGATGCTCTTTTCAGGGCAGGGATCTAAGTCTGTGGATGCAGATCGTACCAGATCGAGGGGATTGTCTGCAGTTTCTGGAACAATGTCCTGTATGCCCGTTGTGAGAAAACGTCATAGTTGTTCTCTTCGATCGTCATAAGAATGTCGCAATAGTTGCGGCTGCTTACCTTTACTGCAAACCTGCTTGCTTTCTCAAGCATGGGTATTCCTTTTTCCGATGCTTCATAATATTTTCTTGCTCTTTCGATCTGGAATTTGATCAGAGAAACAAACCTGTCGTTCATTTTTTTCTGCATGAATTCCTCCCGGCTGTAGGCGAAACGTTCGAGATCCTCCAGCGGGATATAAATTCTCCCCCTGTCCACATCTTCTCCTACATCACGGAGAATGTTGGTGAGCTGCATGGCTATACCCAGTTCGATAGCATGGTCGAGTGCTTTTTTATCGGAATATCCGAAGATTTCAGAGCACATAAGCCCCACGACGGAAGCTACCTTGTAGCAGTAAACGTAGAGGTCGTCAAATGTCTCAAAAGGCTTGAAATCGATATCCATCGCAACGCCGTCCATCAGGTCCAGCGGGAGCTCGATCGGTATACTGTAGCTTTTGAGGGTCTCCTGCCAGGCTATAAGGATGGGATCGTTATGATGATTTCCTTCATAGCAATTCCGGAGCCGGTTTTTCCAGCCGTCCATCATCACGCCGAGATCGTCCCTGCTGAGAGTTCCGTTGGTCAGCTTGTCTTCGGCCGTGTCGACGAGGTCATCAACGGTTCTGAGCAGGGCATACATTGCGTAGATAGGGTTGCGCTGCGGTTTTGGCAGGAACCAGGTAGCCAGATAGAATGTCTTGGCGTGGTGTTTCGTTATCTCGCGGCAGTATGTATAGGCATCTTCCGTTGTATGCTCTTTCCCTGACCCTTGTACAACTGTTTTGCCATTATAGCTGTATTTCATTGAACTCGACTGGATTGAGATGCAAAAAAGAGTATCGCCTTGTTCAGGGTTAGGCGAGGAAAAAAGTAACTCCTGAATTGAGCGATTGTCGAGCATGCCGGAGATGTGAGGCACAGGGAATGCCGCTGTAGTGATCTACCGCAAGTTCCCTGTAACGAAGCAGATCCGGTGTGAACGACAATCCCGAAGGGTTTCAACAAATGCGGCTCTACATTAGTTTTCACGCACACCTGAAAGGTGAGGGATAATTTCAATACAAACACAGTATAACAGATTGTTATTAATATACTTACTATTATGGAGCATTTGTTGAAACGCTCAGTTTAGGTTCCACATAACAAACACGGCACAGAGTAACGGCATCCTCTTTTTCCTATGAACTACCTCACCAGAACAATCAGCAGGGAAACCGTCGATCCGATACAAATTATCGACATCACTGAAGAAGTACGCGAAACTGCCGCGTCATGCGGGCTGGAGAAAGGTCTCATCACGCTTGTAACCCAGCATACCACAGCGTTCATCAATATCAACGAGCAGGAAGGGCGGCTGCTTGAGGATATGGTGATTTTTCTCAAACGTCTTGTCCCCAGGGACGGAAACTACATGCACAATATCGCGCCGGTAGACGGCCGCGACAACGCCCATTCACACCTGATGGGCCTTTTTATGAACAGCACCGAAACGATTCCTTTTGAAGCAAGAAGACTGCTGCTTGGCCGATGGCAGTCCATCTTTCTTGTAGAGCTTGACGGACCGCGTGAAAAACGCGAGGTGCTGCTGCATATTTCAGGGATCTGATCAACCGGAATACCCGCCACGTTCCCGAATGAACACCTTTCGAATGTTGTATGCTGTTTTTTCCCGATTATCCCGCGGGAAGGAACCGGGAATAGTTGAAAGCAGTTAGTTGAAGGTATGGAAACACAAACCTGAGTTTCGGCAGATATCCGACAGTCATGGTCAGGCAAGAAAAAAACACTCCAGATGGAAAACAGACCACCTCATTCGATTCCCGGAAAATACCCCCTTTTATCGAATATTCATTCTCCGGACGACCTTAACAGGTTCAAGCCGGAAGAACTGCAGGCTGTCGCCGACGAATGCCGATCGTACCTTATCGATGTCATTTCAGCAAATGGCGGTCATTTCGGTTCAAGCCTGGGTGTCGTGGAAATGACGGTCGCGATGCACTACGTCTACAGAACACCGCACGACAAGATCGTCTGGGATGTCGGACACCAGGCCTACATCCACAAAATGCTGACAGGAAGAAAAGACCTGATGCACACCAACAGGAAATTCAACGGTCTGGCCGGCTTCCCGAAACGATCGGAAAGCCCTCATGACGCATTCGGAACCGGCCACGCATCCACCTCGATATCCGCCGCTGCAGGGATGGCGCTGGCAAGAGACCTTTCAGGAAGCAACGAAAAG
>JANQHB010000017.1 GCA_028277225.1 Chlorobium sp.
TGCGCTCTTGGGCGTATGCACACTCCATACCTTGTCGGGAACCTTGCCCGGCCCGAGATTTTTGACACGGACGACTACCTTGCACTCCTTGTTCAGCCATATACTGTCTACGATCAGATCCGGCAGTGCAAGCTGGGGGTTTTTAAAGATCGCCTTCTGCTGTCCGGGAAGCGGCTGCCGAACAGCCTGCTCTGCGAGAGCCTCGGAACACGGCACACCAGCGGCAGTCACCATTCCAAAGAGCAGCAGCATCACGTAAGAATACCATCGTTTCATAACTTGCTCCATCCTGTTAAAGTGTCCGGAAAAAAGCCATCCCCTCATCGAGTCTTGCGGAATACCTAACAATCAGACCATTCACAAACGCAGGAAAGGAATTGAACGAGGGGGAAAACACTGTTGATACAACAGATATAATGTATACATTTCGCAGCTAAACAAAACCTAATCTATCAGGGGGAAAAAACGGCAGCGGAAAACGCTGCCGTAATGGAACTGCCTGGTCACGCCTCAAAGATCTACCCTTACCCCAGCCACGAAATTGTGGCCTGAAACCGAGTATTCGGTATCCGGCTCAATATCTTCAAAAGCCACATCCCCGGTCATGAAATAGCGGTAACCGAGATCAAAAGTAAGTTTCGGAACAGCCTGAAAGCCGACTCCTGCACCGAACTGATAGGCCAGAGACGTGTCGCTGTCACTATCGAACCCGTAATCATGTGTAACGTTGGCAAGACCGATACCGGCCATCACATACGGTTCGATCATCGATCCGGGCATATCGAGATCAAGATACCCGTTTGCCATAAACGACAGGATCGACAGATCCTGATCGACAACAGTCCATCCCCAATGTGTCTTTATATTGTTCGACTGATAGCCAAGAGCCCCTTCAAGGCGATACATACCGCCGTCAAGTCCGATCGCACCGCTGAAACCGTATCCGGCATCATAGTCGGTCACATCGTTCTCAGTCCCCCAAAGCGTATCGGCATCGGAATCAGAGAGCAGGGAAACTCCTCCTGAAACACTTGCATAAGGGGTGGCTGCATAGCTGGCAGGGGCCGAAACAAAGAATGCGAGAAGGACTGTGCACAGAACAATCAATTTTTTCATCATGGATTTCTCCTTTTGGCAACACAGGAAAGCTCAGAAAAGATCACACGAAAAACATCCTGAATTCATGAAACAGTAAAGAGACGGCAGCGTACAATGCTGCCGCCCCTGAAGGCCGCAAATGCTATGCTCTTACAGCCCTACTCGTACACCGGCAAGAATGTTATGGCTTGAAATCGTGTAATCGAGCACCGGATTGATGTCCTCGAATGTCGCATCTGAAGCCATGAAGTAGCGATATCCGAGATCGACGGCAATGTTCGGCGAAGCATCAAAAGCAACGCCCGCACCGAACTGGTATGCAAGCACCGTATCGCTGTCTTCAACGACACCGTTGTCTGCACCTACACTGGCAACACCGATCCCGGCCATAACGTAAGGCTCGACACCTGCACCGTTCATCGGAATATCGACGTAACCGTTAGCCATGAACGAGAGAATCGATATTTTCTCATCATCACTAGAGGGGGGGCCTCCATCATACTTTGCCACACCGTTGTGCTGATAACCCACTGCTCCCTCGACACGGTACATGTCAGCGTCAAGTCCTAACGCACCGTTGACAATGTAGCCGGCATCAAATTCGAGCGCATTGTCACCGGCCCCCCCTTTTTCGTCAGAATCACTCAGGAAAGCCACACCTCCTGAAAAGCTTGCATAAGGTGTTGCCGCCTGGGCGAGCGGGGCACTAGCGCAGAAAACCAATAAGGCTGCACATGCTGCAATAAATTTTTTCATGTCTGTTCTCCGTTTTGTTGACATAAGCATTTGGAACATAATTGTATGTTCTCAAGAGTAATTTTACTGAAAAGAATGACAATGTTCAAGTGCTCAAATCCTCCATCAAGCGATCAAGCTGCGGTAATGCATCGCGATATCCCGCCTTGATCAGAAGAGAGACCTGGCGGGTATCCACAAGGCTGAACTCACCAAGAGAGGGAACGATCTTCAGATCAGCATCCCCGGTCTGCATGAGGGTTGTATTCCTCAGGGTACTGTAAAACGCATTGAGCAGGAGGTCGATGATGGTTTCGGGTTTATTGAAAACATAGGCTCCCATCAGGTCAACGCATACAAGCGGTTTCATGCCGCTGTCAAGAAGCGGCGAAACAGGAACGTTCTCCATAAGCACACCGTCAACAAGCATTTTACCGTCACATTCGACAGGACGGAAAATACCCGGGATACAGGCGCTGGCCATGACAGCGCGGGCCACATCACCCCGATCCATGACGACTTTCTCACCATGCTCGATATCTGTCGCTATCATGAATAGCGGTATCGAAGACTCCTCGATCCTGCGTTCACCAAGCAGGTCCGATACAACCCGGCCGAACTTTTTGTTGGAAAGCAGCCCGAACTGTGAAAGAGTCAAACCCGTAAGATCCAGCCAGTCAAGGTCGAGGGCCACTGCCTCTATCTCCCGCCAATCCATGCCGAAGGCATAAAGCGATGCAATGAAAGAACCGATACTCGTTCCCGAAACGGCTTTTATGCCGATCCCGAGTTCATCGATCGCACGCAGAACGCCAACGTGCGCCGCCCCCAGTACTGCGCCGCCCCCGAGGGCAAGGCCGATCGATAACGGCTCTTTCGAACCGTGTGATGCACTTTTCTTCTGTTTTGGATCACTCATGAAAACTCAGCTTCCGGCATCTGTTCGTCCCGTCGGTCAGAAATCTTTCCGTCATTCTTCTCTATGTAGTACGCAGAAAGCCATAAAAAAGGTTCAGAACGTCGTCCGATCATTTGAAAAAACGGAACAGCATGCGAAGTATTCGAAATTTCCTGTCCTCAAAAGGCGGGTAACGCAGCCTGTTTTCAGGAAAAAGACCTTTTACATGAACGCTTCTCTGCCGGGAAAAGGTATCGAACCCTGATTTGCCATGATACCGTCCGTTACCGCACTCGCCGGTCCCCCCGAACGGCAATGCCGGAACAGCCGCCTGAAACATGAGATCATTGATGCACAACCCCCCTGAACGGGTCCGTTCGACAAAAGTTCGCTGGAAAGAACGATCATTGGAGAAAAGATAAACCGCAAGCGGCTGGCCGGCCTTCCGGATCGTTTCCAGGGCATTATCCGTATCGGTATAGGTAACGACTGGCAGGAGAGGGCCGAAAATCTCCTCGGTCAACACCGGTGAACCGGGTGCAATGTCACAAAGAATCGTTGGTGAACAATAGCGGCTGCCGGAATCAGCAACGCCTCCTGTAACCACGGTACCATCCTTCATGTAGCCTGTCAACCTCCGAAGCTGTTCTGCAGAGATCAGTGCAGGATAATCGCTGCTTTTTTCAGGTTCCGCTCCGTAAAACACCTCAAGAGCATCCTTCATGCTTTTCAGCAATTCTTTTTCCAGATCGCGATGAACCAGCACATAATCAGGGGCAATGCAGGTCTGTCCTGCATTGAGGAATTTCGCCCACACAATCCTTCTTGCAGCGACATCGATATCGACACTGCGATCGACAACACAGGGATTTTTCCCCCCAAGTTCGAGCGTGACCGGTGTAAGGTGTGCCGCAGCAGCAGCCATAACCTTTTTACCCGCTTCCTTTCCTCCCGTAAAAAAAATGTGGTCGAAAGGCTCTTTGACCATTTCTTTGCCTTCATCAGCGCCGCCGGGAAAGAGACGCAAAGCACGCCGGTCGATATAGTCTCCAAACGCCTCGACAAGCAGCGCCGATGTTGCAGGCGCCCGCTCGGAAGGCTTGATGACCACACAGTTTCCCGCTGCAATCGCACCGATTGCGGGCGCCAGCGCGAGCTGGAGCGGGTAGTTCCATGCACCGATAACAAGCACAACACCACAGGGCTCGGAATAATAGTAGCTCCTGCCGGGCTGATAGCGGAGCGGCGTATGGACCCGCCTTGGTTTCATCCAGGACCTGAGATGCCTCAGGGCATGGCGGATTTCGGTCTGGAGGTAATGGATTTCGGTAAAAAAGGTTTCCGCACGGGACTTGCGAAAATCTTGCTGCAAAGCCTCATAAATATCGTTTTCACGCTCTTCCAGGAACCGTTCGATCATGAGGAGTTGCTTCTTTCTCCACAGGTACGGACGCGTAATCCCGCTGTCGAACGATGCTTTCAGTTCCTTCAGGACGTCGGAAGGATTCTGTTGGCTCAGCGCTTTTAAATCCCGCCCCATAATGAAAAAGTCATAGTGATCGCCATAAAACCGGCCATAAATTAGAACGAAAGATTTTTCGCCACTGCAGCACGGCCAAGTGTCTTCATTCAGCCCATGAGTTAAGGTCTTCAGTAGGCAGTTCACAGTCAGCAGTTACAATCATCAATCCCTTTCCTCCTGCCTCCCCAGCCGTCCGACCTTCAAAAGGGCGAAAAATCTTTCGCCCCTACATTGCCTCCCACCATTCACGATTTACGAATCACGATTCACGATCTTCCCCTCCTGACACCTAACACGTAGCACCTTCCCCCACTCATCGCTCAGCACTCGTTGCTGTATTGTCTTCTTCCCCCCCGTCACTCTACCCCCGGCAATCCGGCTGAAAAACATTTCTTACATTACTCCCATGCAACATCTAAAGTAACACAACAAAAAGCAGAACACATAGTTATGGAATGGCTTACTCAGCCCGAAGCATGGATCGCCCTGGCGACACTCACGGCTCTTGAAATCGTTCTCGGGATAGACAATATCATCTTCATTTCAATCATAGCAGGACGCCTGCCCGAGTCACAGCGGGGAAAAGGGAGAGTTCTCGGGCTGGGAATGGCCATGATCGCACGTATCCTCCTCCTGCTTTCGATCACCTGGGTCATGAGCCTGACGGCAGGCCTGTTCACGGTACTGGAACATGAGGTTTCCGGTCGGGACCTTATCCTTCTGTTCGGAGGACTCTTCCTTCTGGCAAAAAGTACCCATGAAATCCACCACAGCCTCGAAGGCAACGGGCACGAAAAACAGCAGACTGTCACAGCCAGCCTTTTTTCGGTCCTCCTGCAGATCGCTGTCATCGATATCGTTTTTTCACTTGATTCAGTCATCACGGCCGTTGGCCTTGCTGAAGACGTCGGCGTCATGATAACGGCCATCATGATCTCTATCGCGATCATGATGCTTGCAGCAAAATCCATCAACGATTTTGTAGACCGTCATCCCACAATCAAGATGCTCGCCCTGAGTTTCCTCATCCTGGTTGGTGTGACGCTCGTTGCCGAAGGAGCCGGTTTCGAGTTCCCCAAAGGCTATATCTATTTCGCCATGGCTTTCTCCGTCAGTGTCGAGCTGCTCAACCTCCGCATGCGAAAGAAGGAGACCGAACCGGTCCAACTGCGAAAATCCGCAGCCATAGAACCCGTCGAGGGGCCCCTGAACTGATCAACGGCAGCAATACTCGTTCCGGGCGGCAAAAGCACGTTGCCTTTACCGCCTTGAACGGAACAGACTGCCGGAACAGCGTGTTTTGAATAAGGAAACTTAGTGATGCCTTTGAACCCGGAGGAACTGCCATCATGCCGATACCTGAACCGCTCAGCCATACAGACCTCTATAACCGCTGCGACCCGGAAAGCCTGTCTTTCAAAAGTACAAAGGAACTGGACGAGGCAATAACCGTCTCGGGCCAGGATCGTGCACATGAGGCTATCAGGTTCGGTGTCGGCATGAAACACCAGGGATTCAATATTTTCGCCCTTGGACCGGCCGGAACAGGCAAACAGACCGCGCTGGAAAACTATCTCGAACAGAAAGCGACCGATGAACCGGTCCCCCTCGACTGGTGTTACGTCTATAATTTTGCCGATATGCGCCGGCCAATGGCAATCAGCCTGCCTGCCGGAGACGCATGCGGATTCCGTGATGCGATGGAGCAGCTCCTCGAAGGACTCCTGACAGTCGTACCCGGTGCTTTCAGCAGCGAAGAGTACCAGGAACAGGAAAAGAACATCAAAGAAGAGTTCGCCGAACGTCAGGCGTCCGAAATTGAGAAACTTGAAAAAATAGCGTCAGAAAAAAATATCGCTCTTATCAGGACCCCTTCGGGTTTTGCCTTCGCCCCGGTCAAAAAAGGAGAAGTGGTAAATGCCGAGGAGTTCATGCGCCTCAAGTCAGCGGAAAAAGAAGCGATTGAAAAGGAGATAGGAACACTGAAGGAATCGATGCAGTCAATCATGAAGCAGATTCCAAAATGGCAGCGGGAGACCAGGAAAAAATTGAATGAACTGAACCGACAGGTGGCGGCATTTGCCGTCAAGCCTCTGTTCAGCGAACTGAAAAACACCTACAAAGACCACAAGGCAATTGCCGGCTATCTCGACGATGTCGAAAAAGATGCGGTAGAACATTTCGGACAGTTTCTTGAAAAAGATCACGATAAACAGCAGACGCCGATTTCTCCCTTGCAGGGCAAGGAAACCGACAGCAGACGCTTCAACCCTTACAGGGTGAACGTTGTGATCGACAACTGCAAAACCCAAGGCGCACCTGTGATCTATGAAGACAAGCCTTCCATACAAAACCTTGTCGGAGACATCGAACACCTTGCCCAGATGGGCACGCTCGTCACCGATTTCACCCTGATCAAGGCCGGAGCCCTTCACAAGGCGAACGGCGGATACCTCATCCTCAACGCCCGACGCCTGATGATGGAACCGCTGGCCTATGAAGCACTGAAAAAAGCGATCCGGACACGTCAGATCCGCATCGAATCCCTCGCCCAGCTCTATGGCATGGCAAGCACGCTCTCTCTCGACCCGGAACCGATCCCTCTCGACACGAAAATCATCCTGCTTGGCGAACGCAGGCTCTATTACCTTTTAAGTGCCCATGACCCGGATTTCAATGAACTGTTCAAGGTTGCCGCGGATTTTGACGACGACATGGAAAGAGATCATGATGCGCATCTCTTCTACGCCGCATTTATCAGCTCGATCATCCGGCAGGAGAAGCTCAGGCATATGGACGCCTCTGCCGTGGCCCGCGTCATCGAATACGGATCGAGACTTTCGGGCGACTCGTCCAAACTGTCAACACATATCCAGAGCATCACCGACCTTGTCAACGAGTCCGGCTACTACGCAGATGAAAACAACAACGACCTGATCACCCACGGAGATGTCCAGCAGGCAATTGATGCCAGACGGTACCGTGCTGGCCGGGTACCGGAAAAAATTGAAGACGCTATCCTTCAGAACACCATCCTCATCGACACGGAATCTGAAAAAGTGGGGCAGATAAACGGCTTGTCGGTCTATACGCTCGGCAACCAGAGCTTCGGCAAGCCAAGCCGCATTACGACCAGAATCAAGATGGGCAAAGGAGAGGTCGTCGATATCGAACGTGAAGTGGACATGGGCGGCCCCCTCCATTCAAAAGGAGTCCTGATCCTCAACGGCTTCCTCGGAGGACGGTTCGGACAGGACCAGCCGCTTTCTCTTTCAGCAACCCTTGTTTTCGAGCAGTCGTACGGCGAGGTGGACGGGGACAGCGCTTCGTCAGCCGAGCTCTATGCGCTGCTTTCTGCAATTTCCGCCAGACCTGTCAAACAATGTTTCGCTGTAACCGGTTCGGTCAACCAGTATGGTGGCGTTCAGGCCATCGGCGGAGTCAACGAAAAGATCGAGGGTTTTTTCGACCTCTGCCTGAAACGGGGACTTACAGGGAAACAGGGCGTTCTGATACCTGCGTCAAATACAAGAAACCTGATGCTCCGGGAGGATGTCCGGGATGCCGTCAGGGAAAACCGTTTCTTTATCTATCCGGTCAACCATGTCGACGAAGGAATAGAAATCCTGACCGGGATTCCTGCAGGCCGGAAGCAGGATGACGGCAGCTACCCCGATGATTCGATCAACGGTCTTGCTGTCCGGACGCTCAAGGCAATGGCGGAGAAACAGAAAAAGCAGAAGGAAAATTCGAACACCGATAATGAGAATACATAATGGCCACCCCAACCGTCACGACAACCATTAAAAGGATCACGGTGGCGATAGACTGTTCCCCCTACAGCCGCGCTTCCCTGTCCGCTGCCGCAGAGATCGCCGGGCGCCTGCATGCCGAGCTTTCAGGCGTTTTCATCGAGGATATCAACCTGCTCAGGATGGCCGAACTCCCGTTCACACAGGAAATACAGGCGCATACCGCCCGTTTTGAACCGTTCGACCTGGCCAGGGCTGAACGTATGCTCAAAAAGCAATCGAAGACGGCATCGAGGCTTCTGCGAGAGTCGGCGGAACGCTTTGCGATCCCGCATTCATTCAGAACGCTTCGGGGAACCGTCCCTTCACTCCTGCTCTCGGCTGCACTGGACACCGACCTGCTTGCAATCGGCAGATGGGGAAACACCCCTTCATGCAAGAGAGGCCTCGGTTCGACCGCACAGAAAGCGGTCAGGGAATCAAAAACAAATGTACTCGTCGCCCATCATGCCGGCTTTTCTCTCCAGAGTCCCCTCGTTGTCCTCTTTGACGGCTCCAGAGGCGCGTTAAACGCACTCGAAACGGCACTCGGCCTTGTTCAGCAAAAAACGCACCTGCATGTTTTTCTCCTCGCCAATAACGAAGCAGAACAGGAAAAAAACAGAAACAGAGCTGAACAGCATATTGGCAGAAAAACAGGACTCGTCGAATTTCATAACGTACCCCTGACCAGTGGCACCTTGCTCCGGCAGTGCATAAACATGACCGGCCCGGGACTGCTCCTGGTGAGTGAAAACACCGACGCTCTTGACAAGGAAGCGATCTACCGGCTCATCGATTCCGTAGAATGCCCCGTGCTTCTTGTCAGGAGTACGGCATAACGCTCTGTATGACAGCACCATCGATGAAAAAAGCGCAGCAGGATATAACACTGCTTACAAGGAAAGAGACGCAAGAAGTATCCCGGCTGAAACCGCCGCATTAAGCGATTCCACACTGTTGTTTCCACCTGTTCCGCGGGGAATGGAAACCTGACAGTCGGCAATGGACGCAATCTCCCGGCTGACCCCGTTAGCTTCGTTACCGATAACAAGCACGGTTTTTTCCAACGAGGTATCACAGGTCTTCAAATCCCTTCCCCGCAGGGACGAAGAGTAAACTGTAAAACCGTTCTCCTGAAGCGACACCAGTTCTCTGCAGAGATCATCGGCCTGGTAATGCGAAAGACTATAGAGGCTTCCGGCACTGGCCCTGACAGCTTTCGGGTTATACCGGTCCACAGTTCCGGACCCGCACACAACAGAGGAGGCCCCGAACCACGCCGAGGTCCTGATGATCGTTCCGACGTTGCCCGGATCCTGCACATTGTCAAGAGCCACTACCAGCACTTTTTTCGCATCGGAAATTGGAACCGTTCGTTCATTTTGCCGAAATATTCCGATAACGCCTTGTGCGGTCACCGTGCCCGAAAGCCGGTCCCCTTCAGACGGACCTATCAGCCTAACTTTTTCCCGGTACATTGTTTCGTGCAGGGAAAGATTCTTCAACTGGTCCTCTGCAACAAACAAAGCATCGAGAAACCGCTCATCAGGAAGATGGGAAAGCAGCTCAAGAACGGTCCGCAATCCCTCGCCGAGAAAAAGCCCTTCCTCATCACGGTACTTTTTCATCTGCAGTCTGGCGTACCGCCTGATTTCCTTTTTGGTTGCCCGGGGATATCGCCCTTCGGTCATTTTTTCTTCAGAGACTCTTTGAAATGCTCGATAACATCTCTGGGCTTGTGCGAAAATCCTCCTGGAGGAGGCGCACTCATTCCGCCGAAATCATTGGCGTTGATGTCAAGATAACGGGTCTTGCCATCCGGCGGTTCATGATTCTTTCCGCTTAAAGTCTGTTCGATATACGCGTTCATCTCCTCATGATCGAGCTCGCGACGGACACCACTGCGGCTTCGAGCCGCCTGGGCAAGCGCTTTTTTGACCGGAAGAAGCACCTCTTCTTTTGTCGTGCCCTGCATATTCATGACATACTGGAGGCGCTTGAACGCCACACTATCCATCACCCCGATTTTCTGCACCATCTCCTGATATCCTCCGAACCCTTCGGCAAGGGTTCTGATTTTCGGATCGATCCTCTCGAAGGGATCTCCCTTTTCAGCAGCCGGTTGTGTGCGGGGATAGGTTTTTGCAACTGCGGGGACATTGGTATTGCCCGCACCAGTTACTTTTTTTGCCGATTTCCGTCTTCCCGGAAGAAACTCTTCGTCAACCTCGTATCCTTCAAGCAATTTGCGTACTTTTTCGTCTTTTTTTGCCCTGGCACGCCGGGTGGAAACCGATTCAATCTCAGGACGGCTCCCCTTGAGAAGAACCAGACCGAAAACTGCTCCGAGACCGGCAAGAAAAATAACGAAAGGCAGAAAAAGCAGTTCGAAACGAACGCCATAGAGCACGACTACACCGATCTCCGAAACGACAAGCAGTACCGAAAGTCCTATGACAATCCTTGCAATAAGACGCTCATCCATAACACACTTTATATTCTGTTATCATCCTGGGATTTACCTCTGCTGCCCGGAGACAGCAGGGTTTGCCTTACCATTCTACACATTTCCTGATAATTTTCTCCTACATTGCCCTAAATTGAGCGATTGTCGAGCCCTGTGAAATATCTGGTCTGATTTCACGGGGGAGATGCAAGGAAGAGGGAATGCAGCTGTATCCCGACGAGTCGGGACGCTCAGTTTAGGATTGCATTGATTTAGACTTCACAAGCTCTGTTTACTCTTGAATGACACGTAATCGTCGATGAACACCGCACAAAACATCGAGCTTATTTCACCCGCCGGCGACAGCACTTCGCTGCATGCCGCCCTGGATGCCGGTGCTGATGCCGTATATTTCGGAGCCGAAGGCTTCAACATGCGGGCTGCAAGCAAAAATTTCACAATTGACGATTTTCCATCTATCACCCGGCACTGCACCCGGCATGGCGCAAAAGCCTATCTGGCCCTGAACACCCTGGTTTACGATAAAGAGATCCGAACAGTTGCCGAAACAGTCAGGGCAGCAAAAAACGCAGGCATCGATGCCGTCATCTGCTGGGACATTTCGGTAATTCAGGCCTGCCGCAATACCGGCATGCCCTTTCATATCTCAACCCAGGCATCGGTCAGCAACTATGAGGCAGCGGCCTTCTATGCCGCTCTTGGCGCAGGAATGATCGTCCCCGCCAGGGAACTCTCCATCGATCAGGTAAAAGGCATAACCGAAAAAGTCCGGGACAACCGGCTCGAACTGAAAATTGAATGCTTCGTTCACGGAGCAATGTGCGTCGCGGTTTCGGGCAGGTGCTTTCTTTCCCAGGATCTTTTCGGTCGTTCGGCAAACCGCGGCCAATGCCTGCAACCCTGCAGAAGAACGTACCTGATCCGGGATCCCGAGGAAAACAACGAACTGGAAATAGGATGCGATACGGTGATGAACCCGAAAGACCTCTGCAGCATATCGTTTCTCGACAAGCTTGTCGATGCCGGCATCACCGGCATGAAAATAGAAGGCAGGAACAGGAGCCCTGAATATGTCGCAACAACCACGGCATGTTACCGTGAAGCAATCGACTACGTACTCGAACACCGCCACGAATCCGATTTCACTCCGAAATTCGAAACCGTGTCAAAAAGGCTCGAAAAAGAACTGAAAAAAGTCTATAACCGCGGCTTTTCAAATGGCTTCTACTTCGGCCGCCCCGTGTCAGCCTGGGCTGAAACATCCGGATCGAAGGCGACAGAAAAAAAAGTCTATACCGGGAACGTACAGAAATATTACCCCAAAGCCGGGGTTGTTGAAATCCTGGTACACACGAGAGGAATTCAGAAAAACGAGAAGCTCTCCATACAGGGGCCTACCACCGGCCTTGTCATCCTTGTCGCTGATTCGGTACGGGTTGACAACCGCCCTTCAGGTTTTGCTGAAAAAGGCGATCTCGTCACTATCGCCTGCAAACAGAAAGTCCGTAAAAACGACAAGGTGTATGTTCTCGAACCCGTATGACCATCATTTTTCATTGAGATCATGCTTTTTCCGGAATGCTTGCGTAACTTTTTTACGCCTGTCAACGACTAACCCTTCAAATCAACGAGGACAAGGCATTCGGAGACACCGGATCGAGAATGGGTCTTGAACAATCCCGCTATTTCGGCACAGGCGCGGAAGTGCAGCGCGGCCTGTCCATTTTCTTCCAGCAACCGCCCTACACCGGCTCCTACAGCTACGATTTCAATAACTGGACCGGATACTATGACGATTATAACGACTGGTACACCGGTAATCTCTACAATGAAGGCTCATGGGGTTCGGGGGGACAGATCGATTTCTGCCGTGACACCGCCTGGAAAAGCTTCATGGACTTTGTCTTCGAAGAGAATCATGGAGGCTATGTTCCGTAAAAGCCGCTCCGGGCAATATTCCGAAAAAACTTCATGGTTTCGGGAAACGCTCTTTGTCAAAATTCTGTTACGGTGCATATCATATTTTTGAAGTGAACTTTTTTCATGTACATTGCCCGCAGTTGAAAACATCCTTGAACCGGAGCCTTACCGATGATCTATAAAGTTATTGCCAAACCGGAGTTCGAAAAATTCATCGACGCGCTCGTCAAAGCAAACCTTTCTTACGGACCGAAACAGGTCGATACCGACAAAGACGGAAACCCGATCTATCAGTTCAAAGAAGTCAACGCCGCCAGTGACATTGCCTTTGATTACACGACAACCGCTTCTTCGGCAAAGCATTTCCTGACACCATACAGGGAAACCCTTTCGCATTTCACCTTTACAAACAGTGACTGGGAACAGGACATCTCCTACGATTCAAAGCCCATGGTCCTCATCGGTCTCAGACCCTGCGATATCAGCGCGATCAACATTCTCGACGACGTTCTGCTCAACAAGCATTTCCCTTCGCCTTACTACCTGGCCAGAAGAAAAAACACCTTTATCATCGGGATGGACCACCTTCCGCTTCCCGACTGTTTCTGCAAGTCCCTGAACCACCATACGGTAACAACAGGATTCAACCTTTTCTGTTCCGACATAGGCGATAAATATTACCTGTCGATCAACTCGTCCAAGGCATACAACTACCTCAAGGAGTTCGACATCGCCGATCCGACCGACGAGGATGACTGCAAACTGATCGAACGCCGTAAACTGATCAAACAGAGTTTTAAAACCGACGTCGAAGTGACCGGGCTGCCAAGTTTCCTCGATATCGAATTCGACTCCCCTATCTGGACCAAATGGGGAGATAAATGCCTCAACTGCGGCACCTGTGCAATGGTCTGTCCGACCTGTTACTGTTATAACGTGGAAGACCGTCCCGATATAGACCTCAAAGGATCGTCTCGACAGAAACAGCTTTATTCCTGCAACCTTGTCGACTTTGCCGAAGTTGCAGGCGGACATAATTTCAGGCCAAAAAACGGCGACAGGCTGAAATACCGCTACTACCATCACTATCTCGGCTTTGCTGAAAATGACAATCAGCCTATCTGTGTCGGCTGTAACAGGTGTGGAAGAGCCTGCCTTGCCGACATTAACCCGAAAGATGTCATCAATGACCTCAGAATGGAGAAAGAATCATGCATGATATGCGTTTCGCCGTCCCCGGACAAGACGTAAACCGGGAACCGTTTAACGACCAAATCCCCGATTTCCACTACCGGTCCTCGCTTATGCAGACCGACCGGGGCTATAAATGCCGCATTACCAATATCGTTCCGCTGACAGAGAATGAGAAGCTCTTTCAGTTGAGGATCCTTGACCCTGACGAAAGAAACATATTCCGGTTCAGGCCTGGACAGTTCCTCATGCTGCAGATACCGGGATACGGAGAAGTTCCTATTTCCATATCAAGTTCAACAAGCAATAACGAACAGGTTGAACTTTGCATCAGGAAAGCCGGACATGTAACGTCGGCTCTTTTTGAAGCGCGCATGGGTGCCCATGTCGCCATACGTGGCCCTTTCGGGTCGTCCTTTCCGATGGAGGAAATGAACGGACGTCATGTCATTCTGGTCGCGGGCGGTCTCGGTATCGCACCGCTCAGGGCACCACTCTTCTGGATCAACGACCACAGGGACTGTTACGGTGACGTTCATTTGCTTTACGGCACCAAAGAAAGTTCGCAGATGCTCTTCACCTACCAGTTCGAGGAATGGGAAAAGATCAACCATATCTCGATGCATACCATCGTGGAAAAAGCCTCTCCCGACTGGAGCGGCAGAACCGGCATGATCACCGAGCTTTTCGACGAAGTCGAGATCGAACCCGACAACACCTACGCCATCGTTTGCGGACCGCCGATCATGTTCAAGTTTGTCTGCAACTATCTCGACAAGCAAGGCATTCCGATGAACCGCATGTTCGTCTCCCTTGAACGGCGAATGCACTGCGGGATGGGCAAATGCTGCCGCTGCATGGTCGGCTCGACATTCACCTGCGTGGACGGACCGGTTTTCGACTACTGGTCGGTAATGAATCTTAAAGAAGCGATTTAAGGAGTCACTTGTGCAACATCTCGGATTCTCACATAGTAAAATAAAAATCGGCTCGTTTGATTTCACCTGCTGCGAAGGCTGCCAGCTGCAGCTTGCCAACCGTGAATCAACCCTGCCGGCATTCCTCGAGCTCCTCGATATTCGAAACTTCAGGGAAATTTCGTCGGAAAGGCATGACGACTACGATATCGCCCTGATTGAGGGAAGCATCACCAGGGAAGATGAAGTCGAACGCCTGAAAACCATCCGTAACAACGCCAAAATACTGATCGCATATGGAAGCTGTGCCTGCTTTGGCGGTGTCAACAGCCTCAAAAACCACTTCCCGATAGAGGAATCCATCAAAGAAGTATACGGAGACAAAGAGATCGATACACTGCCGGTCCGGAAAATCAGTGATGTCGTCGATGTTGATTTATCCATTCCCGGTTGCCCTGTTTCAAAAGAGGAAGTGGAGAGGATCGTTGTCAGTGTGGTGACCGGGTCTCTGATCGAACTGCCGAAATACCCGGTCTGCGTGGAATGCAAACAGAATCTCAACACCTGCCTGTTCGATCTCGGCGAAGTCTGCCTCGGTTCCATTACCAGGGCCGGGTGCAACGCCGTCTGCACGACCGGCAAAACACCCTGTCTCGGATGCCGCGGCCCCGCGGACGACATCAACTTTACATCGTTCAAGGAGCTTGTTGCAGAGAAAAAGCTGTCTATTGACGATATGAACGAAAAACTTGGATTTTACAACTGTTTCGAAGAGTTCCGCCATGACAAAAGTTGACTGCAATATCGATGTCCATCACCTGACAAGGGTTGAAGGACACGGCAATATTCATATTACGATACGTGAAGGGCAACTGGTCGATGCAACATGGGCTGTTGTCGAAACCCCGAGATTTTTCGAAATGATGGTCAGGGAGCTCAGCGCCGAAAGAGTACCGTTCCTGACATCGAGGATTTGCGGTATCTGCTCGATCAGCCATTCGCTGGCAAGCATCAGGTCACTGGAACGCGCAATGGACATTCCCGTCCCTTCCGCAGCCGAGAAACTCCGCCTGCTTGCCATGCATGGGGAAACCCTGCAAAGTCACGCCCTTCATCTTTTCTTTCTTGCTATACCCGACTTTGTCGATACCCCGAACGTACTGCCGCTCATCAAGTCCCATCCGGCAATCGTCCAGTCCGGTTTGCGCCTGAAAGAAGCGGGTAACGCGATCAGCGCACTCACGACAGGAAGGTTCACCCACCCTGTCAGCCTGGTTCTGGGAGGCGTAAGCAAGGCACCGGAGAAAAAAGCGCTCGCTGCGCTTAAAGAACAGCTCGAAAGAGTGCTGCCTGATCTCGATGCCACCAATGAATTCTGCGCCACACTCACGATTCCCGATTTCGTGAGAGAAACCGAATTTGTTTCCCTTTACAACGGCAAAACCTATCCGTTCATCGGTGGAGACCTGCTTTCAACCGACGGCGTGCAGAAAGACGAAAACGACTACCTCGCGATGACCAACGAGTACACCGAGGAATTCACAACCAGCAAACATACCCGCCTGAGCAGGGAGTCCTTTGCTGCAGGCGCTCTTGCACGCTTCAACAACAACCGCGCCTTTCTCCACCCGAAGGCAAAAGAAACCGCTCTGGCGTTCGGTCTCGAACCGGTCAACCACAACCCGTTCATGAACAACATTGCCCAGCTCGTCGAATGTCACCATATCGTTCATGACGCCATTGACATGATCGACGCACTGCTCGACGACCCGCTCACTGAACTGAAGTCGTCGTGGCAGCCCAAAGCAGGTAAAGCTGCCGGCGCTGTCGAAGCACCCCGCGGTATTCTCTACCATTGCATGGAGACCGACGACACGGGTAAGGTCATCAAGGGCGATTGCATCATACCGACAACACAGAACAACGCCAATATCCACCTGGACCTCAAGGCGCTTGCCGCCCAGGCGCTCGAAGAAGGAAAAAACGATAACGAAATACAGCTCCTTTGCGAAATGGCGGTCAGAAGCTACGATCCCTGCATTTCATGTTCGGTGCATTGATAGTTACGAGTGACAAGTAACAAGTGACGAGAAAGGAGTAGCTCACTTCGTTCGCAGTAGTCAGTAGTAAGAGAGGCTGGAAAACCAATAGGCAGTCAAAAAATTGTAAGGGCGGGTTTGAAACCCGCCCTTACTGTTCATGGACGACATGTCAATCTTTGGCATCCATGAAACAGGTAAAAAAGCTCTTTAGCTATCCAGCTTTCTTCTTACCCGACTTCTACCACTTCGATCGAAAAGGTCAGTTCCTGACCCGCGAGAGGATGGTTGGCATCGATGGTAATGAACGATTCGGTAACATCGGTCACCATGACAACTGCCGTCTGGCCGTTCTGCATGCTTACCTGAAGCTGCTGGCCTATAGCGACCTCCATATCCTCAGGAAGCTGCTCCTTGTTCACGTTTGTCACAAGTTCGTCGTTTCTGGGCCCGTATGCGTTTTCCGGACTGATTGTGGTATCGGTCGATTCACCCGGCTGCAGCCCCAGAACGGCCTGCTCGAAACCGGGAATAACCATTCCGGCACCAACCTTGAACTCGAGCGGTTCGCGTTCCGCAGAGGTGTCGAACACGGTACCGTCACCCAGCTTGCCCGTATAGTGCACCTTTACCGTATCCCCTTCTTTCACTCCTGCCATAGACCCTCCAAATTGTTGAATTACCATTTCTGCCTGTCCCGCAGATCCCACTCAGGGATTCATTTCCCGAATGAAGGTATGGAAAAAAAACTTGAGAACATACAGAATCCTCAACCAATCAATAAATCCAAAAAATAATGACACTCCATTCAAAACAAATCATCAGTACCTCTCTTTTATTGTAGTGATACTAATGAAAGCAGAGATACATGATAATTAACAACAGAATTAACCGAACAAAACAGTATCAGAAGTTATTCATCGCAACACTCCTCACCCGTGAGCTGTCTTCCAGATCATATGCAGGATATATCATACAAACCATAAGCTGCGTCATGGTCTTTTTCATATACAAAACATGAAAGAAAATGCGACTAAAAAACACTTGGCAAAAAATTCACTCCATGCCTTCAACCCTGGTTTTCGGCAGAGAACCAGGATAGCTTTTCTGCAGGAAATCAAGCAGTTTTTCACGGACAAGGCATCGCAGATCCCAGGCATCGGAAGAATTTTCGGCGCTCACCAGTGCGCGCAGTTCCATTGTCTTTTCGGTCACACTGGTGACCTGGAGCTGGGCAAGCCGTTTGTCCCAGAGCGATGTCTCTGCGACTATCCGCTGCAGTTCCTGCCTCAGGGCCTCGATCGATACGCTGTAATCGACATAGAGATGAACCGAACCGATCAGGTCGGCTGATGTCCTCGTCCAGTTCTGGAACGGCTTTTCGAGAAAGTGGTTCACCGGTACGATCAGCCGCCGCTGGTCCCAGATCCTCACAACGACATAGGTCAGGGTGATCTCTTCGATCCTGCCCCATTCGTTTTCAACGATCACGACATCGTCGATACGAATAGGTTGCGTCACCGCAAGTTGTATACCCGCGATAAGCGTTGCAATACTTTTCTGGGCGGCAAAACCGATGATAATTCCTGCAACACCTGCCGAAGCGAGCAGGCTGATACCGACCTGCCTGACGGCCTCAAATGACATCAGGACAACAGAGACAGCTAGAAGAATAATCAGCACATTCAAAATCTTGCGGATCACTTCGACATGCGTTGCGACCCGGCGAGCTTCGAGATTATCCTCATGACCGAGCTCATAGCGGCCCAGGATCACCTTGCCGATCACACAGAGAAGCCGGATCAGAAACCAGGCAACGGCACAGATAATCAGAATCCTGAGACCATGCGCAACCACACCCGATACTGTTTCCGGAAACGGAAGGTGCGGGTTGAGAAAAGAGAAAACCAGAAGGAAAAAAAGCATCCGGAACGGGACCTGAACAAGCTCCACGGGGACGAGAATATCCCTCACCGATTCACGGACCTTCCTGGCCGTTCTCTTGATCGCGGTATTTGAAAAAAGGTAGAGCAGGAGGCCCGCAAGCAGGATAAGAAGCGGCAGAAGAATCTTCAGGGCATCTGTCTTTAAAGGAATAATCTCATCCATCGCAAAAAAAGCTACGTGTCAGGCTTTCCTGATCCGTCCGCATTCGCTGAGCGATCGGGATACGCAGTCTTCGATAGCCATGCCTCCGAAATAGTTACCGGTAAGCAGCAGATTCCTGCCTTTGAGCATGCTGTCAATTTTTTCCAGCCAGTCACGATGACCCACTCGCAGGGATGGAACCGTGTTGATCACGTCGTGCCGGTGAGCGATTTTGTCCATGCCGACGCCGAGCACCTCGGTAATTCGACGAATTTTCGATTCTTCATTCTCGCCGGGACGGAAATGAAACGCAAAACCGCGGTATTGTTCGTGAGGAACCGTGTCACGGGATACAGCAGAGAAAAAAATGTCGTCAGGAGAGATAATTGCAGCAACAGGCTTAAGTGCAATATCTTCCTTGCGGACCATCACTCCAACGGAGTCTACAAAAGCTGATCCGATCATTCCGAGATGACGGGCTATATCGGCCTCGATCGACTGAAGAAGTCTGGACGATTCCTGGGGCGGCGCAGCAAGAGCAAGTGTGGAGGCAGTACAGGTCATGCCCGCTTCCGTCTTTATCACATAACCACCATCCGCTTTCTCGATGCCGGTAACCTCCTGTCCGGTAAAAACATTGATCCCCTTACTTCTGGCAATCGCTTTGGCGACAGAGCCAAGACCGTTGGTAAACGTATAGTTCTTCAGCACTTCTTTCCGTTTTGGGCGTGACTTGAACATCATGTCCGCCGGAAAATCATCGGTTGGCTGTGAAGGAACCGCATTGAAGAAATGGCTCAGCGTGTTGTTGTAATTGTTTTCACCGACAATCTTCGAGTAATACTCCCGAACGCTCAGCCCGTCTTTCTTGAGAGAAAACATATTTGGTATCGAGCGGAGCGCTTCAACAATATTCAAAGAAGAAAAAACCGATTTCAGCTCTTTATCCCTGAGAAGCACGAAAGGGACTTTTGCACGGGGAATGATGTCCTCTTTCATAGAACAGGCCTCTATGATATCGAGCAGGTTCTGATAGGAATTGTAGCAGGTATGCGCTCCCATCTCCAGCCAGAATGCATCCTTGCCGGTTGAGCATTGGTGTGAATTGAACGATCCGCCGACACGTTCGTTCTTTTCCAGAAGAGTTGTCTTGTATCCGGCACGTGCTGCATAGAATGCAAGGCTCAATCCGCTGATTCCACCGCCGACAATAACAACATCGCTTTTCATTTTCCGCTTTTTTGAAAGAAGTTAACAGGATCAGGTGAATCCTAAACTGAGCGTCCCGACCCCGTGAAATCAGACCTGATATTTCACAGGGCTCAACAATCGCTCAATTTAGGTGAATCTAATCAAATCACTGCACTTCACCATGTTATTTTCCTTCATATCCTCCTTCCCGATAGTTCTTTACATACCTGACATAATTATCGGGTGACTCTTCGATCGCTTTGCGCTCATGCTCATTGATCGGCCGGACAATCCTTGCGGGAACCCCGGCAGCAAGCATTCCTGAGGGAACAGTGAAGCCCTGCCTGACAACGGTCCCTGCCGCAACCAGGGCGTAGGGCTCAATAATTGCATGATCGAGTATGACCGATCCTATACCGACCAGCACATTGTCATGTATCTTACAGGCATGAAGCAGTGCTCCGTGACCGATAGTAACGCGGCTGCCGATGGTCAACGGACCAGTATCATGGGTCACATGAAGCATCGCGTTGTCCTGAACACTTGTTTTCTGACCGATCCGTATGGGACAGACATCACCGCGAATGACCGTGTTGAACCAGACACTTGAATCGCTTCCGATGACAACATCACCGATGATCCTCGATCCGTCGGCAAGAAAAACCGATTCATGGATATCAGGAAATACTCCTTTATAGGGCTGAATTGTTACCATATCATGATCCTGATTTGATTGTACCTGCTCTTCTGATGCCTGACAGTACAAGGTACTTGAAAATACTGCACATATCATATAATTACTCTTCTTCTTCCTGCCATACTGACCGCATTTGCCGACCCCTACTCTTTTTTCCAGGCAACGAAATATTTCGCGGCACGTTTCCTTTTTTGCTGCTCAACCCTGTTCTCCTGGAGCGCCTGGAGGAGTTCCACCGGATCAATCGTTTTCCAGAAAAAAGAGAGTTCACGAACGCTATACCCTTCGAGAGAAATACTGCCGGCATAGTGTTCGCCGAAAATGATACAATCGAAATCCCCGTCTGCATGAGGCTCTTTTCCGGACAACGGCTGAAGAACCGTGTCGCGGCCCAATGCTGTCCGTATTCTTGTCCCGACATCCGGTTCGCCGAGAAAGCCGATACGCTCAACTCTGATACCAAATTTGTCAAGAGCCGCCCTTGTCTCGTATCCCACTTCAGGCAGCACAACCGGAGACAGCGCCACCGAAGCTGCAGGCAAGAGCGACAGGTAAAGCAACATCAGGGACCATAACGGCTGCTTTTTTCTGAAAAGCAACACCGTCGAAACAACGAGAGCTATGACAACAAGAGATGCCATCAAAACCCCAGGGAGTTGAAAAACCCCATTGACGATATGAAAACTTCCGATCGACAGGAACAGTATGACCAGAACGGCATAGACCAGACTGAAAGGCAGGAGGTAACGGTATTGCCTGTCCGCGGAAAGAGTCGAACACCAGTACGCAATGAGAATGGAAGCAAGGGGCAGGACAGGAAGAAAATACCTGTCGAAAAAGCTTGAAAGAAAAACACTCATGACCATGCTCAGCACAATCCAGGAAAGCATAAAAAGGGATGCAGCCGAAATAGCGGGATCGAAACAATATCGCCCCTCCCGTCCGCCTGTTCTCAGTCCGCTGAAAAGACCCGGGAGCCAGGGCAGAAAATACAGGAGAAAAACAATAGTGAACTGCATGAGGTTTGTGAACATCTGCATGCCGTTTCCGGTTACTCTTCCCCCGACCTGGTCACCAAAAAACTGTTCAATGAGGAATTGCCCGTGAAGTAGATACATCGTCACATACCAGCTCAAGGCAATTACCGCGCCAGCAAGCATGGACGGAATATGTAGCAGACTTCGAACTGTTTTCGGTCTCCAGGGATTGAAAAGCAGAAACGCTATCGAAAGCGATGCAAAAACTGCGGCCGGCAGCCCTTTTGTCTCAAAACCGAGAGCGGCTCCGCAATATGCCATCCAGAAATACTTTGCGGGAGGCTTTTCCTCCAGAAGAAGTCCAAGAAATCCGTAGGCCGATACCGTCATAAAAAGAGCCAGGGGCATATCGGGTATCGACCTTGAAGCACTCATAAAGACAAGAGGATTGACAAGCAGCACAATCATTGCATGGAACGAAATCCGCCTGTCTCTGAAAACATACGAAGCCATGCGTCCGGTCAGGTAGAGCAGCAATGCGCCTCCCAGCCAGAAAGGCAGCCGTGAGGCAACATGGCTCACTCCGAAAAGTTGATATGAAAGTGTTACCAGCCAGTAGGTCAGAATGGGCTTTTTGAACCGTTCTTCTCCGTCGGCTGTATAAGGAGTGAGGTAATCATCGGTCTGCAACATGAAGAGTGCCCCATCGATGTAGTGACGCTCATCGGCATGGGTATAGACATAGTTCAGCGCAAGATATGCCGAGAAAACCAGAAACAGGAAAGGCACCAGTATCAGATACTGCCTGCAGGAAAAAGATGAAAAAAGCCGGCCCTTGTCGAACGCTGACAACCGCGATACATGACACATAACATCTCAATACGCCCTGCTTACGGATCGGACATGCTCATGCCGGCAGGGATCGACAGGGCATTCTTCATTTGTTACTACAACGTGATAAATTCGCCCCTGCAGGGTGAAAATCAAAAAAAAACTTTGAACGACGCTACGTATTCAGAGCCTTTGTAACCCCTGGCGACAAAGAACCGCATTTGTTGAAACGCTCAGTCCAGGTGAAACTTGTATATTTGCAGAAGAAGTACATGCATGAAATAACGAACGGCAACACGTATGGAAACCACCGGCGCCATATCGACCCTGAGCTGCAGCAACCTTAAAAAAACATACAACCGGCGCGAAGTTGTCAGAAGTTCGACACTATCGGTCAGACAGGGTGAGATTGTTGGGCTGCTAGGACCGAACGGCGCAGGCAAGACAACAACATTTTACATGATCGTCGGACTTGTCAGGCCGAATGCCGGTGATGTGTTCCTTGACAAGAGAAACATAACGGACCTCCCGATGTACAAACGTGCCAGAGAGGGTATCGGCTACCTGCCGCAGGAAGCCTCGGTTTTCAGAAAACTCTCCGTCGAAGAAAACATTCTCAGTGTCCTCGAGTTTACCTCCCTGACAAAAGACGAACGCAGGGAAAGAATGGAAGCCATGCTTGAAGACCTCAACATAGCGCACCTGAGGAAAAGAATAGGATACTCGCTTTCGGGAGGAGAACGGCGCCGTACCGAAATTGCCCGTGCCCTGGCGCTGTTACCGAAATTCATCCTTCTTGACGAACCTTTTGCCGGGGTCGATCCGATAGCGGTCGAGGATATCCAGGATATCGTTGCAGGACTTGTCAAGCGCCAGATCGGCGTCCTGATCACCGACCACAACGTGCATGAGACACTTTCCATAACCGATCATGCCTACCTGCTTTTCGACGGCACGATATTCATGCAGGGTACGCCTGAGGAAATCGCCGCTAATCCTGAAGCAAGAAAAATGTACCTCGGTGACAAGTTTTCACTTGAACGTTACTGACCCCGAAAAGCCGTCCGGCGGAATCCTGTTCCATTTGACAATGCAGCCGGGTGGTCAGATACACAGAACAGGGTAAGAAGACGGTCAAAAAACAAGGAACAAACTGTATATTATTCTGGTTTTGGGTAGTTTAGTTCCTTATAGTGCCCGTCTGTTGAAATGATTGAATACACGTATGAACATCCTTCTGCTTTATCCCGAATTCCCCGACACCTTCTGGAGCTTCAAACATGCATTGAAATTTGTACGCAAGAAAGCCTCTCTCCCGCCCCTCGGCCTGCTCACCGTTTCTTCGATGGTACCGGAAGAGTGGAACAGAAAACTTGTAGACCTCAATGTCAAGACATTACGCCAAAAGGATATTGAATGGGCCGACATCGCCTTTGTCAGCGCGATGGGGGTGCAAAGGGATTCTGCACGACAGGTAATCGAAAAATGCAAAAAATCCGGTTTGACCGTTGTTGCAGGAGGACCGCTCTTTACCTCAGAACCTGAACACTTTCCCGACGTCGATCACCTGGTGCTGAACGAAGCGGAGATAACCCTTCCGCTATTCCTCGAGGATTTTGCTGCCGGCATCCCGAAAAAAGAGTACCGTTCGAGCGCTTTTCCCGATATCAAGACATCACCGATACCGCAGTGGGAACTTCTCGATATGAAGAAATATGCCTCGATGGCGATTCAGTTTTCGCGAGGCTGCCCTTACCGTTGTGATTTCTGCAATGTCACGACCCTTTTCGGCCATAAAATCCGGATCAAGACAAGCGAGCAGATCATTGACGAACTTGAGGAAATGTATAGAAAAGGGTGGCGCGAAAGCATCTTTTTTGTCGATGACAATTTTATCGCCCACAAATCCTATCTCAAAAAAGACCTGCTTCCCAAGCTGATTCAGTGGCAGGAAAAAAAGAAAACAACAACGAAATTCTATACTGAATGCTCGATCAACATCGCAGATGACCATGAACTGATGAGCCTGATGGTCAAGGCCGGTTTCAACCAGGTCTTTATCGGCATTGAAACACCTAACCATTCGGCGCTTGAAGCCTGCGGCAAACAGCATAACACGTCGAGAGACATGCTGGAAAACATCAAGCGTATCCAGCGTGCGGGACTCGAGGTACAGGGCGGTTTCATCGTCGGGTTCGACACCGATACCCCGTCAATATTCCAACAGCAGATTGAGTTCATTCAGAACAGCGGCATTGTCACCGCCATGGTCGGGCTGCTTCAGGCTCTGCCCGGCACAAGACTCTATGAGCGCATGAAGACCGAAGGACGACTGTTGAACACTTCCAACGGGGATAACGCTGACAATACCACCAACATCGTCCCCACAATGGATATCGAGACGCTCCGAAACGGGTACAAGGAAATGATGGATTACCTCTACTCTCCAAAGAACTATTACCGGAGAATAAAAACACTCCTCGACGAATACCAGCCGCCGAAGTTCCGCTCACGGTTCCGTCCCGGACAATTCCTGGCTTTTCTCCGCTCGATGGTTGTGCTCGGCATTTTTGGCGAAGAGCGTTACCATTACTGGAAACTGCTGATCTGGACAATTTTCCGCCAGCACCAGTCAGTTTCTCTGGCCGTAACGCTTTTCATTTATGGCCATCATTTCAGGAAAGTCTGCGATCTGCACCTGAAGACGGAAAAACAGCCTGCGGCATCGACGGTCTGAAGAAGTACCATCGCTCATGCTATCAAAAGACTTTCTTTTCGGCTCGGAAGGAGGATTCATCAGGCTTCCGGTCTGGGGGCATATTCCACTCAATACCCCGTTAAAAAAAATACTGGCACACCCCTCTTTCATGCGGCTGAAAGGGATTCGCCAGCTCTCGTTTGCGCAACAGGTCTACCCCGGCGCAAATCATACCCGTTTCGAACACTCGATAGGTGTCTACCATCTCACGAAACTGATACTGCAGAGAATTCTCACCAATCCTCTTGCAGAAAGCCTCCAGACCCCCCCTCTTGTTTTCGACGACAGTACCTGCAGGCTTCTTCTTGCATCCGCACTGCTTCACGATATCGGTCATTACCCACACGCCCATCTTCTCGAAAAACAGGCTCCGATCTACAAGGGAATACCTGTTTTTGCCGAACACGAATCTCTCATTGACCGGTTTCTGTTCGGAAACCATGACCGATTCCCTTCCATTGCGGAAATCCTCGAAAACGAATGGAATGTCGATCCGCTCGAAGTTGCCGCCATTATCACAAAAGATCCTTCAAGCGTCCTGTCAAAACTGATAAGCGGAACGCTCGATCCGGACAAAATGGATTATCTGCTCAGAGACGCGCACCACTGCAACATTCCATACGGTAGTATCGATATCGAACGTCTTGTCGAGTCGTTTGTCCCGGATCCCGAACTGGGCCGTTTTGCCATTACCGAAAAAGGCATCGCGCCGCTCGAAAGCCTGCTTTTCACCAAATACATGATGATGCGCAATGTCTACTGGCATCACACCGGCAGAACGTTTGCCGTCATGCTGCGCAGACTGCTCCAGGATGTTGTCGACGAGTCCGCTGTTGCACCGGAAGAGCTGCGAACGCTGTTTTATCATGGTTCGGACGACCGGCTGTTCCACGAACTGACCCGACAACTTGCCTCCTCGATATTTCCCGCCAGAGAACTTCTTCAGGCAATCATGCAAAGAGAGATCTATAAACGATCGATTACCATTACCCCCTACTGTAACGGCGCCAACGAGCCGATCGACCGTATGTTTCATCTTGCTACCGATCACCGGCTTCGCAAGGAAAAAGAGATCGAGATATGCATAATGCTCAACCGTCTGGCATCTCTAGACCTGAAAGGACATGAAATCCTGATCGATCCCCCCTCGACAAAAGATGTTTTTGATTATGCCGACTTTCGCGAACTGAGAATTTATCCGACTCGCAAGGTCTACCTGAACGATACCCGAACAACCTCTTCACCCTATATTCGTTTCGATGATTTCGGTGAATCGGTCTTCCGGTCGGATTTCATCCTTTCGTTTGAGCGGTATACGAAAAAATTCAGGATTGTCTGTCGAAGGGATGTATGCGATCATCTCGAACGACACCGTGATGCCGTCACCGAACTCCTCGATACTGTCGATGCAGGATAAACCTGGACTGCACAAAACGCTTAACCGGCATTATTTGTTTACATTGTAGTATATATGCAAGCGAATATTCCAGTATCGTTGCACTCCCGTTTATCAATCATGTCAAATGAATACAACTATGGAACATCAGGATAATTATTACAAAGGCCTTTTTTACGGTGCTGCCCTGGGGGCCGCGGTAGGAACGGTCATGGGTCTTCTTTTCGCCCCTGACAAGGGGCAGGAAACACAGCGGATCATAACCGGCAAACTTCGCAGGGCTCTTGACCTCGCCACCGACAAGGCTGCCGAACTTTACGACGGTGAGGATCAGGACGAAATCTTCGACAATGAAGCAAGAAACCGCTCAAAGGAGATCATTGAAAACGCGAGGGATGAAGCAAGTAAAATCCTCAATGACGCCAATGCTGTTCTTAAAGAGATAAGAAACCAGGCTAAAAACAGCGGAAGCGGCCAGCAGAAGCAGATTGACCCGCATGCCAATTGAGTATGTCAGCCGGCGGTTGATGTATCTGATGAGTCGAGTCGGCGATATGGCGAAAAGATAAAAAGCCGACAGTCCTCAGTCAGCAGTCGGCGGCTGTAGCCAGTAGGGAAAACTATCCAAACCAGGACACAATATTCTATGCTTAGTTATACAAGCGTTCATCTCGATGCCGCTACGGCTTCAGACAATACGGTTCTGTTGCTTCATGCATTCCCGCTCTCATCCCGAATGTGGGAATCTCAGCTATCAGCCCTTGAAGCAGAGGGAATATCGGCCATTGCGCCGGACGTATTCGGAGTCGGCGACTCGGAACCAAGAAATAACTGGAGTTTGACTGAATATGTCAATGCTGTGGCATCGCTTCTCTCTTCGCTCGAAATAAGCAAAGTCACCCTGGTGGGACTTTCCATGGGAGGCTACCAGGCTTTTGCCTGGTGGAGAATGTTTCCACAAACCGTAACATCACTGGTTCTTTGCGATACCAGGGCGGAACAGGACAGTCCGGAGGCACTTGCGAACCGCCGTGATTTCATCGATGCGGTCCGTGAAAACGGTCCGGCAGAAGCGGTCGACAGAATGCTCCCGGTTGTATTCGCCGGCAGCACCTACGCCTCAGGCGCACAGATAACAGATGTTTTCAGGGAAATCATCATGCAGCAATCCGGCAGCACCATCGCATCTGCCATGGCAGCGATCGCAACGAGGAATGACTCGACCGAGCTGCTTGCATCCATAACCTGCCCGGTCACCTTTATCTGCGGTACGGAAGACAAACTGACCCCTCCATCCCTCGCAGAGTCCATGCAGAAAAAAGTACCCGGATCTACGTTGCACCTGATAGAGAATGCAGGACATCTTTCAAATATGGAGCAGCCGGAACGCTTCAACGCCATCGTGCTTGAGCATCTTGGAAGAAAGAGGTAAGGAGCAGCACACTTCGTGTGCAGGAGCCAGGAGTAGCTCACTCCGTTCGCAGGAGTAAGGAAAAGAATAGTGATTCGTGATTCGTGAATGGAAAATAGCTCGATGGCTATAAGATCAGGGATAGTGTGATTCGGGGGATTCTGATAGAAAAAAAACTTATAGGTCCCATAGGTCCTATAAGTCCTATACGCAGATCGTAGATATAAGAGAGCTGGACACTCGCTTACACCTATGTCTCCAGGCTCTCGATAATTTCGAGAAAATTCGGAAAAGAAACACCGATTATTGCTGCGTCAGAGATATCGATCTCAGCCGCCAGTACCTTGTCGGCTATCGCAAAACTCATCGCGATACGATGATCATGAAAACTTTCGACCGGCACACGCCCTTTTGGCGCCATGCCCTTTCCGCTGACACTGAAACCGTCGGCATATTCCTCACAGCTGAAACCGAGCCGTTCGAGATTGCTGACGACCGCACTGATCCTGTCGCTCTCCTTTGCCCTCAGTTCTGCGGCATTATGCAGACTGAAACCTTCGGTCATACAGGCCGAGAGCACAGCGAGCATCGGGATCTCATCAATCACATTGGCGACTGTCGCCGGATCGCTGATCGAGAGCGGCTTCATTGAAGGACTGTAGGCAGCAAGGATGTCGCCTATTGTTTCCCCGCCTGTTTCACGGGCGTTCTCTATCCGGATCACAGCGCCCGCTTTCTGCAAAAGATCGAGATATCCGGTGCGTGTCGGGTTCAGACAGACATCACGTAGCATGATCTCCGAACCGCGATTCATCAGACCAAGTGCAATGATAAAACATGCCGACGAAGGATCGCCCGGAACGAGAAACGGCCTTGCGATAATCGGCCTGCGCCCCGGAACAACAATCGAGCGTTTGCTGTCAGGCAGCTCCTGGACATCGAGGCCAAGCATCAGTTCGGTATGATTTCTCGACGGAAGGCTTTCAATGATCCTCGTTTCTCCTTCCGCATGAAGTGCCGCAAACGCAACCAGGGATTTTACCTGGGCCGAAGGAACAGGAAGCTCATAGGTTAAGGGGCGGAGATCTTTCGTTCCCCTGATAAGAACAGGAGCTGTATTCTCTGGCGAAAGCTCAATGGTCGCGCCCATCTGCCGCAACGGATCGGCAATTCTCAGCATCGGGCGTTTCATCAGGGAACTGTCGCCGACAAGCGTGCTTTCGAAAGGCTGTGCAGCGAGTATACCGGAAAACATTCTCATGGTACTGCCTGAATTGTTGCACATCAGGTTTTGAGCGGATTTTTTCAGGCTCCAGAGCCCCCGAGACTCTATGACAACGTTCCTCTTGACGTTTCCACCTGGTTCCGCAATGCTTTCCTGGACAACACTGATGCCTGAAGACCGCAATACATCCAGAGTCGATTGGTTGTCGAATCCTGCGGAAAAATTCATTATTTCCGTTGTCCCTTCCGCAAGGGACGCAATAAGCGCTGCGCGGTGAGCAATCGATTTATCCGGCGGAAGCGTCCTGATTTCCCCTTTATACTGTGTCATCTATCGATCGATTTGTTGCTTTTATTCAAATAGAAAGTAAACTTCTTGCGGCTATTTTTTTCTTCTTCCGGCAATTTTCCATCACGTTATGCGAACAGGACTTATAGGGCCTCTAGAAGCTGTATTTTTTTCTATGAGTGCATGGGTAACATATCGGCTGAAAACCCTGTACGGGCGGGTTTGAAACCCGCCCCTACAAACTTGCCTACTGCCCACTGAAGACTGCCTACTCTCCCACTGCTCTGCAAAAAAAAAGCAACCCCGGCTGGAGCTGCTTTGCTTGATTGGTCCTGCATCGGATCAATCATGAATTACGTTCCTCATTGGCTCTCTGAGCTCTCCGCTTGCTGCGCGAACGTTTCAGGCGCCCTTCGATCGAAGGCTTCACAAAATATGCCTTTTTTCTGAACTCTTTCAGGACTCCTGCACGCTCATATTTTTTCTTGAAGCGTTTGAGCATCTTGTCAATAGACTCGTTATCATTTGACTGCACACTAACCAAACTGTTTCACCCCCTTCCTCTGGTCTTCACCGTTTTAATTTTGTTTTCAGAATATCTGCAAGGGATTCAGCATTGCCGGATTTACCCTGATTGAGCTGTACGTTTTCAAGAAGCTGTTTTCTGCCGCTTTTAATAAACTCGACAATGATCACATAAGCCCCGCTGCCCGTTGCGTTTTTCTCACGCACAACACCTACTTCATCGAGCGCTTTATGGAAAACAGCGTCACCCTGCGCATAAATACCGTGGGGTGAGTAGAGCTGACAGTCTTCAGGTTTCAGTTTTTGCAGATCCAATTCCTTGTCAATCTGAATCTGCCATTCCTTGAGAAGGTAAACCTGGTTGCAGGAAGAACATCGTATCCAGTATTGATTTTCTGCAGCCGACTGCAAATCTTCATCAACAGACTCCTTCTTGCCTTTCTTGTCAGCCCCCACATTTTCCAGAATATCACATTCCCTTGGCTTATCGCTGGGCTGCCATTCCCCTACAAAGGCCTTCTCGGTTATTTCTTCACAGCCCTCACAAAAACAGGGCTTTATTTTGCCCTCGAGAATGTAGTGTCTTTTTCTGGAATCAACAGCAGGTACGGAACGCTTGTCACCGTCGACCATCTCGGAAGAAGGCTCGATAGCGCTATTTTTTTCTGTTTTCTTCCGAGAAGCCATACCTGTTCACAGTAAGTGTTCCTTATCGAAAAACATGACCGGGCCGCAATCCGCAAAGGCGAAAAGACAAATTGTTGAACATGGATGTTCAGGATTGCCTAAATACATAAATCTCACAAAAAAAACAACCTCATAATTATCCGGAAGGGATAAATCTCTATCCGGAAGGAAGATACAAAAGGCATATATCACTGTATGAAACCGCAAAGAAGCATTTTCACTTGTGGGTAAGGGCCTCGATGAGATCTGATCGAGTAAGGAGTTGAAGTGTGCCGTCAGAAAGCGTCACAAGAACTCCCGAAGTGCTCTGTTGCATCTTTTCGGAAAGCTCGGAAATGGTAGCGTGTGAATTGCAGACAGGAAAAGACCGCTCCATGAAACCAACAACCTTGGAATTCATTGCCTCGTCATTTTCAATCAGGATAGAAAGAATCTTGTTCTCACTGATACTGCCGATCGGAGTTCCATAAGACACGATAGGGACCTGGGAAACATCATGCTGACGCATCATCTCGAAAACTTCCGAAAGGGTATGTTCCGGGTGCGCGACAATCAGGTCCCGTGCAGGCTTCAGGCCGACAATATCCTCTGCAGTTATCTCGTCTTTCAGGGAAGCGTGCTTCCTGTAGAAACTCTTCTTTTTCATCCACTCATCATTGTACATCTTGCTCAGGTAATATCCGCCGAAATCGCTCATGAGAACAACAAGACGAGCATCCTGATCGAGAAGGGCTCCGGCCCTTAAAGCGGCAAACAGGACCGCAGCGGATGCTCCCCCTGCAAATACAGCATCATTACGAAACACTTCTCTCCCGCAGTTGAACGCATCACGATCACTTACCTGAACAATATCATCGATAACGGCAGCATCCCAGTAACGGGATGCCCATAAACCGCCGATTTCCTCAAGTTCATACCTCTCGGCCTGTCCCGGTTTTCCGGAATGAAGAAGCTCCCTGTAGATCGAACCTACGGGCTCAACTCCGATTATCTTGATATCCGGGTTTTTCGATTTCAGATAACCTCCGAGTCCGGCAACCATCGCACCGGAAATAAGCGGTACAAACAGATGTGTCAAAGCTCCCCCGCTCTGCTCCCATATCTCCGGGGCTGTCCCGTCGGCATGCACCCTGCAATTGAGCTCGTTTTCGTACATATTGGAAAAAAACGCATGAGGAAGGTTCTCGACAAGATTCTCGGCTACATTGACGCAGCTTCCCGGCTCGCCCGGAAGAGCATCCGAAGGAGTAATGACAATTTCAGCACCAAGAGCCCTGAGAATCTGCTGTTTTTCCTGAGAAATCTTGTCCGTGACGACAAGCAGTACCTTATAGCCCCTGGGGACCGCAGCCATGGCAAGAGCAATACCGCTGCACCCGTATGTCCAGTCAACCAGGGTCATTCCGGGTGTAATAAGCCCCTCGTTTTCAGCCTGAGAGACAAACGCCGCAGCTACGCGATAATAGTGTGTTCCGCCGGGATTGAGATACTCGACTTTTGCCATGATCTGCGGCTTGATGTGGGAAGCCGAACGGTCTATCAGCAACATCGGGGTATGCTCCCCCCCGCCGGGGCTGATCTCTTGAATCATAGCGATGACGAACGTTGGTTGGAGACAGGACAATACATGCTTTTACAATGTAATGGACTTGAAAAACAAGAACAAAATATGTTTTTTATCTGAAAGCGCTGCCGATACCTCCGGGCGGTGCAGTCAATTCAGCATCTGTCCAACAAACTGTTAAAGCCTCTTGACTGCGGACACAACACCACCTTACAGCACAAGCACACCGCCGGGAGAACATCCCGCCGAGGCAATCGTTTCCCTGCTGAACCTCGAACACAACTTCCGGATTATCAGGGCAAAGATTCCTTCAACCTGCAATGTCATGGGAATTGTAAAAGCCAATGCGTACGGGCATGGAGCGGCAGGCATCGCCGGCCGTCTTGAAGCTCTCGGTGTCGGCGACTTCGGTGTCGCCAACATCGAAGAAGCGGTTAGTCTCAGAAAGGGACAAACAATATCCCGCCGTGCTGCAATCCTTGCTTTTTGCTCCCCTTTGCCGTCATATCTTCCTCTTTATCTGAAGCATGATATCACGGCCACCATCTGTGACCATGAGATGTTACATGAAGCAGAATCTGTCGGTTCGGCACATAACCGACAAGTCAGGATACAGATCAAAATAGACACAGGTATGGGCAGACTTGGGGTATCGCCAAGACAGGCGTCGGAACTGTTGCAGAAAGCGGAAAAAAGCCCTCACCTGAAGCTTGAAGGGGTCTATACGCACTTTGCCCAAAGCACCAGACTTGACGAGTTCACTGCCGGCCAGCTCAAAACGTTCCTTGAAATCTGTTCCGATTTCGAACGTACTTCGGGAAAACACATATGTAAACATGCTGCAAACAGCGGTGCCCTGCTCTGCCTCGAAAACGCTTCCCTCGATATGGTTCGGCCGGGTATCATGCTTTACGGCTATCTTCCCGACAAGAACATCGCAGATGCCCCGGAACTCAAGCCTGTAATGCAACTCCAGGCCAAAGTCATATTTGTCAAGGAGATCGATGCCGGAACGCCGATCAGCTACAACCGCAAATGGAGAGCCCCTTCAAAAACAAGAATTGCCACCTTGTCGGCCGGATATGCCGATGGCTATCACAGGCTGCTGTCCAACCGGGTTTCAGTCTCCATAAACGACCAATCGTTTCCCCAGGTCGGGACGGTAACCATGGACCAGATTATGGTAGACATAGGCAGCTCGAGGAGCATCCGTGCCGGTGATGATGCTATCCTGTTCGGCTGGAGCGGCCCTGGAGCAGACGATATAGCCGGTGCAGCAGAAACCATCAGCTATGAAATCCTTTGCGGCATTCCCGCAAGGGTCAGAAGAATATTCAAAGAAACCGCTCCATGAAACCGGGTAACAGCATAGCGGCCCTGCTCGGCATGACAAGAACCGAACTGGCTGCGGTCTCGTTCCTCCTCCTGGTCTTCATAGCCGGCCTCATCATCCGAAGCGGCAGTTCATTTCCGGCTTCAGACATGGCCGTTGAAAACAAACCGGAAATCCATTTTACCGATGCTTATGTGGACAGCCTTCTCCAGGACGCCCAACGCCTCGAGCAAACACTTCCCCTCACGTCCCGACCGAACATCGACAAAGTGAAACAACAGGATCACATTTCAGATACCGGTAATCATTCTACCGGCATCGTTTTTTCCAGCGCGACGGCCGAACAGCTTGCTTCCATGCCCGGAATAAGTTCCGTTCTTGCGGACAGGCTGATCGCTTTCAGGAATTCAAGAGAAGGAAAAGTTGACAGATTTGAGGATTTTTTGGAAGTTACAGGCATCGGAACAAAAAGAGTTGAAACCTTGAAAAAGCACCTCATCCTCGACTGAATGGACTGTCACGTATGCATGATTGATACCGACTCCACGGTTATCACCGGCGTTTCATTCGCTGACAGGAACGACTATGTCGTCAGGGAATACAAAAAGATGCAAGCAGGAATCAATATGTACAGAGGCCCGGGAAAGGAACGGGCCATCAAGAGACTCGCGTCCTTCCTCACGAAAAAGAAAATCCGGTCGCTTGTCCTTGCCATTCATCCCGATACCTTCTACCCTCTAGACACATACTTTCCGGCAGATCTTTCAGGAAAGGACTTTGACTCCCACTGCAGAACGGAAGCGACATTTCTTTTTCACAAACCGGAAAATTACTGCTACGATCACATCCCGTATACCCGGCAAACAACAGAGGACGCGATCCAAAAACACCTGCTTTTCTACTATTCAATGGAGATACCGGAAACATTGCAGGAAAACCTTCATTCCTGTTGTGCTCTCAAAAGCACAGCGCTCTATTTGACACACCTCATCCGGAGTATTGCTGCCGCATCGAATCCTTTTGTACTTCTGGAAATCGATAACCGGCATGCAACCTGTTCGGCAGGAAATAACGGCGCCCTGGAATACTTCAGTTACTGGCAAATGAATCATCACAGTGATGCAGAGTACTTTGCCCTGCGGGAACTGCTGCAGAACCCGAAATACCGTTCCTATCCAGTCTATATGACCGGTTCCCTTACCATGAAATCGCCTCTGGCAACAAGGCTGTCTGAAGAAACGAACAGAACAATTCAGCCCCTTGATCCGGTCAGTCTTTTCAAACTGGAAAACGGCAGCCGTTTCTCTTCAGCCTCTCAGACAGAAATAAAAGCGCTCTGCACCGCCTTTACTTTTATGCATCGCGATGCAGAATTATAACCTGCCAACCAGTTTTTCAGCAATCTGTACAGCATTGGTTGCCGCGCCCTTCCTGAGGTTGTCGGCAACAATCCACATATTCAGCGTCCTTGGATGCCAGTGGTCCCTTCGAATGCGGCCGACAAATACCTCGTCTTTTTCGTATGCAGTCAACGGCATGGGATAAAGATTGTCCGAAGGATCATCCTCTACGATAATACCCGGTGATTCTGAAAGCAGCTTTGTAACATCTTCCTGATCAAACTCGTTCTCGAACTCGATGTTCAATGCCTCTCCATGCCCTCCGTATACCGGAATACGAACCGTCGTCGGCGAAACGCTCATGGAGTCAGATCCCATGATCTTACGGGTTTCGTTGACCATCTTCATCTCTTCCTTCGTGTACCCGTTATCCTGAAAGACATCGATATGGGGCACTGCATTGAACGCGATCGGATGAACATGAACATATGAGCCCGAAATCTTCCCTCTTAACTCGTCCTCCAGAGCATCCCTTCCTGCCTTCCCTTTCCCTGTGACCGACTGATAGGTTGACACGACAACTCTTCGAATACGATATCTGTCGTGAAGAGGCTTGAGCACAACCACCATCTGTATGGTCGAACAGTTCGGGTTCGCAATAATCCCGGCCGGCGTGCCGTCGGGAAGGAACATATCGTCAGGATTCACCTCCGGAACAACAAGCGGAACATCGGGCTCCATGCGAAAAGCAGACGAATTATCGATAACAACAGCCCCGGCTTCCACCGCAACTGACGCCCACTCCCGGCTCGTTGCCGCACCTGCTGAAAACAGGGCTATATCGGCTTTCGAAAAAACGTCTCGGGAGGGAACCTCCGTGTGATAGGTTGTACCACGAAACGCAATTTCCCTGCCTCTGCTGCGCTCTGAAGCGAGAGGAATAATTGAACTGACCGGAAAATCACGCTCATCGAGCACATCGAGCATTGTCCGCCCGACAAGCCCGGTAGCGCCAAGAATAGCAACGCTATATGCTTTCTGTGTCATTCTGTTTTGACTATTAATGTGTTTACAATTAAACCCGATATGGCAGCAGGACATCATTCTTCTATAGGTCCTATAGGACTTATAGAACCCATAGGACCTATAAAAACAGCTGCGTTACAGGCCCGCCCTGTCACTCACCCCGTCCACAAAGTCCACCAGGTCAACCAAACTCCCCACACCCCTCATTTCAACACCAGCCTCTTCGAGTGATCGTTGAGATATTCTGCGTATTCCCGAAGCTTGCCCTCGCTGGCATAGCGCTCGCAATCGGACTCATAGGACTTGAGAATATCGATCACATTCTGCCAGTCATTTTCCCTCACCAGTTTGTCCCTCACCCGTGAAACTCTCGGCAAACCCTTGAGATAGGTCGAGTAATGGCGCCTCATTTCCAGCGTCCCGTACTTTTCCCCTTTGTATGTTACCGAAAGACGAAGATGGTCGATCGCAACTGCAATTCTGTCCCTGAAATCAGGTACGGTCTTCACTTTCCCCTCCTGCAACAGTTCCTTGACCTGCATGAACAGAAATGGATTGCCAATGGAACCGCGCCCTATCATGACAGCATCAGCTCCTGTGTGCCGGAACATCGCAAGGGCATCCCCGGCAGACCATATATCTCCATTAGCGATAACAGGGATGCGAGCATGTTCCTTCACCCTGCCGATCCAGTCCCAGTCTGCAGTACCACGATACATCTCGCTTCGCGTCCTCCCGTGAACAGCGACAGCCTGAATGCCTGCATCTTCGAGCAGCGGAAGAATTTCGAGAATATTGATCGAATCCCTGTCCCAGCCAATCCTGGTTTTCACTGTAACGGGAACTGATACGGCCCGCACAACAGATGCTGCGATGCGAGCCATTTTTTCCGGCTCCCTGAGCAATGCGGCCCCGGCACCTTTACCGGCAACTTTTTTAGCGGGACACCCGAAATTGATGTCGATATAATCCGGCTTGTATGACTCCGCAACAACCGCCGCCTCGGCCATTGCTTTCTCGGAGTTACCGAAAATCTGAATTACCGCGGGACGCTCATCCTTGTCAAAGAGCATTTTTTTCAGGGACTTGTCCACCCCTCTCCGGATCGCTTCCGAACTCACAAACTCCGTGTAGACAATATCAGCCCCGAACCTTTTGCAGATTTTCCTGAAAGACCGGTCTGTAACATCTTCCATTGGAGCCAGGATAACCGGCTGTTCCAGATGAAGATCACCTATTTTCATCGTATGCAGATTATAGCGATGCGTCTTCCTTTCCATTGACAGGCTGCATAACCTCCCTGACCTGCTGCCGTATCGTTTCAGCAAGCACAGGATCTTCACGCAGCATTTTTTTCACAGCTTCACGCCCCTGTCCGAGTTTTTCGGAATCATAGCTGAACCATGCACCTGACTTTTTTACGATCCCGAATTCAACGGCAAGATCGATCAACTCTCCCAATACCGAGATTCCCTCTCCATAAAGAATATCGAATTCAATCGTCTTGAACGGTGGTGCAACTTTGTTTTTTACAACCTTGACCCTGGTACGATTCCCGATAATCTCCGATCCGTCCTTGATCTGTGCGGTCTTTCGAATTTCGATCCGCACCGAAGAATAAAACTTGAGCGCCTTTCCTCCTGTCGTCGTTTCAGGATTACCATAGACAACTCCTATCTTGTCACGAAGCTGGTTGATAAAAACAACAACCGAACTGGATTTCGAGATCGCCCCGGTGAGCTTCCTGAGCGCCTGACTCATCAGGCGTGCCTGCAGCCCCATTACACTGTCACCCATTTCCCCTTCGAGTTCAGCCTGGGGAACAAGTGCAGCGACAGAATCAACCACAATAATATCCACCGCTCCGCTTCGAACCAGTGTTTCAACGATCGAAAGCGCCTGCTCGCCCGATTCCGGCTGACTGATAAGAAGCGAATTGATATCGACACCGAGTTTTTTTGCATAAGCCTGATCGAAAGCATGCTCTGCATCGACAATAGCAGCAATCCCGCCCGATTTCTGTGCTTCCGCGATCGCATGAAGCGCAAGGGTTGTCTTGCCCGACGACTCCGGTCCATAGATTTCCGTTACCCTGCCACGGGGAAAACCACCAACCCCCAGAGCATAATCCAGTGCTACCGAACCGGTGGAGATCACCTGCACAGGCATCACCGCTCCCTCGTCTCCGAGACGCATGATGGCCCCTTTTCCAAATTGTTTTTCAAGCGTTTCCATGGCAATGCTCAGTTGTTTGAGCTTTGCGGGATCGATATCGGGAGTTGACTGCGCTGCTTTCTTTTCTGCCATCTCTCTTGTTTTCGTTTCGTTCAGAAGGTTATTATTGTTTTTTGTAGCTTTTCAGGCTGATCGTGATCGTTTCAGGCCACTATCGATTGCAGGATATCCCTGACCGGCTGATAGGACATGCCCAGTTTTTCAACAGACTTGTCGTTTGCATAGAACAGCTTCTTTTGCGCAAGCCGCATACTTTCGATACTGATATACGGCCGCATTCCGGTAACAAGGGCGACAAGTTCCCCCGCAGCGGCAGCGATGCCGTAGATCGGCTGCAAAGCCGAGACCGCATGATGAAGCCTGTTTCCCGAAAACGTCCGGATCATCGAAAACAGTTCACCAAACGACAGATTATCGGATACAACGATATAACGCTCACCGGCCTCGCCTTTATTCCATGCATCCAGATGAGCCCGGGCGACATCGCTGACATTGACCAGGCTGATACCTCCGGAAGGATAGAGCGGAATCTTTCCCTCATAGATGGCTTGTACAGCCTCGGTGGCCTTGTTACTCTTCGCAGGCATTCCTTCGCCTTTACCGATCACGACACCGGGATTGACAAAAACGACATCAAGACCTTCAGCAATACCCCGCATACCCTCAAGCTCGGCAAGCCGCTTGGACTCCATATAGGAAATGCTCTTCTGCCACTCGCAAAAAGGAGTCTCTTCGTCTGCAGGTACTCCGTCCTCCCTGACCCCCAGGGCAGCAACCGAGCTGGTCATGACAAGACGCCCTACATTGTTGTCAAGACATGCGTTGACAACATTAGCTGTCCCTGTGACATTGACGTCATGAAGCTTCCTGCGGCAATTCTTCGTATAGGCAACCATTCCAGCACAGTGGAAGACCGTCTGTACATCACGAAACGCTTCACTCAATGACACGGGATCGGTAACATCCCCCCGAATGATCTCAACCGGCATTCCGGAAAGAACCGACAGATCGGAATTCCGCCTGACAAGCCCCCGTATCCGCAGTGACCCGCCATACACACGGTTCAACTCTTTGACAACCTGTGAACCTATATAACCTGACGCACCGGTAACCAGTACGTCTCCCTTATTGTTGTTACTGGATGACAACGTATTCAGGCGCAATTCGTTTACAATTGATGCATCTGTTTTTAAAAATAAGAAGAAAAATTACATTGCATTCAAATCCTTCCTTCACTGAAACTTGCCGATCGAAGAGAACCATATCCCTATGCAGCATAAGAGAAACCTGCTGTCGCCCGGACCTGTCTGTATGGATCGACTCCCAAACGGACTGCGCATCTACAGTAACACGATCCCATATGTCAACAGCATTACGGCAGGAATCTGGATCAATGCAGGTTCGAGAGAAGACCCTTTTTCCAGACCCGGACTTGCACACTTCCTCGAACATGCCGTCTTCAAGGGAACACATTCGAGAGACTATATCTCAATTGCACGCTGCATCGAGCAGGTTGGAGGCTACATTGACGCTTTCACAACAAAGGAAAACACCTGTATCTACATCCGATGCCTCAGGGAGCATAGCGAACTTGCCCTGGACCTTCTTGCCGACCTTGTCTGCAATCCGCTCCTTCCCGAAGACGAAATTGAAAAGGAAAAAGAGGTCATCATCGAGGAAATACACGGCATACAGGATTCACCTGACGAGCTTATCTTCGATCATTTCGACGAACTCGCTTTCCCCGACCACCCCATAGGCTCCTCGATCCTCGGTACGGAAAAATCCATTGACAGTATAAGCGTTAAAAACCTGCGATCGTTCCTTGACCGCCACTACGTTGCACAAAACATGCTTTTGACCGTAATCGGCAACATCTCGCATGAAGAGATCATGATTGAAGCCGAAAAACGGTTCAACTCGCTCGACGGAGAGCAACCGCCATCATCTTCGGAAAGAACATTCAGGCAGGAGTACTACCGCCCCTTCAAGAAACGTGATGTAAAGCAACTTTACCAGGAACATCTGCTTTTCGGCGGTACTGCCGAACGCGATGACAGGCACTTTTACAGCCTTCTCCTGCTCAACACCGTTCTCGGCGACGGCATGAGTTCAATTCTGAATCTGGAACTGAGGGAAAAAAACCCTTTAGCCTACAATGTCTACACGTCACTCACCTGTTTTGATGACACATCAATGCTCAATGTCTATGCCGGGATCGATCCCGAAAACACCGACAAGGTACTGGAGTCCATCAGGAGTGCCCTGAAACCCGATACGTTTGCATCGCTTTCGGCTGATGAACTGCTTGCCGCGAAAAACAGGCTCAAAGGCAGCATGGTTATGGAAACGGAAAAAATGACCAACCGAATGGCAAAAGCGGCAAGGGACATCTTCTACTTCGGCCGGCCTCTCGACCTTGAAGAAAAACTGCGTGGTATAGAAGCTGTAGGAACAGAAAACCTTGCCGCTGCAGCCGCCTCACTCGATCTCGACACACAATTCTCACTCCTCATCTACGAACCGGCGGAAAACTGAAAAAAACCTCTCAAAAAAGCTGAACGAACATGTCCGGGTTGCAGATTTTTTCAAAATCATGAATTAATGGTATATTTGCGGTTTGCAGTGAGCCTCGGTGAAACGAGTTATCATCGAGGCCTTTTTATTTTTGCCTAAACCAGAAGAGAGCAGCCTTGCAGAATACTATCACCAACGTCAGCGATACCGAACAGAAACTGGAAATCGTCCTTTCAGCCGATGAGTTCAGGCCAGAAACAGACAGCGAACTGGAAAACGCACGGAAAAACCTTGAAATCAAAGGATTCAGAAAAGGTCATGCACCTCTTGGTATGATCAGAAAACTCATGGGGCCATCCATTGAAGCAGGTGTTGCGGAAAAACTTGCTTCGAAATACTTTCTTGAAATCGCCGACAAGGAAAACATCAAGCCGGCAAGCAGGGCCGAACTCCAGGACTATACTTTTCAAGACGACACTCTTTCCATCACGCTCGTCTATCAAATTCATCCCGATTTCGACATCGCCGATTACAGCGGCTACACCTTTGTGCAGGACATCTATACGATTACCGACGAAGATGTCGAAAAAGAAATACATCTGATCCTCAAGGCAAAAGGAACGCTCATCCCTGTTGACGGACCATCTGAAGCCGATGACACCATTATCGCGGACCTGGAAAAAATGGATGCTTCGGGCAATCTGCTCGATGAACAGAAAACCGAAAACTATCACTTCAATCTCGAGTATCTCCCGGAAGACAATCCTTTCCACACCTCTCTCCTGGGCAAAAAAGCCGGCGAAAACGTCAACGTGGTCATCGAACCTGAAAAGGAAGAAGAGGAAACCTACCATTATGCCGTTACGATCAAAGAGGTAAAACGGCTCGAACTGCCTGAGCTGAACGATGAACTGGTCAAAGAGATCACTCAGCAGAAAGTCGAGTCTGTCGAGGATTTCAGGGAAGACGTCAGAGGTCAGCTTGAACAGCATTTCAGCAACAAATCAGAAGAAGACCTCCTTGAAGCGATATCGGGCAAATTCATCGAAGACAATCCCGTGCCAACTCCTTCGGCAATGGTCGATTCGTTTGAAAACATGCTTCTCGAAAATGCCAAAAGGCAGATGGGAGGCAACCTGCCTGAGGGTATGGATGAGAGCGAATTGAGAGTTTCAATCCGGCCGAACGCAGAAAAGCATGCACGATGGATGCTGATCAGTCAGAAACTTGCAGAAAAGAACAATCTCGAAGTTACTGATGACGATATCAGGGCACATGCCGAAAAAGAGGCCGAAAAGAATCCGGGAATACAAGTCGAAGACCTTGTCAACACTTACATGTCGACAGAGTTCAGGGATTACATCACCGATACCGTCCTCAAGGACAAGATCTATGGCATCATCAAAAAAACAGTGACCATAGAGGGAGAGAACAAACCGCTTCCGAAGCACCGGTAACGCCTTTCAAAACAGGATATCCTGGTGAGGGCGATGTTGAATTGTTGAGCTGTGGTACAGTATACATTAAGGCATTATATAGGTCCTATAAGTCCCATAAGATATCGGCCATCGATCATGCCTTTGCTTTCCCCCCGCCCCTGCATGTTCTTCATACTGAGAACTGAGGACTGAGAACTCTCCCCCCTGGCTCCTTACTCCTTTCCCCGTCCCACAATCTTCACTCATCCGACCACGGGCAACCACGGGGGGGTTGCCCCTACATTTCTTCCAACTCAGCACTCAGTACTCAGAACTTCCTTAACCCCACACCCTACAAATCCCCCTCACTCAAAAAGCCTGACTGTCATCGACAGATCCAACGCAGTTACGCTGTGCGTCAATTCTCCAACAGATATATAATCAACACCCGTTTCGGCAATGAGATGAACATTATCGAGGCTGACATTTCCGGAGACTTCGAGCAGTATGCCCGGCTCCTTTTTTCTTGCCTGTGAAACCGCCTGAGGCAATTGGTCAGGAGCAAAATTGTCAAGCAGGATAATATCCGGCACGCCTGCAAGCGCCTCTTCAAGCTCTGCCAGTGTCCTGACTTCAACCTCGATTTTCATTTTCATTCCCTTTTCCTCAAGGTATCGTCTGGCTCCCGAGATCGCCTGGCCTACCCCGCCGGCAGCGTCGATATGGTTATCCTTGATAAGCACGAGATCAAAAAGACCGTAGCGGTGGTTCCTTCCTCCCCCGATCTTTACGGCCTCCTTGTCGAAATAACGCAAACCCGGCGCAGTTTTTCTTGTATCGAGAATAACAGCTTTGGTATGAGCAATCTTCTCGACATAAAGACGGGTTCTTGTAGCAATACCGGACATTCTCTGCATGAAATTCAAGGCTGTCCGCTCAGCGACAAGCAAAGAAACAACGTTTCCCTGAACCTTCAGGACCGGGACTCCTCTTTTAACCTTTGCGCCTTCACTGACCATAGGAAAGACATCGAGTTTCCTGTCGATCCCCAGGAAAACTTCTCCGGCAACAGTCAGCCCCGCAACAACTCCTTCGCTTTTGGCCTTGACGATCCCCTGTCCTTCTGTTCCGGGTTCGATCGTTGCAAGCGTTGTCACATCACCATCATACCGGTCCTCCTCCAGGGCCTGCATGATGGTTCTGGAACGGCACATTGTAAAAAAGTCGTCAAAATTCCTTTCTTTCATCATAGCAGCCTCATGACAGGGACAGAACGTCCCCTTGTTTACAAGCTGAAAATAAACAGTGAACAAATTCCGGATAACCAATCTCGCCAATCCAGATAGTGCCAGACAATGAATAACGATCCGTCAACCACACGTGTCAGGCTTGTCAACATGACGTTTTACGCTCACCATGGCGTGCACAAAGAAGAACACTTTGTTGGCTCAAAATATGAAGTCGACGCGGAAATGCAGTTCGACTTCAGTCAATCAGCCATAACCGACGATATTTCCAGCACAATCGATTACCGTCTGGTGTACGAGAAAATAAGCAGCATCCTGACCAAGAAAAAATTTTTCCTTATCGAAGCCGTAGCGTATGCCATAGCATTTGAGCTGCTGAGAGACTTTTCCCTTATCGACCGGGTGACAATCAGTGTAAGAAAGCGCAATCCTCCTATCGGCGGCGTCTGCGATTATGCCGAAGCGGCTTACTCGGCAACGAAACGTTGATCAACTCACGATGGGTGCCGAAACAGCAAAGCACGTTGTCTTTATCGGGGCTGGTTCAAACATGGGCAGCAGAAAAGAGAACCTCCAGCGAAGCCTTTCTCTGCTTGCAGATATTCCGACAACATCCATCGAAAAGGTGTCGAAAGTCTACCTTTCAGAACCTCTCGGCATGAAGGAAGAAAGCTGGTTTTACAATGCCGTTTTTCAATTGCACACGGGCCTTTCTCCCCACTCGCTCCTGATGAGCTGCAAAACAATAGAGGAACTGCTTGGAAGAGCAAAGGATCATCCTCAATGGAGCCCCAGAACGCTCGACCTTGACCTCCTGCTCTATGATAAGCTGGTAAGAAAAGACGAAAACCTCTCTCTCCCCCACCCTGAACTGCCAAACAGAAAATTCGTCCTGCTTCCCCTGCTCGAACTTGCCAACCCGGTCCACCCGATCCTGAAAAAAACAACAGCTGAACTGCTCGCCTCATGCCCCGACAGCTCTGAAATTTCCCCGATAGATGAGTTCGAACTGCTAGTTCCGGGGGGGAAGGGGGGGAAAGAATAGTGAATCGTGATTCGTGAATGGTTTGATTGGCTGGATAGCTTGATGGCCGGTTACATGTTGCTTGACGGGTTGTAGGGGCGGGTTTCAAACCCGCCCGTACAGAGGTCATTGATAGGCTGAAACTTATAGGACTTATAGGTCATATAGGACCTATATGACCTATAAAATGCCTTTCAATGTATCCGTACAAATCAACAGGATAATCGCCAGCTTGTTTTTGCCTTTTGGCTTTCCCTATCTTCCCCTATTCACGACCCTACGTTCCGGAAAACGTGATATTCAGATGCCCCGAGTCAAAATCGGCGCCTTCGGTTTTCCTGCCGACAAGGATATTGGGCAGGATAATGCTTTTCCGGAAGTTGTTGATATCGACAAGAAGCTCGTCACCTTTGATATTCACATTGAGCTTGTCTATTTCTACGTTCGGCATATGCAAGCGCAAAATATACTTGCCATCGACCTTTTCGAGTGACTGCGTCTGATCGTTCTTGTAAAGTACTTCAGAAGGTTTGTGACCGTCGAAGATCTCCTGGCTCAATGCGTGAAGCTGTTCAGTGCTGATAACCTCACGTGCGACCTGCGACGCCTTGAAAATCGGAATGGGATAAAAACAGTCATCGATGATTTTCAGATATTTCTGCTGTAAAGCAATAAGACTGTTAAGGTACTCATCCGATGAACTCTGTGGCAGAATCTTGTTTACAACAACGGCATCGAGCTTGTAGCCGAAAAGGTTAAGATAGGTCTGGACCCGCAAAGCTTCCTTGATCACCATGTTTTCAGGATTTACCACAACCCTGAATGTGGTGATGGATGTATTCTGAAGCATACCGTGCAGCTCTTTCATATGCTCATTGACTTCAGGCATGAGCTTGAATATGTTTTTCTTGGGCATGAAGCGGTTTAAGAGCGGTGCGGCAAAACCGATTGCCTTGGAGTGCCAGCCCCCGATTTTTTCGGAATACCAGCCATAGGATTCAGGCATACCAAGCAGGCGCATTGTCTCACCGGTAGGGGCCGCATCGACAACAACGGCATCATATTTTCCCGATTTGGCCGCTTTCCAGATATAGCGCAGACTGATCATCTCTTCCATACCGGGCACAATGGCCAATTCCTCGGCAACGACCTCGTTTGCCCCGTCGTGCATAAGAATCGATGAAAAATAGGAATACAGTTCATGCCAGTTCGACCGGATTTCTTCAAGAACATTTACCTCCATCGCAAAGAGGTTCTTTTCGACTTCGACCGGATTGGGTGAGAGTTCTTTGCCAAATGCATCAGCCAGGCTATGGGCTACATCCGTGCTCATGATAAGCACTTTCTCTCCAGCGCGGGCAATAGCCGTTGCAGTAGCAGCAGAGATTGTTGTTTTACCGACGCCGCCTTTCCCCAGATAAAGAATGATTCTCATGACATATCCTGAAAAACTGTTGTAGGTATGTATTCTTTTTTACTTGCTTTTTTTAACACCCCTTCGAGGATTTGATCCGGTATATTTTGGGTGTTTGACCGGGTGACTGCCCTCTGCCCTTTTGTCATCTTTTCCGGAAGCGGACTCAAGTGTTCGATATACCTTGGGCTGTGATGCTCCCTCAATGTCCTCTTCCCTGGTCTCAGACCGAAGAGGAAGCTTCTTGCGATGAGTTTCTTCAGGTATCTCCGCTGCCAGAGGAGCTTTATCGGCAACTTCCGCCTCCTTCAGTTCAACCTCATTGACATCAGGCGCTGCAGGCTCTTCGGGAATTATCTTGATTTTTCTGGTTCGAACCACGTCATCCCCGGTTTTATCACCGGAAGAACTGGCCGATGGTGTAACAGGCGCCGATGAAGCTGCTGTTTCACCGGCAACCGCATCATCTGTATCAGGTTTCTCGGTAACTACCGACAGTTTTTTTGACCTGACATTTTTCTCTTCAACGGTATCCGGCTCCCTGGACTGAGACTCCCTGAACACAGCCTCCATTTCTTCAAATGCCTTGTCAAGAGATGCTCCCGACAAGCCTTCTGCTTCATCGTCGGTGTGGATGGTAACCCTTTTTCTGCGTATCGTGCCGGTTTCGGCATCATCCGGTCCCTCGTCAAAATCCTTACCTGACCCTTTGTCTCCGCCTGGTCTCGACCCTGGAGCAGGAGGCTTTTTGCCCGCAGGCCCGAATCCGGTTGTCAGCTTGAGTATCTTTCCCATAGATCCCAGGATGCCGTCATTCTTCACGGCTGTCTGAATGGCATTGAGAACGAACTTTTCTGCCTGAGGATTGTCGGCTATATTCGTCACAAGATCGCTCAGGGCTGTGAGCACTGTTGCAACATCGTTGGGAACATTTTGTATATCCTTGATGAACTGGTCGCGGAATTTGAATTGCGCCTCACCGATCGAATCCCTGAGATTGGCGGCAATGCGCTTGAGAGATTCGGGATCGGTCGGCAGAATATCCTCCAGTTCTTTCGGTATACCCGGTCGCCTGTACCCCTCTGAATCCTGCTGGCGCCCTGACGGTCCGTAGACACTGTTGCCCCCTTGAAGATTTTCAGGAGAATAACCAATAGAAGCCTTGTATTGTTCAAGCAGATCCTGCCCGTAACCGATCCGGCTGTCATGGGCTGCCGGATCGGCAGACCCCGGCGAACCGAATGAAAGGGCGCTTGGAGGACAGATAGCACCCGAATCCCTGTATACTTCTTCGGCTATATCTTCGGGAATCTCTCCCCTGAAGTTACCTCCGAGATTGTTCTCGATAATGGACTCGATAACCGTATGAAGCGAGCTGATCTTTCCGGCCTCATCGATCTCGACCATATCAAATATCACGTAAACCGGCTCTTTTCCTTCCCGCCTGATCCGGAGGTTCAGGGTGGCAAAATCGTCGTCCTTGTTTCTGCTGTTGATCGAAACCGCCCCGAGAGCGAATCTGTCAAGATAGTCCTTGTTTGCTCCTCTTGCCCAGAGATACACTGCCTTGTCGGTGTATATCAGATAATCCTGGAAAGCGATATTTCCTACACGCTCCTGATGAGACTCATAAAACACACCGTCAAAAAACGCAATCGGCCGCTCACCTTCACCAGGGAGCTGCTTTTCAAAAAATTCCCTGACATCAGCCGTCTCGGTGTGACCTGATACATACGTAGAAATTGTAGCCATCTTAAGTCATACTCTTTTCAGTGTTTAGCCACTTTGCATTCAAACCGTCAAAATACAAAAACATATTGAAGTTATATAATAATCTACCACTTGTCAAACCGGTAACGCCACACACCTACAGGTATGTCGGAAACCGGAAAATGGAATCTGGTGCAAAAAACAACAAGAGAAGAAAATAACCGAGGTCATCTGAAATAACGTTCTGGAACCTGTGCCGGAAAAGCCTGGCAGGAAGATAGGATCATGCAGCATCAATAGTCAAAAGCAGATCAAAAACAAAAAAGGCAGTGGATAGCGAAATGCTGTCACTGCCTTTTATGCTCTTTGGTTGTGTGCGCTTACTTGGCAAATTTGGACTCAACCGCTTTGGTTGGTACAGCAAAGCCGGAAACTTCAGGTGAAGAACCGCGAAGGCTTCCACCGCCGCCGCCAAGGTTACCGTAAGCATTACGATTGATTCTCATGGTGCCTTTACCCAAAGAATCAAAAAGCATACCGACAGTTTCCCAGTGACCTTCAACCATAACCTCAAAAATACGGCCGGCTGCAGCTAGGATATCGGTAAATACGCCTCCTCCACTCATAATTCCTCCTTTTGGAATTTAATTATTGGAAATTTAGCAGGTTAAACGGAAATAGGGTACTTGGAATAATTTACGGTTAATTAATAAAAAACACAAACAAAAACACCTTCACCGTAACACATCCGTATCGCTCTTACTTTTTGCCGCCGAGAGAACTTTTGACTCCCTTGACCGTTTCAGAAGCTGTCATCCCCGCATCACCGACTGCCGTCGCGGCATTTTCGGTTACATTTTCAACGTTTTTAACCGCATCCGAATAAAGATCACCGGCTGTTCTTGAAACATCCTTGACGGTAATGGCAACCCTGTCGATAGTATCGCCCACCACACCGCTGGTGCTGCCGAGCAACCTGCCGATACCTGTTGCGTCAACAAGAGAACCCACTGTTCCTGTAACGGTTTCGACAACGTTTCCGGCAAGCTCGAGGCCGCCGACGATAGCACTCTGTCCTGTAAGCAAGGCTCCCTCTGCCAGGAAAGCGACTCTGTCGGTCAGTTCGAGGCTCTTGAACTCCTTACGTACGTTCTGATAAGATTCACCCATGATGTACCTCCTTGCAGGTGACGTGATTCCCTGCAGTTATTGTTTTGTTTTAGTGTATTGGTTATGCAAAAAAGGTAAAAAATTTTTTTGTTACCATCCAAAAACCTGCCGAAAAGGATGATAATTCATCAATTCCTCAGGCCTGGTCATAGGCTTTTTCCCGATGATGTTCTCCCTGCTTGTTCAAGTCAAAAGGAATGTGCAGCCACTTGTCCTTGAAAACAGCATCGCCCGGATCGAGACCGGTGAGACTGATTGGAAGAGTAATGATTTTTCTCTGATTTCCGATCTGGACAAACAGCTCGTCTCCGGTAACCCATACATCGATATCGACAGGATTGGCAAACATGAGTTTCAGCTGTACCTCGTACATGTCTCCGCTCCTTTCAAACTTGATCGGCGGCTCGCTGAACATGAGTTCCGAAGGATCGGAGTCTCCGTACATATCGCTGGCAAACCGTTCGAGGGGCTCGAGCCCGACGATCTCCGATTCGTACATTTTCAACTTCTTGACCGGCAGGGGGGTAAAACCCTGTTCGATCTCACTGAGATACTTCTGCTGAATTCCTTTCCACTTCTCCAGATACCCGCTGTCTTCCTTTGCATCAAGCATCTTGTTGACCAGCACCATATCGACGTTGAATCCATAAAGATTCAGGTAGGTAAGGGCCCGCATGGTTTCCTTGATAGACATTCTTTCCGCGTTCATGACCAGCCTGACAGTGGAATTGATATTGTCGGTCAGAATCTCCCTGATGTCCTCGAGTTCGTCGAAAACCTGATCGACCGAATCAATTGCATCTTCAGGCGGTATATAATAGGCTATTTTGTCCGACATCTTTGAAAGCGGCTTGCTGAGCGGCTTCATGATGTATTTGTTCACATTCTTCACGGCTTTCATGCCCCAGGAAAGCGTATCGGGCAGCGAAAGCAGCCTCAGCGTTTCACCGGTCGGCGCCGTATCGAGAACGAGCGCATCATAGAGGCCTGCCGCTTTGTAACGCTTGATCCTCAACAGCGAAAAAAGTTCCTCCATGCCCGGCAGAATCGTCATTTCATCGGCGACAACCCCGGAAACCCCCTGTGCGGCAAAGACCCGAGTATAATATTTCTGGACAGCCTGCCAGTTCTCCTTGAGATCGACGTACGGATTGACTTCTATGGCATGCAGATTGTCCTTGATCTTGGTAGGTTCAGGCCCCAGAGACACATTGAACGAGTCAGAAAGACTGTGAGCAGGATCTGTGGACAAAACGAGTGTACGATGTCCCAGATCAGACAAACGAACTGCCGTTGCCGCAGAAACACTTGTTTTGCCGACCCCGCCTTTTCCGGTGAATGTTAAAATACGCATGAACCAGGCATTGGAATTGTATAAACTATCGAGATGTACAAGATATAACTATCGAAACATTCTACAAAAGGGGAAAAGTATGACAGAGTAATGAATGTTTTTCGATTATTCAACCTGAAAACAACTATTATTCGTCCCGATGCCCTCTCGGAAGCACCCTGCCCGGCGCTTCTCTGTAAAACGAGCCTCCGGGTTGCTGTATAACGAAATAAACCGTAATCTTATTTTTGTAACGTGACAAAGACAAACACGTATGCGAACAGAATCGCTGATTGCCGACCATACCGTAACGATATCGTCCAGCACATGTATCGGGCCTGATGTATCACGGATATCCTTCCGGTGTCCGGAGATTGCAGGGAACGCACAGCCGGGCAACTTTGTCAATATTAAAATAAGCCCGCAGAACCAGCCGCTTCTGAGAAGACCGTTCTCGATCCATTATATCGACGGCGACAGGGTCGACATCATGGCCAAATCCGTTGGCTGCGGAACAGCTCTTTTATGCGGCTTGACTGTCGGAGCTGAATTGCAGGTGCTGGGACCGTTGGGAAACGCATTTTCTTTCGATGACCCGCACTACCGGACCGCTCTGCTTGTTTCCGGCGGCATCGGCACTGCGCCCATGCGCTTTCTCGAAAAGAGCATCCGTGCACAAGGTAAAAATGTCCGCAATATCATCGGCGGCAGAACCCGACATGATATCCGAAAAGAAGGTCTTATGGACTGCTTGACTGCGACTGAAGACGGTTCGGCCGGCTACAAGGGAACCGCAATAGATTTGTTGCGCGACAGGTTCGACGACCTTTGCAGATCAGGGCCTGTAAGGATATATGCATGCGGTCCCAACCCTATGCTCAAGGCTCTTGCAGAATTCTGCCGCAACCGGAATGTCCCGTGTGAAGTTTCACTTGAATCGGTTATGGGCTGCGGGATCGGCATCTGTTACGGCTGTACGGTAGAAGTCAGGAGCCTCGACAACAGCGGAACATCGACAATTCTGCTCTGCCAGGAAGGTCCGGTTCTCGACGCAGAGAGACTCCTGTTCTGAAAGCCGTGAACGTCCAGGAGGCTTCAGCATACATTGACTGCTTGCAGATACATGTAATAACAGTATACTCTTCTGTTTGCCGTCCAGCTCGATCATCTGTTTCACAAATCAACGAAACCGCAGATTTTGCATTTATACAGTCGAACATCAACATCATTCAAAGCAAAAATAAAAAAAACATGGCTCGCGGACTCAACAAGGCAATGCTCATCGGACATCTCGGAACCGATCCCGAAATGCGTGTAACAACGTCAGGCCAGTCGGTCGTCAACTTTACCATTGCAACCAATGAAAATTTCAAGGACAGCAGCGGCAACCTGCAGGAAAGAACCGAATGGCATCGCATTGTCGCCTGGGGAAAACTGGCTGAAATCTGTAACCAGTATCTGAAAAAGGGACGGCAGGTCTATATCGAGGGTCGGCTGCAGACCAGAAGCTGGGATGACAACAGAACCGGAGAAAAAAAATACACGACAGAGATCGTCTGTACCGATATGCAGATGCTTGGTTCCGGCAGGGACCAGGGCAACCAGGGCTTTGACGGCGGTTCATCGTCATACCAGCAACCGCCTGCACAGAACACGACATACGGAAATGACCTCCAGGAAAAGGGAGGAGAGGGTTCCGAACAGGACAAGGACGATTTGCCGTTCTGATTGTCGGGCTGTGATCGCTGGTTTTGCAGTGCGCTGCATGAAGAGCATATTTACATTATAGGTCCTATAGGACGTATAGGACCTATAGAAATCAGTTGAAGATCTTTCTTCCAGACTCACTGCACATAGAAATCACTCGATGAACAAGCTTCGTAAAGATATCTCCGCAGGCAGGATCGATCCTGTTTATTTTTTTGACGGCCCGGAGAGCTACCTGAAAGAGGAGATGACCGACCTTATCAGAGGACATGTTTTCCCATCCGATGAGGAAGCCGCCATGAACACCACCGTGCTGTACGGACAGGATACCACACTTGGAGAGATCGTATCGGCAGCATTGGAAATACCCATGTTCACCGTCCGGAAAGTCGTCCTCGTCAAACAGTTCGACAAGCTCAGAAAATCCGGCTCCGCAGAAAAACAGAAGCAGCATCTCGAACGATTCCTGCACTACATAAGAAAACCTGCGGAATCAACGACACTGATCCTTGAAGCTGGCCAGATCGACAGAAAAAACGCAAAAAAATCTCCTTTCAGCGAACTTGAATCCTGCCGCCACAACTTTCCTCCTATCCGCAATCCCGATCAGTTTGCTTCAGAAAGGGCGCGTCTGCAAGGGTGGAAATTCGAGCCCGAAGCGCTGAAGGCATTCAGCACCTACATTCAGGCCTCTGCCCGTGAGATAGCGAAAGAGACCGAAAAGCTGATACTCTATGCCTCTTCCAGGAGCGGAGAGAAATGCATCACCAGCACAGACGTGTACGACTGTGTCGGTATATCGAAACAGTACAATGTCTTCGAACTTGAAAAAGTCCTTGCTGCCAGAAACATGCGGCAATGCAGCGGTATGTCCCTGATGATCATGGAACGTGAAGGGCAGAAAGACGGGCTCATGACCATAGTACGCTACCTCACGACCTTTTTCACCCGGATATGGAAACTGCACTCTCCGGACACACGCACACTCCCCCAATCCGACACAGCAAAGCTTCTCGGCATGTACGGCAAACAGGAATATTTCGCAAAGAACTACCGGGACTATGCATCAAGATTTTCGCTTCAGGAAACAGAAAACGCCCTGCTTGCCCTGAGACAGGCCGATGCAGCCCTGAAAGGCCTCGAAGCCTATCCCGACGAAAAGTACCTCCTGTTGAGACTGATGCAGAGGCTTCTTCAGCCGGAGAAGTCCGGCTGAAGAAATGTTGAATCGTTGAATTGTTTTTCAGAGCGCCATTCCCCCAGTCACTCTGAGGATTGGCCGGAAATCTATTCTCAACACACTAAAGCCACCCCTCCTCCCGATACCATGCTATGGTCCGGCGCATTCCCTCTTCAAGTGGGGTTTTCGCAATAAATCCAAGCTCTTTTTCCGCTTTCCGCGGTGAACAGATCCAGTAATCCTGCACCATCTCGTTAACCTTGTCGGGATTCAACAAACCTGTCTTTCCGGAAACGATACCGGCAAATCCGGCAATTGTTCCGGCAAGTCTCATCAGCGGCTTAGGCAGGGATATCTTTCTGACCGTTGCCACACCAAGTTCCCTTGCCGCGACTGCGGCCAACTGGTCCCAGGAATACCATTCAGGTGAAGTAATGTAGTAAGTCTCCCCGACAGCTGCCGGAGAACGGGCTGCCATGACGATGCCCTCAACGAGATCTTCGACATGGATAAGGCTCAGGCGCTGCCGATCCACATCTCCGGCTCCGAGCACCAGGCCCTTTTTGAGAAGCTGGAGGAACTGAAGGACATCCCTGTCTCCCGGACCATAAACCGCAGGCGGTCTGACAATGGTTACAGGCAGTTTGTCCCGGTATGACAGGCAGAGATGCTCTGCATCGAGTTTACTTCGTCCATAGCCGCTGACAGGCAATGGCGGGTCTGTTTCCCGCAAGCCTTCCCCGGCAACCGGTGCCGGTCCTGCAGCCGCAAGCGACGAAACAAACACAAACCTTGCTGGCGAGGAGTTGACGTCTACAAACGCGCGCAGGAGATTTTCGACAGGCATCACATTGCCCTGAAAATATCCTTCCCTTGTTACGGACCTGGTCACGCCGGCCAGATGGATGATACTGTCAACACCGCTAACGGCTTCACGAAGCTTCTCATGATCATCATAGCCTGCCTCGCAGATATCGACCCCCATTGCCTGAGCCTTCAGGCTATCGCTTTCCGGCCGCACAAGAATCCTGGGCGCATCGCCACGTTTTTTCAGGTATGCAACAAGAACTTTCCCGATAAATCCTGTTGCACCGGTAACGAGAATGATCTGACCCATGAACTGTTTTTCCCTATTTCAATATGGAATGCAGGACACCACTATACGAATACTTTGCCGCCAAAGGCTGAAAAAACTTTTCTATGCTCCCTTTGACTGCGTGAGCGTAAAAAAGAAACCGGCAACTCCAAAAAAAAACCAAAAATTTTTAATACATTCATTATCCGACTTGTATGAGAAGAAGCATCTGTTTCGATAAGAGCAGAATTCTCTTGACGATATGCCGATATAAATGTAAGAATTCATGGCTCATCTGCAGCCGCTATACTGAGAGCAAATAACCAGTCCTGTGAGTACACGCAAAGATCTTTTTAAAAAGTGCTACGATTTCACTCTTGCCGATGAAGTAAAGGCATTAGGTATATACCCGTTTTTTCATCCCATTGAAGAAACCGAAGGGCCGGTTGTATCGTTCGGCGGAAGAAAGCTGGTCATGGCCGGCTCGAATAACTATCTCGGCCTGACTGCCGACGACCGTGTCAAGAACGCCTCGATCAACGCAATCAACAAGTACGGCACAAGCTGTTCCGGCTCACGGTACATGACAGGCACCGTCAACCTGCATATCGAGCTGGAAGAACGACTTGCAGATTATTTCGAAAAGGAACGATGCCTGCTGTTCAGCACCGGGTACCAGACCGGTCAGGGGATCATCCCCACCATAGTCCAGCGCGGAGAATATGTGGTCTGCGACAAAGACAACCATGCCAGCCTCGTGGCCGCATCCATCATGGCCGTCGGTCAGTCGGCAAAATTCGTCCGTTACGCCCATAATTCCATGGAGGATCTCGAAAGGGTTCTGCAGTCTATCCCGGAAGAAGCAGGTATTCTCATCGTCGCCGATGGTGTTTTTTCGGTATCCGGAGAAATCATCGACCTGCCGAATCTTGTCGAAATCGCGAACCGTTACGGCGCAAGAATTTTGCTCGATGATGCTCACGCCGTCGGTGTTATCGGCCGGGACGGACGGGGGACACCATCTGAGTTCAACATGGTCGACCGGGTCGACATGATGATGGGAACCTTCTCAAAGACATTCGGCTCTCTTGGCGGTTATGTCGTAGGAGAACGGGATATCGTCAACTATATCAAGCATAACGCGTCTTCACTGATTTTCAGCGCATCACCGACACCGGCAAGCGTTGCCGCTGTCCTCGAATCGCTTGAAATCCTCAAAAACGAGCCGGAACGTATCGAACGGCTGATCGTCAACACCGATTATGTGCGACAGGGCCTTGACGCCGCAGGATTCAAGCTCATGCCGTCACGTACGGCTATAGTTTCGGTCATCATCGGCGACCAGATGAAAACCATGGTGTTCTGGAAAAAACTCTTTGACGCAGGGGTCTATGTCAATGCCTTCATTCGTCCCGGGGTCATGCCGGGTCACGAAGCGCTCAGGACAAGCTTCATGGCCACCCACGAAAAGGAACATCTCGACAAGGTCATCACCGAATTCAGCACTATCGGCAAGGAACTCGGCGTTATCTGACCAGATTTCCTCTCTCTGGAATCCCACACCACAAGAGTGCCTCAACGAACATGCAATATCTCGTATTGTGAGCCCTCTACGGGTAATTGCCGGAACTCAACCATCCGGAAAATAAACCATTTCTTACACCAGACGGCCTGACATTCTGCCGGCAGCCCCTCAACATACCTGTATGTAAAAAATCACGGTATTTTTTTGCGGTTCTCATGATTTTCTGATAGTTTTCCGTTTGCGGATATAGCTGCATTACCAGCCTACACGTAGTTATCGCCGCAAGTCAATCAGCAACACTACCTAACACCAGAACGTCATGGAAACAAAGCACTATCAGTCGCTCCCCCTCGTTCGTTATTTCCTTTCCGCGTTCCTGCTTGTCCTCCTCTTCACACCCTTTACAGCAAAGGCAGCCGACCCCGGCTCCCTGCAAGGGACGATCACGGACAAGACGGACGGAGAAGCCGTTATCGGGGCTACAGCCATGCTTGAAAGCACAAACCTCGGCTCGGCATCCGATCTCGAAGGAAACTACGCAATTCAGAACATCCCGGCGGGGACCTATCGTCTCAAGATAAACGCCATCGGCTACGCACCGTTCATCCAGTCGGTAACGATCAATCCGGGACAGGCAACGACACTTAACGCAAAACTCGGCCAGACAACCGTGATGGCATCCGAAATCGTTGTCGGTGCCGCACTCTACGAACAGGACAGGCTCGAGGTTCCGGTGACCACATGCGTTATCAACGAGGAAGGCATCCGTCAGGGCAACTGCGCCTCGCTCGACCAGGTCATCGAAACGACACCGGGCGTCAACGTTACCCGTTCTGCAGGCTACAGCGCTGCAACCGTCCAGATCCGAGGCTCGAACACCTACCAGGGCGGCGGTATCGGTACCCGCGTCAACGCATTTTATGACGGCTTCCCGATCAACTCCCCAGCAACTGGCGGTATTGTCTGGACAAACGTCAACATGAATGCTGCCGACAAGGTCGAGGTCGTCAAGGGCGCAGCATCAACCCTCTACGGATCGGCCGCCATGGGCGGCGTTGTCAACGTTTTCGGCTCCCTGCCGGATAAATTCGAAGTCAAGGCCGGTGTCAGCGGAGGATTTTACGATGGAACGCCTGACAGCGACCAGAGTGAGTACAGAATGGATTACACGCCCTGGCTGTGGAATTCCTACGTAGGCATCGGGAATAAAACAGACAAGCTGAATTACAGCCTTCTTTACACACACAGCGAAGACGACGGTTATCGGGACAACTCACAGACCCTGCTCAACGACGTCAAGCTGAAAGCCCGTTACGACATTGATTCCAACCAGCATATTCAGCTCACCTCGTTCTACAACAGGACCGAAGCCGGCTATGTCAGCACATGGCCTTACGATCTTGTCTCGCTCGGGCCAACCGGCGCTGTTTATGACCCGCATCCGGAAAGAGCCTATGATCTCGTGGACGATGTCTATACAGACGATATTGTCAACCGGAAGAACATACTTGTGGGCCTGAACTATGTCAACCTTCTCAGCGACGATCTCAGTCTTGACACACGCGTGTACTATACCCGCAACGAGTACAGGATCGACTACAATCCCACCGACACCCTTCAGCAATACTTTACCGAAGACATGCTGTTGAGCAATGCCTCCCTGCAGAGCAGCGTTACAGGTGCAGGTATCGGTATCGGATCAACTGTTGCTGACGGCATCTGGAACACTCCCGGTTTTCCTCAAGCAGCATTTGGATTTGACCAGAGTGCCTTTACAAACCAGTTTCTCTGGACGGGCTACGATCCGGACGGCCCCGGCCCTGCCCCTGCGATCCCCGGCTTTGTACCTACATTTGTCGATGGGTTCAATGCAAACCTGACCGGGTTCCCTTACGAACGCGAACCGGGTGAATTCAATGAAAACATCAGCAACCGTTACGGCGCCGGGTTCAAATTCGACTGGCGTGCAAGCGACAAGCACCGCTTCGTCTTCGGCGTGGACGGCAACATTGTCGACCTGGCTTCGACCCAGTACCAGGCAAGCCTGCCTGTAGCAGGCGAACTCGGAGATATCAAGGAAAAAAACATAGCCCTTTTTCTCCAGGACGAGTTCAAGATAACCGACCGTCTGACAGCCTTGCTTTCAGTCCGGTATGACTGGAGCGGCATTGACGCTGACGAAGTCACCTATAACGATTACTTTTTCAACGACCAGACTCTAAGCGTCGAAAGCACAGTCGAAACCGATCAGATAGCGAACCAGTCGGTTGACGCAATAAGCCCGAGACTTGCGCTGAACTACAGAGTGACAGACGACCTGTCATTCCGTGCTTCCGCAGGAAAGAGCTTCAGGGCTCCGACGCTTGCCGAACGCTTTGTCAGGGATGCCGGTCTGTTTGTCGGAAACCCGAATCCAGAACTGGACAAGGAAACCATGACCGGGTATGAAGTAGGCTTCTTCAAAAACTTCAACGACAAGGTCTCCCTCGACGTTGCTGCATACCTGAACGAGTACGACAACCTGATCGAATCGAGAAACCTCAACCCGACAGGTTTTCCAATTATTTTCATGTATGAAAACGTCGCAAAGGCCCGCATCTGGGGTATCGAGACAAGCCTGAACATACGACCGAGCAACATCTTCAGCCTTGGCCTGAGCTATGCCTATATGAACGCCAAGGACAAGACGGAAGGGGCATCATCTCTCGCAGGTGATCAGAACCCCGATCCCGAATGGCTTCAGTATCGTCCGGAACACACTGCGTCGGTCAGTGCCGTTTTGAAGCCGACCAAACAGCTCACACTCAACACAACAGGCAGGTATGTCAGCGAATATAAAGCTGTCAGCACCTACCCCAACCCCGAAGGGGAAAACTATCCCGGAGGGTTTGTTGTGTTTGACGCCGGAGCGAAATTCCAGGCGACCGACAATGTCGGCATCTCGTTCCTCTGCAAGAACATCACCAACGAGCAATATGAGGAAGCCGAATGGTTCCGTGCTCCCGGCAGAAGCTTCATCCTCGGACTCGACTTCGTCTATTGAGACATTGGATAAGCCCATTTTTCTCATCAAGCCGTCCCGGAACTAACCGGGACGGCTTTTTTGTTTCCCTCTCCCACCAACCAGCCTCTTCCATTCACCATTCACTAATCACTACATCCAGCTTTACTATTCACCGAACTATTATTACATTGGGTATCCATGTATTTACCCTAACCAATGGTGACTTTCCTTTCCTATGCAGCGTAAAATCAAAATTGCGGCCATCGTCGGGATGGAGCAGTATAATCAGCGGGTATGGCGTGAAGTAACGGACAAGATCAGTAGACATGCCGAACTCACCCAGTGGACGGACCAGGATCTCGAGCACCAGAATCCCGAAGCCGCCGAAGCAATCCGCAATGCCGATCTTGTCTTTACCACCCTTATCCAGTTCAAAGGGCAGGCCGACTGGCTCCAGGAACAGATAGACCAGTCCAGCGTCAGCACCATTTTCGCCTACGAGTCTATGCCTGAAGTCATGCAGATGACCAAAGTGGGTAATTACGTTGTTTCCGGTGACGGCAGCGGCATGCCGGATATTGTCAAGAAAGTCGCCAAAATGCTGGTGAAAGGACGTGACGAAGACGCACTCTACGGATACATGAAGCTCCTGAAGATCATGCGCACCATGCTGCCGCTGATCCCCAAAAAAGCCAAGGACTTCAAAAACTGGATGCAGGTCTACACATACTGGATGCACCCGACAGCGGAAAATCTTGCAAGCATGTTCAACTACATCATGGCAGAATACTTCGATGTAGCGATCAAGGCGGACAAGGTTGTCGAAGTGCCGACCATGGGCTTTTATCATCCCGATGCCCCTGATTACTTCAAGGATCTGAACCACTATGTCAAGTGGAACAAAAAGCGCGATAAAAGCTCTGTTAAAAAGCGCAACATCGGGCTTGTGTTCTTCCGCAAGCACCTCCTGCAGGAAAAGGATTACATCATCAACACCATCCGCGCCCTCGAAGAGAAAAACCTCAATGTTCTCCCCGTCTTCGTCATGGGTGTCGAAGGACATGTCGCTGCGCGTGAGTGGTTTGTCAACGCCGATATCGACATGCTCATCAACATGATGGGCTTCGGTTTTGTGGGCGGTCCCGCGGGCGCCACGACACCCGGTGCGTCGGCAGCCGCAAGAGACGAGATACTCAGTTCCATCAACGCACCCTACGTCGTTTCACAGCCCCTTTTTATCCAGGACTTCAATTCATGGAAGAAAGAAGGCGTCGTACCGCTTCAGTCTGCCATGACCTATTCCCTGCCGGAAATGGACGGCGCGGTCTGTCCCGTCGTTCTCGGCGCCGTCAAGGACGGCAAACTCCAGACCGTACCCGACAGGCTTGAAAGACTCTCGGGTCTCGCATCAAAATACTCCGAGCTGCGGAACATGAAGAACAGGGACAAAAAGCTTGCGTTTGTCGTCTACGACTATCCTCCCGGCATGGGACGCAAGGCCAGCGCAGCGCTTCTCGATGTCCCGAAGAGCATCTTCAAGATCCTCAAACAACTCGAGAGCGAAGGCTACAACGTCGGAACGCTCCCCGAGACACCGGAAGAACTGCTCGAAATGCTCGACAAGGCAACGGACTACGAAGTACAGGCTCACGAACAGGATGCATTCGGCATCGACAGGGACGAGTATAAAGCTATTACGACCATCAGGGAACGCGAACGGATCGAGGAACGCTGGAGCGGATTCCCCGGAGATATCGCACCGCTCGGCACCGATCGCCTCTTTCTCGGCGGCCTGACTCTCGGGAACGTCTTCATTGGCGTTCAACCCCGTCTGGGTGTTCAGGGCGATCCGATGCGCCTGCTCTTCGACAAGGAAAACACACCACACCACCAGTACATTTCCTTCTACCGCTGGATCAGCCGTACTTTCAACGCCAATGCACTGGTCCATGTCGGTATGCACGGCACCGTTGAATGGATGCCCGGCCTGCAGCTCGGCGTCACCGGAGACTGCTGGTCCGACGCGCTGTTAGGGGAAGTACCGCATTATTATATCTACCCGGTCAACAACCCCAGCGAGGCGAACATCGCCAAGCGCCGCGGGTATGCGACCATGATTTCGCACAATATTCCGCCGCTTGCACGCGCAGGGCTCTATAAGGAACTGCCGGCGTTCAAGGACATGCTCAACGACTACAGGGAACGCGACCTCAAAAAGCTTTCCGATCCTGAAGCCGAGGAAGCCATTATCGAAAAAGCCGAACAGCTCAACCTTACCGATGACTGTCCGAGGGTCGAGGGAGAAAGCTTCAGCGACTACCTCAGCCGCCTTTACACCTACCTGATGGAACTCGAGGGCAAGCTGATCTCTAACGCATTGCATATTTTTGGCGAAACCCCGCCGCTCGACAGCCAGGTAACGACCATCACCGAATACCTCAAGGTCCGGGGCAATGAAATGTCACTCCCCTCCGTGATCCTCAGGGCAATCGGAGAATCAAATGGCTATGGAGACTATGCCTCTCTTGCGACTCATGCCCGAAAAGGCGAGCAGGAAGCGCTCGCGGTCCGTGAAAGAGTGGACGATCACACCAAAGACTTCATCCAGCAGACCATCTTTGAAAACAACAGCAACCCGTCAGCGGTCTTCAAGGTGCTCACCGGGGAGGCGAAAATCACACCCGAGATGGCCGAAGCACTCAATACTTCTCTCAGTGAAGGCATAGCACTGAGAAATGCACTCCAGGACAACAGCCGTGAAATGGATTCGCTCATGAGTGCCTTCCGCGGTGAATACCTGCCTTCCGGTCCAGGCGGCGACATCGTTCGTGACGGTGCGAGCGTTCTGCCGACAGGACGGAACATGCACGCCATCGATCCTTGGCGCATACCATCTGAACTTGCTTTCAAACGCGGAAAACAGATAGCATCGACCATCATCAAACGCCACCAGGAAGAAAATGACGGAAACTTTCCTGAAACAATTGCCCAGGTTCTCTGGGGACTCGATACGATCAAGAGTAAAGGTGAGGCAGTCGCTGTGATCATCGACCTTATCGGCGCCGAACCGGCCTATGACGCCCAGGGCAAGATCAGCCACTACAGCCTTGTTCCGATCGAAAAACTGGGCCGTCCTCGTGTAGACGTCCTGATACAGATCAGCTCCATTTTCCGTGACACCTTCGGCGTTCTTGTCGACCTGCTCGACAAACTGGTCAAGGACGCTGCAAAAGCCGACGAACCGGCCGAGATGAACAACATCAAAAAGCACGTCGACGAGGCACTGGAAAAAGGACAGGAATTCGAAGCCGCTACGGCAAGGCTCTTCACACAGGCCCCCGGCAGTTACGGCTCCATGGTTGAGGAACTGATCGAGGATTCTGCATGGGAAAACGAGGACGATCTCGACAACATGTTCATCAAGCGAACCAGTTATGCATACGGCGGTAGCCGCTACGGCGACCAGCAACCGGAAATCCTCGAAAACCTCCTTGGCACCGTTGACCGGGTTGTCCAGCAGGTGGATTCCGCCGAGTACGGCATATCCGATATCGACCGCTATTTCTCCTCTTCCGGATCGCTTCAGCTTTCGGCCAAAAAGAGGAACAAGAAAGGAGGCAACGTCAAGCTGAACTATGTCGAGACATATACTGCCGACGTCAAGGTGGATGATGCTGACAAGGCCCTTAAAGTCGAGTTCAGAACAAAGCTCCTCAATCCGAAATGGTTCGAAAGCATGGTAGACCAGGGTCATACCGGCGCGACCGAGATCAGCAACCGTTTTACCTACATGCTCGGCTGGGACGCCGTCACCAAAGGCGTTGACGACTGGGTTTACAAGAAAGCAGCAGAAACGTACGCATTCAACGAGGAGATGCGTGAAAAACTCGCAAAGATCAATCCACAGGCAACCTTGAACATCGTTGGCCGTATGCTCGAGGCAAATGGCAGGGGAATGTGGAAAGCCGACCAGGACACCATCAACCAGCTCCAGGCCATCTACGCCGATCTCGAGGACCGGCTGGAGGGTATGCTTGATGACTGATCCATCGATTCAATCCAGCAGAAAAAAGGCTGTCTCAGAACCAAAACTGAGGCAGCCTTTTCTTTAAAAAGCGGGAGCTTATCCCGCCATTTTGGCTATGTTGTGAGCCATTGCCGCAAGTCCTATTTCAACATCAACTTTCGGTAGCCCTCGGAATCGGAATCGTTTGAAGTTTCTATTCTGTTTAAGCTGCCCAAAAGCCGGTTCGACATCGATGGCCCGTTGTTTTCGCTTTCGAATACCTTCCTCAGAAAGCAAAAGCTCTCTCGCCTTTGCTTTCAATCGGCTGAGTCGATGATTGACGGTGAAGCCGGCAAGCCACATGAAGTGGATGTTCTCCCTGACAGCATCCTCCAGCTTGCGACTCGAAGAGATATTACACAAGTACCCATACACCAGGACCTTGAGTAACATCCGGGGATGACAGCTTGATGCGCCGCCTCCTTCGTACTTGTTGAGAAACGGGTCAAGGTCCAATTGATCGATAACGCTATCGATGGTACGGACAAGGCTGAGCAGGCTTGATGAGCTCGTCAAGTGACGGCGGCATCAGCATGAGCTGATCAACCCTGCCATGCGATTGATTTTCCATAGCTTAAGATGGAAATGAAAAGCACGACAGGGACAACATCAGTTCAGCGAAGACTGTTTGGCAGTCATTTCGTCAGCGTTGTCAGCAACCAGGATTTTGCTGTTGTGAAGTTGGGTGCGTAAATCCGAGACTGTGGCAAGAAAAGTATCCATTTCTCCTTTTGGCACGCTTTTGCTGATTTTGGTTGGGGTGCTGGCTGTTCTGAGCGCGGTCATCGGGTTCTGGTACTTTCCTCCTCTCAGGACCCTGAAATCAAGATGCGGCCCTGTTGAACGCCCTGTCGAGCCGACATAACCGATTACCTGTCCCTGTCTGACTCTGCTGCCATGCCTGGCTTTCGAGCTGAAACGGCTCAGGTGAAGGTATTTTGTGTGATAACCTCTTGCATGCTTGATGGTTATCATGTTGCCGGCGGCTCCTTTTCTGCCCCGGAAGGTGATCCTGCCGTCTGCTACAGCATAAACAGGTGTTCCACGAGGAGCGGCAAAGTCGACACCGCCATGGAAATGGCGTCGCCTCAGGATCGGATGCCGTCTGTAGCCGTAACCGCTTGATATTCTGGAGTAGCGGCAGGGTTTGATGAAAAAGGATCGGGCAAGAGTAAGGTTGAGTGCCTTTCCCTTTTCGTCAAAATATCCGGACTTACCTTTCGAATCAGTGTAACGGAATGCTGTCACGGGTTTGTTATCGACATAAATTTCCGCAGCAAGAATGTTACCGAGCCCGACAAGCTCTCCGTTCAGCCATTTTTCTTCGAACAGGATGTTGTAGGCTGTTCCGGGCTGGATATCCCGTTTAAAATTGATCCTGTACGAAAATATCCGCTGGAGCTGCGTTATGAGTGCATATCGATTCTGCTGTTGAAGTTCCGCAGAGAGGGAAGAGGAAATGCTGCCGTTCAGGGCGGAAACCCGATTTTCGTGTTCCAGGGTTTCCTGCCAGATATTGAACGTCTGTTTTTCGGGAATCTGTTGTATATGGAGAATTCGGGAAGGGGATTGCTGATAACTTAAACAGAGAAACCTGCCGGAAGGGTCCTTTTCGATCAGGTATGTTTTGCCGGGCTTTACACTTCTGGCTGAAAAATCGCACGTCTTGAGTTGTGAGGTAATTTCGGTGATCTGGGCCGGATCAAGACCCTCTCCGGACAGAATGCTATAGAGGGACTGTCCACGGCTTATGATTGCCTGAGAGATGGTATTGGAAAACCGGGCTTCATGCTCCTCAAGATATACCTGCTCGGGTTCTCCGGTTGCCCCAAGCTCGTCTTCATAATTATGAATCTGTAAGGCAGGCAGATGGTTGATCGCAGAAATGACGAGAATAGCCGCAAGTGTAATGACAAACAGTGTCCCCAGCGGCTTTTTGGGGGACTTTCTGTGAAAGAGCTTTCTGCTCTTTGTCGTTGGTCTCCTGAGTCTTCTCATTGTCGATTGTCATTGGTTCAGGTACAAAATATACCGACACCAGCAGGAAATGCAGTCCGACTGCATACCTGAAAAGATGAGAGCATTTCTGTGCTGTTGACACATTGTAACCTGTCAAAACAGGTGAAGGGGTACTATAGCGTTGCTCCCGGACGCCATCAGATTAGTTTATTAAATGTAGCAGGATTTTGAGCATTATGCAAAAGAACCTGTAAGATATGGGGCCTGCCGGGGCGCAAAACTGGATTCGGGCATGTTTTTTATCGATTATCTCTTCCTGATGCTTTTTTCTGCAACAGTTTTCAGTCGGAGATTGTTGCTATAAAAAGTAGATCAAGCGGCATTGTCAGTGAATGGCGAATGGTGTGGTCCTTTGTCAGTATTAGTAACTGTTAAAAATGAAGTAACCATATGTTGAAAACAAACGAAAAAAAGCTTGTTGAATTTCTGCTTCAGTGTCAGCCGGGACCGCCGAAAACACGAGGCAGCTGGAGTGTCGATCATCAGGGAAAGCCATTCCTCCTTCCTTCAATCGGTGGGATCACCCTGAACGTTCAGGTTGGTGACAGCGCTTTCGAATGGGCGGGTGACCATGTGGAGCCGGGAGTGAGCTGTACCGCCGACACGCACAAACCATTCGATCACCCCAACAACGCGCTGCAGATATATTCATGTGTCGGTAATACGGCAACCGTCCATTCAGGTGCCGCAGAAGGGGAAAAAGGTGTTGTACTTGGGCACCATGGCGGCTCCGAACATATCATGGTGGATTTTCCCCGGAAAGTCAAGGAGAAAATGACCTACAGCGATACCATAATCGTTCACGCCAGAGGGCAGGGCCTCAAGCTTGTTGATTTCCCCGATATTGCCCTGTTCAATCTTGCTCCCGAACTGCTCCGGAAAATGAAGGTGACTCTCAATGGTGACGGCACGCTCGATGTGCCGGTTACAACGCTTGTCCCTGCAGCCTGTATGGGATCGGGAGTTGGTGCTTCGCATGTTGCCAAGGGCGATTACGATGTCATGACCAGTGACCCGGAGACGGTGAGTACGTTCGGGCTTGACAAGATGCGGTTCGGTGATTTTGTCGCACTTCTGGACCACGATAACCGCTACGGCAGGGCTTATCGAAAGGGTGCGGTATCCATTGGTGTCGTGGTGCACAGCGATTGCCTTGTTGCCGGTCACGGGCCGGGAGTGACAACGCTGATGACCTGTGTTCAATCGGAGATCAGACCGGTGATCGATCCTGCGGCAAATATTGCAGACCTTATCGGTATCGGCACCCAACTTGAACGAACCAAAAGCGGAAAGAAAAAAGGCAAGTCGTAGGGAGCGAACCTTGTGAACGGAATTTTTCTCTCCCTGTTGTTGTTTTTTCTGTGTAGTCAATACCCCCTGCACTCAGGTGGAACGATAAAGTATCAATTCTGACAACAGCAATCGATCATATGGAGGAAAATCATGGCAATCAAACTGTACGGACGTGATCCGCTGAAAATGTTCGAGAATGTCTTCAGTGAAACCATGACGCCATTTTTCTCGTCCATGGCCCCGTCTTTCCGGGTTGACGTCAGCGAAGATGAAAAGAATATCTACATCGAAGCCGACATGCCGGGCGTCAATAAGGAGGACGTCAAGATCAGTATGGATGAAGATGTTCTGACGATCAGTGCCGAAAGGTCACATGAAGAGGAAAAGAAAAAGAAGGACTATCACAGGATCGAAAGGTCCTACGGCAGCATGAGCCGGAGTTTTACGGTGGGAGACAACATCAGCGCAGACGAGGTTGATGCGAGCTACGACAACGGTGTTCTGCATATTACGCTGCCGAAGAAAGAGCCTGTCGAAAAACCGAAGAAAGAGATCACGGTCAAATGAAAAAGTTCCTCGTCATCTAAACAAAAGAGGCTGTTTCAGTAATGCAGAAACAGCCTCTTTTGTTTATGGCATGTGAAGATTTTTGCTGTCAGATCTGCTGTTTGTTTCAATATCGATTCACTTCTGCAGGTGCAAAGGAATGTTTCCGCAAGCAGTCACCATGGAACATCCCGATCGAGGCAGCCTTATATCGACAATTGCGAACACAACAGATCAGGAATTCAGCATAAAAAAAGGCTGCCCTTGTGACAAGGCAGCCTCTTACTGTTGTTTCTCTTTGCAATGATACGATCAGCAGTTTCGGACGGTCGATGAGGTGCGGTCCTTGATGGTGCTTTCATCGAATTCATCCCAGTCATGCTCATCGTGCTCACGCTGGTAACCTGCTTCCTTCAGTCCGAAGCTCATGTCGGCAACCATTTCGGGTCGTTTTTCCTTGAGGTTTTTTACCTCCTCCTGGGTGAGAATTCTTGACTTGTCGAAACCGAGGTCGATCTCGATCTTTCTGTTATTTGTTTTCACGCGATCGATATCGTAGAATCGCTTGGTGAGCGTTGTCTGCGCAAAGGCTTTGAGGCAGCCGAGCATATACTTGCGGACATAAGGATCCTTGATCCAGGGGTAGCTGAAGAATGATTTGCGTGCGTAGAACCGGCCGTATGATTTCAGGACGCCCTTGAGAACGTCTTCACGCTCCATGTTGTCCGGTTTGATGATCGGCGAGACAAAGTTATACCGTGAATAATCGCGCACCTCAACCCTGTCGCCAAGCTCCTTGAAGAGATCCGAAAACGGCCATGGGGTGTAGATGGTCCAGTTGGCCATATCGGGATCCCAGTCCTTGCAGAGCTGGTAGGTTTCCTCTATGGTTTCCGGCGTTTCATGCTCGAGACCCATTACGAACTGGGCTTCCGCGACTATGCCGTTTTTCTGCAGAAGCTTGATGGCGTACTTGTTCTCCTCGATGGTCGTTTCCTTACGGAACCGGTTGAGGTTCATCTGGCTTGCAGCTTCCGTTCCGAGAGAGACGTGGACAAGACCGGCCTTGCGGAAAAACGGCAGGAGGTCTTCGTCACGCATGATATCGGTCACCCTTGTGTTGATGCCCCAAGTAACGTCGAGTTTGCGGTCGATCAGTTCCTGGCAGAGGGAAACGAACTTCTGTTTGTTGATCGTCGGCTCCTCATCGGCAAGGATAAAGAAGCCGACGTTATATTTCTTCACGAGAATTTCGATCTCGTCTACAAAATGCTTCGGGCTTCTTGCACGGTACCGGCGCCAGAACTGCCACTGGGAACAGAACGTACAGGTGAACGGACATCCTCTTGCAAAATTCGGTACGGCAAGGCGGCAGTTCAGCGGTGTGTAGATATATTTGTCCCAGTCATAGAGGCTCCAGTCCGGAGTCAAGTCGTCCAGGTCTTCGATAACCGGATGGGCCGCGGTTGCATGAACCTCGCCGTCTTCATTGACGTAGGCTATACCGGTGATGTTTTCACGGTCCTGCATATCGGTGCCCGCGTCAATTGCCTTGATGAGATTGACGGCAACCTCCTCACCTTCTCCCCGGATAACATAATCGGTTTCAGGCGCTTCACTGAGGACCTGAGGATACATGAATGTCGAGTGAATGCCGCCCATGATCGTACGGATATTCGGATCGACTTTCTTGGCGAGTTTCATGATGTCCTGCGCCTTGAAGATGGAGGGCGTGATATTTGTCGTCATGACCACGTCCGGTTTGTTTTTCCGGATGATCTCCTCGATGGTTTCGTCCGGAAGGTCTTCAGCCATGGCATCGACAAAACGTATCTGTGTGTAACCGGCTTTTTTTAAAGCGCCGCCGATATAGGCTACCCAGCTTGGTGTCCAGTTGCCGGCAATCTCAGCTCCTCCAGAGTGATAATTTGGCTGAACCATTAAAATTTTCATCGGTTTCCACCCTCCTGATAGGTTTTGTTTACAGCTCTGCAGCTTGTCCGGAAAAACATGAACGAGACTATGAGGTCTTTACAAATAAGGGCTGCATAAAGAGCGCTCAATTTACAATTAATTTTTCAAACAAAATATGACGAGCAGGTTATTACTGTTTTTCAGCGTGCATAAGCATCGTGTGATAAAACCCGAAACTTATTTTTTCCCTGTTCTTTACAACCATTCCGGTCTCCTCCATTGCCTTGTGCATATTCTCGTCGATAATCATCTGAATGGTGGTCCTCCGTTCCTTTTTAGGGAAAAAACCGCCCAGCCAGTGCTGAAAGGCGAGAATTCTGTTATATGGAGCATAGGTAAATATGATCGGTCCTTTTGTCAGGCTTGAAAGGTTTTTGAATGCCTGAAGAAAGCCTTCGGAAGGGTAATGAATAAGCACATCGAAACAGACAACAGCGTCATAGGCTCCCTTTACCGACTCGATGGTATTGACTTCGAAATCGATCTTGTCTGCAACACCTTTGGCTAACGCTTCCTGTCTGGATTTTTCAACCATCTGACTGGCAATATCAACCGCTTTGACGTTGTAGCCATTTCCTGCAAGGCGGATGCTGAACAAACCAGTTCCACAGCCTGCATCAAGAACTGTGGCGTTTTTTGGCAGGTCGAGCTTCTGGAGCCACTCGAATGCCCTGTCCATCATGACCGCATGTCCCTCGCGGACGGTTGTGCGAACGGTGGAAAGTTTTTCATTACCATAGATCGATGCCCAGCGATTGAATCCGTTTCCATTGAAATAGGAGCGGAGCATGTTCTGATGTTCCTCAGCATTGAATGATGATGTGCTGCTCATGCCTTTTCTTTTTTTCTTGAGGTGTTGTTATTCCGTTATTACTACCCAATTTTTATGTGACGCTTTCCAGTCCTTCCACATGGCTTTCCAGATTTTCGTAAAGTTCCTGGAGCTCTTCTATCGTTGCGTCGTCGGTTTTCCAGAATCCTCTCGAGTTCGCTTCGAGAAGACGCCGCGCCATTGAGAGCGTTGCGTGAGGATTCAGGTTCCTGAGCTTCTCGAGCATTTCCCTGTTCTGCAGGAAAGTTTCGTTGAAGCTGCTGTAAGTCCAGTCCTTTACAGCCGAAGCGGTTGCACTCCATCCGTAGGTATTGCAGAGGCGAGATTCTATCTCCCGTACTCCTTCATAACCGTTTTCAATCATCGACTCGTACCACCTGGGATTGAGGAGCTTTGTTCGTGCCTCGAGTGATACCATGCTTTCGAGGGAACGTATCCTTGGTTTTTTTCCGTATTCGTCGACATCTCCCACCCTGACGTACGGTTTTGAGCGACTGACTTTTTCGACAGCTTTTGAGACACCGCCAAGATACTCGTAATAGTGGTCAATATCCGACACGCCCATTTCGAGGCTGTCGATGTTCTGATAGGTGAGCCTGACATTACGCAAGGCGGAAGATAATATTTCTGGCGATTCCTGCCATGCGCCTTGTGCACCAAAGGAAAAAGATTTCCTGTTGATGAAGGTTTCGGATAGTTCTGTGTCGTCTTCCCATGTACTGCTTTCAACAAGATGATTAACATTGGCACCATAGCTGCCGGGTGCGTTGGAAAAAACCCGATTTGCCGCATCATTGAAAGCCAGGCCGTCTTCTCTGCACTGTTTGAGAACGTTTTTGCGGACATAATTGACTGTTTCCGGTTCTTCTGCCGATGCAGCAAGCCGGACAGCCTTGTCGAGAAGTCGGATCTGGTGGGAAAGCAGGTCGCGGAAAATGCCGCTAACCGTAATGACAACGTCGATTCGCGGACGACCGAGTTCTTCGACAGGGATAAGAACGACGTCGCTGATCTTGCCCAATTCGTCGGTTTTCGGTCTGGCTCCGAGAAGTGCGAGCGCCTGGGCGATACCTTCGCCGTCGCTCTTGATATTGTCGGTGCCCCAGAGAATGATCGCCGTCGACTCGGGAAAACAGCCATTTTCTTTCCTGTATCCTGAAAGAAGTTCTTCTGCTGCTGCCTGTCCCCGTCTCCATGCTATATCTGACGGGATGCTGAACGGATCCAGGCTATGGATATTTCTGCCTGTCGGTACGATGTCGGGGTTTCTCACAAGGTCGTTTCCAGGTGAAGGCTCGATGTATTTGCCTGCAAGAGCGTCAAGTATTCCACTGACCTCGTTGTTGTTTATCAGTGCGAGAAATACTTTCTGCAGAAAAGACCAGAACGCTTCAAGTTCACCGTGACGGACAGGTGTTGAACGTTTGAGGTGGTTTTCTGCTGTCAGGGCTCTGACACGAAATGAGGCTTCGACCATGGAAAGAATCTCCTGACGGCTCCTGTTTTTTACCGGAAGGTTGCCGATAAACAGCCGGACGGTTTCCTTTCCAGTGTCGACGACCTCTCTCCAGAGATGTTCCGTTTCACGATCCCGTCCGCTTGTTTCAAAGAGTTGGTCATAGTCGATATCGCGGCGCATGCAGATGAATTCATGCAGGGACAGGCTATCCAGCGATGCCAGAGGATAGGCGGCAAGTCGGGTCAGATGGTCGACCAGAGATCCTGGTTCGGGATCCTTGCCGATAACATGCAGTCCCAGAGGGATCATCCGTTCCTCGATCAGGTACAGTTCCGCATTGAGTGCCGTCAGATAGCCTTCGACCGAAAGGTTATCTTCCTGCGCTTCCAGTTCCAGAGTTTGAGCAAGCGCTCTGATCTCGCCGAGGAGTTCAGGGTCCTCTTTTTTCCGGCAGCTCTCGATGAGTTCCCTGAGGCGGCGGAGTTCCCTGTAGAGGCCTGCCTGTTCAAGGGGAGGACAGAGGTAGCTGACCAGTGTCGCGAAACCTCGTCTTTTGGCAATAGCCCCTTCGCTGGGATTATTGACACAATAGTAGTAAAAGTGCGGCATGCTGCCTATCAGGCGTTTAGGCCAGCAGGACTGACCGAGTCCGATCTGTTTGCCTGGCATGAACTCGAGTGCGCCATGCGTTCCGAAGTGTACGACGGCATCGGCCTGCCAGACATGTTCGAGCCATGAGTAGAATGCAGCGAATGCATGGTTGGGGGCAGCGTCTTTTGCCATGAGCAGGCGCATTGGGTCACGTTCGTAACCGAACGATGGCTGCTGGCCGACAAAGATATTGCCGAAGGTTTTGCCCAGTATATGGAACCGCTTGCCGTCGTTGAGCAGTTCGCCGGGAGCGTCTTTCCAGAACGTCTCGATTTCATGATAATAGGGTGCGATCGATCGGTAGTCTTCGACCGGGAGGTGTTCTTCGACGTTGCCGTCGGTACCAAAGACGTGCCTGTTGCCTTCGAGCAGTTCCTCCCTGAGTGCCGCGGCGTTTTCAGGAAGCCGGACAACATAGCCGTTTCGCTGCAGTTCTTCGAGCAGGGTGTGAAGACTCTCGAAAACATTGAGATAGGCAGCGGTTCCGGCATTGCCGAGGTTGGGCGGAAAATTGAACAGAACAATGGCAATTTTTTTCTGTTCGGGATGCTTTTCTTTAAGGCAGAGCTGTTTGAAAAGGCGTTTTGACAGATGATCGATTTCCTTTTCCAGCGGTACTGTCCTGTCGGCTGACTCTTCAGCACCGGCAAAGACATGCGGTTCTATGGCGCCGTCAAGCTCAGGTACGGCAACGCTCAAGGCTGTCTGAAGAGGAGCCAGACCTTGAGAGCCTGATTGCCACTGCCGGATCGACTGAAAAGAAAGGGGAACGAGAGTCAGATATGGAACTCCCGACTGCTTAAGAGCGGCGACAGCTTCATCAGCCCTGCTTTCTGCCGGACCTCCGACAAGTGAAAAACCCGTTGTGTTGATGATCAGGTCCGGGCATATCCTGCCGTTGTTTTTCGTTCCGAAAAAGTTCTGTAATGCCGGTCTGAAATCAAGTCCGCCGCTGTAGACAATGACGGTGTCGATTCCACTTGACTCGATCGAGCGGCTAAGATACTCCAGGTGGTGCATGTTTTTGCCCAGAACAGTCGCTCGCATGGCAAGCAGAGCGACAAGACCTTTTCTTCTTTTGCCGTTTCGACTGGTCTCCAGCCATTGGCGGAAGTGGATCGAAGATCTGAACGGTTCGGGTGCTTCAGGGTGGCAAAGTGCTGCATCGGGGTAGAAAACCGGATCCTTTTGCGGAAGCTTCGAAGAAAATGACGGAACATAGCGGGTTATGAGCATACTGAGGAACCGCTGCATGTTTTCATCCGAACCGTTGAGCCAGAACTGATGAGAGGCGATAAAGGTATGGATGTCCCGGGCTTTCCCCGGTATGTGCTTCATGAGACGGCTGATGTTGCGCACAAGAGAGAGCTGGCGCTCCTTTTCCCCCTGGTTGTTTTTCGGCTTGAGGCGTGAGGCGAGTTCTCCGAACAAGCCGGGTTGCCGTTTTTCTTCGGAGTGCTTCTGCAGGCTGAATTTTCCGATTCTGGTCTGATGGATAAGGGCAGGATTGCTCGTGATGATGCATACCGGGCATTCTGCTTCGGACAGGAGTGTCTCAAGAGGCCTTACTATGTCTTCACTGAAAAGCATCGAGCCGAAAATAAAATCGGCAGCAGCAATATCCTTCCGGAGTTTCTGCCACGATTCCCGGCCTCTGTTAAGGCCGAGGTTGTAGACAATAACCTCGAGCTCACAGTCATATTTGCTGTTCAGAACAACAGCAGCCTGTTTCAGCACACTGTTGTTTGTTGCTTCCATTGTCAGAAAGAGAAAGCGCATGAGCCAGTCTCTATTGAATGCCATGGTTGCGGTATACAGAGACCGCAACATTAATACTTATAAGCTTTACGTCGTCTATGTCTGGACGTACAATGCGGTGTGTGTTATGCTTAAATCTGTGCCTTTGAGCTTTCAGGCAGCGGATCGCAGCGTGTGGGGTATTTACAGAAGAAGGGCGCGGTTCAGAAGAAACACGGAAGTATGGGGCGAACCGGGAGGAGTGTTAGAGAGTCTGGAGATTGATTTCCGTGACTGTAGCACAAGAAAGCCTTGCTGTCGGAATACGTTGTAAAATGCGCTTGCAGACGGTGCCGCTTTTTGAACGGCCGGAGCTTTGGTCAGCAAGGCGGTAAAGAGGGGAGAAGCAGAGGATACATGCTCACGGGATACTATTCCAGACGGACAGTCGCGGCTTTTCGACTTGGCGGTGAATGTAGAAGTTTTCGCCAGAAAGTTATGGCCGAGTACTGATATGACGAAGAAGAGCGTTATCTCGGCAAGTCGCCATATCGCCCTTGATATGTTGTGTTTCTCCTGTGAAGACATGCCTAGTACTTTTTAGAATATAGGTAAAATACAAGAGAAAATAAAGACCCTTCAAAAGCTGAGCTATGCCAGGAACCGTTGGCCCGGAAAACTGACTGAGTATGCAGAAAAAGAGCGTCTTCCGGGAGCAAGAAACAGCTACTCGAAAACCGATCCTGATGCCACCTTCATGCACATGAAAGAGGATCATATGCAGAGCAGTCGGCTCAAGACTGGCTATAACCTCCAGTTGAGCACGTCAAACCAGTGCATTGTCCACTTCAGCCTCCATCAACAATCGACCGACACAACCACACTGATTCCTCATTTTGATTCATTTAAAACCCTCTATGATCGTCTGCCAGAAGCCATAACGGCCGATGCAGGGTATGGCAGTGAGGAAAACTACGTGTGGCTGGAGGCACAGCAAATAAGAGGGTATGTCAAATACGACTATTTCACACAAGGAGCAGCGCAAATCCTCAAAACAACAACCAGCAAAACCTATGGCGGATAATTGCACGGGCCGTTCTTTCGCATTCTCTTGACCATGCTTCTGTGAGCCTTATCCTCGAGACGCTTTTCTTTTGACCGTGCTGTAGGCCTCGTCGGCTTTCTTGCCTTCCGGACGACCAGCGCCTCCTGAACAAGCGTTTTAAGCCGATTGTATGCCTCCCGCCGGTTTTGCCACTGAGCCCTGTAACTGTCTGCCTTGATAACAATGATACCTTCCCCGGTCAGCCTCCTGTCCTGAAGTTCAAGGAGCCTCGTCTTGCAATGATCCGGCAGCGAAGATGCATGAATATCGAAACGAAGATGAATGGCGGTGGCCACCTTGTTGACATGCTGCCCGCCAGATCCCTGCGAACGGACAGCTCGGATATCTATCTCGGAATCGTCAAGAGTGATGTTTTCAGATATTTTCATGGCATTTCTCTCGTACGCCTGTACAAATAGGGAGTTTCTTCCATAACGGGAGTGTACGTATATTTTAAAGAATAACCTTTACGGCAAATCTCTTTTCTTCAACAACCGATACTGTACTCATGAATATCCAGGATATTCTCGAACTGGGCGCAACTGTCATGCGCAATAACAGCGATGATGCAACAACTTCACTTGATACAAGTCAGCTATCCTCCGCACTGGAAAACCTCTTCGGAGGAAAGGAAGGAAAACTCGACTTTGGATCGCTGCTTGGAAAAATGCAGGAATCCGGTCTTGATGACATTGCCGCCTCCTGGCTTGGCAACGGCAGCAATTCCTCTGTTTCAGGGGATGCTATCAGGAACCTTCTCGGACCCGATAAAATAGCAGCATTTGCATCCATGCTCGGTTTGAGCGAAAAAAGTGCTGAAACAGCCATTGCCGACGCCCTGCCGGAAATGGTCGATAAGGCAAGCCCGCAAGGCTCTCTTCTGGAAAATATCGTTGATCGTGCAGGCGGACTTGACGGCCTGATTGGTCTTGCCGGAAAATTATTCTCGTAAGAACAGCCCCGGGTATTCCTCTATTGTATCGCCCAAAGCTTGATCTTGTGATCGTCACTTCCGCTGACGATCATGCTGCCGTCAGGAGAAATATCGACCGACTGCACTTCATGCACATGTCCGCGGTAGGTATGCAGAAGCTTGCCTGCTTCCATGTCCCATAGCCGTACCGACTCATCATTGGCGCAACTGGCCGCCTTCTTCCCGTCAGGACTGCAACAGACACTGCGGACACCATCCTCGTGGCCCTCCATGATATGCTTGATGTCACCGTTTGCCGCGTCGAGAATCTTGACAGCTGCGTCTCGGCCGCAAAGGACGATCAGCGAGTCGTCAGGGCTGAAACAGGTTGAATAGCTGTGCCGGTCACGCGTCTGGTAACCCGCAGTATTCTTGCCGCTTTCCAGATCCCAAAGCCGTACTAAAGGCTCTTCACCGCAGCTTACCAGTTGTTTGCCGTCATGACTGAAAGCGACGCATTCGATATAGGAGGCATGCCCGGTCAGCGTTTTCAGCTCTTTTCCCGTTTCAACATCCCACAGCTTGATTGTTGTATCGCGTGAACAGGTTGCGAGGATCTTGCCGTCAGGACTGAACGCAACCATACGAACTTCGGTATCATGTCCTTTGCACTCATGCAGGCACTTTCCGGTTTCGACATCCCAGATCCTGGCCGTGCTGTCGATACTCCCGCTGGCCACCTTGTCGCCAAGCGGACTGTAGTCAACACATTTGACCCAGGTCGTATGACCGGCAAGGGTATGAAGAATCTTTCCGGTTTCAACATCCCACAGCATAGCCTTTTCATCAAAACTTCCGCTGACAAGTTTTTTCCCGTCAGGACTGAACCGGACACCAAGCACCCTGTCTTCATGTCCTTCGAGAGTCTTGATAAGGGCTTCATCCTCCCTGACCTGAGGACGCTTCAGTTCCTCTTCCTTTTTTCCGAACAATTTTGATAAAAAACCCATGACGCTGAATATGTTTTGGATTAAGAGGTTGCAGAAGTGTGCAACGTTTCATTGTTAGGGACAAAAATAAAAAAAAAGCGGGATTACCAACACACCCGAATATTATAGGAACGAGTAATCATTTGCCCCCACAATAGCAGCATTCACATTTCGTATCATCTTCAATACCGTAGGGGCAGCCCCCCGTGGCTGCCCGAACGATGGTAACACACAACACGACCTGAAGGAAGACGGGCAGGCACAGGGGCCTGCCCCTACCAATAATCAAAAATTGTCGTTACCGGATATTGTCCATCGTTTCAAATCCATGACGACGAATGCCTATAGCCAGAGTGTAAGAAAACATGAATGGAAACCCTTCAATGGCAAACTATGGCAACGAAATTATTTCGAACGGGTCATACGAAACGAACGGGAATTGCAGGAGGTGCGGGAATATGTCGTGAACAATCCGCTGAAATGGGCGCTGGACCGGCAGAATCCGGAATACCCCTCACATCGCGAAAGAACGAACGCGGGTGAATGATTATTCGCCCCTACAATTTCGGGCGTATTGGTTGTGGAAAATATTTGATGAACATGGGTGGGTGTCAACGATATTCGGGAAAGGGATTCACCATATAGTCTGCACAATGTCCGACTTGCGGAGATTCTTGTCCGCCGTTACCAGCGGGGCTTTTGTGACGATGGCTGTAGCAGCTATGATCCTGTCGGCAGGATCGCTGTTTATTGTATCGGGCATGGTTGTTGAAAGCTCTGCTATCTCGGGAGTTATCTCCTGAAACACATACTTTCTGCACGATAAGAGAAGCTCTACAAGCTCCCTGAAGGAAACCTTGATCTCGATTCTTTTTTTCCTGATCAACATCGCTATTTCCCACAAGGAGATCGAACAGAAATAAAGACCTTCAGTTTGATCTGCTCTTTCTATCACTTCCTGTGCCTGTTTGCCGAGCAGCTGCGGCTGCAGGGCATCCCAGAGAACCACATGGGTGTCGATTACGATCATTATTTGTCTGCCTCCCACTCTTCATCGAGAGGAGAAAGCACATCATGCAGCAAGGCCGTTTGAGCTATTTCATTCAGCTTCCTTCTCGCTTCCTGCTGCTTGCTTTCCGGAGGAACAAGACGTGCGACCACCTTGCCCATCGAGGTGATATCGAGGGTTTCGCCACGCCCGACACGCCGCATTACTTTTCTGAGATTGGCCCGCAATTCACTGACAGCTATCGTTCCCATGGTAACTCTCATTTTTTTAACTCATACATCATCCGTACAATCATATTGTACAAAATACCCATAGCAAATCAAATTTTTACATGATGGAAAAAAATGTCCGTTTTATGCTTTCTTCCCCGAAAAGTTGTAACGCCTTCCTTTCCACTGAGAACCGCTGCCGAACCGGACGAGGAAAAACGAATTGAACGCAATTCCAAGCAGCACTATCTGGGAGAAGAGATGCAGGAATGCACCGGCCAGGGGCTGACGAAACCTCCCGGCAATGACCAGTCTGCAGACAAGGGCGATCAGAACCTGAAAAAGAGGCAGGAAGAACCACGCTGCTGAAAAATCGGCCGTCAGAAAAGAAAAAGCCAAAAATCCGTACGGCACGATATAGACAAGAACCGTCGCCAGCATCAGGAAAAAAAGCAGAATGGAGTTGTAACCCAGGCCTGCAAAAAGGTTTTTCGAGAAGCCCTGCCATACTTCGGCAAAACTCCGGTACATCCTGCAGCTTACCGTCTCCATTCCGTCGTAACTTGCCACCTTTCCACCCTCCTTCTTGACAGCTTTGCAGAGCCATACATCCTCGACAAGATCCGAACGAACGGCGCCATGCCCGTCGAACGCATCGTATGCCTGACGTCGAAACATGAGAAACTGACCGTTTGCAAAACAGAAAGAGGGCGCCGGATTCGCCCGCACAAGCTTCAGCGGCAGATAGCAGAGCAGGATAAAGTAGATCAGCGGCACGATCAGCTTTTCCCAGAATGAGTTCATTTCCTGACGGAGAGTGAGGGAAAGCATGTCCGCTCCGCTCTCCTGCATGGCGGTGACAGATCGTGAAATGCTGTCGGGAGCATGAACGGTATCAGCATCGGTAAAGAGAAGCAACTCTCCGCTGGAAACCTTTCCGAGCTTATTGCATGCCCATGCCTTGCCGTGCCACCCGGGGGGCAGCGGGCTGCCATCCAGAACACAAAGACGCGATCGATCATCAGAAGCAACAAGTTTTTCAAGTATTTCGCCGGTCCGGTCGGTCGATGCGTCATTGAGAACGATCAGTTCGTATGCGTCGTAATCCTGCTGAAGCAGCGATGTCACACACCGCTCGATGTTATGCTCCTCGTTCCGGGCGGGAACAAGCACGGAAACCTTTGGCTGTTCGGCCTCGTCGGAAACCGGCGGCAGCACCGGCAGTTCCTTAAGGTTAAGGAGCAGTATTGCGAGGAATACAAGGAGGCAGCAAAGGATTATAAGCTGATAGATGAGCAACATACACGACACTTTGTAACAAGCATAAAATCTCAATGTATATAGGTCCTATAGGACTTATGGGACCTATAGGACCTATAAAAACAAGCTGACAACCGTCTAAGCACTCAGCTTTTTAGTAGTAACATGGCCACTCCGGCAAAACCCGTCTCTCGTCCTCAGTCTATGAGCTTGCTGATATCATACTCGAAAATACCTTCAGCGCCCGCACGTTTCAGGTCGGGAATGACCGAGCGTACGACTTTCTCCTCAACGATCACTTCGAGCGCCACCCAGTTGTCTTCGGCAAGATGTGACACCGTCGGCTGGCGAAGTGCCGGGATGAGCTTTGTGATTTTCCCGAGCGAAGCCTTGGGAGCGTTCATTTTCAGACCGACCTTGCCCTGTGCGTTAATTGCTCCCTGAAGCAGCATCGACATGTTCTCGATCTTTTCGCGTTTCCAGGGATCGTTCCACGATTGACGGTTGGCAATCAGCTTGGTATTGGACTCAAGCAGCACATCGACGATCCGCAGCTTGTTGGCCCTGAGCGAACTTCCGGTCTCGGTCACCTCGACAATCGCGTCGGCAAGTTCAGGCGGCTTGACTTCCGTTGCGCCCCAACTGAACTCGACATGAGCGTTGACTCCGTTCTTCTCAAGGTACTTCTTTGCAATCGAGACAACTTCCGTTGCAATATGCTTGCCTTCAAGATCCTTCACCGTCCGTATTGACGAGCTTTCCGGAACGGCAAGAACCCAGCGTACAGGACGCATGGACGCTTTGGAGTAGACCAGGTCGGAGACCTCGACAACATCTGCACCGGTCTCTATAATCCAGTCCTTGCCGGTCAATCCTACATCAAACGCTCCGAGTTCGACATAATGCGCCATCTCCTGGGCTCGGATGAGTATCGCTTCAAGTTCGTCGTCCTCTATCGAAGGAAAATATGAACGGCTTTTGACGGAAAAATGAAATCCTGCCTTTGCAAACAATTCGAGTGTCGAGTCCTGCAGGCTGCCTTTCGGCAGGCCCAGTTTCAAAATCCTTTCAGTTGCGTTCATGTGATGTACAAGTTCTTGATTATTTAAGTTGCTGCAGGGAAAATCGCTCGTTTTCAAAAACGCCATACGGATATTCCCCTTCAGTCCAGGTACCGAGATTCACATAGTCACTCCGCCCGTTAGAGAGTTTCTTGTGACTTTTCATATGGCTGTGGCCGCACACAAAAAAGTCAAACGCTTTGTTTTCTGCAAGCGAATCGGCGTACTGAAACAAAAAATCAGCTTCGTAGTGCCTGTTTGACCCGCCATGATTGCGACTGAGACGGGAGAGTTTTCTCATGAGACCGATGGCTATGTCAGGTTGGATTGCGGAGAACAAAGCCAGATTGAAACGGTTCCGGAAAAGTGAAACAAACAGCCTGTAACCGATATCCTTTGGGTCAAGGCCGTCTCCATGAGTAATGTAAAAATGCTTCCCTTCTATGACGGGCTCTTTCGCCCCATAGTATGTCCGGACACCGAGCACCTTGCCGAAATAACTGCCAAGCCAGAAATCATGGTTACCTGCAAAGTAATGAATATCGACACCATGGCCGATCATCTCCCTCAGCAGGCAGAGAAACGGATTGAAATATTTGGGGATGACATGACGAAACTCCATCCAGTAATCAAGGATGTCACCGACCATGTACAAGGAGCCTTTCTCACGGGAAACCATTCCGGCAAACTCTGCGAATCGCTCTATTTTCCTGTCTTCAGCCTCTTCGGACTGCAATCCGAAATGAATATCACTGACAAAGAAGCTTTTCGACATACAGGATTGAATAGTGCGTCCCTTTAGGCGAGAATGGCCACAAGAGCGATTACCGTTACAGGTATAAAAATGTTATCGACTTCTTTCGGGCTTACACCTTCGACTATCGTAGCCGCAACAGAAACGATAAGAATGGTTGAAAGATTCAGCGATTCGGGAACGATCAGCCAGACAAAAAACAGTCCTGCAAGCAGACTGCCCACGAAAAAGGCAAAGCTTCCTTCCAGGGTTTTTTCACACAAAACCTTGTATTTCATTTTACCGAGCTTCATACCAACGATCGGAGCCAGTCCGTCGCCCCATCCCAGGACAGCCATTGCGAGTACTCCGGGAAGCGTCTTGTAGTAAAACGTACCACAGATAATACCGACAAGCACAAAATAAAGTGTCCCTTTGAGCAGTTCACGTTTATCGCCGGTCCTTGTCATGGTCTTGATTGCCTGGTCGTCATCGGCTGCAAAAAAACCTTTCTGAATAAACAACATGGCCCAGACGACGTATACGGATACATTGAGGTACTGGCTCCAGTGACCATCCTGAAAAAGCGGAAGAAAAATTATGACCGATCCGGCACAAATATGCGTGATTTTACGACTGATATCTTTCGACAGGTTGTGGTTTGTCACAAGATAGTCCATGAGGGGGGGGACAGAGAAAACGTAAACAAAGGTCAGAAAGGCAATGAATACATTATGCCATAATACCGAAAGCCCGAAAAACGTTGTGTCGATAGTACCCATGGTATAGTGTTTTACGTGATCGTTTGTCTATCCATTCATGTACTTGAGACCGATCGCTCCAGCAGCCATGAGGTTATTGACCAGGAACAGAATATTGTTGGCAACCTGAAACTGAAGGAACGCCTTGTGTTCGGCAACATCACTCTGACCGATGGCATTGCCGAAACCATCTTCGACCGTAGCTTTCAAAAAGGAGATACCGCCCTTGGGATCGCTGTAGAACCTCCACTGAAAAAAGATATTGAGCAGCAATCCGCCGATCATGAAAAACACGAGAGGATAGAGTCCCCAGGAATACTCCAGCCAGGCGAACACGATAAAAATCATGTCGATAATGAAAAACGAGACGAGAAAGGTGTTCTTGGCGCCGATCATGACAGTCAGGGATTTCAATCCACCCTCCTCGTCGCCCTTTACAGACTTGAAATCGTTAAGAATGATCAGGGCGACCGCCATGAAGAAGTTCAGACCCGCCATCCAGACAACTTCCGGCCTGATCTCACTGAAAAGCGCATTTGCAGAGAACCAGGTGATGAAACTGTAGGAAAAGCCGACAGCCGGGGCCGAGGTCAGGATGTTTTTCTTGAGCTTCAACGGAGGGGCCGAATAGATATATGAAAGAACAAGGGCAGCAGAAATGGAAGAGGTAATGATCAGCCCCCTTGTCCCTCCTATATATAAACCGAGGAACAAACCGATACCGAGCGCGAGCGAACAGACGACAATGCTGTTTATCATTGCTTCCTTTTCGGAAAGACGTCCTGAAGGGATCGGCCTGGTCGGCTCGTTCACCCTGTCGAGTTCCAGGTCGAAATAATCATTGATCGACTGGCTGAAACCTGTGCCGAGAGGGCCGAACATAAGAAAAAGAACCAGAAGAAGCAGGTAATCCTGAAGGGTAGGCTGCATGGCGCCTGAAGCCATAACCCCGCCTGCCAGGCAGGGAAAGACGCTGATCCAGGTTACAGGATCAAGAATTTCGATATGCGCCCTGACCTTGTCGACAAAGGTGAATCTGGCATTTGCGGTAACTGACATAGCGCTTCCGATATATTGAGAGAGTACCTCTTTCATTTCATTACAAAGCTTGAATTTACAAAGAGCCTCCGACATAAAAAAACCGCATTACTGCGGCGTCCCCAGAAGCGTTGCGGAGGTCGATGCGTGTATCTTTACCTTGACAAGGTCCCCCGGACTGCTCTGGCCGCGGTCGAACACGACAACACGGTTTTCCGGGGTTCGCCCCATCAGCATTTCGCTGGAGCGCTTGCTTTCCGATTCGGCAAGCACCTCGACAATGCTGCCTACCTCATAAGCATGACGTTCTGCTGAAATCCTGTTCTGGAGCGTGATGATCTCCTCCAGCCTCTGTTTCTTCACTTCGTCGGGCACATCGTCTTCCATTCTCTTTGCGGCATAGGTTCCCGGACGTACCGAGTAGCAGAACATGTAGGAAAAATCAAACCTGACCTCTTCCATGAGACTCAATGTGAAGTGGTGATCCGCCTCGGTCTCGCCGCAGAAACCTGCAATCAGGTCGGTGGAAACCGTTACGTCGGGAACAGAGTGACGAACCATGGCGATCTTTTCAAGATACTCTTCCCTGCTGTGCCCCCGGTTCATCAATCCCAGCATTCTCGTTGAACCCGATTGTACAGGAAGATGAATGGAATTGCAGATATTCTTCTCCCTTGCAATAACATCGACAAGCGATTTCGACAGGTCTTTGGGGTGCGACGTGGTAAACCTGATCCTTACTCCCCGGACGGCACGGGCGACATGCTCGAGCAGCCCGGCAAAATCATATCCGGAATCGTCATCACGATATGAATTGACATTCTGCCCAAGCAGGGTAATCTCCCTGTACCCTTTTTCGGCCAGTTTTACAGCATCATCGATAACGGTTTGCATCGACCTGCTCCTTTCACGTCCCCTTGTCATCGGTACAACGCAAAATGCACAGCAATTGTTGCAACCGCGCATAACAGGAATAAATGCACTGATTGAGCCGGAACGCGAAGGTTCGATATCGGCGTAGGTCTCTTCCGGTACCGAGGCGAGATGCGCACCGCGTACATCCTGTTCGGCATTTTCTATCAGCAGGTGAAGCTGTCGATAAGTATCGGGGCCGGCGAGAAAATCTATTCCGTCAGTCATGTCAAAGAGTTTCTCGCGGTAATACTGCGGGACACATCCGATGACGCCCACGAGCAGGTTCGGCCTGAGACGTTTTTTCCCTTTCAGGTTATCGAGGATGTTCATAATTTTCCCTACAGCGTTTTCCCTCACGGCACAGGTATTGAGGATCACAAGGTCTGCATCATCTTCGGAACCGCTTACCCGGTACCCTTCGTCCTGGAGAAGCGAGCTGATTATTTCGGTGTCCGCCTGGTTCATCTGGCAACCGAACGTTCGAATATGGACTTTTTTTGTCATCATCATGCTGCTATCGGGAAATACAATTGATCCTAAACTGAGCGTCCCGACACGTCGGGATACAGCAGCATTCCCTGTGCCTTGCATCTCCGACATGTTCGACAATCGCTCAATTCAGGTTGGTCAAACTCTTGAGTACATAGTACACGGCCCGGCATATTTTTCAAAGGATTAACATATTTCTCCCTACTATATATAATGGCATTTTTCTGAAATCATGACTCCCGTACGTGCTTGACCGCCTCATTGGATTTTTCACCCGAAGGCACCTGCTCACCAATCTGGTCTTCGTTCTGGTCCTTGCTGCAGGGCTCCTGTCGTGGTTCAGCCTGAAAAAGGAGGAATTGCCGGATATCACCTTCGATACCGTCAGGATCTCGGTGAACTATCCCGGAGCCTCCGCAGAGGAGGTCGAGTACCATGTGACCGATCCCATTGAAGAGGCTCTTGTTTCGGTCGAGGGCATACAAAGCATGAGCAGTTCAACGGCTGCCGGAAACAGCGTCATAACCGCTGAACTCGAACCGGACAAAGGCGCCATCGATGCGGTTGTTTCAGAAATCCGTCAGGAGGTTTCCGCAGTCGACCTTCCCGATGCCATACGAAACGAGCCGCGTATCAGGGTATTCAAATCTTCCCGTAAAGCCATCATCGATATCGGGATGATCCTTGAAGGAGATCATCTGCTCGATACCCGGGAGCGAAGATGGCTCCAGGCTCGGGCTCTCGAACTTGAAAAGAGGCTTCTTGCCATACCCGAAGTCAGCAGAGTCTCCCGATCCGGATATCTCGAGGACGAAATTCATGTGCGGGTCTATCCGGAAAAGCTTCTCGAGTACAACATCCCCTTCAACACGGTGATGAACGAAATACAAAGCAACAACGTTCGTCAGCCGGCAGGAAGCATCGAAACCGTCAAAGAACCCAAGGTCACTCTTTACGGCGAACTGCGTACCCCTGAAGAACTTCGGGCCCTTGCCGTGCAGGGAGGATTTGAAGGGCAGGTTCTCCGGCTCGGCGACATTGCCGAGGTGACCCTGGGCCATGAAAAAAGCCGGGACCTCCTGAAAATAAACGGTCATGAAGGCATTTTTCTGAAAGTATCCAAGAGTTCGACAACAGGGATCCTCGAAGCCCTTGAAGCGGTCAACAGGGTTGTCGAAGACTACCGCTCCGTTCCGAAAGACAATCCCTCGTTCCGCATGCTCATCCTCGACGATGAAGCGGTCGACCTTCGAAACCGCCTGTCGATCATCGGTACGAACGGCCTTATCGGTTTTTTCCTTATCCTTATTATCCTTTTCGTCTTTCTGGACTTCACATCCGGATTCTGGGTGGCTGTCGGTATCCCCTTCAGTTTCTGCTTTGCACTTGCAGGTGCCGTTGCAATCGGCTACTCGATCAACAATATCACGCTCGCCGCAGTCATCATCGTCATGGGAATTGTTGTCGATGACGCCCTCGTGGTTGCAGAGAACATAAAACGTACAACCTCCAGAGGCATTCCCCTTCAACAGGCCGCTACCGAAGGAACCTCTATGGTTTTCATGCCTGTGGTAGCCAGCATACTCACAACCTGTATCGCATTTGTACCCCTTTTTTTCTTTGAAGGCCGTTTCGGTGCAATGGTTGCGTTCATCCCGGCTGTCATTACCCTGATGCTCGCAGGAAGCCTGATAGAAGCCCTTTTCATTCTTCCGGGACATATATCGCTTTCGGCCCGAAGCACTGTACTGTCAAGGCGGGAGCACTGGTTTGAGACCTGGGAAGCTCTCTATGCCCGAATTCTCGAAAAACTTCTCCCGCTGAGAGGAGCAATCGTTGCATTCTTCGTTCTGATGTTTTTCTCGGTCCTCTGGCTTGCCGCATCGACAATGCAGTTCGTCATGTTTCCCGACGAGGAAACCAGGGAAATCCGTCTCAGAGGCGAAACACCGCCCGGCAGCACAAAGTACGAAACGGCACGGTTGACACAACCCCTGGAAGATATTGTCTCCCGCTTTCTTGGCAATGAAGTTATCGGATTCAGAAACCAGATCGCCAGATCGCGCCGGGGCTCGGCAATCAAGGAAAATTCGTTCCGGATGAGGATTGAAATCGTCCCGAAAGGGAAGCGGGAAAAAAACGCCGACCAGCTCATTGCAGAATGGGAAAAGACCATGGCTTCGTCACCAAACTTTACCACGCTCCACTTCAGCAAGACACGGCATGGCCAGGAGAGTGGAAGTCCCGTCGAAGTCATCATTAAAAACAACGAAGAACAAGTACGCCGCAGTACCGCTGACGCACTGGCCGGGGCGATGCAAAACATTTCGGGACTTACAAACATAGAAGTCGATCAGCCGAAATCCGTACCGGAGTACCGAATCACCCTCAAACGCGAGACAATAAAACGCCTTGACATCGATCCCACCGAAGCCGCCAAAACACTCCGGGCCGCCCTCGAAGGAACCATACTCTACGAGTTCAGTTCCGATAATGAACCTGTCGGCGTCCGGTTTTCGCTCATTCCCCCATCAAAAAGCTCCATTGCATCGCTCCTGAAGGTTCCTGTGGAAAACCGGAGCAACTATCTTGTCGCTCTTGAGAATATTGTTTCTGTCGAAGAAGTTGAAAAACCCGCTTCGATCGTTCGCAAGGACCGAACCCGTTATACATCGGTTTTTGCCGACCTTGATCCCGGCAGCAAAAAAAGCCCGCTCCAGATAGCAGAGTTACTTGAGAAGGAAGTCTTCGGGTCCCTCGGCACCCACTATCCTTCATCAACATTTGAATTTGACGGTGAAATCCTCGACACCAGGGAATCGGGCAAGGACTTCATGATCTCCATCGTTGCAGTGCTTTCGCTTGTTTTCATTGTGCTGGTGATCCTGTTCAGTTCACTAAAGAAAGCGCTTCTGATCATGCTGACCATTCCATTCGGACTGACCGGGATCATCATCGCGTTTTTTCTTCACGGTGTTGAGTTTTATGGTTTTTTTGCCGTTATCGGCACCCTTGGACTTGCCGGTGTCATCGTCAATGATGCGATCATCATGGTCACACGGCTTGACAGGGACAGAGAACAAGCCTCTAGAAACATAAAAACCGGAACCCTGATCGCGCAGGCAGCCTCGACACGCCTGCGTGCCGTCATGCTGACAACGCTGACAACCGTCGCAGCAATGCTTCCGACCGCCTACGGATGGGCCGGATACGATCCAATGCTTGCACAGATGATGCTAGCCCTGACCTGGGGGCTGGTTGGCGGCACCCTTGTGACCCTTGTTCTTGTACCGTGCCTCTACAGGATCATGATCGCACCGCAACCAATAAAAACTCAATGACACCTATGAACACCTGCCGGATCATGAAAAAAACCTTGTTCATATCGCTTCAGACAACTCTGATGCTCCTTTGCTCCGCTTTCCCGGGACATGCCGCCGATATGACGCTGCCGCTTGAAACATTCATCCGTCTTGCCGCTGAAAGGAACAAGGTTTTCGAAGAAATACTTATCGATGAGCTTCCCCTTCACTATACCGGAATACTGGCCCTTCCGGCCGACGACCTCGTCCTTTCGGTCAAGGGACAGTATATGCTTATGCTGGAAAACGGCATGAGCGAACCGGAGTACGGATTCGGGCTTGATAAACTCTTCCCGGGAACCGCTACCCGCCTGTCAGCCTCCTACAGTGCCGATCAGAACTTCGGTTCAGCAAACAGCGAATCGACGTTCAGGCTTGAAATCGTGCAGCCGATCGCCAAAAATGCCTTCGGGAAGACCAACCATCTGATCGAGAAACTGGCTGGCATTGAGAACGATATAGTCCGACACCAGATTGCAGAAGCTTATGAGGATTACCTGTCGAGCCTGATCATACTTTACTACGACTGGTATGCTTCAAGAGAAAACCTTGCGACTGCAACAGCCGCATACAAGGACGCGAAAAAACAGCTGACCACTATCCGGGAAAAAGCGGAAAACAGCATTGCGCTCCCGATCGATGTCAATAAGATCAAGGTTCAGACCGTTTCGAGAAAAGAGCAGATGATCTCCCTGAACAATGAATACGAAGCAAAAACAAACCTTGTGATGGAAGCGATACGAGCGTCCGGAAATGGGCGGCCGACACCGGTGGCACCCGAAAAGCCACAACGCTGCAAACCTGATGACTTTAACCGTGAACTTCGGGCGATCCTCCTTACGAGCCGGACCGCCCGAATCCTGGACCTGATGGAGGATAAAGCAGGAGCAGAAGTACTGCAGACTGCCGACAGGCTCCTGCCTTCGGTAAATCTCACAGCCGGCTATGAAATAGCGGGTGAAAACAGGGTATTCGATAATCCCGACCAGGGATTGTTTGCCGGTGTAGTCCTTGAATGGCCTTTTCCGCAAAAGCAGGAAAACGCCAGGCACCAGATAAGCAGGATAAACAGAAGAAGGGCTTCTCTTTCGGCCGCCAATACGAGACTTGTGCTGGAAACGTCCCTGAAAAACCTCTCACACTCCATTGAAAACCAGTACCGGCTGATCGAGCTGGCTGAAGAAAAAATCACGATTTCCGAAGCGATCGTGAGGGATGAAAAAAAGAATTACTCCCTGGGAAAGACAGACCTCAACGACCTTATCAATGAAATCAACCGGCTTGAAGAAAACCGGTTCAGCCTTATCAGCCGGGAAATTGAACTTCAGAAACTGATCGTTGAATGGAAACGGCTTTCAGACTCACTGGTAAAAAACAGGAAAATTTTTCAGGAGCAATCATCGGCTGCCGTACCCGAAGGTTCCAGGAAAAAGGAACTGTGAGAACACGGTTCACGAACCGAAATGCAAATGCTTGTATTTTTCTATGAGATCTATCGCTTCGTCCTTGCATTGTCCGCATACCGTTCCGAGCTTGGTATGCTCCTGTAACTCGAAATAGGTTTTCGCGCCTTCGAGCACTGCTTCCTCGATCTCCAGGTCGGTAACATTCATACATTGGCAGATCGTCTTTGCCTTTACCCTGCGGACACGGTCATTCATACCATTCCGCTCGAAATAGTTGTTGATGGCCGCCCGCAGTGCCTTGTCACCGAGTACCGAACAATGGATCTTGTTCTCAGGCAATCCGCCGAGTTCTTTGGTCACGTCTTTTGGCGATATATCAAAAGCCTTTTCGAGCGTCATACCTTTGACCATCTCGGAAAGGATTGACGTACTTGCGATCGCACTTGCACAGCCATAGGTTTTCCACTGGCAGTCGGTTATGATTTCCGTCTCTTTTTCAACCTTGATAACAACCATCATCTGGTCTCCGCATGAGAGATTGCCTTCCATGCCGACTCCGTCGAACTCGTCGGTATTCTCCCCCTGAAGTATATTCTTGGGGTTCATGAAATGCTCCTTCAGTGTATCGGTATATACCCAGTCACTGGACTGCAGCATGTTCTCCTCCTGTTAAATAAGCTGTTGACATACTTCTGATTCTTTTGATAATTCCCGGCAGGACTTCGAGCATGCGGTCGATCTCCGCCATTGTTGTCTCCCGGCCCATACTGATGCGGATCGATCCATGTGCACGTTCGGAGCTCGATCCGGTTGCCAGAAGGACATGTGACGGATCGAGCGATCCCGAAGCACAGGCAGATCCTGTTGACACAGAGATCCCTTCAAGATCGAGATAAAGCAGGATCGCTTCACCCTCAGCTCCCGGAAAAGACACATTGACCGTGTTGGGCATGCTAAATTCCGGATGACCGTTGAACACAATGTTATCTATCGATGATTCAATCCCCTTCACAAGGGTTTCTTTCATACCGGCGAGCCTCACTGCTTCGTCATCCATTTCGGTTTCCCGCATTTCCAGGGCTTTTGCAAGACCGATAATTCCCAGCGTGTTTTCCGTTCCGGCACGCCGGCCTTTTTCCTGGTGACCACCATGGATAAACGGACAATATGGAGTGCCTTTCCTCACATACAGCGCACCAATCCCTTTCGGACCGTAAATCTTGTGGGCACTCATGGTAAGAAAATCAACCCCGAGTTCATTGACGTCCGTTCGCATTTTACCGATTGCCTGTACGGCGTCGGTATGCATGAGGGATCCGTTTTCGTGAACCAGTTTTGTGATTTCGGCTATATCCTGAATCGTGCCGATCTCGTTATTGGCGGTCATAACTGAAACGAGACCCACCTCGTCAGTCAGATACTCTTTCAACTGGTCCATATCGATCCTGCCGTAACTGTCCACATCAAGGAACCTGACCTTTGTTCCCTTGTGCGCGAGACATTCCGAAGTTTCGAGCACGCAAGGATGCTCGATCCTTGTCGTTATTATTGAACTTCTGGATTTGAAGCCCTGAAGACAGAGGTTCGATGCGCATGCAAAAAGCGACAAAACAGTGTTGTTGGCTTCCGATCCGCTTCCGACAAAAACAATCTCGTCCTCGTGCGCGCCAATGAAGTTCGCCACAATACCCCTTGCATGCTCGACATTGGCACGGGCTTCCCTGCCGAAAGCGTGCATGCTCGATGGGTTGCCAAACATCTCCATCGCCTCGATCAGTTCCTTTTTCACCTCCGGATGAAGCGGTGTCGTGGCATTATGGTCAAAATAGACGCGCCTGTTTTCCATAATCCGATATCAGATTCTTTGTGATGCAAAAACACCTGGTTATAACAGGACTCATTCTTCCGTGAAGAGCCAGGTTGAAAGATAGCGTTCTCCCGAATCAGGCAAAAGCACTACGATGGTTTTCCCGGCCATTTCAGACTGTGCAGCCAGTTGAAGGGCTGCCCACATCGCCGCTCCTGAAGATATTCCACAGAGAATGCCCTCTTTTTCAGCAAGGCTCCTTGCCGTGTCTCCGGCATCGGAAGCACTCACCCGGATCACCTCGTCAATAACATCCCTGTTGAGGTTGGCTGGAACGAAACCCGCGCCTATACCCTGGATCTTGTGCGGTCCGGGCTGCCCTCCCGAAAGGACAGGCGAATCTTCGGGCTCTACAGCAACGATTTTAACACCGGGGTTCCTTGCCCTGAGAACCTCTCCGACACCGGTTATCGTTCCTCCGGTACCGACACCGGCAACAAAAACATCAACCGAACCGTCCGTATCAGCCCATATCTCTTCAGCAGTTGTGCGTCGGTGTATATCCGGATTGGCCGGGTTGCTGAACTGCCCGAGTATAATACTCTTCTGCATGGAACCGGCAAGCCTTTCAGCCTCCTGTATAGCTCCGTTCATGCCCAATGCTCCATCCGTCAGGATCAGTTTGGCGCCGAATATCTTCATAAGCCGCCGCCTCTCGATACTCATGGTCTCAGGCATTGTGAGAATCAGACGGTAACCCTTTGCCGCACATGCGAAGGCAAGTGCAATTCCTGTATTGCCGCTTGTAGGCTCTATGATGGTCGTCTCCGGCCCAAGAATGCCCTTTTTCTCGGCATCCTCGATCATCGATACCCCTATCCTGTCCTTCACGCTCGATAGCGGATTGAATGACTCGAGCTTTGCAAAAATCCGGGCCCGGCCGGGCTCCCCCATTCGCTGAACCGAGACCAGCGGTGTGTTTCCGATGGTTTGTGCCAGATTTTCATAAACCTTCATAGCATCTCAAATAAAAAGGTTAATGGTACGTTACCATGTCGCTTTGCCGCACTGCACTGCAGGAAATGCTGAACAAAGCATAACCTCCAGCTCGCACAAACCAGATAACCAAATGCTGATAATGGAATACTGAAACCGGACAATAAATTCCCGGTTTATATCAGGAAAGATAAAAACGGTCAGTCAGTGTGGCGGGAACTATTCGTTACCAAGCACGATCGTTCTCTTTTCAAGCGGCGGGATCTTTTTACCATTGAGATAAATCTCCACGTAGGGAGGACGGCCTATATTGACGGAAAAGTTCTTTTTTGCCTCGTAACGGAGAATTTCCCCGGCTTTGAAACGCCCTCCCTGATACACCTTTGCTCCATCATCAGCAATGACCTTGACCCAGGTCAGATCAGTAATGATCCTCACAACCAGTATTTTCTGATAGGGAGATCCGGGCGATTCAGGCAAAAAGGACACTCCTTCAGCCCATGCTTCCTGCATCACGGGAAGTTCTTCCGGCACATTCTCGACAGCAAGTGAAAGCGTATCCGGCTCCGTTGCGGAAGCGGAATCTGCAAAGACTACAGGCCCGGCTTCATCAACCGTCTCAACAGCCTCTTCCATAGCAGGAGTTCCCTCGGCAGCCTCGTCCTGATTATTTCCTGATTTACCGGAAAAAAGAAAAAAAGAAACAAGAAGCAGCAATACAACAATAGTGACAGCACCACCTATAAGAACCGGTGCAGACACCCCGTTCCTCATACCGGATACCGCATCGAACATCTCCGCAAGACGAGCACCATGACTGCCCCTCATATCCGACTCAGCAGCCTCTGCTTCCTGAATCACCCTGTGATCGGTCGGGATTGAAAGCTCCTCCCTGCATTGCTGCAGCAGTTCATCGTCCTCCAGGCGAAGAGAACGGGCATACTCCTTGAGAAATGCGTAGACGTATGCTGCCGGTAAAAACGTAAGATTACCGGCCTCTATTTTTTCAAGATGTTCTTTATGAATCCTTGTCTCGGCACTGATATCATTAATGGTTGCTCCCTGGGCTTTTCTGGCCTGAACAAGTTTTCTTACCAGCAGGTCGCTGGCAGATCCAATAGTGTTTTCATCCGCCATGACATGCACGCAATTTTAAAGGTATTACGATCAAAAACATACAGTTCTTCTAGTTTACAAAAATTCAATTGACATGACAATCGATTAGCAATATTAATTGCAGCCAAATGATAAAGCCGATCCGATTCACCTCATTATTAATCCATTCTGTCCGCTAAGGCAAAAAACAAACAGCGCTCACATCGCGTCGAAAGCTGGCGGCATGAGTTTATTTGCTCAGAAAAAGGACCGTATGATTGGAAAAAGAGACTATGATTGTACCGGAGATTTTTTACCTCTTTGTACAAATTAATACATTAACGAGTATTGAATTAAAATTTCATATGCATTTGACCACCTGTTGAAACATAAAGCATTCCGAGGCGCACTGTCGCCCGCAATATGAACCAAGATCTCCTAGAACTCCTTGTGTTATTCGGCCTCATCCTGGCAAACGGTTTTTTCTCGATGGCCGAATTCGCGATCATATCTTCAAGGGAAACGAAACTCCATGAACTGCGTGAAGCCGGAATTTCACGGGCATCACTGGTTCTGGAACTGCTTGACAATCCCGGCAGATTTCTTTCCGCTATTCAGGTAGGCATTACGCTCATAGCCACACTTGCAGGCGCATTCAGCGGCGTGAGCTTTTCAGAGCCTCTTTCCGGCCTGATAGCAGGCATCGGTTTTCTCGAGCCATACAGCCAGGAACTGGCACTTGTGCTTGTTGTCATTGGAGTCACTTATGTCACCCTCATTATCGGGGAACTCGCACCAAAAAAAATAGCCCTGCAGCATCCGGAACAGATAGCAATAAAAATCGCGCATATCATTGACTTCATCTGCCGGACAAGCTCTCCTGTTGTTCATCTGATCAACGGCACGACAAACATTGTCCTCAAGATCATCGGGATCAGAAACATCGAAAAACCTCCTGTCAGTGATGAAGAAGTTATGCTCATGATAAAACAGGGCGCAAAGAAGGGGGTTTTCGAGTCTGTGGAATACGAGATGATCTCGAGAATATTCCGGTTGAGCGACAAACGGGCCAGCTCAATGATGACGCCCAAGAGCGAAATAGAATGGCTGGACCTCAATGCTCCGGAAGAAGAGCTCATCGCCAAAATGCAGGCAAGCGGCAGATCACGATTCCCGGTAGCTGAAGACAGTCTTGACGACCTCAGAGGCGTCATACGCTCGCTGGATCTTGTCAGCAATCAGTTTCTTAAACCGGGAAACCTCAAATCGGCCATCAGTAACATCATGAAACCGCCGTTGTTTGTTCCGGAGTCCGTTCCGGCATTCCAGGTGCTTGAGCTTTTCAAGGAAAACAGGGCTCATCTTGCGCTTGTGATTGACGAACAGGGATTCGTACAGGGCGCGATAACACTGACCGATGTCCTCGAAAGCATTGTCGGCGACATTCCGGCTGATGATCTTGAAGGAACAAAAAAAATAGTCCGGCGCAGCAAACGGACATGGATTATCGACGGACTTCTCGGCATTGATGATTTTATCACCGAATTTAAAATCGATAATTTTCTTGACGAAGAAGACCCCCGCTACGATACCATGGGGGGATTTCTTATGACCAAGCTCGAAAAAGTACCGTCCGTTATGGATACGCTCGAATGGCAGAACATCATGTTCAAGGTCATCAAAATGGACGGTCAAAGGGTTGACAAGATTCTTGTCATCTTTCAGTCCGAAGAAAAAGAATCCTCCTGATCTGCTGAATCCGGATCACATTGCGGCGATCCTTCACGCCTGATTCGAGCGCCTCGAGAAAATGTCCGATTCAGGTTTTATATTCCTGCTACATTACGTATCTTCGCACACGTATTTTTCAGCACATCTATGCGCCGTGCTCAGCCATAAACAAAACAATCATTCTGATGAACAGAACGCTTACCATCCTCAAGCCGGACTGCGTCCGTAAACAGCTCATTGGCGCTGTTATCGAAAAAATCGAAACTGCAGGTTTTCGTATTGTCGCGATGAAAAAAACAAAACTGACAAAGGAAACCGCCGGTGAATTTTATGCTGTGCACCGCCAAAGGCCCTTCTATGGGGAGCTTGTTGAATTTATGTCTTCAGGCCCATGCGTTCCGATGATCCTCGAGAAAGACAATGCAGTTGACGATTTTCGCACACTTATCGGTGCTACGGATCCTGCCGAAGCCGCTGAAGGCACTGTCCGCAAGCTCTATGCCGACAGTAAAGGTGAAAACATCGTCCATGGTTCGGACTCTGATGAAAATGCCGTGCTGGAATCAGCCTTCTTCTTCTCAACCGAAGATATCGTACGGGTAAATAAATAGCACAGCCTGACAGCCGGTCGGTTGTTTCGATATCGGCGTGTTTCATGATTGTAAAGGGCGAAGGATCTTTCGCCCTTCCAGCCTCACCGCAAAGCGTTTCTCTTTTTCCCTCGTCTTCCTTTTGCTCTCACTGCAGTTCGTTGCCTTTCAGAAGTAGCGGCCTGGAATACAATGCTCTTTCGGGACGATACGAAACTCGTTCCCGTTGATTATCACCAAAAGCCTGCTCAAACATTTTTTCAGCAAGCTCCCAGCGTTTTTTGCCGGCTTTGAGCATAACGAGCACAAGATCAGCCTCTCCTTTTCGAGCCCGCGCAATCAGGCATCTGCCTGCCTTGAGCGTATATCCTGTCTTGATGCCCACCGCAGGGGGATAGGTTTCAAGCAGTTTGTTGCTTGACTTGAGGGAATATTTTTTCTTCGTGTCACGTTCATAAAACGACACCGAATCAAGCGCGGCAATGCGGTTGAATATCTCGTTGCCGATCGCGTACTCAGTAAGCTTCATCAAATCACCAGCCGTTGAGTAATGCCCGGCATAGATGTCCCGGTCATACCCTGCAGGATTGGTAAAGTGCGAATGGTCCATACCGATTTTTTTCGCGTGAACGTTCATCATGCGGGCAAATCCTCTGATGCTGCCTCCCAGATGGATGGCGATCGCAAATGCGGCATCATTGCTCGACCTGACCATGGCTGCCTTGACAAGGTCGACAAGACGTATCTTGTCTCCGGATTCAAGCCCTGCTTTGGCCGGTTCCACCTGCGTCGCTTTATCCGAAATCACGACCACGTCCCCAAGTTTTCCGCTTTCAATGGCAATGATCGCTGTCAGTATCTTTGTAAGGCTTGCCGGCTGAACCCGGACCCACGGTTTTTTTGACAATACAACCCGGGACGTACTGATATCCTTGAGGATATATGCGTTGATCTCCTGTTTGAAATCAAGGCTGTCGGCTACCGTTTCCGTACCTGCACGTGCTTGCGAAAAACCCCGGAAACACGAGGCCGCCACTATCAGAACAACAATACAGATGCGATATACATTGAATTCTTTGACCATAATATGTCTCAGTTGAACATCAGTTCCGGTTTTTTTCAATACCATCTCGCAAGCTACTCCTCACCTTCGTTACATGACGTATCTATGTTTTTCAAAGACTTGAGGTACTCGTTGAATGTCTCTCCGTATATCTCCCAGACCGTAATAAACAGCGCGGCAATGACAGGCCCGACAATGAAACCTGCAATACCGAACAGGCTGATGCCGCCAAACGTCCCGAAGAAGATCAGAAGCTCGTGCATCTTGGTGTCCCGTCCGACAAGTATCGGCCTGAGAACATTGTCGATGCTGCTGACAAGCAGACCGCAAAATAACAGCAGCCCGGTAGCACTCATATAAGCTCCGGTCGCGTAAAGATTGATGACAGCCGGAAACCAGACAAGTCCGGAACCGATAACCGGAATGATCGAAAGGACGGTCATAACGGCACCCCAGAAAACAGCACTCTCTATACCGGCAACCCATAAAGCAAACCCGGCAAGGGTACCCTGAATGATACCGATGACAAATGTACCGCGAATCGTCGCACCGGTAACGGATGTGAACTTCTCAAGCATCCTCGACTGGTCGCGTTCACTCAGAGGCAGGTAATAGATAATCTTCTCGAGAAACGATCTCCCGTCCCTCAGGAAAAAAAACATCGTATAGAAAAAGACAAACATCATGAACAGCGTATGAACTGTCGACAGCGTAAAGGAGGAGATGTTCTCGAAAAGAAAACTACTCAGCTTACCGACAAGCTCCCCGAGGCGCTGCAGAATCTCGTCACTGTATTCGATGATCGTGTCCGAATAGGGTAACGAGTCTATGATGTCGGGCAGGGCAGCCGGTTCCTGCAGCCTCGACTCGATCCACGGACCGACAGAACGGCTCACTCTGATAGCCTGGGCGGCAACGATTCCAAGCAGGGCTATCAGGGGAAAAATAAGGCTGATCGCTATAAGCAGCAGGGTCATGGTGGCACTCAGGCTTTTTTTGCCCCTGAACAGCTTTTCAAACCACCGGTATAGCGGCATTGCAAGCCCTGCGAATATTGCCGCGATCAGGATCACCAGAAGGAAATCGGCTACCATGGAAACAAATATCGCCGAGATCACAACGACCAGTGCAAGAAGAACGATATTGTTGAGAACCGTTTTATGCATCATCATATCCAATCATATTCTCTGCAAGTGAATCAATCATAACCACATCTCTTTGTCATCGTGCATGATGATCTGAGCCCGTACCGCAGCGACGGCAAAAACACCTGCAGTCTCGGCACGAAGAACAGAGTTGCCGAACGATATATCGCTGAACCCCTTTTGGCGTGCCTCTTCAACCTCATCAGAGGTAAAACCGCCTTCACCACCAATTACAAACAACACTTTTTTTCCGGCAAACGATGCATGCATGGTATTTTTTGATAATTCCCAGGGAATCAGTTTCATATCAAAACCATCGAGAGATATGACATCGTTAAAACCGAGAGGCTTTTCGATTATCGGAAAATAGTGCCTCCCGGCCTGCAGTGAAGCCGCTCGAAGCACGCTTCTCCATCTCAAAAGCTTGCTTTCGGCTTTTGCCGGCTTCAACTGTACGACCGTTCTTGACGTGATCATGGGCACAACATTGCTGATACCGAGCTCAGTCGCTTTTTCCAGAAAAAAATCAAAGCGCTGCTGCGATTTGAGAAGCGACAGCGCAACGGTCACTGATGTCCCCGCCCGGGGAACCTGTTCGGCACACCTGATGTCGGCAGAAAGTGTTCCTTTACCGATCCCGGAGATAACCGCTTCGACAGACAACCCTTGTCCGTCAGTCAGATAAAGGGTTTCTCCCTCTTTTTTTCTGAGGACTTTCGCAATGTGAAAGAACTCTTCACCTTCCACAGCAAGCACCCCTCTCTGCAGATCGATGGTATGGGTCGGAGTATAAAACAAATCCATGCCGGAATCTTTCGTTTCAGGATGCAAGGACTATGGTTGCAAGCATGACTGTCCGGACACCGGCAGCCTGGAGCGATTGCACAACCGCTGCAGTTGTCGAACCTGTTGTCATGACATCATCGACAAGCAGTACTGTTTCCGGTACACGGTCAGAAACCACTGCAAAAGCATTTTCGACGTTACCGCGCCTCTGACGAAGCGTCAAACCGGCTTGTGGAGCTGTATAACGTTTCCTTACAACAAGGTTGGTTCGAACTTCTTTACCGAGAATTTCGCCAATGGATTCGGCAAGGATCTCGGACTGGTTATAGGTCCGTTCTATTTTCTTCAACCTGTGTAACGGTACCGGTACGATACAGCCGAAAGGGGCCGCCGGAGGATCATCAGCTATCATATCACCAAGAAGCCTCCCGAAAAACATCCCGATCCTGTAGGAACCACCGTACTTCATAGTATGAATAACCGTCTGCAGCCTGTCGTTTTTATGAAAACGGTACAATGACCATGCCTTGCAGAAATCTTCGGTTCGGGACAGGTTTCGGCTGAAAACCTCTCGCATAGCTCTGTCCGCTGAAACCGCATCCGGAAAACGGTCGAACGAAAGAAGACATGTCCGGCATACCTGCTCCTCTTTCTCCGGCAGCAATCCGCCGCATCCCGCACAGACACGAGGATAGAAAAGCTGAAGAATTCCGCTGAGCATAGAGCCCGTTTTTCTCACATGATTAAAGAAAAACACCGGGCTGCAGCTCCATATACGCCGGCACGATTGCCAAGCGTGGCTGCAACAATATCGATACCGTCCCTCATCGAAGGCAGCAGAGAAGCGGACAGCTGTTTGCGTGCCGGTGCAAATATCAGTTCTCCCGCTCCGGCTATCCCTCCCCCAACAAGAAACGTGCGGATATCCAGAAGAGCGGCAGCACCGGCAAGCCCAACCCCCAAAATCGTACCGACGTTGTTCCAGACTTCAAGCGCAACAGGGTCGCCCTGATGTGCAGCTCTTTCAAGGGTTCTTGGTGACAGGTTCTGAAAATCACTGCCATGAAACGACTCCGACCGCACCGACTCCGGATGTTTCCTGTATGCATCGATTCCCATGGCAACAATGCTTTTTTTGCCTATCAGACTCTCTACCGTGCCCCTGACTCCGGCATGAACACGCTCTCCCCGATAGTCAACAGTGACAAACCCTATTTCCCCGGCGGTACCGCGTGTACCTCTGTAGAGCTTTCGATCAATGATAATTCCTCCGCCAACACCGGTCCCAAGGGTAATCATCATAAAACTGTCATAATGCTGACCGGCACCGAATACAGCTTCACCGCAGGCTGCGATGTTAGCATCGTTTTCAAGGATCAGGGGAGATCGAAGCCTGTATTCCTCTTCAAGTATCTGCAGCATGCTATCCCTCAAGGCATAACGATCCCATCCAGGCAGGTTTGGCGGATAGCAGACAATCCCCTTGGCGGCATGAACAGCACCAGGGGCACCCACACCGATCCCTGCAAACAGGTCTAGACCCAACTTGCCGCAAAACCGGCTGAACAGAGAATGGGAGAGCGATGCAAGGTGCCCGGCAATTCCATCCGGTCCTTCATCGAGTCGTGTCTCATGACGCTCATGGTCCAGCACATCGCCCTTTTCATCGATCACCGCAATCTTGACGGCTGTTCCCCCGAGGTCGATACCAATTGCCCAGCGAACCGCATCCTTTACCATTCCTCTCTTCTCCCCGCCTTGTATCGTTCAGGATTTGTACGGCCTGATATATTTCCTTTTTGCAGAGTCTGACGCAAAAAACCGCAGTATTTCGTCAACTTCCGCAGTTCGCTCACATTCATGTTCGACTTTTTCAAGCGCATTGGCAAGAAGAAGTCCCGACTGGAAAATGATTCTGTAAACATTCCGGATCACATTGATCGTATCCAACGAAAATCCCTTTCTTTTGAGCCCGATACTGTTCAAACCCTCAAAACGAAAAGTCTGATGACCACCGGCCATAACAAATGGAGGAACATCGAGCGATGCTCTGGAAATACCGCCAACCATTGCAAATTTCCCGATACGCACAAACTGATGAACACCTGCAAGTCCTCCAATGACAGCATAATCATCGACCATGCAGTGACCACCGAACTGCACCGAATTAGCGATGATGACATGATCTCCTATCATACAGTCATGACCTGCGTGAACATATGCCATAATAAGACTATCTGAACCAACAACGGTCTTTCCACTTGCTTTCGTCCCCCTGTTCAGGGTAACATATTCACGGATAACAGTGCGGTCACCGACATAAAGACAGGTCTTTTCTCCCTCGAATTTGAGGTCCTGGGGAACTGTGGAAAGCACTGCACCGGCAAAAATCCTGCACTCCTTACCCAGACGTGCGCCATCGGCAACCTGAACATGAGGCCCGATCCAGGTATTGTCACCGATAACAACATCATCATCGATTACTGCATACGGCCCTATCGTAACTCCCTTGCCGATACGCGCTTTCGATCCGATTACGGCTGTCGGGTGTAAAGAAGTTTCCATCGAACTGTTTTTTATTGATTCGGTAATTCTATCCTGTTGTCGTCGATCTCATCGAGCAGCCTGTTCATGACCGCCTTCGATTCCTCATCCCTGCCAACCGCACGAAGAGCAAGGGCGAGGGCATAATGGAGTTCCGGAGCCAAACGTACAGAAGCCGCCTCGGACAAACTTTCAAGGTATGCAATATAGGAAGCAGCCCGTTCCTTTTTGTCCAGGATGACATAGAGTGAAACCACCGATGCGGCAAGTCCCGGATCGATACCGAAACGGTCGAGAGGAAGAACATACTCAGAGAAGTCAAGTGCTTCAAGAGCCAGTTCCTTTGCGGCAACACGTCTTGGCTCTCCGCTTTCTTCGGTCACGGTTATCGTTTTGTCACCGGTTTCAACCAGATCGACGGCAAGATTGACAAAGAGAGACTTGTAATTGCTGCTCAACCGCCTTGACGTTTCCTCGATAGACACCTGCGGATCGTTGAGGTTACGGTACCGGAACACACTCCTGAGGTTGACCCATAGCCGGGCTGCCTGTACCGGATCACCTTTTTCTCCGCGCAGGATCGGCACAACCCTGTATGCAAGACCATCCAGACGAAGAAACTTGTCAATCCCCACCATATTGTCACGACCTACCGTTGTTGCGAAATATATCGGGCGATCCCTGAAATTGTTCATGATGATCTCGTAGACGGCAAGATCCTGCGGGCGGAGAAAACCCCTCCCCTGATAGGAAATGACAGGAGTGATCGTCCATCGGATCGTGTCCAGGAGCCCTTCCGGAATATCGAGGCCTGCAGTCTCATACTCCTTCTCGATATCCTCACGAGCAGAAAGAGCCGGCAGTTCGGCTTCAAACGGCTCAAAGGGAACATAGCTGATGTCGCCGATCTCTTTGTCGGTCAGACTGAAAGCAACAGGCTTCGATCCATGAGGTGCCGTGTTTTTGAGCTGATCGAGATACCAGCCGGTATTGGCCAGGCTGAGGTTGACAATCCGTATATCGGTCCTGATACCTTCAACCTCCTGCAGGTACCAGAGCGGGAAGGTGTCATTGTCGCCATTTGTAAAGAGAATGGCATCATCATCACAGCTCTGCAGCATGTTCCAGGCCCAGTCCCAGGGGACGTAGTTTCCCGAACGGTCATGTGTCTGGTAATTGGCAAAAAGCATTCTGCCGTCAACAGCCAGCAATAAAAGCATAAGCACTGATGCACTGACAAACCGGGAACGCCGCCCGGACAATGTCTCGCCAATCCTGGCAAGCAGACTTTCAACGCCAATACCGATCCAGAGTGCAAAAGCGAAAAAACTGCCCGTGTAGCTGTAGTCTCTTTCCCGTGGCTGCGGTTCGGTCTGATTCAGATACACCACAAGCGCCGCCCCGGTAAGAATGAAAAGCGCAGTAACAACCGAGCCCATCTTCCAGTCCCTGCGCAGGTGCGAAAATGCCCCATAGGCTCCGAGAAGAAACGGAAACCCCCAGAGCTTTGACCAGTCAACTCCTGCGCCTTCGGCATCATGTTCCCTGCCGATAAACTGCCAGCCAAGGTAGCGCAGATACATATGGGTCAGTTGATAACGAATAAAATAATCCGCTTCGCCGGAATATTGCTGGTAATAATACTGGTGCAGGGGGTCGGATGACCATCGCCTGGGCCACAGAGGAAGGTCGCCGTACTGCTCCCGGTTGAGGTATGCATAGAAGGCCTCACCCGTGGAAGGATTGTTCTCGTTGATGGCTGGAGAAACGTTTGCGCGCACATAGATCAGCGTATAGGAGGTATAGCCTATTGTCAGCAGCAACAACGACATACTGATCGTGTGCAGAAGCCTGAATCCTCTTGCCTGAGCGAAGTATATGGCATAGACAACGCCTCCAAGCAGCACCGCAATGATCAGCCATGACGTCCGCTGCATCAGGACAGGAAGGCCCTTGATAATCCCGATATAAATCAGGAGAAACGCTGCTGACGCAACGAGCGCCATCCCCAGGAACGAGACAGCAGTCAGCTTGTACTTCTTGAAGTAATAGACCATGATGACGGCAAAAACAGCCAGCAGACTCAGAAGGTGTACCCCTATTGACAGGCCGATAACATACATGGCCGCCATCAGCCAGCGATCGTTTCCGTCCTTCGGTTCATCCTCATACCAGCGAAGCAGAAACCATACAACCAGAGCAGTAAAGAAAAGCGAAGGGGCATAAACCTCTGCTTCGACCGCATTGAACCAGAAGCTGTCTGAAAAAGCCAGGGCAAGCGCACCTGCTGCAGCACCTCCGTATGCGGCAATCTTTTCAACAGCACTCCATGAGTGCGGAACGCTTTTCCTGTAGAGCACGATGAGCCGGAAAACTATGAGATAGGTAAGCACGACGGTACCCGCGGCTGACAACGTGCTGAAAAAATTCACTCTGGCACCGATGTCCTCAAAAAAAGGGATCATGGAAAAAACTCTTCCGATCAGGAGAAAAAGCGGCGCACCTGGAGGATGGGGAACGCCGAGGGTATAGGCGGTAGCGATGAACTCTCCGCAATCCCAGAAAGAGAGCGTCGGAGCCATTGTCATCAGATAGATTGCTTCCGTCAGCAGAAACAATGCAACTGCAATACCGGTATGTATCCTCTTGTGTTCCATATAGTAAAAAGTGACCAGTAACGCATAGCTAGAGGAAATCAGCAGCCAGTAGCCAGTAGCCAGTAGCCAGTAGCCAGTAGCCAGTAGCCAGTAGCCAGTAGCCAGTAGGACAAGATAATCGGATTACATTTTATTCCTTATTTCTGCTCAGAAAATCCACCTCTTCTCCCCCCAACTGATTCACTATTCTTCTCCTTGCCCCTGCCGACTGAAATCTGCAGGCTTGTTCATGACGGCATCAATTCTTCTGCAACCTTGTCGGCAAACAGAAACCCTTTGCGGGTAAGTGCCAGAACGCCGTCTTGAAGAACAACAAGCCCCTGCTCCCTTAACCTGTCCAGTGTCTCGTCGGGAAAGCTGCTATCCCGATGATAACAGGCAAGTTCGTCCAGACTCAGACCTGACGAAAGTCGAAGTCCGAGAAAAATTCGCTCGTCGTTCCGCTCTTTCTCCAAAATGATCTCGCTGGATACTACGGCATCGCCTCCGGATGCTATATAGCGAAGCATGCTGTTCACGTTGGCACTTCGAATTTCCTTTCCGGAAGAAACAATGAAGCTATGTGCGGAAGGACCGAAACCAAGATACGATTCCCTGTGCCAGCATCCCAGATTGTAGAGTGAAAAGAATCCCGGTTTTGAAAAATTTGATACCTCGTAATGCAGAAAACCCTTTTCTTCAAGCAGTTCGCATGCCTTCAGATACATTGCAGCCTGGTCCTGTTCATCCGGCAGGCTCACCATACCTCTTCTCACGAGACTCTCAAGCCTGGTCTTTTTCTCAACCGAAAGCATGTAAATCGAAACATGGGGTACCCCGGTGGCAAGGACTGCCTGGAGATCCTGTTCCCACACTTCCAGCGATTCACCTTCTACACCGCAGATCAGATCAACACTGACATTTCCAAAATACTCCAATGCAACCGCAACAGCCCCGAAAGCTTCATCCCGAGTGTGTTTGCGGCCCAGAACAGAGAGCTTTTCGGGACTGAAAGATTGCACACCGAGACTGAGGCGATTGATGCCGAGCGAGACAAACTCACGGCATGTTACCGGAGTGAGGTCCTCCGGATTGGCTTCGAGGGTGATTTCAGGAGTACCTTCCAGAGAAAGCTGCTTCCCAAGGGTTTCGAGCCAGCCTTCGAGATATGCTGAAGAAACGAGTGAGGGTGTACCCCCGCCAAAATGCAGTGTTTTGACCTTCCTGCCCCGAAAGGGTGCTGTACGCAGGATCGTTTCCTTATGAAGCGCACGAAAAAAACGTTCCTGAATATCCTGCCTGGTTACGAGAAAAAAATCACAATAGGGGCACCTTGTACGGCAGAAAGGAATATGTACATAACAATGCAAATTCAAGGCTGTCAATGCTCGTCACATGTTTCTCGTCACTCGTCACTGTTCAGGACATAGTCGTTCACCGCTGTCAGAAGATCGTCAGCAATAAAATCCGGAACAACACCTTTTGCACGGCAGAGTTCTTCCTCGCCATGTCCGGTCCGCACAAGAATGGAACGGAGACCGGCTCGCTTCCCGCATTCAATATCGACTGTTTTGTCTCCGATAAAAAAAGATCGTGATATATCGACTTCATAACCGGAAAGACGGTACTCTTCGATTGCGCGGTCAACCATCCCTGTCTCCGGCTTCCTGCAAAAGGAATAGCGGTCATAGACAGGATGAGGGTACTCCGGATGAGTGGGACAGTAATAGACCTGATCGCAGAATGCTCCGCTCGGGGCCAGCAGTTCATTCATATGGCGATGAATGTCCTCGACCTCTTCAGGAGTTACGATGCCTTTGGCGATTCCTGCCTGGTTGGTGATCACAACAATCCGAAAACCGGCATTCCTTGCAAGTGCAATTGCAAGAGCGGCACCATCGATAAGCTGAAACTGTTCTCTTGAAGCAACATAGGTGCCGATATCGCGGTTTATGGTGCCGTCCCTGTCAAGAAACAAGACATTTATTTTCCTCAGCATAGTCTTAGACGCGTTCCAGCAGACCAAGGTATATCTGCCGGTACCTCTCTGCCGACTCCTTCCAGGAAAAATCCTTTGCCATCGTTTCAGCAACGAGTTTTGTCCATCGCTGGCGGTCACCATAAACAGAAACAGCTTCTCCAACAGCGGAAACCAGCGACTCGGGAGTGTAGTCCTGAAACGTAAATCCTGAACCGTCATGATCCGGGGCAATTGTATCGAACGTTTCAGTTGTCCCGCATCCAGCATAGACAACCGGCAGAGTCCCGTACCTCATGGCGAAAAACTGCATCATACCGCATGATTCAAATTTGCCGGGCATGATGAGCAGGTCGGATGAAGCCATGAGCTGATGGAAAAAGACATCGGTAAAATCAAAATCGAGAGCAATCCTGCCCTTGTACTTCGAGACATATTCCCGCAGCGCTTTCTCAATATCCCTGTTATCGCCGCCAAAGACAACAACCCTGATATCGAGCTGCATCAACCCGTCAAGCGCATCCAGAACCAGTTCTATCCCCTGATACCTGTCAAAATTGGCAACAACAGCAACCAGCGGCATATCTTCGTCCGAGGAAAGCTTCAGCTCATCGAGAAGATATTTTTTATTCTCCAGCTTTTCCTCAAGCCTGTCGGAATCGTATTTCTTTTTGATCAGTTTGTCGGTCGGCGGGTTCCATTGCTTGCCGTCGAGCCCGTTGGTTATACCATCCGGCCGAAGGCCTCTGGAAACGAGGACAGCGTCAACTCCATCAGCCGCCTCGCTGCCTTCCGAGATAAGCTCAGCGTACCTTTCCGATGTTGTTGTAATGCTGTCCGTATGCTCGATTCCGGTGAACAGCATGTTCACGGTGTCATCATCCCTGCTATGCAGCTCTTTGAGCATACCTTCAGGCAGCAGCTTCTTGAACGGCTTCAGAGGAAAAACACCCTGCAGATGCGCATTGTGAAGAGTCAGCACAGTCCTGATGCCTTCAAAAAAAGGATTATCGGCATAAACTGTCTTGAGAAGAAGCGGGACAAGACTTGCGTACCAGTCGTGAAAATGTATGATATCAGGCTTCCAGCCCAGGCGTTGGAGTGTTTCAAGAATCCCTACATTGAAAAAGATCACCCTTTCGGCACTGCCCTTGAAATCATCTCCCTGGGCCATATCCCGAAAAATGCCGTTACGCTTGAAATATTTTTCGTTGTAGAGAAAATATGTCTGTATTTTGCTTGATGGCAGAGCGGTGACCTTCACATGAAGCAGATCGGTCTTGCCCTTCAATGGCACCCTGATGTCAGAAAGCCGCAGGACATCGTGAAGCCTGAATTTGCGATCATTTATCACGCCGTATTTCGGCATCATGATACGCGCTTCACAGCCTTCGTCTTCCATTGCCTGAGGAAAGGATGCCATGAAATCGGCGAGAGAACTGATCCTTACAAACGGAGAAATTTCACCAGACACATAAAGAACCTTGCAAGTGCTTCCGGTCATCTATATCGTCGACATTCTGTTTTTTTTCAGAAAAATTTTCATAGAAACTTTTGACTTTATAATTTACGAATTTATACGCTGATATACAATCCTGCTCAGTCCCCAAGCCGTATTCGCATGAAACTGCGTTCGCTTTTTTTCGTCCTGAGCATGCTTCTTGTCGCATGCGCGGTTGACCGCCCGCCGACAGGCGGCCCTGAAGATACAGCCCCGCTGGAAATTGTCTCCGTCAGTCCTCCTCCTTCATCTGTCAATATCTCACCCGAAAGAATCGTTTTTTTGTTCAACCGGCACGTGCAAACGGCATCGTTGAAACGCTCACTTACGTTTTCCCCTCAACTTTACGATTACACACTCAAGACCAGCGGGAAAAAAGCTGAGATCATCTTCACCAAACCGCCGGAAAAAAACAAAACCTACACGATAACACTCAATGCATCTCTCAGAAGCTATCGCGGCAATAGGCTCAAGCAGAGTTATACATACGCATTTTCTACCGGCAGCAGAATTAACCGGGGCGTCATAGGAGGACAGGTTTTCAACAATGACACCCGTCCATCCCGCCAGGCGCTCGTCCTTGCCTGGGCACTCCCGGCCGATACAGATCCGGCAGCCTTCAACCCACTTGAAAACCAGCCTGATTACAGTGTCCTTACCGGACAAAACGGAAAATTCAAGATGGAATACCTTGCAGAAGGCACGTATCGACTTCTTGCTCTTCAGGACATCAATGGAAACCGGAAACTCGATCCCGAAAAGGAATCCTATGCGGCAGGATACAGAAATGCGGTCAGAACCGGCATGCTCGACAACACATTCCGGCTCGCAGAACCGCAGGGACCACCCCGCCCGGTTTCCTCTTCTGCAACAGCATCCAACCTGCTCGATATCACCTTTGACCGTTCCATTGCTGCTACAGCATTCAATCCGGATCAACTTGTCGTTACCGATACCACAAACGGCTTACCAGTACAGCTGAAAGGATACTATACAATCAGTGAAACTCCTGAAACCCGGGCGTTCAGAATCGTCACAAGCCCAATGAACAAACAATCAGTCTACCGTATTGTCTATGGAGAAAGCAGCCCGATATTCTGCAGAGGAACAGGCAATACACTCAAACAATCCCTCAGCCTTACAGGGATATCCCCCCCGGATGGCGAAAACACTGCATTTCTCACTACGGCGAATCTCGACAGACCGGTCACACTCACATTCAGCATACCCGTCGAAGAGCAGTCGATACCAAAGGCGGTATCCCTCTATGAACTCAAAGAAAAAGACACCCTCTCTCTGGCTTTTACGACCGATGCTCTTGACAGCCGGCAATACCGGCTTTTCCCGAAACCCGCCTTTGTCAACGGACGGACATATCATGTCAAAATAGAGATGAACGGGATTACGGGCCTCGACAGGCAAAAGGCATCAGATTCTCTTGCAACAGCAACGTTTACAGTGGCGACCGACGATGATTTCGGCACCATATCCGGCACTGTTTCGGGAGAACAGGCCACTGTCGTTCTTGAAGTCGTCGATACCAGGGGGGAAAAAATCCGGAGCATCGTGCTTCCTGCCAGGGGCAACAAACCATCCCCTTTTACGATCAATGGCCTTGCACCGGGGAAATACAGGCTCAGAGCCTTTGCCTCCCGGCATGGCATTCGACATAAAACCGGCAGCCTCGCCTGGTATCCCGGCAGAATCTATCCGTTTGAGCCTGCTGATCCTTTCACGGTCGGCAGCGATACGGTGACCGTGCGAAAAGGTTGGGAAACCGGCCAAATCAATCTTACCTTTCCTTCAAAAGAACCCTGAACCGGGCGTTTCCTGAAACGCTCTATGCCGCTCACAATGACCGTCTCGAATCACTTCAAATGTTTCGCTCCGAATGACAGCACAAGCAAAAATCGGCCCAAATTCCATCATTCAGACCGTAGCCGCGCTGGAGGCCAGATACGGTAAGGCAGAAGCCGAAGCCCGCCTGGCCGTTGCCGGATATGGACACCTTGTCGGCAATCTTCCCTCGGAAATGGTTGAAGAAGAAAAGTTCCATTCTCTCGTCACAGCCCTCGATGGTGAGATTGAAAGAAAAGAGCTTGAAGAGATCCTGAAGGATTCCGGCGAGAGGACTGCAGCGTATCTTATGAAAGTCCGAATTCCAGGCTTCTTCCAGAAGATACTCAAACCCCTGCCACCCCCGATCGCATTCAGATTGCTGCTTTTTGCCATCAGCAAAAATGCCTGGACGTTTGCAGGAAGCGGGGACTTCAGCTACACCACCGAAAAAACACCGCTCATTACCGTCAGGGTCAAGAGCCCGACCGTCCCTGTTGTCGGCTACTTCTACCTCGGCACTTTCACAAAGCTGCTTAAGGAACTGGTAAATCCCAAAACAAGAATCGACGAGCTGACCACGGGAGAAAGCGGCAGCTTCGTTTGCCGATATACCTGTCATATCTCGGATAAATCCGCATAAAACACCAGGGGCAGGCCTCTCCATACCTGCCCGCGCCTTATTACAGGACAACCGCATCCTATAATAAGAGCAAAGAGGCTGTCTCAGAACGAAATCTGAGGCCGCCTTTTGTTTTGCGTTCCATGTTCCCCCGACCAGCGGCAATTTTCGACAAGCATGAAAAAAGCGGG